>JARHYC010000004.1 GCA_029264955.1 Faecalibacterium sp. | reverse complement strand
TACAGGAGGATAGTATTATGGTAAAACGCATTCTCGATTTGACACCAGCTGAAATGGCACATCTCACCCGTCAAGAACTGCTTTTCTCTTTGGCAGGCAGCGAGGGTCGTGTGTTAGCCAGCGAAACCATCGGCACAATTTCACCACTTTTGAATGATATTACCAATGCAGAATATGCCGCCGCTATGGGCGCTGACATTCTGCTCTTAAATATGTTCGATGTACGCCAGCCTGTTATTCAGGCTCTGCCCAAGGTAGATCCGCAGGAAACCGTGCGTGAGGTCAAACGACTCACCGGGCGCATTGTGGGTATCAATTTGGAGCCTGTAGACCCTGCCGCTGTTGCAGATGAGGATTCTGTTTGGAAGATGAGCACCGGGCGTTATGCAACTGTTGAAAATGCCGTTCTGGCTCGGGATATGGGTGTGGATATGATTGTTCTCACCGGCAACCCCGGCAACGGCGTTTCCAACGAAGCCATTACCGCTTCTCTGCGGGCAATTTCGGCCGCGGTCGGCAATGACATGGTTCTGGTGGCAGGCAAGATGCACGCTTCGGGTGTAATTTCTGAAGGCGGCGAAAACATTATCACCAAGGACGACATCGACCAGTTTGTCAAGGCTGGCGCTGACATCATTTTATTGCCCGCACCCGGCACCGTACCCGGTATCACCACCGAGTATATCCGCAGTCTGGTCAGCTATGCACACAGCCTGAACAAGCTGACCATTACTTCCATCGGTACCAGCCAGGAGGGCGCTGATGTAGATACCATCCGCCGCATTGCACTGGAGTGCAAAATGACCGGAACCGATATGCATCACATCGGTGATTCCGGCTATGTGGGTATGGCTCTGCCCGAAAATATTCAGGCTTATGGGATAGCGATTCGTGGTATTCGACATACCCACCGCCGTATGGCTATGTCGCTGGCACGATAATGCCTAAAAGCACAAAGAAAAATGCTGCTCATCTAATCCAGATGGGCAGCATTTTTATAACTTATTATTTCCGAACCAGAGCCACTACATTTTCGATATGCTCGGTGTGGGGGAACATATCTACCGGCTGGATGCTCTCGACCTGATAGCCCAGCTTCGCCAACTGATGCAAATCACGAGCAAGACTGTCCGGGCCGCAGCTTACATATACAATCCGGCGTGGCGCCATCTTTGCCACAGCCTGCAAAAAGGCTTCTGTTGAGCCCTCCCGCGGCGGGTCCATGAATACAACATCCGCAGTCTGACCCTTTTCGGCAGCATCCACAATCCACTGGGTGGCATCTGCTGCATAGAACTTTGCATTGGCAATGCCGTTATGCTTGGCGTTGCCAATGGCATCCCGTACGGCATCCCGATTCTTTTCCACACCAACTACCTGTTTGGCATGAGGAGCAGCGGTCAGACCAATGGTACCAATGCCGCAGTAGGCATCCAAAACCGTTTCCTTGCCAGTGAGCTTTGCCGCCTTTACCGCCAGCGTGTATAGCATTTCGGTCTGCACCGGATTCACCTGATAGAAACTGCGGGGACTGATCGCGTAGGTATGACCGCACAGGGTATCCAGAATATACCCCTTACCATACAGCACCTTTTCTTCTGTACCCAGCACAGCACTGGTTTGGCGGGGGTTGTAATTCTGCACGACTGTTGTCACCGGAACGCTGCGCCTTTTTGCTTCTTCCATCAACGCTTTGACAAAATTCTTTGCACCGGGCAAAAGCGGCTGACCCGTTACCAGAACCACCATTACCTGACCACTGGCGAACCCACGGCGGCACAGCACATGACGCAATAGCCCTGTTCCGTAATCTTCCTGATAAGGTGTATAGCGGCAGCGACGTGCAGCTGCACGGACAGCATCCACCACTTGATCCAGAATTTCGTCCTGTAGCAAGCATTGCTGTACCGGCAATACTTTATGCGTGCCGGCAGCATAAATACCAGAGACAAGTTTTCCACCGTTGCCAGCTGCGAATGTGGAAATCACTTTATTGCGGTAATGCCACGGATTGTCCATGCCGCAAATGGGCTGTACTTTTCCATAGCGGCTCAGCAGTTTTTCCATGCGAACCTGCTTTGCTTTCAGCTGAGCGGGATAATCTTTTCCCAGCAGCGGACAACCGCCGCAGCGCTGCGTTTGCAGCGGACAGGTATGTTTCATCGGAGTTCCTCCCTTACTTTTTCCATCACAATTTTTATTCTAATTCATTATAACAGAACCCGGTAAATATGCTATACTAAAACTATCAACTCAATGACAGGAGGCTTTCCTGATGAAAGTATTGCTCATCAATGGCAGCCCGAATGAAACCGGCTGCACTTATACTGCACTGACCCTGATCGCTAAGGCTTTAGAGGCCGACAGCGTGGAAACAGAAATTTTCTGGGCAGGTGCAAAGCCGATTGGCGGCTGCGTTGGATGCAGCCAGTGCAAGGGAAAAGGTCGCTGCGTCTTTGACGGCGTGGTAAACCGGCTTTTGGACAAGGCAGAAACGGCTGATGGGTTTGTCTTTGGCAGCCCGGTTCACTTCGCTGGTATTTCCGGCAACATGAAATCTCTGCTGGACCGTGCTTTCTGTGCAAATAAAGATGTTTTTCGCTACAAGCCCGCCGCAGTAGCTGTCAGCGCACGCCGTGCAGGCACCACTGCATCCTTGGATGAGCTGCTGAAGTACCCCACCATCAACCAGATGCCTGTTGTCAGCTCCGGATACTGGACTATGGTACACGGTCAAAATCCCCATGAGGTTTTGCAGGATTCCGAGGGCTGTGCCGTAATGGACCAACTGGGGCATAATATGGCATGGATGCTGCGCTGCATCGAAGCCGGCAAACAAAACGGGGTACCTTACCCCACAGATTCACCCCGCCCCCGGACCAATTTTATCCGCTGAGTGCGGACGCTATGTGAAAATCTAGGTAATTTTACTGTTTGTGAAAGGCAGATTTTGCGTATGAAACACGACTCCTGGAATGAAGGCTGGCAATTCACCCCTGTTTGGGACGATGCACTGCTGCTGCCCGGTCCCTGCCCGGTGCAGACGGAGCCAATTCGCATCCCCCACACGGTACGGCAGCTGCCTTACAACTACTGCAACGAACAGGATTATCAGCTGCTGTCAGGCTATCGCCGCAGTTTTTCTGTGCCGGAAAGCTGGCGGAGCAAGCGTGCCGTGCTGACGTTTGGTGCGGTTGCGCACTGCGCTACTGTTTACTGCAACGGACAAAAAATTTGTGAGCATCACTGCGGCTATACCGCGTTTCAAGCCGATTTGACCCCGGCGCTGCGCTATGGCGAAGAGAACATTGTTGCAGTCAAATGCGACAGCCGGGAAAACCTGAATGTCCCTCCTTTTGGAAAAGTTATTGATTATCTGACCTATGGTGGCATCTATCGTGCAGTGACACTGGAACTGAAAGAGTCTGTCAGCATCAGCAACTTATTTTTTACTGCTGGGGCCGAGGGAAACTTCCGATTGTACCCCACCATTCAAGGCGACCCTACAGGATGTACGTTGAAAATGTGTATCACAGATGGCTGCGGCATGGGCATGGGGATGTTCTCTGCTCCTGCTTCGCAGCCTTTGTGCGGTACCGTAGGTGGCATCACCCCTTGGACACCGAATACCCCCGTTTTGTACCCGTGCGCTGTGCGTCTTGTTCGGGACAGTGACGGAAAGATTCTAGATAGCCGTACGTTGAAAGCGGGATTTCGCACCATCGAGTTCAAGGCAGACGGTCTTTATCTGAATGGACAGCTTACCCCGATTTTGGGTCTGAACCGACACCAAAGTTGGGCGTATCAAGGTTATGCCATGCCGGACAGTCAGCAGCGGCTGGATGCTAAAATATTAAAGAATTTAGGCTGCAATGCAGTGCGTACCAGCCATTATCCCCAGAGCCACGCCTTTTTGGACGCCTGCGACGAGTTTGGTCTACTGGTATTTACCGAAATTCCCGGTTGGCAACATATTGGTGATTCTGCTTGGAAAGAGCAGGCAGTACAGAACTGTCGGGAAATGGTCATGGAATACCGTAACCATCCCAGCATTTTCATGTGGGGTGTACGCATCAACGAAAGCAAGGATGATGATATCTTCTATAAGCGCACCAATGCTGTTGTGCATCAGATGGACCCCACACGCCCCACAGGCGGTGTGCGAAATCTGAAAAACAGTCGTTTCTTTGAAGATGTATACACCTACAACGATTTTTCTCACAATGGTACAAATGCCGGCTGTGAACCACGTCGTAATGTGACTCCCAACATGGCGAAGGGTTATTTCATTACGGAATACTGTGGGCATATGTTCCCCACTAAGTCTTTCGATTGGGAGGGCAAACGTCTGGAACACGCATTGCGTTACAGCCGTGTTGCATCCGATGCAGCCACGCAAAAAGGCATAGCCGGCAGCTTTGGCTGGTGCATGTTCGATTACAATACCCACAAAGATTTCGGCAGCGGTGACCGTATTTGCTACCATGGTGTTTTGGATATGTTCCGCAATCCCAAGCTGACTGCATCTGTATATGCCAGCCAAAAAACAATTCGCTCCGAGCAAGATGTGGTGCTGGAAATTTCCAGTGGTATGGATATCGGGGATCATCCAGCCGGTGGTCTGGGTGATATTTGGGCATTCACCAATGCGGACAGCGTGCGTCTGTTTAAGAATGACGACTATATTGCAGAGTTCTACCCAGACCGGAAGGGCCTTTATGCAGGGCTGGCACATCCGCCCATCTGCATTGATGACACCATCGGCGGCTTACTGGAAAAGAACGAAGGCTTTACCCCATCCGAAGCAAAATTGGCAAAAGAGTGTTTGCGTAACGTGCAGAAGTACGGCCCCGGCAATATGTCGCCTGTTTTGATGGCAAAGATGGGGGCTTTGATGCTGCGCCATCATCTAACCATGGAGCAGGCAACCGCGCTGTATGGCAAATATATTGCCAACTGGGGCGGTACGGCGGTGCGGTATCGCTTTGAAGCCATCGTCAATGGTCAGGTGGTCAAAACCGTCATCAAGGAACCTGTGGAATCGGTACGTCTGGAAGCCCATGCGCTGAACTCCATTTTGACGGACGGCCCCACCTGGGACTGTGCCGCGATTCAACTGCGTGCAGTGGACCAGAACAGCAATGTTCTGCCCTATTGCAGCGATGCCGTGCGCATCGAAACCACCGGTCCGGTAACCATCATCGGTCCGGATGTAGTGCCCTTGCGTGGTGGTATGGCTGGTACCTATCTGGCTACCATCGGTCAAGCTGGTATGGCTACCGTAAAATGCACTTTACCCGGCAGCGAGCCTGTGGTACTCCCGCTGGAAATCCGGCTGGGCGAATAAACTTTTTTACAAATAGAAAGAACGGGCAGAAAGCAAATTTGCTTTCTGCCCGTTCTTATTTTAATTCAAACCGAAATCCAGAACGAATTACAGACCCTTTGCTGCGTTGGTACCAGCAATACGGCCGTAGTATGCGCTGGAAGAGATCGCCATGCCGCAGCCGGGGTACTCGGTACCGAACAGGCCGGGGAATGCGGTTTCGCCTGCTGCATACAGACCCTTGATAGGTGCGTTCTCTGCATCCAGAACATGAGACTCCACGTCGGTCACCAGGCCACTGTAGGTAACGGTGACAGCGGGGTTCAGCTTCAGTGCAAAGTACTTGTCGCCCTCAACGGGAACCATCTTGTCAGCGGGCTTGCCGAAGTCTTCGTCATTGCCCTTTGCGCACAGCTCGTTGTAACGATCCACAGTAGCCTTCAGTGCTGCTGCATCCACACCGATCTTCTCAGCCAACTCCTCGATGGAATCAGCACTTACCGTGGAATCCAGGCTCATGCCATACTGCACGGTGGGATACGGATCGTTTGCAGTTGCAATGTAGTAAGCCACGTTGCTCTTTTCCTTTGCCAGCTCGTTGCCAACGTGGAACTGGTAGGAGTACTCGTTTGCAACACGCTTGCCATCCTCAGAAACGATCAGGCCGGACTCTTCGTTGATGCCAACACCACAGGTGTAGCTGACGTAAACGGTCTGAACGCTGGGATTCTGGAAGGTCTGTGCGCCAACAGCCTCGCCCATGACGATGCCGTCACCCACATTGCCTGCGGGCACATTGGTATTGTACTTGTCGGTGAAATCTGCATAGGGAGCCATCATCTCACGGTTGGATGCGTAGCCGCCAGTTGCCAAAATCACAGACTTTGCATTGACAGTAATCTTGCTGCCGTCTGCCTTAACGCCCTTTACGCCAACGATTTCCTTGTTATCGTTCACGATCAGCTCGTTTGCGGTGACATTGTACAGAATATCGCCGTCAACAGCCTTGTACTTATCCAGCATGGGGATCACAATCTTGCCGCCGTGGCCATCGGTCATACCGCCGCCGCCTTCGACGTTGTGAACACGCCAGATGGGCAGAGAAGAATGGATGGGCTCAACATCCTGAACCTTAACACCCATGTCAACCATCCAATTGTAGGTTTCCAGAGAGTGGTCAACAAACTTGTGCAGCTTGGTATCATCGATCATGTCGCCGCCGATGCCCTTCAGGTAGTCAAACATCAGTTCGTTAGAGTCCTCAATACCAGCAGCCTTCTGCACATCAGTGCCGTTTGCCATCAATTTGCCGCCGCTGCGGGTGGTTGCGCCGCCAACGATGCCCTGCTTCTCCAGGATCAGAACGTCAGCGCCGTTTTCAGCAGCTTCGATTGCGGAAGACAGACCTGCAACACCGCCGCCGACAACGACAACGTCAACATCATAGGTCTCGTCCTTTGCTTCGGGACGTGCACGCTCAGCCTTCAGCGCTTCCACGTTGCCGCCAGCCTGCTCAACAGCCTGGCTGACTGCATTCTTCAAGAAAGTAGAGCTCAGGGTTGCGCCGGTGACCATATCTACGTCCAAGCTCTGATTCTCCACGATCTGCGTAGGAATCACTTCGATGGGGGTAGTTTCCATGCCATAGCCGATGCCATAGGTTTCGTGCTGATCGACAACCTTAACTTCGGTGATTGCATTTTCGCTGAAGGTAACGTCAACAGTCATGTCGCCCTTCATGCCGGGGACAGTAACTGTGTAGGTACCGGGGGTATAGCTCATGGTAGTTTCCACGTTAGAAGAACTGTCCGTGTTGCCGCAAGCCGTAATGGATACAGCCATTGCGCAGCACAGCAGCAATGCCAGTGCTTTCTTCATTTGGAATTGCCTCCTTTTTGTTTCAAATCATATGTTTTGTCGCGTTTAATAATTGTATCTTTCCGACAAGTATTTGTCAACTACAAAACTCTTACAGTTTTTATTTCTTTGTTACGTCATTTTTTATCGTTCTCAGTTTTGCAACGGTGTTTCTCGTTTTAGATTTATACAATTTGTTATATTTTACACATTACTCTGACGTATCAATCTAACAAAGCAAACTATCAAATTCGACCAGCCAAAAACAAAATAAAAGCAGTACAGTTGCAAAGCCGTACTGCTTTTATTCACCCTTATCATCTTTTCATACGTTGTACTTTTTACTAACCAGCTTGCTGGTAACATACAGTACCGCCAGCAAAGCAATCGCCAAAATCAGATAAAGGGGATTGCTCTTCAACGCTAAACGCACACTCTGCCCAAACGCTGTCAGGGAACCAATCATAAACAATTTTGCCAGCATCAGCGTAATCATATATTTTTTGGCATTAAACTTGGAAATGCCAAATGCAAAATTGACAAAAGCAGATGGCGTAAACGGCAGGATCAAAATCAAGAACAATCCGCTGGGGCGCATCCGGCTAACCCAGTTGCGTGCCTTTGCGATTTTCTTGTGCTTGCTGGCCATTTTATCTGCCCAGCCCGTAAACAAGCGGCGGAAAATAAAAAACATCGCAATGCAGCCGACACAGGTTCCCAACCAACTGTAAAGGAACCCCATCAACGGGCCATGTGCTGCAACATTCACGGTGACAATGCCCACCAACGGCAGCACTGGAATGAAAGACTCCAGCGCCGCAAGTAAAATCGGGATCAGTGGCCCCAATGCCTGAAAAGATTCCAGCAGCCCCTCCCAAAAAGCAATCGTTCCCATTTGATGAAACAACTCTGCAATTTGCACGTCTGCTCCATCTCCTTTCCCACAAGTAAATCAACAACACTCTATTCGTATTTGATACATTTGGTTCTGGCGCACACGGTCGGCGGCTCCCCTTCTGTATTATAATACGACATTCCAAGACTGAACTCTTCAACAAAATGAAAGATTCAGAAAATTATCTTTTTGTGCAGCAATTTGTTCTCTGGATAAGTTGTCCGGATTGTTTCGACTCGTGCTGTAAGCGAATCGACTACTTTACTATTGTATCAAATCTTTCAGGAGAATGCAGTATGAAATCCTTTAAGTTTTTCTTAAATTTGGCCTATTTTTTTCGTTGGTAAGACAAATTGTACAAACAATCATTCGGTTTGCTGTGCAGTTTTTTCGGCACGACGTCGGATACGCTCAATGGTCTGTGCGCGCTGTTTATTCCACTGCGCCAGTTTTGCTTTATCCGGGATTTCGGTACAGCGAGCAAATGCCCAGTGCAAACCGTCCCGACGGGCACTCTTGAATCGCAGCATAACGCCCTTGCTTGCCGGACCACCCTTGCCGCTGCAATTTGGGCACTGACAAAGAGTATACACGGCATTGGAGCCACGCTTGAGCCAGATTTCGTCCGGTTGCAAAATCGTACCGCACTCTGGGCACGGAGTATCCCGCACAGCAGGAACCTTCTGGTTTGCCTCTTTATCTACAAAGCCGCGAAACACAGTGAAATCCCGATAATCACCGGGTTCGTGGCATAAGCTGGCACGCAGGGTTTCATCTTCGGTGGGATACTCCGCCAAGCCTTTTTCCAAATCCAGCTTGCGGCAGATATCTGCGGTATACAGTGTATCAGACAATGCATCATGGAAGGGCCGATCAGTGGGAATTCCCAGACGGGTCACAACACTCTCCAGCGTCATACCTTCGCCTTCCTTGCGGGGATGCTGGGACAAAAAGACCTGCTGCAAATCGTACCAAATCGTGGGGCGGCTTTCGTCCAATCCCACCAGGAACAAATTCTGCTTGAGCACCGGCACATCGTCCAGACCCCACTCCGCAAACTCCGCATCCGGACCGCACCACTGCATAAACTTACGCAACCCCTGGGTAATCGGTTCACCACGATCCAGATCTGCTTGGGTCAAACCGGTCACCTTGGCAATATGGTGCTGCAATTTACGGAAAATACGGGGGCGCAAATTGATGGAAAAGGTATCCAGTACATTTCCCTTTCGGTCGATTTTTACCGCACCGATTTCAATGATTTCACCGCGCAGATTCTGCTCTACACCATGATAATTAAACAGGTAAGGTTTATATCCAATATTCCATTCCAAATCAAACAGGACAAGTGTTTTCTCCGACATAATTCTTTCCAATCTACTTTCTGAAAATACACACTGAAAAAGCTTATTGTAAAATAAATTTTTCGATTGCTTCTGCCACACCATCGTGATCATTATCTGCCGCGGTAACCGCATCTGCTTCTGCCTTCACCGCAGGGTCTGCATTTGCCATTGCCACACCGATTCCGGCAAAGCGCAGCATGGGCAGGTCGTTCATGCCATCGCCCACAGCCATCAGATTTTCCGGCAGCAGACCTTTGTGCTCCAACAATGCTGCCAAGCTGGCATCTTTCGCCACGCCCTTCGGCACAACTTCGATGAAGAAATCGCAGCTGCGGAACACCCCCAGCTGATTACCGAAACGCTGTTTTGCTTCCGGTTCTACTTCGGCCATGCGTGCCGGGTCCAGCGTAATCAGCAGCTTGCAAACAGGATAATCCAGATAATCAGCCAGACTCTCCACCTTTTGCAATGGGATTTTACAAATCGCACCTTCCCGCTCCGCCCAAGGATCATCCGGCTGTTCCGTTACGATGCCTTTCGCATCGTAGCTGATGACATTCACGCCTTTTTGTGCCACAAAATCACATACCGGACGGATCATCTCCGCCGGGAACTGTTTTTGGTACAGGGTTTCACCGGTGGTACAATCCACCACCTTACCACCATTATATGCCAGAATACAGCCACCGCGCCGTTCCAACTTCAGCTCTTTTGCCAAGGGCAGGATACCCACTGTGGGGCGACCGGATGCCAGCACAACTGTCACACCCGCATCCATCGCTTTTTCCAGCGCCGCACGGGTACGGGAGGTGATTTTCTTTTCACTGTTGGTCAAAGTACCGTCCAGGTCCAGTGCCAGCATTTTGATTTTACTCATAATTCTTCTCCTTAACGCAATATCTGCGCGAGCCATTTTATTTTACCGTAAAACAGCACAGCTTGCAACGGCGCAGGGCGAAAAGGGATGGTTTTAACTGTATTTTGTCCTTTTTTGCAAATCGATCATAGTATGGCAAAAGTTACCTTTCCATGTATGGATTCAGTTTTTGTTCTGGTTGCAACCAAAAAGCGCCGCCTGTATCAAACAGGCGGCGCTTTTCGTTTTACATATGAATAATCTGAATTGCCACACAGCCGGGGCCGCCCTGCGTAATAAATGCAGGGGTTAGGGCATTGATCTCAATATCTGTATCCGGAAAAGCTGCGCGCAGCTTTTCCATCGCCTGCTGTGCGCGATCCGGGGCAGCCGCATGACTGATAGAAATCAACCAGTTTTTTCCTGCCCCCATAGACTGGAATTTTTTCGTCACACTATCCACTGCCTGTGCAAAACTGCGCTTAACACCTGCCAGCGTAATACGATGGGTATCCTCGGTGGTACTCATCAAGGGGACAAATCGCATTGCCTGCCCCACATACGACACCAGCGGAGACAAACGACCGCCGCGACGCAAGTAATCAAAATCTGCCGGGACGAGAAAACTACTGGTCGTTTCTATTAGCTTTTCCGTGCGCTCCACGATTTCTGCACAGGACAAACCTTCTTTTGCCAGACGCACTGCATTTTTCACCAGATATCTCTGGGGACCGCACAGTGTATGGCTGTTCAGCACTGTGATTTTTCCCTTATGCTCACACATATTCGCAGCCGCGCAGGCCGACTGATAGGCCCCAGACAGACCGTCTGCCATCGCAATATGCAGGATTTCATCCTCCGGGTCTCCATCCTCGAACATCTCTACCACTTCACCCAGTGCGGGCTGGCTGCTGGTAGGGATATGTCCCTGCGTAATAATATCCAGAAACGGTTCCGGCTGGATTTCATCCAGCTCACGGTAGGTCTTGCCGTCGATTGTAACAGACAGCGGTGCAATGGAGAAACCATGCTCCTTGGCACGGCGAGAATCGTACATGGTAGAGCTATCAGAACAAATACGAACCATAGTGCGTTTGCCTTTCTTTATCCAGATCAGTAAAAAGATATCCATACTTTGATTTTCAGTCAATCTAGTATTGAAAACTATATTATACATTTTACAATACTATGTCAAGTAGTTTTCCACGCTTGACAGTCGGATTTCTATTGCTATAATGGTAGAAAATCGACTTTATCCGTAGGGAGGCATACAAATTCATGTTGGATGAAACCATTGAATCAATTACTACACAGATGTTAGAATACCATTTTCCACGCTATGATGAATTGTCTGCCATCCCTTTATATCGCGATCAGGTGTTAGACAGCCTGAATGCCTATATGCTCCCGCTTTGTACCGATCAGAGCCAACCGCCGGTTACGGCGGCCATGATCAATAACTATGTGAAGCTGAAACTACTTGCCCCACCGGTAAAAAAGAAATACGATCGGGATCAACAAGCGCAGCTGCTTTGCATCCTGTTACTCAAACAGGTATTCAGCATCAGCGAAATCAGCCGTCTGCTGGAACTCCAAACTCACACCTATCCTTTCCCACAGGCTTACGATTATTTCTGTGTAGAATTCGAAACCGCTTTGCGTGATACATTCAGTACACGCAGTTTCTCCGGCATTGGTCAACAAACGCATCATCCCACCCCACTGAGTGATTTGGTATGCAGCGCAGCTTTGTGTGTGGCACAAAAAATTTTCACCCAGAAATTTCTGCATTTGGATGCAGAATATTCCATCCAGCTGGAAATGGATGCCTGCGTCAACGGATAAGCTCACCTTACAATACATAAATATAAAAACCGCCGCGGATTTTTACATCCACAGCGGTTTTATTTTTATCTTAGCTTGCACGGAAGCCCTTGCCAATGATCTCGCTGGAGTTTACGATGGTGATAAAGGCATGGGGATCATACACATGCAGATAGTTGCGCAGTCGCGCTGCCTGACGGCAGGTCAGAACGGTCATCAATACTTCCATTTCCTGATGGGTATATGCACCATATGCGCGTTCTACTGTGGCCGAGCGATGTAATTCCTTCAAGATGAAATCGCGTACACCCTCTGGGTTTGTAGTAACAACCGTACACACTTTGCGCAGGTTGATATTTTCAATGACGGTATCTACAATAAAAGACTTGCTGATGAGGCCCAGGATACAGTAAAGCCCCGTAGCCGGACCATACAAATAAGCGGCAACGCATACGATTGCTGCGTCACTGACCAGCAGCGCCTTACCGATTTCCAAGCTGGTATACTTATTTAAAATCATTGCAATGATATCGGTACCGCCTGTAGATGCACCAATATTGAACACCATGGCACTGCCAACTGCTGGCAGGAACACTGCAAAGCACAGCTCCAAAAAAGTATCATTGGTCAAGGGGTGGTTCAGTGGCATCAGTGCTTCAAACATCGAAACATATGCTGAAAGCGCAAAGCTGGAGTACACCGTCCACCCCATTGCACGAATGCCAAGCGCTGCAAAACCAACCACAACCAGCAGCATATTGATGACCCACATAAAGCCACCCACGTTCACCTTGGGGAATAGCGTAGACAATACGATTGCCAAACCAGATGTACCGCCTAATGCAAAATGGTTTGGGGTCTTAAACAACGCAATACCCATTGCCGTCAAAAGCAGCCCCAAATTTATCCAGAAAAAGAACCCGAGCCGATGGACCCAAGGAATTTTTTTCCATATATCCATTTTTCTTAAACTCTCCTTATCTCAAAAACATTTGCTTTCTGCCAAAGCATACCCCCACAACTCATTGCCTGTCAAGAGATTTCATCCTTTTGTCCCGTTTATGCTTGAAGAAAAACGCAAAATAGTGTATCATTAAACTGTATTATTAGGGGAATTTCACCCCAGTTCGAGTGGGAGAGTAATCAAATTATGGCAGATAAAAACTTTTTGACCGATATTATCGACGCCGATTTGGCTGAAGGCAAAATCAGCGAAATCCATACCCGTTTCCCGCCGGAGCCCAACGGCTACCTGCATATCGGCAGTGCGAAGGCAATCTACATCAACTGGAGCATTGCAAATCAGTACGGCGGCAAATTCAACCTGCGCTTTGACGATACCAACCCTGCCCGCGAGGACGTGGAGTACGTCAACAGCATCCGTGAGGATCTGGAATGGTTGGGTGCTGTGCCCAACGGCGGCATCTACTACGGCAGCGACTACTTTGACAAATGCTATGAGTTGGCTGAAAAGCTGATCATGGACGGCAAAGCATATGTGGACGATTTGTCCCGTGAGGAAATGCGTGAGTACCGCGGTGCTGACGCAGGCAAACCCAGCCGTCCCTCTCCGTATCGTGACCGCACCCCAGAAGAAAACCTGGATCTGTTCCGCCGTATGCGTGCCGGCGAGTTTGCCGACGGCGAAAAGACGCTGCGTGCCAAGATCGATCTGGCAAGCCCCAACATGAATATGCGTGATCCGGCTATCTATCGTATCAAGCACGTGCACCACCATCGTCAGGGTGATAAGTGGTGCATCTATCCCATGTACGATTTTGCCCACCCCATTCAGGACGCTATTGAGGGCATCACCCATAGTATGTGCAGCTTGGAGTTCGAGAACCATCGCCCGCTGTACGACTGGGTCATCCGCAACCTGTTCGGCACCGAGTTCCCCAAGCAGCGTGAGTTTGCTCGTCTGAATGTGACCAACACGGTCATGAGTAAGCGCTACCTGCGCGAGCTGGTGGAAATGGGTATTGTAGACGGTTGGGACGATCCCCGTATGCCCACCCTGTGCGGTCTGCGCCGCCGTGGCTACACCGCAAGCTCCATCTTCACCTTTGTGCGTGAGGCTGGTATCTCCAAGGCAGACAGCCTGGTGGATATGCGTCAGCTGGAGGCCTGCATCCGCTCCGAGTTAGACCTGACCGCGCAGCGCCGTATCGGCGTTTTGGAGCCGGTCAAACTGATTATTGACAACTATCCGGAAGGCAAGGAGGAGACTTTCGAGGTCGCCAACAACCCCAACCGTGAAGCAAACGACACCTCCACTCGTCCCGTCGTCTTTACTAAGGAGCTGTGGATTGAGCAGAGCGACTTTGCCCTCGTGCCGCCCCCTAAGTTCAAGCGTCTGACTCTGGACCGTGAGGTTCGCCTGATGGGTGCTTACATTATTAAGTGCACCAGCGTGGATCAGGACGAGCATGGCAATGTGACTGCTATCCATGCAACTGCAGATCTGGAAGCCGGCAACGGCAACCCGCTGGACGGCCGCAAGGTTCGTGGCACCATCCACTGGGTCAGCTGCGCACATTGCGTAGAAGCTGAGGTTCGCCTGTATGACAACCTGTTCACCGAAGCTAATATGAATGCCATCCCAGACGGTGCTGACTACAAGGACTACCTGAACCCTAATTCCGTCAAGATTCTGACCGGCTGCAAGCTGGAAGCCAGCCTGGAAGGTGCTAAAGCAGGCGAAAAGTTCCAGTTCGTTCGTAATGGTTTCTTCACTCCGGACTCCAAGTGCGCGGGCGTTTATAACCGCGTCGTCACGCTGAAGGACAGCTTCAAGCCCGGCAAGTGATCAAATAAAAAGTAAAAGGAAAGACAAGGAGTTTCTCATGCGTAAAACGATGATTCGTAATACTGCTGTAATGGCAGTTCTGTCCGTTGTGCTAGGCATTGTACTGGCACTGTATCTGCGTTCCACTTTTGCTAGCCCGGTTGCTGGCAATACTTACACCTCCACCCAAAAGGGCTTCGCTGGCGACATTGCTTTTGAAGTCAGTATCAACAACGGTAAGGTTACCGCGGTCAGCGCTGACTTCTCTAAGGAGACCGCCGGTCTCGGTCAGGATGCTGGCCCCAAGATGATCGATGCAATCGTTGCAGCTGGCACAACTGAGGGTGTTGATGCCGTTTCCGGCAGCACCATTACCAGCACCGCTGTTCTGAATGCGGTAAAGGACTGCATGGCACAGGCAAGCACAGCTGCTCCCGCCGGTGGCGATACCTACACCTCCACCCAGAAGGGTTTTGCAGGCGACATCGCCTTTGAAGTCACCATCAGCAACGGAAAGGTCACCGCTATCAACGCTGACTTCTCCAAGGAGACCGCTGGTCTGGGTCAGGATGCTGGCCCCAAGATGATCGATGCAATCGTTGCAGCTGGCACCGCCGAGGGCGTTGACGCTGTGTCCGGCAGCACCATCACCAGCACTGCTGTTCTGGATGCTGTAAAGGACTGCATGGCACAGGCCGGCCTGTGATTGCAGCGGTCCTGAACCAAATGTGTAAAGCGGGCGGCTGCATGGCTGTCCGCTTTTTTTAATAGAAAGGAGCCCCTTTATGTGCAAATCTTCCCCTACTCCGGGGCTTAAACTGGATTATGTCCCCTGCCCAGGCGGTGCAAAGCTCATTCGCGTTTTTGGTGATTCCCCCAGTCTGATTCTACCGGAAACAGTAGACGGTCTTCCTCTGGTTTCATTGGGTGATTACTGTTTTGCGCCAGAACAACGCACGTCTATTCTCCCGCCTGAAACCGCTGTTCATCATTGTGTCATTCCTGGCGCACCCGTCTGCGATAATCGAATCAGCGGCAACTTTCTACACACGATCCACTTGCCGGATTGCCTATCGGAACTTGGCAGCTGTGCCTTTTATAATTGCCGCAGTTTGACAGAAATGCAGATTGGCTGTAACATTCACCATGTGGGCAGTGATGTCTTTCTGAACACCTTCGCGCTCAGCCAAATCATCGTTCGGGCCAAACCAGATGCCCCTTGTGGCCTGTTTGAAATTCTCAACAATATCCAGACGGATGTACGGGTATTATTTCAACCAGAAAATACCATCCTAGCCGCTGCTACTTATCCGGAATACTGGCTGGCGGTAGAAGAATCCCCTGCCCACATTCTGCTGCATTGTTATGAAGGACAAGGATTTCATTACCGCCAATGCTTCAACCATCAAATCCCGGAATGGGACAGCTATGATGCCATTCTTGCGCAAAGCTGCGCATCTAATCCGGCACGCATTATGACCCAGCTGGCGCTGGACCGCTTGCGCTGGCCTTTTGCGCTTAGCCATGCTGCCCGTGACGCATACTGTGCTTATCTGAAACAGAATCTTTCTGTCTGCACAAAAGAACTACTGAAGCGTCAGGATTCTACAGCGCTGTCCGACCTACTAAATCTGGATTTAATGGACGAAGCCGATTTGCTCACAGCATCTGATCAGGCACGCAAGGCAGAAAACGCTTTTTTCGCCGCCCTGCTATCGGATGCTCTGGCAAAAAAGCAGCCGCAAAAGGCTGCCAAAAAAGAAACCCGCTACGATTTTGATTTTTAACCTTACCTTTTGAAAGGAGGTGTGACCGTGCCTGAAATCGGTTTTACTTCTCACCGTGAAGAAACGCACGAGCAATGGCAAGCCCGCATGGCAAGCGAAGCACTTTCCATTACACGCAGCGATTTGTATTTACAGCTGCGCTTTCTGGACAGCGCCCTATCTGCTCTGGCAGAAACCCCGGATCCCACCTGTCGGCAAATGGCAACCGACGGCCTTCATCTGTATTTTGAGCCAAGCCATGTTTTGGATTTGTTCCGCCAAAATCCCCGCTATTTGTGTCGTTTGATGCTGCACAGTGTAATGCACTGTGTATTCCGTCATTTGTGGATGTGTCAAGGGCGCGACCCAGAGCTATGGGGGCTGGCCTGTGACATTGCCGTAGAAAACGTGATTGACAATCTGAACAAACCCGCCTTGACCCGCCCACTGACCTATGTACGCAGTCATGCCTATGCGGATATTGTCAAAGAGGAATCTGTGGTTGCTGCGGCCCCCACCTATCGCTGGCTAGTACGCCAGACGGTAGGTGTACAGCGACAGCTGTACCGGGAATTCCACACGGACGACCATCGCCTTTGGCCCAAAGATGGGCAGGAAAACTCTGCTGCTTCCATTCAGGCACAAAGCACCTGGCAGAAAATCGGTAAGCGTATGCAGACCGAAATGGAAGCCCGCAGCAAAGAAGCCGGTAAAGACGGTGACGCACTGCAAACCCAGCTGCAAACCGCCAACCGTACTCGGCGCAGCTATCGAGATTTTCTACGCAAATTCTGCGTTCTGCGAGAAGAGCCCCATCTGGACCCGGATAGCTTTGATTTGAACTTTTACACCTACGGGCTTTCGGTTTACGGCAATCTGCCACTGATTGAACCGCAGGAAACCCGTGAATCCTACAAGGTAGCGGAGCTTGCTTTGGTGGTGGATACCAGCTATTCCACCAGCGGTGCACTGGTGCAGAACTTTCTGGCAGAAACCTATGCGCTTTTGAAACAGCGAGAAAACTTTTTCCTTCGAATGCACCTGCGTCTGATTCAGGCAGATGATAAAGTCCAGAAAGATGAAAAGATCACCAATGAAGCTGAACTGCGTCAGGCAATGGAGCATTTCACCTTGCGGGGCGGTGGCGGTACGGATTTTCGCCCCGCGTTCCGCTATGTAAATCGTCTATGCGAAGAAAAGCAGTTCCAGAACCTGAAGGGACTTTTATACTTTACCGACGGTCTGGGCAAATTCCCGGAAAAGCGTCCTCCGTATGACACCGCTTTTCTGTTTTTAGGGGATCGCTTTGACGATTCCGCCGTACCGCCTTGGGCTATGAAGCTGGTTTTGGACGAGGATGCTTTTCTGTCCATCCAAAAACCCGCTGCACCTTTTGATCCCTCACAGGATGACGAAGATTTTGATCCGCTGCGGGATTTGAACAACACCTGATTTTTTTCACTCAATACGAGGTCAACGATATGAATATCCAACGTGCTAAACAAGAAATCACCAACACCGTCCGTGCTTATCTCACTAAGGACGAGCAAGGAGAATATACCATTCCCGCCTTGCGTCAGCGTCCTATCCTGCTGATGGGCCCTCCGGGTATCGGTAAAACGCAGATTATGGAGCAGGTCGCACGGGAATGCGGTGTTGCGTTGGTTTCCTACACCATCACTCATCATACTCGACAGAGTGCTGTAGGTCTGCCTTTTATTCGCCAACGCGCCTACGGTGGTAAGGATTTCTCTGTCACCGAATACACCATGAGCGAAATCATCGCCAGTGTATACGAAACTATGGAGCGCACCGGTCTGCATGAGGGCATTTTGTTTATTGACGAAATCAACTGCGTTTCCGAAACATTGGCGCCCACCATGCTGCAATTCCTGCAGGCAAAGCGCTTTGGCAATCAGAGTGTACCTTCCGGCTGGGTCATTGCTGCCGCAGGCAATCCGCCTGAATACAACAAGAGCGTTCGTGATTTCGACGTAGTCACACTGGACCGTGTGAAACGTATGGACATTGAACCAGACTACCCGGCATTCAAGGCTTATGCCCGTGCCGCACGCCTGCACCCCGCCATTTTGTCGTATCTGGAACTGCACCCCGACCACTTCTACCAGATTCAGGCAGATGTTGACGGCACCCAATTTGTTACAACCCGTGGCTGGGAAGATTTGTCCGAGCTTTTGTACACTTATCAGAAGTTGGGTATTTCTGCTGACGAGGAGGTTGTGCATCAGTACTTGCAGCACAGCCATATTGCCGAAGAATTTTCTGCTTATCTGGACTTGTATCAGAAATATCAGGACGACTACGGTGTGGAAGAAATTCTGGACGGAAAAGCGCCTTCTACGGTATTCGCCCGCCTGATGCGTGCGCCGTTTGACGAGCGTTTGGCACTGGTCAGCCTGCTTTTATCCGGCCTGACTGGTAAATTTCAAAAGAGCGATGCTGCCGGTGCTTTGGCGGATGCAGCATTTGATTTCATTAAGGCATATCATGCCCGTTTGGAAAGCACCCCCACTACGTTGGAGCTATCTGATGCAGACCGGCAAAGCACAGGTATCCCGGTACAGCTGCTGCGTGAAATGGTTGCCGAACAGAAAGCTGACTACGACCTGAAGCTCTCTGCTGGTCTGCTGAGCAAGGAGGCCGCCGCTACCAGCCGTCGCCTGACCGAAATTCTAGCTGACTGGGTACGTATACTGGAACAAGCAAATCCAGACAATGGCGAAGCTGCACTACCTTTGCTGAAAAATGCATTCCGTCCGCTGGCTGACGCACGCACCCACAGCGAAGATTTGGCAGGTGCCGCACTGGAATACGCCTTTGACTTCATGGAGCAGGCTTTCGGCACCGGGCAGGAAATGGTCGTATTTGTCACTGAGCTGACCTTGTCCCCTCTGGCACAGCAGTATATCAACGAAAACGGCTGTGACCGTTACTTCGCCTATAATCGCACGCTTCTGCTAGACAGCCGCCGGGCTGCGCTGCAATCCGAACTGGCATCAGACGAACTGCGCAACCAGTAATCCGCCTATCTCATTTTCAATAAAATAAAAAAGCGCCAAGATGAAAAACATCTTGGCGTTTTTTTATTATTCGGATGCCGGAATCTTACTTTGCTACGCTGGTACGCACCAAAGCACGCTTCAGACGAGCCTGCGCCAGCTCCAGTTCACGATTATCCAGCGCTTTCTGGTTCGCCAGCAGCTTTTCAGCGCGTGCCTTGGATGCCTCTGCGCGTGCCTTGTCGATCTCATCTGCCCACTCCCAAGTGGTAGCCAGCAGACGAACCTGACCGCCCAGTACGCTCAGCATACCACCCATGCAAGCCGCATAGCGCGTATTGCCATCCGCAATCACATGGGCTTGACCCATACCAACCGCAGTGCAGTAATCGCAGTGATGTGCCATAATTGCCACATCACCCTCAATGGTACGGCAGCAAAGCCGCTCTGCTTCGCCTTCATAGATCAGACCGTCCGGCGTCACGATTTCAAGCGGGAAGCGTTCCATTGCTTACTCCTTTGCTTTCATGGCGTCTGCCTTGGCAAACACTTCGTCGATGGTGCCGACCAGCAGGAAGCAGCTTTCCGGCACAGCATCACACTCGCCGTCCAGAATCATCTTAAAGCCGCGAATGGTTTCCTTCAGCGGCACATAGCTGCCGGGGATACCAGTAAACTGCTCTGCCACGTGGAAGCTCTGAGACAGGAAACGCTGTACCTTACGGGCACGGCTGACCGTCATCTTGTCTTCTTCGCTCAGCTCATCCATACCCATGATGGCGATGATGTCCTGCAGTTCCTTATAGCGCTGCAGAACACGCTGGACTGCACGGGCAACCTGGTAATGCTCCTGACCGACCACTTCAGGGGTCAGGATACGGCTGCTGGATTCCAGCGGGTCAACTGCCGGGTAAATACCCTGCGAAGCAATCTCACGGCTCAAAACCGTCTGTGCGTCCAGATGAGTAAAGGTAGTAGCAGGTGCTGGGTCAGTCAAGTCGTCAGCAGGCACATAAACCGCCTGAACAGACGTGATAGAACCCTTGCGCGTAGAGGTAATACGTTCCTGCAATGCACCCATTTCAGTAGCCAGCGTAGGCTGGTAACCAACAGCGGAAGGCATACGGCCCAGCAGTGCGGAAACCTCAGAGCCAGCCTGCGTAAAGCGGAAAATATTATCGATGAACAGCAGCACATCCTGATTCTTCACATCGCGGAAGTACTCTGCCATGGTCAGACCAGACAGTGCAACACGCATACGTGCTCCGGGAGGCTCATTCATCTGACCGAAGACCAAGGCGGTCTTGTTGATAACACCGCTCTCGGTCATTTCACCGTACAAGTCGTTACCCTCACGGGTACGCTCGCCGACACCGGTAAAGACGGAATAACCGTTGTGCTCGGTAGCAATATTGTAAATCAGCTCCTGAATCAGAACGGTCTTGCCAACACCTGCGCCACCGAACAGACCGATCTTACCGCCCTTGGCATACGGGCACATCAGGTCAACGACCTTGATGCCCGTTTCCAGAATTTCAGTGGTAGACTGCTGCTCATCATAGGCGGGGGCTGCACGGTGGATCGACCAGTGCTCTGCGCCTTCGGGGGCAGGTTTATTATCAACGGGTTCACCCAGCAGGTTGAACACACGGCCCAGACAGCAATCGCCGACAGGTACCTGAATGGACGTGCCGGTATCCACAGCATCCGCACCACGGACCAAGCCGTCGGTGCTGCTCATGGCAATGCAGCGTGCCACGTTGTCGCCGATATGCTGGGCGACTTCGACAATCAGCTTTTCGCCGTTATTGTCGATTTCCAGTGCGTTCAGCAGATCCGGCAGCTGGCCGTCTGCAAACTGGATGTCCAGAACCGGGCCCATGACCTGAATCACATGGCCCACATTTCCCTTGGACATGGACTACACTCCTTTTTGTTTTGTGTTACTGCTCGGCGCCTGCCACGATTTCGGAAATTTCCTGCGTGATGGCAGCCTGACGAGCACGGTTATAATACAGATTCAGATTATCAATCATCTGGTTTGCATTCTTGGTTGCGGAATCCATCGCCGTACGGCGTGCTGCCAGTTCGCTGGCAACCGATTCACACAATGCACCGTAGATAATACCCGAAAGATATTCGGGGATAATCTCATTGAAAACAGTCTCGCTGTCCGGCTCATACAGGATCAGGGAGTGGTTGCGTGTTGCAACCGCATCCCGCCCCAGCTCATCCCGGGCAGCAAAGGGCAGCAGCTTGAGCACTGCCGCATTCTGGCTCAGCATAGAAACGAAGTTGGTATATACCACATAGATCTCGTCGAATGTGCCGGCGAGATATTGTTCGCTCAAAATGCGAGCCATTTCAAAACAATCGCTTACGGAAACATCGGCAGCTTCGCCGAATGCTGTACTGACCACCGAAACGCCTTTATGCTGGTACAGCTCCAGTGCCTTTTTGCCTACCGGCAGCACACAATAGTTCTTGCCTTCTGTGTGTGCCTGCACCATCTTGAACACGTTGGAGTTATAGCCGCCTGCCAGACCGCGGTCACCTGCGATGACAACATAGCAGGTATTCTTGACCTCGCGCTGCTTCATATAGGGGCTTGAAAAATCCCGGTTAGAAGCGGCAATATCGGTCAAAGTCTGATGCAGCGCCATAAAATACGGGCGGCTGTTTTCCATGCGCTGTTTGGCGCGGCGCATCTTGGAGGAAGCCACCAGCTCCATGGCTTTGGTGATCTGCATGGTGCTTTGGACACTCTTGATCCGCAGCTTGATATCCTTCATGGACCCTGCTGCCATGCTCGTTCCTCCTTAGTGCGTGTTGCAGAAGTTCTTGGTATATTCTGCCAGCGCGGCTTTCAGTTTTTCTTCGGTCTCGGCTTCCAGCTTACCCGTTTCACGGATAATCTGCATGACCTCTGCCAGAGCAGCATTATTGTCTGCTGTTTCGTACAGCCCCTGCTCATACTCACGGATATCAGGAACCTTAACGTCCTTCAGATAGCCGTTAATGGTAGCATACAGGATTGCAACTTGCTTTTCGACGGGGACAGGCTCACTGCGGTTCTGCTTCAGCACCTCGACAATGCGCTCACCCTGTGCCAGACGTGCCTTGGTATCTGCGTCCAGGTCAGAGCCGAACTGGGCAAAGCCCTGCAGCTCACGGTACTGGGAGTAGATCAGCTTCAAGGTACCGGAAACCTTCTTCATAGCCTTGATCTGTGCGTTGCCACCAACACGGGAAACAGAAATACCCGGGTTCACCGCCGGCATGATGCCGCTGTGGAACAGCTCGGTTTCCAGGAAGATCTGGCCGTCGGTAATGGAAATAACATTGGTGGGGATATATGCCGAAACGTCACCCGCCTGTGTTTCAATGATGGGCAGAGCCGTCAGGCTGCCGCCGCCCAGCTCGTCACTCAGCTTTGCTGCACGCTCCAGCAAACGGGAGTGCAGGTAGAAAACGTCGCCGGGGTATGCTTCACGTCCCGGGGGACGACGAATCAGCAGGGACAGTGCACGGTAAGCCACAGCGTGCTTGGACAGGTCATCGTAGACTACCAGCACATGCTTGCCCTTGTGCATAAAGTATTCGCCCATAGCGCAGCCTGCGTAGGGAGCAATATACTGCAAAGGTGCCATTTCGGATGCCGTTGCGGAAACAACAATGGTGTAATCCATTGCGCCGCCTGCTTCCAGCGTCTGCACCAAGTTTGCAACGGTTGAACGCTTCTGACCGATTGCAACGTAAATACAGATGACGTCTTTGCCCTTTTGGTTCAAAATGGTATCGGTTGCGATAACCGTCTTACCAGTCTGGCGGTCACCGATAATCAGCTCACGCTGACCACGTCCAATAGGGATCATCGAGTCGATAGCCTTGATACCGGTCTGCAAAGGCTGCTTGACCGGCTGGCGCTCAATGATGCCGGGGGCCTTAGTCTCGATGGGGCGGAACTCACTGGTTTCAATGGGGCCCTTACCGTCAATGGGCTGCCCCAGTGCGTTCACAACACGGCCAATCATATTTTCGCCTACGGGGACGGAAACGACCTTGCCGGTGCGCTTTACAATACTGCCTTCCTTGATACCTTCATCGGTACCCAGCAGAACGATAGAAACGGAGTTTTCCTCCAGGTTCTGTGCCATGCCGTACTCGCCGTTCTCAAACTGAACCAGCTCGCCAGCCATGCACTTATCCAGACCACTGGCTCGTGCAATGCCGTCACCCACCAGAATGACCGAACCCGTTTCGTTCTGCTCGATAGCGTTGCCGTAGTGCTTGATCTGCGCACGGATGATCTTGGAGATCTCTTCAGGTTTCAGTTGCATCTTTGTGTTTTCACCACTCAATTCTAAAGATTTTGATTTTACTTTCTGTTACAATACCGCGTTGGAAATATTGCGGCGCAGGGTATCCAGACGGGTCTGGACCGTGCCGTCCATGCGGGTGCCGTCCATATCCAAACGAATACCACCCAGCACGCTGGGATCTACCTTCGTCCTGAGCTGAACGGTCTTGCCTGTCAGCGCACACAGCTTCGCTTCCAGCTTTGCACGGTTTTCCTCTGTCATTTCAATCGCAGAAACAGCGGTTGCTTCCAGAATACCGTGTGCCTGATTATAGCGCAGCCGATATTCCTGTGCGCAGCCACGCAGCTCACGCAGGGTGCCGTTTTCGCACAGGATTTTCATAAAATTGACCACATAAGGGTGGACCTGACCGGAAAACGCTTGGTCAATTAAGCCACAGCGCTCCTTTTTGGGCAGATTCGGCATACTGAGCAGATGTAGATAATCCGGGTTTTCCGCCATGATTTTGGCGCAGCCCTCCACATCTTCCAGAATGCTCTGCTCCAGATCCTCCTCGGCGGCTAAGTCATACAGACTTCCGCCATATCGCTTGGCCGTTTCGGTCATGATGCTTCACCCACGTTCTTGATGAATTCATCGATCAGAGCCTGATGGTCCTTCTGGTCGATCTCACGCTCCACAACCTTGGTTGCAATATCCATAGCCATGGTGCCGATTTCGTCCTTAACCTCATTGATCGCTTTTTTCTTTTCCAGCGCGATGTCTTGCTGTGCCTTTTCCTTCAGCTGAGCTGCTGCGGTGCGTGCTTCGCCCACGATCGCCTCGCTGCGTGCAGCAGCGGTCTTCTGGGCAGCAGCAACGATACCGTTTGCCTCAGCTTTTGCGCTGGCCAGACTCTGCTCATATTCTGCCTTCATAGCCTGTGCGTCCTGATTTGCCTTTTCGGCCTCGGCGATTTGTGCATCCGCCATTGCCTTGCGCTCATCCAAAACTTTCTTTACAGGCTCCAACAGGAATTTCTTCAGGATAAAGAGCTGAATCATCAGGTTACAGATCTGAGCAATAAATACGCCCGGATCAACTGTGATCAACGCCTCATACAAACCCATGTGTATTTCCCTCCTGTCTTTCGTTATTTATCAGGAGCAAATTAGCCCAGGAACTTCATGAACATACCGGGAGCCAGGAAGATCAGCAGCAGGCCAGTAACGAAGCCGTAAATACCGGTGGTCTCAGACAATGCAATGCCCAGAATCATGGTGCTGGTAACTTCGCCCTTGCACTCAGGCTGGCGGCCGACAGCTTCACAAGCAGCAGCTGCACAGTTGCCTTCACCAATACCGGGGCCAATACCTGCGATCAGAGCCAGGCCTGCGCCGATGCCGCAGCCTGCCAGAGCGATACCACGTGCCAAAAGCTGAAAATCAGTCATAATAATTATCCTCCAAAAGTGTTTTCATGTTTTTGAACCAGCCGATGCCTTATGCGTCATCGCCGGCAGCTTGCTTAATGAACAAGGTTGTCAGGGTACAGAAAATGAATGCCTGGATGCAGCCGCCAAACCAGTCAAAGTACAGACCGGTAATTGCAGGTACACCGATATCCAACCAAGGGATTGCCGTAATCCATCCGCCAATACCCGGCAACTGGCTCAGCGCAGACAAAACGCCCATCGCCGATACCGCACCGCCTGCAATCTTAAAGGCCATCTTGCGCTTCTTAAAGCCGCGTGCTGCCAGCAGTGCGCCCACCAGAATAAACGCTGCTGCCAAAGCCAGGTTGGACCCCAGTGCGCCAAACAGCGCGCCGGTTGCTGCGGTCAGGGCTGCATAAATCAGGGTGGAGATAACCGTACCGGACAAGATATTACCGAAGTGACGGAACGACATACTAACAGGAGTAAAGCATTCGCTCATCACATTGATAGGTGCCAAAATAAATAATGGCTCCAGGAAACCCTTCAGGTAGTTGAGCATACCACCGGCTGTGATTTTGTGGTAGGTAATCAAAATGAATACCACCACAGCCCATGCCAGCTCGGTGTTCAAATCTGCCGTAGGGCTCCAAATACCGAATACACTGATCAGGTTACAGATAACGCTCAACGAAAAAATCGCACCTATCAGTGGGATATATCGGTCAAATTTCAGGCCCATGTTACCATGCACAAAATCGTTCAGCTTGCTGACGATCAATTCTGCGGCAGCCTGCCGCTTTGAGATATGGTCCACTTTCAGGTTGTGTCCCAGCCACCAGGCCAAAACAGCGGTGATACCCATAACGATCCAGGTAACGACCAGCGTTTGGGTAATTTTAAACTCACCCAAAATCGGCACATTATGAATCACATACAGGATCTTTGCACCATTCAGTGTTACTTCCATTCCTCGCTTTCACCTCCTTTCTCTTCGGGCTCTACCACAAGTTCCCCAATCGGCGCAATGGATTCATCTACTGAAACCTCTTCGCCTTTCGGTGTTTCCTTACGGAATTGCCCGGTTATTTGCAGATAATAGATTGTCAAGCGAGGGAATGCCAGTGGCGCAATACCCGCCACCAGCTGGAAGTACGGCACTAAAATCACAACGATGATCCACGCCACCTGCATCAGCATCCGACGATTGTAGGAAAGCTGAATCAGCATCTTGCGGCGTTTTTCGTCCTGTTCTGCCACAGCCTTTTGCGTCATCACGCAAATACCGCGGAAGTTGATAAGTGCCACTGCACTGCCGCACAACCCGCCCAGAACAACTCGATAGTCGAACGGAGCAAAGTTTACCATGTGCAGTGCAGCAAATAAAACAAACATGATTGCTGTGCATAAAGACACGCCAGCTGCCATGCGTTTCATTTCATATTTCGATTCGGGTTGGAGTTTCATTTTTCCCTCCATTTAGCTGTACTTTTCAGCTGTGTTTGTTAAAATAAAATTGTTGCTTTTCTTCTTTGCGCCGTTCGGCCTTTTGCAGAGCCATTTTGCAAAAGTTCCAAAAGCTCATACCGCCACAAGCAAGTCCCAGCGGAATCAAAATCGCATACAGCCACAGCGGCGCACCTTTTGTGTTCACCAACCAGCTGCAAAGCCAAGTCAGGCATACCGGAGGTACCAGAACAGACACGCCCAGCTGCGTCAGCCATACCAGATTTTCCATCGCATCCATCCAGTCTTTCATGGTAGCCCTCCCTACCCGTAACGCACGGTTTAGATGATGTTCTCAGTATAACGCAAAAAGAAAATATGCACAATATCTTTCGCTAGAATGTGGATAAGTTAACAATTTATTCTTATTCCCTTTTGTATCCATTTTTCTGTGGCGGCGGCGCGTTTATACCCCATTAAAACGGCATTGTCCCATTGCCGCAATATGCAAAAAGCCAAAGTTGCACAACAATTTATATGAGATTTTTCATTTGTTCAAAAAATTGCAATACTTTCCTGAAATAATAAGTGCGTAGAATGATTCATTCGGGGGCTCCCCATTTGTGAAAGTGAGTGTAACAATCCGTATGAGAGAAAGAATCCGTCGCTTTATGGTCGGTCGTTATGGAACCGACTCCTTAAATCAATTTTTGTCCATTGTCAGCCTTGCCATGCTGGTACTGGCCATGTTTACCCATATTTGGATCTTATACTGGCTGGGTGTAGGCTTGCTGATCTATCAATATTATCGGATGTTTAGCCGAAACATACCCGCCCGTACCGCCGAGAACTATAAGTTCTATACCATGAAAAACAATTTTGCCGCATGGCGTCACCAGCAGAAAGTACAGTGGAACAATCGTAAACTGTACCACTATTATCGCTGCCCCCAGTGCCGCCAAAAAATGCGTGTTCCCCGCGGCCGCGGTCGAATTCAGATTACCTGCCCTAAGTGCGGTACACAATTTATCAAAAAAAGTTAAAAGGCGGCAATACCTATGTTTGGCTATGTACTCGTAAACCAGAAAGCACTGTCAGAGCCTGCATTCGCCCGCTATCGGCAGAGCTACTGCGGCTTATGCCGACGCCTGGGCGATCTGCATGGTCTACGCGGACGGATGACCCTGAGCTATGATTTGACCTTTTTGGACATTTTATTGTGCAGCCTGTATGAGGGCGAAATTCCGGAGCAGTCCGGCCAGAGCCGATGCCCGGCACATCCGTTCAAACCGCAGAACTGGCGCAGTGCTGCCCCAACGGATTACTGTGCGGATATGTCCGTTGCACTGCACTATTACAGCGCCCAGGATAAATGGCAGGATGACCGCAGTATTGCCGGGCGCACACTGATGACTCTTTTGAAAAACCGTCTGCCAGAAATTCGTAAACGCTGGCCAGTTCAGTGCGAGGCGATTCGCACCGAGCTGGCAGAACTAAATCGTCTGGAAGCAGAAAACTGCCAACAGCCAGACGTGGTATCTGCCTGTTTCGGGCGATTGATGGCTGCCTTATTTTTATATAAACAGGACCATTGGAGCCGTGAGCTGGAAACCATTGGCATGACGCTGGGACAGTTCATTTATCTTTTGGATGCCGCGGATGATTTGGAAAAAGACCAGAAAAAGCACCACTACAACCCACTGTATCAATACAGCGAGGCTCCCGACTGGAAAGAGGCTTTGCAGGAAAGTCTGCAAGATATGATGGCTCAGTGTACCGCTGCTTTTGAAGTGCTGCCTTGCATAGCCGACAGCGATATCTTGCGCAATATTTTGTATTCCGGTGTATGGAGCCGATGGCCTTTCCCCGCAAAGCAGGCGGATGTGCCAAAAGATGCTGCCAAAAAGGATTCTACGACTCAGGATTGATTTTTTCTATTATTTCCCGTAAAATAAACCCATCTGACGATTCGCCAAGATTTTATTGATTTCAAATAGAGACGAGGAAACACATGAATGACCCCTATCAGGTGCTTGGGATTTCCCGCGGCGCCAGTGACGATGAAATTAAGAAAGCATACCGTGCACAATGTAAGCGCTGGCACCCAGACCTGAACCCCAACGATCCCAATGCAGAAGAACACTTCAAGCAGGTGCAGGAAGCCTATGACACCATCATGAAGGGTGGCCAGGCACAGCAGGCCCAAAGCGGCTATAATCCTTACGGCTATGGGCAGGGTTATCAGCAAAGCTATGGGCAGAACGCCGATCCGTTTGGCTTCAACGACTTTTTCGGCGGCTATAGCCAGCAAAACAGCTATTACGGCGGTCAGAGCAGCTACCAGGGTACGGACACCCCACAGATGCAGGCTGCCCGCAATTTTATTGCCAATCGCCGTTACCCTGAAGCACGGCGTGTACTGGATGAAATCCATGACCGCAATGCCCATTGGTATTATCTTTCTGCATTGGCAAACCAGGGGCTGGGGCGCCGGGTAGATGCCATGAATGATGCGCGCCGTGCCTGCCAGATGGACCCGCAAAATGCAGAGTACCGCAGCCTGTATAATCGTATGCAAAGCCCAGGCGGTGCATATCAGCAGCGCAGCTACGAATACGGCGGCAGCTCTGGCGGCGGAAATCTGTGTTTCCGTTTCCTGATGCTGAATCTGCTGTGCAATTGTTGTTTTGGTCCTGGTTTGTGTCCCGGATTTTTCTATTGCCCTGGCTTCTATTGCTGATTGAGCCACTCACAACGATTCTAAAAGTAAAAACAGCAGCCGATATGACTTCACATATCGGCTGCTGTTTTATTTTTTCACAGAAAAGCATTTTCTAGTGGAAAATATTCAAATCTCGATTGTTTTTCCATCCAGTACCGCTTGTACCAGTGCTTCCCCGTGGTACACCAGCTTCAGCGAAAAAAACTCGGGTCGGGTTTCCAGCAGATGCAAAAAGATTTTATCCCCCTGCCAGATGGGCAAATCGTAGACGTCTGCTTTGGGAACCCATTCCAGTTTGCCTTCTACGCAGGCATCGCCGTCAATCATTTCCCCGGTCCATCCAGTAGCTGAAAACAAGTGCATATACTCAGTTTCCCACTGGTCTGATACAAAGGTTACCACGCCGCGAAAGCGATAGTCTGTCAGGTTTAGCCCTGTTTCCTCATACACTTCACGCGTCAAGCATTCTTCCGGGCTTTCTCCTATTTCAAATTTTCCGCCAATGCCTACCCACTTATCCTGATTTACATCGTTTTTCTTTTTGATGCGGTGCATCATCAGCCAACAACCTTCCTGCTCCAAATAGCAGAGCGTCGTGTTTTTATACATGGCCTTTCACCTTTCTTATACTTGCTGTGTGTAATCGTATATTGCATCCGGTTCAAATCCTTCGTAAATCGGCCACAAATCTTCCCGCCGGGCCGTATCCAGTTCTTCCTGACTACACAGCGTCCAGCTAGCGCCGCGCATCCCCCAAATATTCAAACAAATTTGATTGGAAAGATTGTTTCGGTCCACATAGCGATACGCAATAAAATCGGGACGGGTCAGCGGATTCAGCAAAAGATAAGTGGCACCAAATCGCATCAGCCCATTCAGCTTGACCTGGGGCTTTGTTTTGCACATATTTTCCGCCAGCTGTCCACGCACAATATCCGGATGATTTTTTCTCAGCCAATATACCACAGACGGATCAAAGCTCTCTATGCAGTATGTGCCTTCATAATCCTTTATCGCAGCCCACACAGCCTGACACAAAGCTTTTGTATTGCGGTTATGGGTTTTCAATTCAATGATAATCGGTACCATACCATGGAAAATCTCCAGCACCTCCTGCAATGTAGGGATGGTTTCCTCCGTACCCGTCAAATGATATTCTGCCAACTGATCGGTCGTCAAATCTTCCACCATGCCAGTACGACCGGTTACACGCTCCAACTCGCTGTCATGAATCACTGCCAGACCTCCATCTGCCAGCAAATGTACATCCAATTCTACGCCCACACCCTTTTCCACAGCACGGCGGAAGGCAGCACGACTGTTTTCCGGAATTTTTTCTTCTCCTTCCAGACCAAAACAGCCGCGATGGGCATACAACCAGCCATCAAATTTCTGGCAGGCCGGGTTCTTCACTCGCCCGCGCAGCAACAATCCATACCCCAGTACAAGCACAATGCCAATCGTTAAACCCGTCCACATCAATCTTCAACTTCCCTTCCTGCCGCTCTGTACGGGGCAGAGCAAATTATTTTTCATGAATCGTTTTCATTATAGCAGTGAGCCACCGAAAAGAAAGGTTTTTTCATCATTAAAAAAATTATTTCATTCCATAGTAAATACGTTTCTTTCCATGTTATACTGATTCTGTAATGCATTTATTTTTAGAAAAGCGAGGTTTTTCTTATGTGTACCATCGGTTTTATTGGGTGCGGTAACATGGGCAGCGCCATTGCTCGTGCTGTCTGCAAAAGCTGTGATCCTCAATCCGTCCTTTTGGCAAACCGAACCCCGGAAAAAGCAGTCAAACTGGCGCAGGAGCTTGGTTGCCGCACTGGCACAAATGCACAGGCTGCTGCCTGCGACTGGGTCTTTTTGGGGGTGAAACCGCAGATGATGGAAGCGATGCTGTCAGATATTTCTACGGTATTGGCACAAAAATCCAGCCGTACCGTCTTGGTTTCCATGGCAGCAGGCCTCACCACAGATCGTATCCGTGAAATGTCCGGCAGCAACAATCCGATTGTCCGTATTATGCCCAATACACCTTGTGCCATTGGCGCCGGTGTGATTCAGTATTGCACACTGGATCTGACAGAAGCAGAAGAATCCACCTTGACAGCCATGCTGCAGCCTGCTGGTCTGGTAGACAAACTCGCCGAAAATCTGATGGATGCCGCCAGCTCGGTATCTGGCTGTGGTCCTGCATTCCTATATCCAATTATTGAGGCACTGGCAGACGGCGGTGTAGCTGTCGGTTTGCCTCGTGACAAAGCGCTGGCATATGCAGCCCAGATGGTTGCCGGCAGCGCACGGATGGTTCTGGAAAGCGGTCAGCACCCCGGCGCACTGAAAGACGCCGTATGCAGCCCCGGTGGCAGCACCATTCAGGGTGTACGCGTTTTGGAGCAGCGCGGCGTGCGCGGTGCCTTTATAGATGCGGTACAGGCATCTTTCGGCAAAAATGTAGATATGGGCAAAATGTAAGCGTTGCTGTGCAAATATTACTGTTCCGAAATCCACTTCGTCAATTATTTCGCAGTTTAGCCCTGTAACTTATCACTTTTCGCATTTCTTTTATGGACTTTTGACAAAAAACTTGACTTTTGCCCTGTGGCTCGATAGAATGTATATGTTATACAGTATCTTTTTTATTTCTTTTCACAGTCTACATTACGTTACGCATTGTAATTTTAAGATAGAAAGGATCGTCCTCCCCATGACGATTGCATTGATTGCCCACGATACAAAAAAAGAATTGATGCTTCAGTTTTGCACCGCATACAGCAGCATTCTATCTCGCTATAAATTGATTGCTACCGGAACTACAGGAAATCTGCTGATTCAAAACGTCGGTCTGTCCGTACAGTGCTTTTTAGCAGGCCGTTTAGGCGGCGGGCAGCAAATCGCTGCACAAATTGCCTGTGATGAAGTGGATATGGTCTTATTCTTCCGCGACGCTGTCAATGCCAAACCTTCTGAGCCGAACGATCAAACGATTATGCGGCTGTGCGATATGCACTCTGTCCCCGTCGCTACCAACATCGCCACCGCCGAAATTCTAGTGCGCGGATTGGATCAGGGCGATTTGGATTATCGTGAAGGAATGCACCTTTTATAAAGTCTTACACACACAGTTTCTGATTTTTCTGTGTGTTGTTTGGGTTTTATCTTTCCTCCTGTAACAAAAATGGGCAGACACGCTTTGTGTCTGCCCATTTTTGTTTTTTTATTGCTTCCCGAACAGGGTCTTTTTATTATGCATATATACACTTATTACCAGACCAATGCACAGATAAATCATCAAAGCCGACGATCCACCTGCGGAATAGAACGGCAACGTAACACCAATAACCGGCAGGATACGCAAATTCATACCAACATTAACAAAAATCTGCGCCATCATGGCACCGGCAAAACCAGTGCAGATAAATGTACCCAAATCATCCACACTGCGACCGCCTACTTGTAATGCACGAATAACAATACCAAACAACACTGCCAGCACGATTGCGGTTCCTACAAAACCGACCGCATTGCCGATCCAGCTAAAGGCAAAGTCATTCCATGCGTTCGGCACATACACATAATCGCCGGTAAATAGCCCTCGGCCAAATATTTGTCCTGCCCCAATTGATGTTTCACCCAGCGCTTGCTGATAAGTGTAGTCATGCCGCATTCCCTCACTGATAGCCCATCCTGTGGTATTTTCAGGGTCATATACTGCCAAAATGCGCAGCCACTGGTAGTTCTTGCCGATTTTATCACTAAAGAATGCAAATGCAACTGCCAATGCACCACCAACTGCACCCAAAGCACCTATAATATATTTCCAGCTCAAACCTGCCGAGAACAGCATACAAAGTCCGATTGCAAGAAAAATCAGAACAGTACCGTCATCGCCTTGTTTATGAATAATCAGTGCCGGAATCGCCAGATGCAGCAGCACCTTGAGCAGCGTTGCTGGTTCATTGAGATGATCCTTTACACGTGAAAGATGCATAGCAAAAGTCAATATAAAACTAACTTTCGCCAGTTCTGTTGGCTGAATCGTAAATCCGCCAATCTTATACCAAGAATAGTTATCTGTACTGTTAGCATTGTAGCCGATAACAAAGACATCTTTAATGATATCGATTCTGCCAAGCAGCGTTGGCAAAACAAGCCCCCATGCCAGCGCCGCATGGATCGGCCAAATTTCCACCAGATTATGATAGTCAATATTCGATATGAGTATGGCGAACAATATACCGCCACACAGCGCGAGTGCCTGTACAAGAGCACTGCGGTAACCACCAATGCCCGTGATAGCTCCTGTTAGTTCATCTCGAACAAATCCGCCCTTCTGATTAAAACCAATGGACGCCAGCACGATGCAGGCGAATACACTGCTGGCAATACAAAGCAACCACAATACCCGGTCGGTGCGTTTCCAGTAGCTTTTCACGCTTTTCAGCACGGACAAGCCCCCTTTCAAAAAATCTCTATGGATTATCAGGATAACACAAAAACATCCTGGGTGCAACAAATCTTGCACTCTCGCTTATTTTATATTATACTTGTGGTAATTATGTTAAGAAGTTCATGATAGAAAGCGAGGGCTTTTTTATGCCCCAATATGTGACCCACAGCCGCGCCGAAACAGTCGCCCTTGGTACTCGGCTTGCCAATGTTTTACAGGGTGGCGAGCTGATTGCCTTTACCGGTGGTCTGGGCGCAGGCAAAACCGCTTTTTGTGAAGGTCTGGCTGAAGGTCTGGGCTGTACCGATCCGGCTTCCAGCCCCACGTTTGCCATTGTCAATTATTACCGTGGTCCCCGACCGCTGGCACATTTTGATCTGTACCGTATCCATACCGAGGAAGACCTGTACGCTGCCGGATTTTATGATTATCTGGATCAGGGCGCTATCGTTGCAGCGGAATGGAGCGAAAATCTAGCAGACATTCTGGCTGCCGAGCATCCTATCACTATCAACATCGCGCGCATTGACGGTGAGCCGGATGGTCGCTGCATTACAATCGAGGGAGTGAGCTTATGAATATTCTGGCGTTGGATACTGCCGGCAAAAGTGCCGGCGTCGCCATTTTGGCAGACGATCACCTGCTGTACGAATGTTATCTGGAAGTAGGTATGACCCACAGTGAAACCATCATGCCCATGGTGGACACCGCTTTGCAGATGACCGGTCTGAAGCCCCGTGACATCGGTCTGTACGCGGTCACCGCCGGTCCCGGTAGTTTTACCGGACTGCGCATTGGTCTGGCCGCTGCAAAAGGCATGGCGCTGCCGTTCAACACGCCTTGCGCTGGCGTTTCTACGCTGGAGGCTCTGGCAAACCAGCACTCAGGTCGCGGTACCGTCATCGCTGCACTGGATGCACGCCGCAATCAGGTTTACTGGGCCGCTTTCGATTTGGAGAGCCACGAGCGCCTGACCCCGGACGATGCCGCATCTGTAGACAGCTTGGCACCCTTTATAGAAAATTGCAAAAAGCCCGTGTTTTTTGTTGGTAACGGCGCTGCCCTGTGCTATAATAAATACGGTCAGCTGCCTGATGTTGTAGCTGCAGCCCAAACTGTAGGCTGTGCCCGTGGCAGCGCAGTAGGTGTTGTTGGCGCCCGTATGCACGCAAACGGTGAAAGTGTTGCGCCCAGTGCCTTACTGCCGGATTATCACCGATTGAGCCAGGCGGAGCGGGAACGCGCCGCGAAACTGTCCGCACAGAATCAGAATGCATAAATAAAGTGAGGAACTTCATATGTCTAAGCCTATTGCTCTGGCTGCCGACCACGGCGGCTATGCCCTGAAAGAAGAAGTAAAGAAGCACCTGGACGAGCTGGGTATTGCCTACAAGGATTTTGGCACCCACTCCGAAGAAAGCGTTGATTACCCGGATATGGCTCTGCCTGCCTGTGATGCTGTCGTTGCTGGCGAGTGCGACAAGGCACTGCTGTTTTGCGGCACCGGTGTTGGCATCAGCATGAGCGCTAACAAAGTGAAGGGTATTCGCGCCTGCTGCTGCTCTGACGCATTCAGTGCAGAGTATACCCGCCGCCACAACGACGCAAATGCACTGTGCATGGGCGGTCGTGTTGTTGGCCCTGGTCTGGCTTGCCAGCTGGTTGACCTGTTCCTGAACACCGAATACGAGGGTGGTCGCCACGACAAGCGCGTTGCCAAGTTGATGGCAATCGAGAACCGTTGATTCCTTTGTACGCAAAATAATTTTTGAAATAAAAGGAGCATTCTTATGAAACCTATGATTGTTGACCATCCCCTGATTCAGCACAAGATCAGCCTGCTGCGCAACAAGCAGACCGGCACCAAGGAGTTCCGTGATTTGGTAGGCGAAATCGCAAATCTGCTGTGCTACGAGGCTACTCGTGACCTGCCCACTGAGGAAGTGGAAATCGAGACTCCCGTTACCGTTGCTCGCACCAAGGTGCTGGCTGGTCGTAAGCTGGCTCTGGTTCCCATCCTGCGCGCAGGCATGGGTATGCTGGACGGTATGCTGAACCTGATCCCCGCAGCCAAGGTAGGCTTTATCGGTCTGTACCGTGACGAGACCACCCTGCAGCCGGTAGAATACTTCTGCAAGCTGCCCTCTGATATTGCTGAACGTGATGTTCTGGTCCTGGACCCCATGTTGGCAACCGGCGGTTCCGCAATCGACGCAATCAACATGATCAAGAAGCGCGGTGCAAAGCGCATCAAGTTCATCGGTCTGATTGCCGCTCCGGAAGGTCTGAATGCTCTGCAGGAAGCTCATCCCGATGTCTCTATCTATGTGGCAGCTCTGGACGATCACCTGAACGAGAACGGCTACATTGTCCCCGGTCTGGGCGACGCTGGCGACCGCATCTACGGCACCAAGTAATTGCATCTTTACAGCAGGCAGCCTTCGGGGCGCCTGCTTTTTTGCGCTCATATTTATTGTTTTACAATATTTTTATATTGATTTTAAGTCTTCTATGTGTTACACTCCGGATAAGAACGATTTCACTAGGAGGTTTTTATCATGGAAGAACGCAAGCGTTTCGCATTCTTTTCCCGCGCAATCCACCGCGTAAAATCAGGCGTCAGTCGCTTTGCACCGGTTTTTGTTTTTTCGCTCCTGCTGTATCAGTCTATGGCATTTGAACCCCGGATGCCATTGGTTCACATCTTTTCTGCTACTGCAATTTCTTTTGCCGCCGTGCTGGCCATAGTTGCTGCCGTTAATGTACGCATCTTTTGTGAAAAGAAATCACTTTCCCACAAACAGCTTTATCCTTGGGCTGTAGCAATCGGCATATTCGCGATCTTTTTCGGTGCATTTTATTGCATGCTTCGCAGCAATGCGGACAACCTCGTTCTGCTGCCTACCGTTCTAACCTGTGGTTTGGTTTTGGCAGGCTCTGCCTTTGCCATATGGCAGCTGTACGACAGTGAAAATGCAGACAGCCTATTTCCGAACCTGGTAAAAAATTTACTCATCAGCGGTACCGCCTGTGTTATCGCCTCCCTCGGTATCCTTATTTGCAGTCTGGCAGTGGAGTCTCTTTTGTTTTCTGTGCCCAGTCAGGCAGTACTCAAACTTCAGCTGCTTCCCTTTTATGTGCTCTTCCCCAATATGCTTTGTGCCCAACTGCCCGCACCAAATGAGAAAACAGAAACGCCCAAGACCATGCATTTGCTCTTGGGCCGTGTAGCCTTTCCGCTGTATCTGTTTCTCCTCTGCATTCTTTGCGGATATGTGAGTAAAATCTTATTCACCTGGAAAATGCCATCCGGTACAATGAACTGGTTTGCCAGTCTGGCTTTGGCAGGATATCTTTTTTTCTGGCTGACACTACGCCAAGACAATACGCCTTGGGTAAGAAAGCTGCTGCGCTGGGGTTGGTTGGCTTTGATCCCAATTTTGACTGTCCAGATGGTTGGCATTGGAATCCGCCTGCGTGCTTATGGCCTAACTACCGCCCGATATGCAGGTCTGCTATTGCTAGCAGTGGGTATGTTTGGTTTGCTACTGGCAGCGCTGAACAAACACCCACGCAGCCTGTTTTTGGCTTTTGCAGGCATTGTATTGATTGGCAGCTGTACACCGTTAAACATTTTGGATTTTCCCCGCTATTGCCAATCAAAACGTTTGGAAAATGTTTTGGTATCTTATCACTTGTGGGACGGAAAAGCACTGGAAATTCAGCCTGTTTCCCTTTCTCTGCAGGAACAGGAACAAATGCACAGCAGTATCCAGTATTTGAGGCATCATCAAACCAAGCTCATGTGGGAGACTAGGCTTGCGGAGCAAGTAAATCAGCACCCACAGGATGATTGGTCCATCATTTTGGACAGTAACGCATTGGAATATGACACCCTTAACAAGGCATATAGCCTTTACGGTGAAGAGAAAAATATCCCTGTCACAGGATATGACAAAGTCTGTCAGCTTTATTGGTTTGGGGATCGCTCCACAACTACCGCCCCCTGGCAAATTCAGTATCGCTGGAATGATGGCACACAACTAAATTGGGATGGTGAACAATGGGCACTTTCCCTAATTGAAAATCATCCGAAACGGGAAGGAAATTTATCGGAAGAAGAACGGATGTTCCCCATCAGTGATACCCAAACACTCTACCTCGACTGGGTGAATATCTCTACCTCAGGTGGTCAAATCAGTACTGTTTCTTTACAAGGTTACTTACTGGTAAAAGATTCTGCTGAATCCTGATATTTGATATTATCTCAACTTACATCCAAACAAAAAACTCGACCAACAAGAGATTTTTCTCTCATCGGTCGAGTTCTTTTATTTTCTGGGAAATACTGCTATTTTACTTATTCAAACGCTTCTTTCTGTAAGTCCAAACCGCACCTGCAGCCATCACACCAGCCAGCACCATCCAGCCAAACAGGTAGGTAGTATCACCGGTCTTTGCTGCGTTACCCTGTGCCGGAGCAGAGGGCGTTGTCGGATTCGAAGGCGCTACAGGTTTTGCAGTGCTCTCCGGTGTCGGGGTGGGTTGAACCGGCTTGTCGGGCGTCGGGGTCGGATCAACAGGCTTGTCGGGCGTCGGGGTCGGGTCGACAGGCTTTTCGGGAGTCGGAGTCGGATCAACAGGCTTGCCCGGCGTCGGGGTCGGGTCGACAGGCTTGTCCGGCGTCGGGGTCGGGTCAACAGGCTTGTCCGGCGTCGGGGTCGGGTCGACAGGCTTTTCATTTTCTGTCCACTTTGCAGTAACAGTCAGATTGCCGTTCACAACGGTATCAGCGGTAACTGCATTGCCGTTTTCGTCAACCCATCCAGCGAAGGTAAAGCCTTCCTTGGTAGGATCTGCTGGCATCTTATCGCCAATCTTTTCGCCCTGCGCAACCTGAATGGTCGTCTGTGCTCCGTCAACATCAAAGGTTACGGTTGCCTGTTCTTTTTCCACCAGAGTCAGACCAGCCCACTTGCCGTCCGCAAAGTAGCTGCTCTGCTTGTAAGCATCCCGTGCATTCTTGGAAACGTGCAGGTTCACACCATTCTTCTGGGGCGTGCTTGCCAGACCCAGCGGTGCACGATACTCGATATGCGGAATGGTTTCGCCCAAAGTGACATCCGTCAGCTTGGAGAAACCCTTGAATGCATTCTGGCCCAAAGTAACCACACTGGGCAGCTTGACGCTCTTTACGCCATATGCATCCTTGATGCAGTTATTGTTCAGCTCTTTCAGTGCAGGCAGCTCCAATGTTTCCAGGCTCTTCAGACCGCCCAGCGCATTGGCCTTGAGGTACTCTACGCCGGGTGCTGCAAAAGAAACCAGCTGTTTGCACTGGTAGAATGCAGAACCTTCGATGCCCTTGATGTTCTTGCCCAAGTAGACATTAGTCAAACCAACACTACCAGAACCGTTCAGCTTAAAGGCATTTGCCGGGATGGCATCATTCTTCAGGCTCATAGGCACAACCGCATCATCAATGCGGAAAGTCTTCAGTTCCTCATCAAAGCGCTCTGCGTGTGCAGAGATGAAGGCAAAGTCATCCTTGCGAATCACACCGCTCTTGAATTCGATGCTGCTGATGGTTGCTTTACCTGCCTTTGCAACAGCTTCTTCCAGGCTCTTGACGGTGTAATCCTTGCCGTTGATGGCAATCACGCTGTCAACGTCCTTCTTCAGAATCGTTACATCGCACACACCAACATATAATGTGTCGTTGTATGCAACTGTGACACGAACCGTGCCTTCGCCTTCGCTGTGAGCTGTAACAGTTGCGTTCTTGCCTTCGCCCTGCACAGACAGGTTACCACCCTGTGCAGACCAGTTAAAGGTGACATCCGGCACTTCTGCGCCAGTCTTGTCGTCAATGAATTTTACACCCAGCGGGAAGGTTTCACCTTCTGCCACAGTCTTGCTTTCTGCATCCAAGGCAACCGTGTAGGTTTCCTTGTCTACAACCGCATAGGTCTTGATTTCGCCGGCGTGTGCAAACTTCTGGGCGCTGGAGTTATAGCTGTCCAGCACTTCAACTTTCAAAGTCTTAACATCAGTCGGTGCAAAGGGAATCATGACTTCTGCGCCATTCTGCGCCATTGCAGACTCATCAAGAGTCATCTTGCGCAGATTGACCCAAGTTCCATCTTCTTTCTGGCCGGAAACCAGAACCGTCTTCCAACGACCATTGCCGCTATTATCCTTATTATCCTGACGAATATAGCCAATCTGGCCAACCGTCTTGACTTCACCCAGATCCCACTGAATCCATGCTTTCTGGCTAGCCAAATCTGCACTATATTCTACATGCCATGCAGTATCGTTCTTGCCGTCAAAAGCCCACTTGGCAAAACCATCACCGGTAGTCTCAGTTGTTGTATGCTCACTGCTTGCAGAAATACCGTTTGCAGCAGTGATCTGTTTCTGCGGAATCTGCTGATATTTTTTGGTCAGCGGCAGCGGTTCGGGATCCAGTTCGATTTTGGTCTTAGCTTGGTAAACGGTCAGCTCACCAGCACAGGCAAAATCGTTGTGACCTTCTTTAACCGTTACTTTCAAAGCAGTGGCGTTTACCGGGCCGGTGGTAAAGTCAATCATTGCGTGATTGCCTGTTTTAACCGGACCTTCGTATACGACCTGCGCTGTCCCATTGACGGTAGCTTCCACCTTGATCTGCTTCCACAGACCATTGCCGCTGTTGTTTGCGCCCTTCATGACATATTCCAGACGACCAACCAACACAGCGGATTTGTCACTGGTCAAATTCCACTCAATGGTGTGGGGCGGCTCTGCCTTTCCGCCTGTAGAATATCGTGTATGCCAAGCCTTGCCGATATCACCATCAAATGCCCAAGCTGCGGGACCATCGCCCCAATCGTTGCTGCCTGCTGCTTCTTCGCTGCTTGCCTTTGCAGATTCCTTCATCGCTGTTTTGTCCAGCATGGGAACATAAACGTATTCTTCTTTGACAGTTTCCGGCTTTTCGCCATAAACGGTCAACTCACCAGCGCAAGCGAATTTGTTAGCATCGCTGTCTGGGTTACCCTTGCTCTCCAGAACAGTTACTTTCATAGCATCTGCTGTAATATTCTGACCAAAAGAAATATTGCAGTCACCGCTCGGCAAAGTCGCCTCGCCGCTCCAGATTACATTCTGATTCTTCAGTGCTTCAATTTTAATTTTTGCCCAACGGCCATTGCCCACATCCACATTTTTCTTCATCTGATAACGCATACCGCTGACGGTAAAGCTTTCACTGCTATTGCCCAGATTCCACTCAAGCGTATGAGGCATCTTCTGAATGCTGTAGCTACTGTGCCATGCTTTGTTAACATCATTATCGAAAGCCTGGCTGGCTGGCCCATCTTCGCTGCCCTCGCCATCTTGATGACTGCTTGCTTTTGCAGAAGCCTTCATGGGAGCCTTATCCAATGCTACATGACCTTCTGCAAAAAGAACCACAGAATCATCCGTTACAGCCACTACTTCGAGCTGGTTGGCAGCTTCTTCTGCCGGCTCTTCCACAGGTTTCTCTTCAGCCGTTTCTTCCTCGGCGGGTTCTTCTTCCACAGGTGCTTCTTCCGGCTGTCCTGCGGGGTCTGCCTCGGGTTCAGCTTCGGGCTTTTCCTCTGGCTGTACCTCGGGTGCAGCTTCAGGCTGCTCCTCCGGTTTTTGTTCTGGCTGTACTTCCGGCTGGCCTTCGATTTCCGCTCCGGGCACAACCGGTTCTTCCTTATGTGCAACGGTCGTATCTTCCGTCACAATCGTTTCGCCTGCTGCAGGGTCTGCCGATACCGTGGCATCAGCTGCATATGCCGGCATAACATAAGTACCAAGCATCACTGCTGTCAAGAGTGCTGCCAGTACTCTCTGTTTCACAGATCGCATGTTCTTCCTCCTGAAAATAAAAGTCATTCGTATCCATTACGCATTCTGCTTCTTTTAGGCAACCGTGATGGTGTACACACCATCTGCCTTCGTTTCGAAGGTGAAGCGACCGGGCTTACCTGAAACCGCAGCAGCCTCAATCGTGTTGCCGGAGGCATCCTTAACAGTGATATTCTTAGCGCCTGCAATCTGTACAGTAGCAGTACCACCATTATTCGACAAAACCGTAGCTTCGGTCAGCTTGCCGCTGGACCACTTCATGGAAACCTCAAAGTTTCCGCGAGCCATCAAGCCACTGACACTGCCATTCGCCCAAACCTCAGGCAGAGCGGGCAGCATATTGATGTAACCCATATTGCTCTGCATCAGCATTTCAGCAACACCAGAGGTGTAACCAAAGTTGCCGTCGATCTGGAACGGAGCGTGTGCATCCCACAGGTTGGGATAAATACCGCCCTTAAACAGGTTCTGAATCAGTTTATGAGACTGGTTGCCGTCGCCGGTACGAGCCCATGCGTTGATACGCTGACCCATGCCCCAGCCTGTACTCTGTTCGCCGCGCTCTTTCAGGGAAACCTTTGCGGCTTCCATGAATTCCGGATTATCCACAGAGATCAGATCACCGGGGAACAAGCCCAGCAGGTGGGACATATGACGGTG
>JARHYC010000038.1 GCA_029264955.1 Faecalibacterium sp. | reverse complement strand
TTTGGGTATACCCTGTAAGGAAGTATTTTCCCAAAAGGTTTTAGGAACTTGTTCCTAATGATTGCACTGTTTATACTCCATGTGGAGTATAAACAGTATGCTCGCTAAGATGATACAGATGCATCTTCTAACCGCATAAGCATTGAACAACATCGACAAAAATTATACAGTAGCTTTTGAAAAAATATTGAAAATCAGGAAATGCCTGATATACTATTCAATAGTATAATCTCCTTTGCAAAGTAAGGACCTTTTACGATTGAATTTGAAAGTGAGGGCTAAACCATGCACAAGCACACAACCATGCCCAGAAAGCTGCTGGGTACCGCATTGTCGTTGATCACGGCTATGAGCCTGCTGACGATGGCTGCTTCCGCAGAGGGGACAGACATTGCTATCGATGAAACGAATTTCCCGGATCAAATTTTTCGAGCCTATGTTGCGGAGCAGTTTGACACAAACCAGGATCTTGTCCTGTCCGAAGATGAAAGAGGGCAGGTTACCCATATTGATGTATCAAAGCGGGGCATTGCTGACCTGCAGGGCATCGAGGCTTTCCCTGCATTGGAGTGGCTGGATTGCAACTCGAACGCTCTGAGCGCACTGGATGTGACCCAGAATCCCGCACTCAAAATGCTGGACTGCGACAACAATCAGCTGACTGCACTGGATGTGACCCAGAATCCCGCACTGGAAACGCTGCACTGCGGCCACAATCAACTGACTCTGCTGGATGTATCCGCAAACCCAGCATTGGATCAGCTGAATTGCGGCAATAATATGCTGACGTGGCTGGATATTTCCCAAAATAAAAATCTGATCCACTTGTACTGCAACTATAATCAGCTGACCGAGCTGATTATATCTGAAAACCCGGCACTAAAGGAGCTGTATTGTGTTGGCAACCAACTGGCTGCGCTGGATGTGACCTCGTGTACGGTGCTGGATGACTTGGATTGCGACAAGAATCAGTTGACCGCACTGGATGTGAGCAAGAATCCTGTTCTGGTCAAACTGCTTTGCAGTGAAAACCAGATCAGCACACTGGACGTGACCCAGAACCCTGCACTGAAGGTACTGTCTTGCTCTCTGAACCAACTGACCGAGCTGGATGTGACCAAGAATCCGGAACTGAACTATCTGTATTGCTATACAAACTCGCTGAACGCCTTGGATGTGTCCCACAATCCCAAGCTGCTTTCGCTGCACTGCAATGCGGCCAAGCTGACCGCACTGGATGTGACCAAGAATGCCGCACTGCAAGAGTTACACTGCAACAATAATCAGCTGACTGCACTAGATCTCGCCCATAATCCTGCTTTGCAGGAGCTGAGTTGCGGCACGAATCAGTTTGCCGAACTGGATCTTTCTGCAAACAAGGCCCTGAAGAAACTGTATTGTGTCAGCAATCAGTTAACTGCTTTGGATCTGTCCGAAAACAAGGCACTGGAGTCCCTGTGGTTTGCAGATAACCACCTGACCAGTCTGGATCTTTCCCAGAATCCCGGATTGAACAACTTGCGTTCCGAGGACAATGTCTATACCTTGGATCAGCGAGAAAACTTTGATTGCGCCAAGCTGCCCGGTCACTTTGACATCACCAAGGTTATTTCTGTGACTGGCGGCAGCTTTGATGCTGCAAGCAATACCTTCAGCTTTGAGGACGACACGATCACTGCCGTTTATCAGTATAATGCGGGCAATGGACATACTGTCAGCTTCACTCTTAAGGGTGCGGCCCATAACCACACCTTCGCTGCAGACTGGACCAATGATGAAACGCACCATTGGCACGCAGCCACCTGTGAGCACAAGGATGAGATCAGCGATAAGGCGGAACATACCTACAGTGATTGGACGATTACGCTGGAGCCTACTACCGAGAAGGAAGGCCTGCGTGAGCGTTCCTGCTCCGTGTGTGGTTACAAGCAGCAAGATTTGATTGCAAAGCTGCCTCCCGTTACCCCGGACAAGCCCACTGAGCCTGATTCCACCGCCCCCACCGAGAAACCGGACGACACGAATCCCACTGTCCCCACTGAGAAGCCCAGCAATTCTAAGCCTGCATCTCCTCAAACGGGCGACACCAGCAATGTAATGCTTTGGGTAGCGCTGACTGTGATTTGTGGTGCGGTTCTGTGTGTGACTGTCTTCTTTTCCAAAAAGAAGAGCAACTGATACGGTAATGGAAACCACCCAAACATTAGACAATATTAGTTTAAGCTGACAAAAGGGCTTGCCGTCTGCAAAAGCAGATGGCAAGCCCTTTTTATTATTATTGGAAATCTCCGACCCTGCTGCAAGTTTCCGATAACATAGAAAATACCGAAGACTGCTTCTCATGCTGTCTTCGGTATTTGTTTGTCCTGTAATGCCAGTATGTAACTTTTTTGTGTTTTCTAAATTACTTCCTCATCTGGTGTTAGCATTTGACTGCATCGCGTTTTTTTCATTTCATACTATACTTCCGCAAAGTGTTTCTTGCTTCGCCACATCAACACTGCCAAACAACACATAGCCTGCACACCACGCGCCGCAACTGTAGCCCATGCTGCACCAGCCACCCCCATTACATTTACCATTGGTACAGACAGCACCAGTGCCGCTGCAATACCTGCCACATTACCGAAAATGAGTCCTTTCATCTCCCGCATCATGCTCAACAGGTAGCACAAAATACTTACATAAATGTTTACTACAGCAGCTACAACTGCCGGCTGTAACAGGAACGAGTATGCCTTTACTTCCGCTCCATACAGCACCCCTAAAAAGAACGGCCCGAGCAGAAATGCACCGATTGCACCGCACAGCCACAACGCCGGCATCGCAATCGTTGCCATACCAAATCCACGGCAGTAGCCGCGTTTATCTTTCTTTTCCCAACTGCGTGCAAAGTACATCATGAAAGGTGCAAAAATATACATAGCACCTACCTGGATGATTTGTACCGGCGCAAACACGTTATTGAAGTACGCAAACTCCACCGTGCCTACAATGCGCTCACACATCAGTTTGATTACAGATCCAATACTGCTGTTCAAAAAGCTGTACACTGCCAGGGGTGCGCATTCCCACAACAGCATTGCCACAGTCCCGCTTGCCCTGTCGGAGAAATCCGCAGCCTTGCGCGATGGCGGAACATCTGCAAACAGTACACACGCCCAGCTCAATGCCGCCAGAATGCCCATCGTGACAACCACATTCTTGGTCAGTACCAATCCGCCGGCAAAGCCCACAATGGTCAGAATTCCGCGCAATCCAAACAGCTTGCCTACCAAATCCATGCGGTCAGCCTTTTGCAGGTAGCCATGCCACACATCAATATAACCTTCACTCAGGCGGGCAATGGTATACAACAGAATGACCCAGCGCTGCTCTGGCGTATAACTCACTGCAAAAGCGAACACCGCACAGGCCAGTCCCGCTAGCAACACCGTCAAACGTCGGCTATCTCGATAAACTTTATCGTTGTACTTATGCGCAAAATCACTAATTTGAAAACTGCGCATACCATAGTTGGAAAAACTCAGGCAAATTGCCGCAATGCTCATTGCAACTGAAACTTGTCCACTTACTGTCGCACCTGCCAAACGCTGTGCCAAAATCAGCAGTACATACTGGCTGGCATAATATACCAGATTTCCCAGCGTATTCCAGATCACACTTTTCCCAAGCTGTTTTTTCTCGTTTGTATCCATAGTCACTCCTTGATGTATGTAACACAAACGCCCCGCGGGCAGGCCCGCAGGGCGTTTTCAGTAGTAAATTACTTTTCCTCGGGCACGTAAGCGATGGACAATTCCTTGTACTGATTGTCCTCCAATACACCGGGAGCACCGCTCATCAGCTCGCTGGCATTCTGTACCTTGGGGAAGGCAATAACGTCACGAATCGAATCACGCTTCAGCATCAGCATAACCATACGGTCCAGACCGTATGCCATACCTCCATGCGGGGGTGCACCGTACTTATAAGCATCAATCAGGAAGCCGAAATTCTCGCGTGCGCGCTCCTCAGTAAAGCCCAGCGCAGCAAACATACGCTCCTGAATCTTAGGATCGTTAACGCGGATAGAACCGCCGCCCATCTCGCAGCCGTTCAGCACGATATCATAAGCGCGTGCATAGCAGTTGCCCTGATCAGTTTCCAGCTTGTCCATGCTGTCATCCGTGGGCATGGTGAACGGATGGTGCATAGCCAGCCAGCGTCCCTCTTCTTCGCTGTACTCGAACAGCGGGAAGTTGACAACCCACAGGAAGTTGAACTTATCCGAATCAATCAAATCGCAGCGGCGAGCCACATCCAACCGAACCTGACCCAGAGCGGTGCAAGCGGTAACACGCTTTGCGTCGCAAACCAACATTAGTACGTCGCCGACCTCTGCATTCAGCTGCGTGTGCAGTGCATTCTTCTCTTCTTCGGTCAGATTCTTTTCAAAGCTGGAAGCGGTGCCTTCTGCGGTAATGCGGGTATATGCCAGACCCTTTGCGCCATAAGTCTTAGCCGTGTCGCCCAGCTTGTCGATAGTCTTACGGGTCAGCTTATCTGCCAGCCCCTTTGCATTGATGGCACGAATGGTGCCGCCAGCCTCAACCGCGTTCTTAAAGGGAACGAACTCAGTGTTTGCAAACACGCTGGTTACGTCCTGAATCTCCATATCGAAACGGGTGTCAGGCTTATCGGAACCGAAACGGTCCATAGCCTCATCCCAGCTCAAACGAGCAAACGGGATCTGAACATCTACGTTCAGCATCTCTTTCCACAGACGCTGAATCAGCTTTTCATTCAAGCTCATGATGTCGTTCTCATCAACAAAGCTCATCTCCAGGTCGATCTGCGTAAACTCAGGCTGACGGTCTGCACGCAGGTCCTCATCGCGGTAGCAACGAGCGATCTGGAAGTAACGGTCAAAACCGGACAGCATCAGCAGCTGCTTATAAACCTGGGGGCTCTGGGGCAGAGCGTAGAAGTGACCCGGCTGTACACGACTAGGCACAACATAGTCACGAGCGCCTTCCGGCGTGCTCTTGATCAGGGTCGGTGTTTCGATTTCAGTAAAGTGATTCTCACAGTAGAAGTTGCGCACAATCTGGCAGATCTTGCTGCGCAGCACCAGCGGCTCATGCACAGCCGGGCGGCGCAAATCCAGATAACGGTACTTCAGTCGCAGTTCATCCTTCACGTTGATTTCATCACGGATTTCGAACGGAGGGGTCTCTGCTTCGCTCAGAATACGCAGCTCGGAAACATACAGTTCCACATCACCAGTGGGGATCTTATTGGTCTTTGCTGCACGCTCACGCAGAACGCCCTTGCAAATGACCACATACTCGCTGCGCAGGCTCTGTGCCTTTGCAAACACGTCTTTCGGGGTATCCTCATCAAACACCAGCTGCAGAATGCCACTGGTATCACGCAGGTCAGCAAAAATGATACCGCCCTTGTCGCGGCTCTTTGCGATAGAACCACAAACGACCATTTCCTGCTGTGCCTGGGCCAGGCGGACTTCGCCGCAATAGTGGGTACGGCGCAAAGTTCCCATAGTTTCAGCCATAATTCGCTTCCTCTTTTCCTTCTATGTATGCCGTTTCACAAACGGTCAAAGCTATTACGGGTAGATTATACTCTGTTTTCCCGTTTTTTACAAGATTACCATGGTTTTTCCGTCGATTTGTCGCCCTGCTAGCGCATTTCTTCTTTTATTCCTTATCTGTTATTAGGGACTTTCACAAAAAAATATGCCGCACAGAAACTTCTGCGCAGCATATTTTTCATTCTTTTCCAAAACGGATTATTCTGCATACAGTGCCACGATATTTTCCAGCACCTTCGTTGCTCGATCCATCCGCTCCACCGTAGTGCATTCGTATACACCGTGGAAATTAAATCCCCCAGTACCCAGGTTGGGGCAAGGCAGCCCCATCCAACTCAACGTAGCACCATCTGTACCACCGCGTACCGGTTCTTCCACAGGCTCCAACCCCACTGCCTGCACAGCCTTGCGGGCAGTGTCAATCAGATGGAAGTGGGGCTTGATCTGCTCCAGCATACTGCGGTAGCTGTCCTCGATTTCCACCGTAACCGTGCCTTCGCCGTACTTGCCATTCAGACAGTCAGCGGTATGCTGCATAGTCTGCTTTTTGTATTCGAGTTTGTTCATGTCATGGTCGCGCAGAATGTAACCTAGCTTTGCCTCGTTCACATCACCATACATCTGGGTCAGGTGGTAGAAACCTTCTCTGCCGCAGGTATGCTCCGGGCGATCCATTACAGGCAGAGCCATATGGAACTCCATTGCCACGTTCGATGCATTCACCATGGTATCTTTTGCGTCACCGGGATGTACCGACAGCCCCTGAATGGTTACCACAGCGGAAGCAGCGTTAAAGTTCTCGTACTCGATGCCGCCCACATCGCCGCCATCAACGGTGTAAGCAAAGTCAGCGCCAAAGCCCGGAATATCGAACAAATCTGCACCACGACCGATTTCCTCATCTGGCGTAAAGCCAATGCACAGCTTGCCATGGGGCTTGTTTGCCTGGATGATGCTTTCCACTGCAGCCAAAATCTCAGAAATACCGGATTTGTCGTCTGCACCCAGCAGCGTCGAGCCGTCACTTGTAATCAGCGTCTCGCCCTTCAGATCTTTCAGAAACGGAAAACGCACTGGGTCCATAACCACGCCTGCGGGCAGTGTCAGTGCTTCGCCGTCATAGTTTTCATGCAGCAAAGGCTTCACATTTTCGCCGGAAGCATCGGGCGCGGTATCCATATGTGCAATCAGACCCAGCGCTGGCTTTTCCTCGCAGCCAGGCGTGGCCGGCACGCTGGCATACACATAGCCATTTTCGTCCATACGGGCATCTACGCAACCAATCTTTTTCAGATCCTCCACCAGAATCTTCGCCAAATCCTTCTGGCGGCTGGTAGACGGGCAGCTTTCGCTGTCTGGGTCGCTGGTGGTATACACTCGTGCGTATTTCAGCAGATATTCATAAGCGCGCATAAGACAGTCTCCTTTATCTCATAATTTTACCGTATTATACTCTTTTCTTCTCATTCTCGCAACTTTCATGCAATTTTCAGTTGGAAACGCAGCCCATTTGTGATAAGATTATGGTGTGCGTAAACGCACCAATATCAGCACGACCTTTTTTGTCGATCCTTATTTTAGGAGGTAATTTTATATGGAAACCACTATTTTTAATGGCAAAACCCTAATGATCACCGGTGGTACCGGCAGCTTCGGTCATACTGTTCTGAAGCACTTCCTGTCTACCGACATTGGTGAAATCCGCATTTTCTCCCGTGACGAAAAGAAACAGGATGATATGCGTCACGAGCTGCAGGCAAACTATCCTGAGTTCTATAACAAGGTTCACTTCTACATCGGTGATGTGCGTGATCTGCAGAGCCTGCGCGATGCAATGCCCGGTGTTGACTTCATTTTCCATGCTGCTGCTCTGAAAGAAGTCCCCAGTTGTGAGTTCTTCCCCATGGAGGCTGTGCGCTCCAACATCATCGGTACTGACAACGTAATTCACGCTGCCGTGGAAAATCACGTCAAGAGTGTTGTCTGCCTGTCCACCGATAAGGCTTCTTACCCCATCAACGCCATGGGCATTTCCAAGGCTATGATGGAGCACGTTGTTACCGCTAACGCTCGTATGGCGGCACAGCACGGCACCGTCCTGAGCTGCACGCGCTATGGCAATGTTATGTGCAGCCGTGGTTCTGTCATTCCCCTGTTCGTGGATCAGATCCGTGCTGGCAATCCCATCACCATCACCGACCCCAACATGACTCGCTTCCTGATGAATCTGGACGAAGCCGTTGCCTTGGTCATGTTCGCATTTGAGCACGCAAATCCCGGTGATCTGTTTATCCAGAAGGCTGACGCTTCCACCATCGGTGACCTGGCAAAGGCTGTTCAGCAGCTGTTCGGTGATACCGGCACACGTATCATCGGCACCCGCCATGGTGAAAAGCTATATGAAACGCTGATGACCCAGGAAGAGCGCCTGCGCTGCGAGGATATGGGACGTTACTATCGTGTTGCCGCTGACTCTCGTGACCTGAACTACGACAAGTTTGTTGTTAAGGGCGAAGTCAAAACCCAGGGCGAAGAGGCTTACACCAGCCACAACACCCATCGTTTGGACGTTCAGGGCACCGTTGACAAGATCATGGGTACCGAATACATCCAGGAGCAGCTGGCTAACTGGGGCAAGTAATTCGCTTACCTTATAAGGAGTATCACTGCATGGAACTTTCCACCCCCATTCTGATTACCGGTGCTGCCGGTTTTGTGGGACGCAATCTGGTCGAAGCTCTGCAGCAGCGAGGTTATACCAATCTACTGTGTTTCACCCGGTCATCTACACCGGAAATGCTGACTGAGTATTGTCGTCAGGCTGGCTTTGTCGTTCACCTGGCGGGCATCAACCGTCCCAAAGACCCCAATGAATTTTATGCTGGCAATTCCGGATTGACTGATACCCTGCTGGCCGAGTTAGCAGCTGCGGGCAATTCTGCACCCATTTTAGTGACCAGCAGCATTCAGGCCGAACTGGATAACGATTACGGAAAAAGCAAACGGGAGGCCGAACTGGCTGTTTTTGCCCACGGTGACCGTTGCGGCAGCCCCGTCTACGTTTTCCGCATGGAGGGCGTGTTCGGCAAATGGTGTCGCCCAAACTACAACAGTGTTGTAGCAACCTTTTGTTATAATGCGGCGCACGGTCTCCCTCTTTCCGTGCGGGACCCCGATTTTGTGCTACCGCTGGTTTATATCGATGATGTTGTACAATGCATCCTCGACGCTTTTGACGGCAATGTCATGTGCGATCGTTCCCGCTATCCCATTTGCCGTATCCATCCGGTTCATGAAATCACGCTGGGTAGTCTGGCTGAAACCATCCAGGGCTTCGCCGCTGGGCAGGTTCCGTCAGACTGCCTCTCCGAAACACTGGAACAAGAACTGTACCGCACCTATTGTTCCTATCTAAAAAGCTAACTGAGGTTCTATAAAAAACGCACCGCCAATGGCAGTGCGTTTTTAATAGAAATGATTGGCACACAAAATACTGCCACATATACATGCGGGACGGAACGCCCCCATATCCCCGCGTTCTGTCTATCTAATTCCAAGGAGGATTCATCATGGCAAAAATCAAATTGATGACCATTATCGGCACCCGCCCGGAGATTATCCGTCTAGCTGCCGTCATCAAGAAATGCGATAAATATTTTGATCAGATTCTGGTCCACACCGGTCAGAACTACGACTACACCCTGAACGGCATCTTCTTCAAAGATCTGGGCTTGCGTGCACCGGATTTCTACCTGAACGCTGTCGGTGAAGACTTAGGCGAAACCATTGGCAACATCATTGCCAAGAGCTACCGTCTGATGGTCGAGCAGAAACCGGATGCGCTGCTCATTCTGGGCGATACCAACAGCTGCCTATCCGCAATCGCTGCAAAGCGCCTGCATATTCCCATTTTCCATATGGAAGCTGGCAATCGTTGCTTTGATGAATGCCTGCCGGAAGAAACCAACCGCCGCATTGTGGATCATATCTCCGATGTGAACCTGTGCTATTCTGAGCATGCTCGCCGTTATCTGAACGCCGAGGGTACCGCTCGTGAGCGTACTTATGTAACCGGCAGCCCCATGGCCGAAGTCTTGCACGAAAATCTGGAAAAAATCGAGTCCAGCGACATCCTGTCCCGTCTAGGTCTGGAGCCTCACAAGTATATGCTGCTGAGTGCACATCGTGAGGAGAACATCGACACTGAGCAGAACTTCGCCAACCTGTTCAACAGCATCAACCATCTGGCAGAAACTTACGATATGCCCATTCTTTACTCCTGCCATCCGCGCAGCCGCAAGCGTCTGGAAGCTCAGAACTTCCAACTGGATCCGCGCGTCAAGCTGCACGAGCCTCTGGGCTTCCATGATTACAATAATCTGCAGATGAACGCATATTGTGTCATCTCCGACTCTGGCACGCTGCCCGAGGAATCCAGCTTCTTTACCAGTGTAGGTCATCCGTTCCCTGCTGTCTGCATCCGCACTAGCACCGAGCGCCCTGAAGCGCTGGACAAGGGCTGCTTCATCTTGGCCGGCATCAACCAGGGTGGTGTGGAGCAGGCAGTGGAAACTGCTGTTTCCATGAACGACAACGGCGATTTTGGTATTCCTGTTCCCGTCTATGTTGAGGATGTTTCCACCAAGGTTGTTAAGATTATCCAAAGCTATGTAGGTGTCGTAAACAAGATGGTTTGGCGCAAATACTAATCGAATTCTAAGAGAGGGGCCTTTGTGTATGTCTGCTTCGGGCAAGAAACTCTTGATTGTTACACAGCATTTCTGGCCGGAAAATTTTCGGATCAATGATATTGTCGATGGTTTTCTTGCAGATGGTATTCAGGTAGATGTGCTGTGTGGTCTGCCAAACTACCCTAAGGGAGAATGGTTTGACGGTTATAGTTCCTCCGGTCCTATGGAGGAATGCTGGCATGGTGCGCATATCTACCGCTGCAAGGAAATTCCCCGAACCGGTAATTCTTCGGTTCGCATCTTTTTGAACTACGTTTCCTGGCCGTTGTATGCCGCACTTGCACTGCGTCGCCTGCCCGGCGGTTATGATGCGATTCTTTGTTACAATACCAGTCCTATTTTAATGAGTTGGCCCGCTATTCTGGCAGAACACAAATTCAAAGCTCCATTAACCAACTATGTACTGGATATCTGGCCGGAAAATCTATATTCCGTTTTAGATGTGAAAAATCGTTTTCTGCGCTGGGTAGCACTCTCTGTGTCGGATTGGCATTATCGCCGTGCAGACCGATTGATTGCTATGAGCCCTGGTCTGGAAAGCCGTCTGCAAAAACGCGTCGGTTTTAGAAATGCGCGTAGATGTGTTGAAAAAGAAAAGCGTTATGCTGTTATCCCACAGTATTGCGAGGATTTCTACGCACAGTCTGCCTGTGATTCTGCTCTGAAGGAGGCTGGTAAAAATCGCTTTACGCTTATGTTTGCGGGCAACTTTTCTCCTGCACAGAGCCTGAATACCGCACTCCACGCCTTAAAAAAAATCAAAGACAAAGTGCCCGTTCATCTGGTTCTGGTCGGTGACGGTATGAGCCGCCCTGAGCTGGAACACCTGACCGATGAACTGTCCCTGCGGGATTGTGTCACGTTCTATGGCAGTGTTCCACCGACCGAAATTCCCGCATTGACCGGCGCCGCAGATGCACTTTTGATTTCCCTATCTGATTCTCCTGATTTGGGTCTGACCATTCCCGCCAAACTGGCAAGTTGTATGGCAGCCAAAAAACCTTTGCTGGTTTCTCTGAACGGTGAGGGTGCCATTGCGGCCGCCGAATGCGGTGGTGCACTTGTTAGTTCTGCATGCGACAGCGATGCGCTTGCTCATAATCTGCTTACCTTGGCATCTCTGCCGGAGTCCGAGCGTATTGCAATGGGAAACAGCGCCTACGCCTACTATGTATCCCACTATCAGCGAAATCACCTGCTACGAAAGTTAGAAGACTTCATTTTTGAGCCTAAGGGAGGTTCCAATTGTTGAAACATTCCGACGTCCTAGTTATCATTCCATGCTATAACGAACAAGCAAATATCCAACACGTCGTGCAGCGTTTGATTGATACCTGCCCTGATGTAGACTATTTGGTCGTCAACGACTGCTCTACCGACTGCAGCGAGGCCATCCTGAAGGAAAATCATTTTAATTATGTCTCCCTTCCGGTTAATGTTGGTATTGGCGGAGGCGTCCAAACTGGTTATCGCTATGCACGAGACAACGGTTATCAAATCGCCGTTCAAATGGATGGTGACGGCCAGCATTCTCCCGAATATCTGGAAAAAGTGATCGCACCTGTGCGCAGTGGTGCGTTAGACCAGTGTATTGGCAGCCGTTTTTTGGAAAAAGAGGGCTTTCAGTCCAGCTTTTTGCGTCGGTTTGGCATCCGTTTTCTTTCTGCGCTCATTCATCTGCTTTCCGGCGTTAAGGTTCATGATGTTACCAGCGGTTTCCGCGCAACCGGTCCAGAGCTGACAGCTTTTTTTGCGGATAACTATGCGGCAGATTATCCCGAACCCGAAGCTATTCTGACAGCAACGCTGGCTGGTTTCAAGATTGGAGAAGCACCTGTTATCATGAACGAACGTCTCGGAGGCACTTCCAGCATTCGCAGTTTCAAAAGTGCTTATTATATGATCAAAGTTAGTCTGGCTTTGATTATTGATCGTATGTCCTGCCACCGGAAAGGAGGTCCTCGCGCATGAGTCCCGTCAACCAATTTGTTTTCATTCTGATTGGGCTTTGTATGCTGCTTTGTGTTCTCGTTTTGCTGAAAAGGGATGTTCTTTCCGTTAAGTACTCCCTTTTATGGCTTTTGTGTGGCGGAGGCCTTTTGCTCATCGCAATTTTCCCCTATATCATCTATGTGATTCGGGATATTTTTGATATGGTCATGCCATCCAATGTGGTGTTTATGATCATGTTTGGATTTGTTTTGTTACTGCTTTTATCCCATAGCGTTGCAGTCACTGAGCTAAGCCATAAATCAAAACGTCAGACGCAGTCTATTGCTCTTTTGGAAAAACGTGTCCGTGAACTGGAAGAACAGTTGAACAAAAAGAATCAGGAAAAATAACGGCATCTTTGGTTTTGTCTCTTTGGGGCACAAAATCCGGTGTTAGGAGTCATTCGTTATGGATTTTAATTCACTCGCTTTTTTGGGCTTTTTCTGCGGTGTAGCAGTATTGACCTACTGCTTTCCCCGCAGGGCAAAGCCCTATTTTTTGCTGATTGCCAGCTATATTTTTTATCTGTACAAACCAGAAAATGCACGCATGGTCGGTCTTTTGATCAGCGCAACTGTCATTACATATGGCTGTGGTCTTGCCTTGGATTATTTGAAAGGAAAATGGGCCCGGCTGCTCTGCTTGTGGTCTTCGCTTCTCTTTTGCGGCGGTATCCTGTTTTATTTCAAATACTTTAACTTTTTTACCCAGGCTTGGCGCGACCTGGTTGCTTTGTTTGGTGGTACCGTCAAGGTATCCGAGCTGAACCTAATCGCTCCGCTGGGACTTTCTTACTTTACCTTCCAAAGCCTTGGCTATGTGATCGATGTTTATCTGCACCGCATCAAACCCGTGCGTAATCCCGCAAAGTATGCACTGTTTGTCAGTTTCTTCCCTTGTATTTTCACTGGTCCCATCGAACGTGCCGAGCACCTGCTGCCCCAGTTTGAGCATCCGCATAAGTTCAACTATTCCCGTATGTCCGGCGGTGCATTCCGTATGCTGTGGGGTTATTTCAAAAAGATGGTGCTGGCAGATACCATCGCTGCCTTTGTCAGCACTGTATATGCATCCCCTGAAAAATCCCTTGGCCCCTACCTGATTATCGCCAGTCTTCTGTTCAGCTACCAAATTTATCTGGATTTCTCCGGTTGCTGTGATATTGCAATCGGCGGCGCACGCGTTTTGGGCTTTGACCTTTTGGAAAACTTCAACCGTCCCTTTGCAGCTCGCACCTACACCGAGCTGTGGAACCGCTGGCACATCAGTTTGACCAGCTGGTTCCGTGATTACATCTTTACTCCGCTTTCTTTCTTTAACCGCGGTCTCCCTGGTTTTTGGGGTAAGCTACAAGGCTGGTTCAATGTATTCATCATTTTCCCCATCAGCGGTCTGTGGCATGGTCCCAGCTGGAACTATGTTATTTGGGGTGCCTTCAATGGTCTGTTTCTGGTTTTCGGCAAGGCAACTGCTAAAAAACGCCGACGCCACAACAAAAAGAACCCTCTTTACAAATCGGATCGTGTAAAAGGTCTCCTCCAGCGCACTTGTGTCTATCTGCTCTTTACGTTCTGTATCGTATTCTTTGCCGCTGCACTGAACGGCACCAACGCCTTGACGGTATTTTCTGGTATGTTCCGTGGTTGGGCTGGCTTTACGCTGCCCGGCTTTATGCAGGGTCTCGCCGGCCGCAGTCTCCCCCTTTCTACTATTGGGCTGCTGTTGCTTGGTTGTACCTTTGTTGAGCTCGTTGAGTGGCGTGGTCCCGTTTACCAATGGATTCGTCAACAGTGCTTTGTTGTCCGCTGGCTTGTTTACTACGTCCTGTCGATGGCAATTCTTTTCTTCGGCGTATTCGGCAAATCCATGTTTATCTATCAGCAGTATTAAGGAGGTCACATTATGAAAAAACAAGTTTCTCCTCTGACCTTCTGCCTGCGCCGCGCGGTCGTTTTTCTGATCATTGTACTGAAATGCTGTCTGCTTCTACCGATTCCGCTTTTTATGATGTGGTTCAATTATAAAGTGGATGTCAGCGGCTTGTTCCAAGGCGAACTTGCACCCCGCGAGGTTGCATCGTTGCTGCTGGATGGTCAAACCGTTTCCAACTACGACAAAATGGATGAACGCCAGGTTCTGGAAATTTACGTCCAAAACCTGCCGGAAGATCAGGTTCCTGACACGATTGCACTTGGTTCCAGCCGTGTTATGCAACTCAACAGCGATATTGTTGGCGGCAGCTTTTTCAATGCCGGCATGAGCGGTGCCAGTTTCATGGATATCGCCAATACTTGGTATCTCTTTGAGCGTGCCGAAAAAATGCCGAAAAATTTGATTATCTGCGTGGACCCCTGGCTATTCAACGGTGTATCCACATCAGATTTGAACCGCAATTCCAATACCGAACTGTTCTCTGAATTCTTGGAAAAGGGTTTGGGCATCCCCAGCGATTATGAAGAGCCCGACAAAGTTGCGCTCTGGAAAGCCTTGGTTGATCCGGCCTATTTTCAGGGCAATGTACGCCACTATCTAACGCAAAAGAAAACCGGTCAGGTAACAACCGAAGATGGCAACGATATTCCGTTCCATGCCGTCACAGGTGATATCAGCCAGTTGGATTATGCCGTAATGTTCCCCGATGGCAGCATCCAGTATCCTGTTGATTTCCGCACCTGGACAAAAGATCGTGTCATGTCGGAAGTTTTAGGTCAGGCTGGTACGATTTCTGCCATGCACGGTTTTCCCGAAATGGACCCTTATTGGACAGATTTGTTTGACCGCTTTGTGCAGCATGTGCAGCAGCAGGGCACCAATGTGGTATTTCTGCTCACACCGTACCATCCTTTCATCTGCCTGCATGTACATAACAATCCCGAAGGATTGGAAGGCTTCTTCCAAGTGGAACCCTGGTTGCGAGAATATGGCGATGCACACGACATCCCCGTGTATGGCAGCTATCATGCCGGTCGTGTTGGCATTCCCGAATCTCTCTTCTTTGACGGCGTCCATTGCCGTGGTGAGGCACTGCGTCTGATGTTCCCCGGTATCGAACCTGCACTGCAGGGGCAGCGTACCTCCTACGAAACTGCCTATCTGGAAAAGTACGGCGATAAGGAAAACAGCCGTAATGCTTTGATTGGCAAAGATGCAAACTGCGTCGTTGTAGATGATGACTGGTTCGCGTCCAACGCATCCTGAATTTCTCTTTTGCAATAAAAAATCCCGGTGGAAGTTCCACCGGGATTTTTTTATTTTACATCTGCTGCATCCTGCCGCAGTTCCAGCTTCTGAAAAATCGCATCCACCACGGCACCATATTCCGCCGGGTCGCGCAGTTTACGCAGTTGTTTTTCCAGTTTTTCATGGTCATCGAACATACACAGCACATAGCCCCACACGCCTTTCATACGGCGCATAGCACTTTGTCTGCTGCCGAACTTCTCCACATACTGCTCATAAATTTCATCCAGAAACGCGCGCAGTTCCTGCTTTTCCAAAGGCTTTCCACCGTGGAGTTTCCGCACCAGTGCTGGGTCTGCCAAAAGCCCTCGTCCCAACATAATGGCATCCACATCCGGATGTTTGCTGATAAAGTTCTGCACCTCTTCTACCGTATACAGACTGCCGTTATAACATACAGGAGCCTTGCTGTGCGCTGCCGCCCAGTCAAAGACTTCCATATTCACTTCGCCTGTGTAAAATGCCTTGCCGACACGAGGATGAATTGTCAGTTCCTTCACAGGAAACTGATTGTACAGTTCCAGCAATTCGCCGAACTCCTCAGCATCCCGCATCCCGATACGGGTCTTAATGGAAATCGGCAATACGCTTTGTGCAAAAATCTTATCCAAATATTTTTCCAATGCTTCCGGGTCCTGTAAAAAGCCAGCGCCTTTTCCCTTAGCCGTCACCGTACCGGATGGGCACCCCAGATTTAGGTTTACCTGCTGATATCCCATATCTGCCAGCTTTTGTGTCATCCACAAAAAGGCATCTGCATCTTTTCCTAAAATCTGTGGAATTACTGGCATTCCCACATTGTTCTCTGGCAGTATATCCCGTAGTTGACGTGGATCTACGCTCAAATCTGTTTTCGGAGAAAGAAAGGGTGCATAATACCGATCCAGTTCTGTCCTATCCGTCTGCTTTCCAAAATAGCGTGCATGGGTATTGCGATAAATCGCATCCGTAAAGCCTTCCATTGGGGCAAAATAATAGCGCATGAAGATCCTCCCGCTTTTAATATCCTGCCCATTATACACGCTGTTACGCCATCTGCCAATAGCTGCACATTTTCCTCCGAAAGAACACGCCGCTTTCCGAATCGGAAAGCGGCGTGTTCTGCGGTATCAGTGGGGCATATAATCTTCAATCATGTTTTCCAGCCCGCTCACAACGTTTTCTACACCACGTGCTGCCTTCTTCGCAAACTGTTTGCGCTGGCGCTGATTATAGCCCATCCAGTACATACCCGCTGCGCTTACTGCCGCGCCTGCGGCTGCACCTGCCAACAGATTAACCATATTCATGCTGACGTTTTGCTGCTGATGTTTCATGTTCATCGTATTCCCTCCTTTTTTGCTTATAGGGGCATTATTCCCCCGCCACTGGGAATTATTCTTCTTTTTTCAATGCGCATTTTATGGTATACTATTTAGATACAAGTTCATTTTAGGGGGTGTCTTTTTTGCAACACTTGCAACCGCCGAAAAAGATCCTTTGCATCCACGATCTTTCCGGACTGGGTCGCTGCAGTCTGTCTGTGATTCTTCCGGTGCTTTCTGCGATGGGGCATCAAGTGATTTGTTTACCTACTGCTGTATTGTCTACCCATACTGGCGGTCTCGGTCAGCCTGCCCGCATGGAAAATGATACTTATGGTGCTGCTGCTCTGGACCATTATGCCCAGCTGGACGTCACATTTGATTGTATCTTTTCCGGTTATCTTGCAACACCTGCACAAGCACAGCTCGTACAAAAGGCATACACACTTTGGCCCGATGCTTATAAAATCGTTGATCCCGCCATGGGGGATCACGGCAAACTCTACCGTAGTCTTTCCGCTGATATTGTTTCCGCTATGGCACAGCTGGCGCGTCAGGCTGATTTGATCTTACCCAACCTGACCGAAGCCCATCTTTTGCTTGGTGTAGATCAACCGGAACCGACAGAATGGACCCGCGAATCTGCGCAAAATCTTGCAGATCTGCTCATATCCATCTGCCCCTCTGCTATCGTTACCGGTATCCCCATGGGCAAGTATCTGGGCTATGCCGGTACAGGTGCCGAACGCTTCGTACAAAAGAAACTGCTTTTGCCCCGCAGCTATCCCGGTACAGGTGATTTGTTTGCTGCTGTTGTGACAGGGCTGCTTTTGCACGGCAATGCACTTTCTGCAGCCGCGGATGCTGCTGCAGCCTTTGTTTCTGAGTGCATTCAGAACACAGACCCGCAGGCTGACCCGCGCTTTGGTGTTTGGTTTGAGCCGCAGCTGAATAAACTCATTTTCCACGCTTAATTGGATTAGGAGGAATATATGGATCAGAAACCAACCTTAAATATCGTTTTGGTGGAACCTCGCATCCCCCAGAACACCGGCAATGTAGCACGCACCTGTGCCTGTACCAACTGTCGTCTGCACCTGGTAGGCCCTATGGGTTTTACCATCGACGATAAAAAATTAAAGCATGCCGGGCTTGACTACTGGCACTATCTTGATATAACATATTATCAAAGTCTGGATGACTTTTTTGCGCGAAACGACGGGCCTTTTTATTATTTCACAACAAAGGCTCCCAATCGTTATACCGACGTAACCTACCCCGATGGCACCTATCTTGTTTTTGGTCGGGAAGATGCCGGTCTGCCGGAAGCTTTGCTTTCCGCAAATCAGCAGCATTGTGTCCGTTTTCCCATGCAGGAAAACTGCCGCAGCTTGAATCTTTCCAACTCGGTAGCCATCGGCGTATATGAAGTACTGCGCCAGTGGGATTTCCCTGAACTTTTAGACCATGGTCACTTGCGTGACTACGAATGGAAATGAGGAAATAATGAGTAAAATTGCAATTCTAACCGACTCCTCTTGCGATATGCCTCAGGAGCTGGCCGATCAATATGGCATCGATATCATGTCCTTTCGCATTTTACTGGATGATGTGGATTATGAAGAGCGTGTTACCTGCTCTCATAGCGAATTTTATGATAAAATGCGTCAATCAGCCGGCGTTCCTTCTACCGCTGCTATTACGCCGATTCAGTTCTGTGAAAAGTACTGTGAATATGTGGATGCCGGCTATACCGATGTGATTCACATCACCATCAACCGCGAAGGTTCTTCTACTTATAATAATGCTTTAATGGCACGGGATCTGCTGCGAGAAGAGCGTCCTGAGCATCATATGAAAATCCACCTGCTGGACAGCCACACCTATTCTATGTCCTTCGGCTGGTATGTAGCAGAAATGGGCCGCAAGCTTCAAAACGGTGCAGAGGTCCGTATGTTGATCGATGAATTTGAACAGAAGATGCATCAGGTAGAAATTATTCTGGGACCTTACAGCCTGAAACAGATGAAAAAGAGCGGCCGTATTTCTGCCGCTGCTGCTTTTGCTGGTGAACTGCTGGGTCTGCGTCCCATCATTTCTATGATTGACGGAAAGACCAAAGTTGAAAACAAAGTGCGCGGCGATGACAAAGTCATTCCTGCAATGTTGTCTCTATGTGAAAAGCATTTGGAAGGCATGGACCTGAACGATGTGGAGTACATGATTGGTCATACCGAAATTGACCGTAAAGATGAACTGATCAAGGCTGCACGCAAGATGTTTGGTCATCCGCCAGTTGCTGTATTTTCTCTGGGCGGTGTTGTTTCTGCTAATACTGGTCCTGACACAGTTGCTCTTGTCTTTACCGGTAAAATCCGCAACTAACCTTTGTATGCAATCTTTACAAATGCTGTCCTTAAAATATGTGTCGGCATTTTATTTTACTTTTCAGCGTCTTTCCTTGCAGGAAAGGCGCTTTTTTGTTATACTAAGGTGTCGTTTACAAGGCGATCGAGCAACTTAGGATTTTAGGCTCGCCCATTTTATGGGACCAAACCTCAGGGACTTGGCGGTGCTCTGTGGTCAAAATCTTTCCGCCGGAGTGTATCTTTTTATGTCTATTCAGAAATCCCAAAACGCTACTCACAACCGTGTGCATCGCATCGTGCGCTGCGCCTTGGTCGCAGCACTGTATACTGTGCTGTGTTTAGTCCTGGCTCCGCTGTCCTTTAGCAGCGTGCAGGTTCGTATTTCCGAGGCCCTGTGCCTGCTGCCCGTCTTTGGCGGCGAATATATCGTCGGCGTAACTGTTGGCTGTTTCCTGGCAAACCTGCTGGGTGTATCTATGGGCACCACCGTAGCTGTCGATGTAGTGTTTGGTACCTTGGCCACTCTGCTTGCCTGCATCTGTACTTGGCTGCTGCGGAATATTCGCATCAAGGGCCTGGCTCTGCCGGCCTCTTTGCCGCCGGTTATTTTTAACGCTGTTATCATCGGTCTGGAGATTTCATTCTTCTTTACGGATGGCGCTGTCACCGGTCCGATTATTCTGTTCAACATGTTCTCAGTCGGTCTGGGCGAAATCATCAGCTGCTGTATCCTTGGTGTAGCATTGGTTCGCCTGATTGAGCATAACTCTCATCTTTCTGCTCTGTTTATTGAAGGTTAATCTATGAAGCAACCCTTGGATTTGATTTTTTGGGACTGGAACGGTACCCTGTTAGATGATTTAGAAGTTTGTGTTGACTGCCTGAATCAGCTGCTGCAGGACTTTGGCTATCCACAACAGTACAATGTAGATACTTACCGGGAGATTTTCTGTTTCCCGATTTCGGACTATTACATTCGTGCGGGCTTCGATTTTCAAAAACACCCGTTTTCCGTTCTGGCAGAACATTACATGCAGCTGTATCTGCCTCGCGCAACCAGCTGTACGCTGGTTCCTGGTGCCAAGAAAGCGCTGGACACCTTTTGTGCTCTTGAAATCCCGCAAGTGGTGTTAAGTGCTTCTCCTGTAGAGAATTTGTCTCTGCAAGTCAAACAGCAGGGTGTAGGCGACTATTTCCAACAGCTCTTAGGCTTATCAGATATTTACGCTGCCAGCAAAGTAGACCTTGGCGTTGACTTTATGCGCTGCAGTAGAATTGATCCTACCCGGGCATTGATGCTGGGCGACTCTGTACATGATGCAGAAGTTGCTGCCGCTATGGGCGTATCCTGTATTCTGATTGCCTCTGGGCATCAACCTCGTCATATTCTGGAATCCACTGGATGCCCCGTTGTAGACCGGGCTGATCAAATCCCTGCTTTATTATGATAGCTTCTAAAATCGGAAGGCGTTTTATGCGTCTTCCGATTTTTTATAGAAATAGTCTTTTGCTTACAATAAATTAACAGAACCTTCATTGAAAGTTTGACACACTTTCCCCATTTATAGTATCATAATAAAATAGTGTTAGTATGAATTCCCTGCTCTGTCGGGGATGCATCACAAAATATATAACTGAGGTGTACACTTATGTCCCTTGCTGAAAAATTGTTTGGCACTTTCTCTGACAAAGAGCTGAAAAAAATCAAACCGCTCACCAACAAGGTTCTCTCTTTGGAGCCTACCTATCAGGCTATGTCTGATGAGGAACTGCAGGGTCAGACTGCGTTGTTCAGGCAACGTCTGGCTGCCGGCGAAACACTGGATAGCCTGCTGCCTGAAGCATTCGCCGTCTGCCGCGAAGCCAGCTGGCGTGTGCTGCAAATGAAACACTTCCCGGTACAGATTACCGGCGGCATCGTTCTGCACCGTGGCTGCATCGCCGAAATGCAGACCGGTGAAGGTAAAACGCTGGTTGCAACTCTGCCTGTTTACCTGAATGCATTGGCTGGCAATGGCGTCCACGTGGTTACTGTCAACGACTACCTAGCAAAGTTCCAGAGCGAATGGATGGGTAAGCTGTACCGCTGGCTCGGTCTGAGCGTTGGTCTAATTGTTCCCGGTATGGAGAACAATGCACGCCGCGCTGCTTATGCTGCCGATGTTACTTATGGTACCAACAATGAGTTTGGCTTCGACTACCTGCGTGATAACATGGTTACCTACAAAAACAATATGGTACAGCGTGGTCATGCCTATGCCATCGTGGACGAAGTTGACTCCATCCTGATTGATGAAGCCCGTACTCCCCTGATTATCAGCGGTCGCGGCGAGGATTCTTCCAGTCTGTACCAACAGGCAGACAAATTTGTCCGCACTCTGCAAAAGAGCATTGTTGTTGAGCTGGAAGGCAAGATGTCCACCGAGGAGCAGGTTGACGGCGACTATGTTGTCGATGAAAAGCACCGCTCTGTTACTTTGACAGAGCGCGGCATCCAGAAGGCAGAAGCATACTTCAAGCTGGATAATCTGTCTGACCCGGAAAACTCTGTGATTTTCCACAATATCGAGCAGGCAATCAAGGCGCACGGTATCATGAAAAAGGATATCGACTATGTGGTCAAGAACGGCGAAGTTGTCATCGTTGACGAATTCACTGGTCGCCTGATGATTGGTCGCCGCTATAACGAAGGTCTGCATCAGGCAATAGAAGCCAAAGAAGGCGTGCGCATTGCTGCGGAAAGCAAGACACTGGCTACGATCACGTTCCAGAACTACTTCCGCATGTATAATAAACTGTCCGGTATGACCGGTACCGCTCGTACTGAGGCCGATGAGTTCACCGAAATTTATGGTCTGAATATTGTTACTGTTCCCACCAACAAGCCATCTATTCGCAAGGATCTGCCGGATGTTGTTTACAAGACCGAAGCCGGCAAGTATCGCGCTGTAATTGAGCAGGTTCTGGAATGCCATAAAAAGGGCCAGCCGGTTCTGGTTGGTACCGTCAGCGTGGAAAAGAGCGAAATGCTGGCTAAGATGCTGCAGCGTTACACCCGTGATTTTAATGTTTTGAACGCAAAGCAGCACGAGCGTGAGGCTGAAATCGTTGCACAGGCTGGTAAGAAAGGTGCTATCACCATCGCTACCAATATGGCAGGTCGCGGTACCGATATTCTGCTGGGCGGCAACGCCGAGTTCATGGCAAAGGCACAGCTGCGTAAAGAACAGTATGCAGAAAAACTACTGCGTCCGGATGCCCCCAAAGATGCACCTCTGGATCAAGTTGACCTGCTGATGGCAGAAGCCGATGGTCACAGCGAAACCGAGGATGAAAAGATTCTGGCTATGCGTGCCCGTTTCAACGAGCATCTGGCTCACTTTAAGCAGGAAATCGCTGCCGAAGCACAGGAAGTGCGTGATGCAGGCGGTCTGTTCATCATCGGTACTGAGCGCCACGAAGCGCGCCGTATTGATAACCAGCTGCGTGGTCGTGCCGGTCGTCAGGGTGACCCCGGTGCATCTCGTTTCTTCATCAGCTTGGAAGACGATTTGATGCGTCTGTTCGGCGGTGAGCGCATTCAGGCCCTGATGAATACTCTGGGTCTGGAAGAAGATATGCCCATCGAAAACAAGATGATCACCTCCACCATTGAAAATGCTCAGAAGAAGCTGGAAGGTCGGAACTTCGACATTCGTAAGAATGTCCTGAAGTACGACGACGTTATGAACCAGCAGCGGCAGATTATCTACGGTCAGCGTCAGAAGGTTCTGGATGGCGAGGATATCAGCGAAGAAATGCACAAGATGCTGCGTGAGAACATTGATTCTTCCTGCGCATCCTTCCTAGCTGGTGACATTCCCGAGGAATGGGACGTAAACGCACTGCGCCGTCACTATCTGGGCTGGCTGACGACCGATGCGGACTTCCACTACACCGAGGAAGAACGCCGCAATTTGGACCGCAATGAACTGGCCGATATGCTGTACAACCGCGGTTTGCAGCTGCTGCAGGGCAAGGAAATCCGTTATGGCGCACCCATGATGCGTGAGCTGGAGCGTATCTGCCTGCTGCGCACCGTTGACCGTCTGTGGATGGATCACATCGACAACATGGATCAGCTGCGTCAGGGTATTGCGCTGCGCGGTTATGGTCAGAAGGACCCAGTGGTTGAGTACCGTATCGAAGGTTTCGATATGTTCGATGAGATGATCGACTCTATCCGTGAGGAGAGCATCAAGATGCTGATGCGTATCGAGGTCAAGCAGGCTGGTCAGGCACCCCGTCGTGAACAGATTACCCACGCCACCAATGCAGGTCTGCGTTCCGGCTCTGCTCAGTCCGGTCAGACACAGGCTGTCAACAATCCTGCTGCACATACGCCTGTCCGTGTACAAAAAATCGGTCGTAATGATCCTTGCCCCTGCGGCAGCGGTCTGAAATGGAAGAAGTGCACCTGCGCACAGTACCACGACCAGAACAACAATCAGAACGCATAATTTTGTATAAAAAGAAAGCCGCTGCGCCGTAAAGCCAGTCGGCTTTCTTTTTTCATGATAACTTGAGAAAGGATGTTTTTATGGATCTAATGCAGCTCATGGAAACCCGTCGAACCTACCGCCGCTTTTTGCAGGAACCCATTCCGCAGGAAGTTCTGGATGATATCGTCAACGCACTGCGCTGTTCCTCCAGTGCCCGAAATGTACAGCCCATTCGCATTTTGTTGATCCAGCAGCCGGAGGATATTCTAAGCGTGAATCAGCTTATAAAATGGGCTGGTGCGCTTCCGCCGGAGCTTGGCGCACCAAAAACAACCGAACTCCCTACCCTGTTTGTCGCAGTGCTGGACGATACCGCTGCTCCCGGCTTTCACGATGTGGATGCAGGCATTGCGCTTGCGAATATGACGCTTGCAGCATGGGCACATGGTGTGGGCAGCTGCATCATGCAGGCAATCAATCGTCCCGCGCTGACCGAGCTGTTCTCTTTACCGGATAATCTGAAATTGCACAGCATGATTGCGTTTGGTTATCCTTCGCATAAAAGCACTCTTGTTCCTGTCGATGGAAGCCTTGCCTACTATCTGGATGAAAATAACGATTACTGTGTCCCACGCTACGGTACCGATTCTTTTGCACGGGCTTTTTACTCAAAATGAATATATTCACAAATCAATGAATATATCAATTCTTTTTTCGTTATTTTGCAACTTTTATGTGCATAATTATTGACAAATGCATTTTAAGGGTATATACTAGCGTCATTCCAATCAACGGACAAACGATTCTTTTCATCGTTTCATGTGATGCACACGTTTTGCATATATAGGAGGATATTCATTATGGTACATATTACACGTCGTCAGTTTCTGGCTGCTGCCGGCATTTCTACTTTGGCTTTTGCTCTGACTGCTTGCGGCGGTAGCGGCAATAACGCAGAAAAGATTACTTCCATCGATCAGCTGTCTGATAACAAAACCATCGGTGTCCAGCTGGCCACCACCAGCGACTCCTACGCCGTTGAAGAGTTCGGTGCCGATCATGTGGAGCAGTACAACAAGAGTGCTGATGCAGTACAGGCTCTGAAGACCGGCAAGATCGATGCCGTTATCGTGGACAACGAGCCTGCAAAGCGTTTCGTTGAGGCAAATGACGATCTGATGATCCTGGATACTCCGTATGCTGACGAGGATTATTCCATCTGCCTGGCAAAGGGCAGCGAGCTGACTGATGATTTCAACAAGGTCATCGCAGAGCTGAAAGAGGACGGCACCATGGATGCCATCCTGGATAAACACCTGCATGGTGTAGAAGGCGCTACTGGTTACACCACACCGGAAGGCACTACTTATCCCAACGGTACGCTGATCATGGCTACTAACGCAACCTTCCCCCCGTATGAATACTATCAGGGCGATCAGATTGTTGGTCTGGATATAGAGTTTGCAACCGCGATCTGTGATAAGTTGGGCTACAAGCTGGAAGTCTCTGATATGGAGTTTGATGCCATCATTCCCGCTGTCTCCAGTGGTAAGTGCGCATTCGGCGCAGCCGGCATGACCGTTAAACCGGATCGTCTGGAAAACGTCGATTTCACCGACAGCTACTGCACTGGTGTACAAAGCATTATCGTCAAAAAGTAATCGGACAGAAGGTTCACAACCGGGGCCGCCGCAGGGCAGCCCCGATTTGTTGTCGTTATCATAAATGAAAAAGAGAGGTTTCTACATGGCTGAATTCTGGCAAAGACATATCGTACAGAACTTCATCGTTGATGACCGCTGGAAATATCTGACCGGTGGTCTGAAAAACACACTGCTCATCTCAATCGGCGCACTTGCAATCGGTCTAGTCCTAGGCGCTGCCGTGGCAATGATTCGTGTCACCCACGACAAGGCAGAAAAGCCCAGTTCCGGCCTGCGTTTCATTAACGGTTTGTGTCAGCTTTATCTGACGGTCATTCGCAGTACACCTGTTATGGTGCAGCTGCTAATTGCCTACTACGTCATTTTTGCCACTTATGATCCCGGTAAATTGGCTGTTGCTATTCTGGCTTTCGGCTTTAACTCCGGCGCTTATGTTGCTGAAATTTTCCGCGGCGGTATTATGAGCATCGATCCCGGTCAGATGGAAGCCGGACGCAGCTTGGGGCTTTCTTACTGGCAAACCATGCTGCAGATTATTCTGCCGCAGGCTCTGAAAACAGTTCTACCAAGCCTGTGCAACGAAGGTATCGCCCTGTTGAAGGAAACCTCTGTTGCAGGTTATATCGGTTTGACTGAGCTAACCCGCGGTGCTACCCAAATTTCGTCCCAAACCTTCGACTACTTCCCACCACTGCTGGCTATTGCGGCCATCTACTTAGTCGTTGTTTTGATTCTGACCCATCTGGTAAAGATTCTGGAAAGGAGACTGGCACAAAGTGAGCGATAAAATTATTGAAGTACGCAGTTTGACTAAAACATACAAAACCGCAAATCAAGATCAGCAATCCCTCCAAGTTCTGAAAGGCATCGATCTGGATGTTTATCGCGGCGATGTGATTTGTCTGATTGGACCTTCCGGCTGTGGCAAATCCACTTTTTTGCGCTGCCTGAACCGTCTGGAGATTCCTTCCGGCGGCAGCATTCAGTTCGAGGGTGTTTCTGTTGATGAAAAGCACATTGATGTCTTGCGCCAGAAAATGGGCATGGTGTTCCAGCATTTCAATCTATTCCCACATAAGACCGTCAAAGAGAACCTTACGCTCGCCCCTACCTTGCTGAAGCTAAAGACCAAGGAAGAAGCTGAAGCGCGTGCAGAGGAGCTGTTAGCCCGCGTAGGATTGGCAGACAAGGCAAACGTCTACCCCGCCAGCCTGTCTGGTGGTCAGAAGCAGCGTATTGCGATTGCTCGTGCCCTTGCAATGGACCCAGATGTGATTCTCTTTGATGAACCTACCAGTGCACTGGACCCCGAAATGGTTGGTGAAGTTCTGGACCTGATGAAGGAGCTGGCACAGTCCGGCATTACGATGCTTGTTGTCACCCATGAAATGAGCTTTGCCCGTGAGGTTGCAAGCCGCGTCATCTTTATTGACGAGGGTGTCATTCAGGAGGATCGCGCACCGGAAGAGCTTTTTTCCGATCCGCGCAATCCCCGCCTGAAAGCATTTCTTTCCAAAGTTCTGTAATACATGAAACGAGCGGCAAATCTGTGATGATTTGCCGCTCGTTTCATTATATGTTTTTGCTCAATATCTGATATATTTCAAAGTCTTTCTGGACCGCTTCGTCCGGTACCGGAGTCAGCAGCGTTACTGCAAGAATAACCACACTGGCAACCACAAATGCCGGTAGCAATTCGTAGACATCCCACATACCGCCCAACGGACGAACGATATACTTCCAGAAGAAAACCATTACTGCACCTGCGCCCATACCAGCCAAAACGCCCTGATAGGTCGTGCGCTTCCAGAATAGCGAGAATACAACCACCGGACCAAAGGTTGCGCCGAATCCCGCCCATGCAAAAGAAACAATTTCAAAAACCGAGCTGTTCGGGTCAAATGCCAGTACAACGCCAACTGCTGCAATCAAAACAACCGTTATGCGGGCAATCCAAACTGCTTTCTTTTCGGAAACCTTCATTCCAAAGCTGTCCTGCAGCAAATCCTGCGAAATGCTGGACGATGCCACCAGCAGCTGAGAATCCGCCGTGGACATAGTAGCGGCCAAAATGCCGGAAATGATAACGCCTGCGATAATCGCCGCCAGTAAACCCGATTTACTCAGCAAATGCGCAATCGTAATCACCAGCGTTTCCGATGCTGCGCCCTCCAACTCCGGAATGGCACCAGCAGCCGACATTGCATTTCCAATCACGCCAATCGCAACTGCCACCCCCAAAGAAATCACGACCCACACAGTTGCAATGCGGCGGGACAGCTTCAGCTTTGCTGCATCGCCGATTGCCATAAAGCGCAGCAAAATGTGCGGCATACCAAAATAGCCCAGACCCCACGCAATGGCCGAAACAATCGCAAAGAACGAGTACGGTTCTGCTCCGCCGCCGGGAATATGCTGCTGCGTCAAAGAAAAGAAACCGGGCAGTTGCTGCGCATTTGCGATGACAGCATCCAAACCGCCAGCTGTGTATGTACCAAAGCCCAGAATAATCACAATTGCCAAGCTCATTACGATGCTCTGCACCAAATCGGTGATGCTCGCTGCCAAAAAACCACCCAATGCACAATAGCCCACAATCACGATTGCGCTCACAACCAAGGCTGCATGATAGGGAACGTGAAACAAACTGGCAAACAGTTTACCGCACGCTGCAAACCCAGATGCCGTATACGGCACAAAGAAAACCACAATCATAATGGCAGAAAACGCACTCAATGCTTTATGTCCGCCATATCGCTTGGAAAAGAACGAAGGTAATGTAATCGCATTCAACTGTTGCGAGTAGCAGCGAATCCGTTTTGCAACCAGCAGCCAGTTGACATAGGTACCGATTGCCAAGCCTACTGCCGTCCAGCCTGCGCCCGTGATACCGGACAAATATGCCAGTCCCGGCAAGCCCATCAAAAGCCAACTGCTCATATCCGACGCTTCCGCACTCATTGCAGTCACAACAGGTCCCAGCTTGCGTCCGCCCAGGTAAAAGTCTCCCGCTGTATCAGAGGACTTTTTCCCGCATAGAAAACCAATACCTACCATGCCAGCCAGGTAGGCAATGATCGTAATAAAAATACTCGCCTGTGAATTAGTCATACTTTTCTTCCTTTCGCACAAAAAAACCAGGCTTACATGCAAGACTAGTCCGCCTGGCTTCCTATTGATTCAATACCTCAATCCGCAAATTAAATTTCGAAGCTCTTTTCGGATATTGCGCTGTATTTTTCGATACAGCAGCATCCCTTTGTTAGAAGCTTTTCCGCAACTTATTTTTGTCATATCCGAAATTTTACACTTTCAGCCGCACCTGCATATCATTCAGACATTTTTACCCGCACATTTCATTCACGGTAGGAAATTATATTTTACCACATTTTTCATATTTTGTCGATTCTATTGTACAACTCATCTTTTTCTGCCACACTTTCAGATGAATCTTTCACTGACGGTTTCCGTAATGTTCCACACCTTTTCGCGCTCTCTTTTCCCTGTTTGCTCCTGTGCAAAGTATCTTGACGTGTTTTCATGAGATGGTATTATTATATTAGTGTTTTTGATATGGCTTACTGTCTGTTTATTCAGCAAAATTGACCATGGTTTCAACAAGAATATCTTACTCTGGAGGTTAAAAGGCTGCTTTTCAACCGCAGCTGTATGCTTATGCGCTTATTTAGATTGATGCCCGAAATTCTCAATTATCAGGAACCGGCAGATTTTATTGCAGAACTCTGCCCTTGTGAAAGTGACTTTGTGTTTATTTCCAAGAGCACCTACATCCAGTATTTTTCTGGTATGTTCGGCGACGCAACGGTTGCTTTCAAATCCGATTATGCAAAGGGTGAACCTACCGATGGCGACCTCAACCATCTGATTCGCGACTTCATGCAGAAACCCTACAAGCGGATTATTGCAATCGGTGGCGGTTCGGTCATTGATATGGCTAAATCTCTCACCGTAACCGATGGCAGCGATGCGGTAAAGCTATTTCAAAAAGAAATAGAAATCGTAAAACGTCGTGAACTGATTGCTGTTCCCACAACCTGCGGTGCCGGCTCTGAGGTCACCAATATTTCTATCCTAAGTATTGCTGCAATGGAATCGAAATTTGGTCTTGTAGTGGACGAAATCTTCCCCGACAAAGCAGTGCTGATCGGCAAGCTGATTCAAAATCTGCCTGATCACTTTTTCATTACCAGCGCAATCGACGGTCTCATTCATAGTATTGAATCGTATCTTTCTGCTAAGAGTAATGTTTATACCGAGCTGTACAGCGAGAAAGCAATTCTGGATTATATCCGTGGTTTCCGTCGGATTGCCAACGAAGGTATTGGCGTAAAGGCTGCTATTTCCCACGATTTTCTGATTGCCAGTAATATGGCGGGTATTGCCTTCTCCAATACCGGTACTGGCGCAGTTCACGCCATCAGCTATCCTTTGAGTGGCAAGTACCATGTTACACATGGTGAGGCCAATGCTTTGTTTCTGTCTGCCGTTCTGAAGCTGTACGAAGACAAGGACAATGGCGCTAAGTTGACCATGCTGAAGGGAATCCTTGCACAGGCACTGAACTGCGATGCAGATACTTCTCTGAATGCACTGAAGGAACTGCTTGCAAGCATCATTGCACTGCCTGCCCTGCATACTTACGGAATGCAGGAATCTGAAATTTCTCTCTTTGCAAACAGTGTTGTAGAAAATCAGCAGCGTCTGCTGTCCAACAGCTACATCCATGTAGAAACGGAAGATATCGAAAAAATCTATCAGCAGCTGTTCTAATTTCTCCGGACAAAAAAGCGACCGAGTCTTTTAGACTCAGTCGCTTTTTTTATTTAGTTGACAACCTTACCGAGCTATCCCCTTTTTATAGGAATATCTGCGCATTCTGCCTTTTATTTTGCAATTTCCGAATCGAATTATCCAAAATGTATAATTTTATGATTATTCTTCCGTCTTACGATTCACTTCCAAATTCTTCTCAATCACTTCACGAACCTCTTCCGGCAGTGTCTTCAGTTCCTCGCGGGAAAGTTCCGCAGTTTCAATAGGCGGCAGAATGCGCACAACCACATGACTCGGATGCATCAGCATATGATTATCCTCAAAGATTGCACGCGTACCGGAAATGGCAACGGGAACCACTGGTACTTTTGCCTTGGATGCAATTCGGAATGCACCGCTCTTAAACTCCTGTACTGTTCCCTCTTGACCTTTGTTGCGTGTACCTTCCGGGAATATCGAAACCGAATAACCTTTTTTCAAATTCTCAGTTGCTTCATTCAGAGCGCGCATTGCCTTACGCGGATCTTCACGATCCAGGAACACACAGTGCAGCATTCGCATCCAACCGCGCACCAGTGGAATATGATTGATTTCCTTTTTCGCAACCAATGCGTGGGGCTTATCCAACTGCGTCAGCATTACAGGAATATCGTAGTAGCTGCGGTGGTTTGCTGCAAACACACAGGGCCGATCTTTCGGGATATTTTCCAAACCGTGTGTTTCGATGGTCACGCCCGCCAAACGCATTACCTTGCCGGCCCAGTCCGGCACATATTTATCTGCCATCTGATCGCTGGTTGCCCAATCGCCTGCATCCAAGGCTTTCAGTCCTTTATGCATCAAAGGCCATTTCAACAGCAAATATCCCCAAAAGTAAATATACCAAATCAGTGTACGCATCCGGCACACTCCTTTCTTTTATCTAATATCAGACATCATCATTTTACCACGTTGCTGCACAGAAGTAAAAAGGGATTTTTCTATCTTTTGCTTTTCCTAAATCTCTCGAGTCGTCTAAAAGATTTATCTTTTTGTCTTTTGCTGTACATAGCGCAGCAATGCGCACATTCTGACAGCTTTTTATATATAGAGCAGTTGGTATGTTCCCTCACTTGCAAAGTCGTTCAAACAAACTCTATGGGCGCATTCGGCAAATTTGAATTTCCAAAAAGAAAGCGGTACCAAAAAAGGTACCGCTTTCTTTTTCATTTGATACGTTGCGCAAAATCACTCGGCAGCCTTTTTAGCTCCACTATTCAGAATCTTATCGAATCGAGTAAAGTACGTTACAGTCGTAACCGCACCTGCAATGATATCGCTGATGGGCTCTGCCAAGAAAACAGCCAAAACCTTGTTTTCCATAAACATCGGCAGAATAAAAATCAGTGGGATCAGCAGTATAAGCTTACGCAGGCAAGCCATAAGCAAGCTGATTTTCGCCTGCCCCAGTGCCATAAAGCTCTGCTGGCAGGTGATCTGGAAGCCCAGTGCAAAGATTCCCGCCATATAAATGCGGATTGCCCAGACAGTATAGCCAATCAGTTGCGAATCCGTTGTAAATATCATTGCGAACGCACGGGGAACCAGCATAATCAGCAGGAAGAAACCACAGGCATATACAACGCCCGTAGTAAACATCGTGTAGAAAGCCTCTTTGACGCGCTTCTTTAGTCCTGCGCCATAGTTATAGCTGATTAGAGGCTGGCAGCCCTGACACATACCGCTCAACGGCAGATTCACCAACTGTGTGACGCTGCTGATAATTGTCATAGCACCAACTGCCAGGTCACCGCCAAAACGAGCCAGACTGCTATTAAAGCTGATGACCAGCAGGCTTTCTGTAGACAGCATGACAAACGTGGAAATACCCAAGCTCAACACCGGAACCACTGTCTTTTTTTCCAGACGCATATTTTCTTTGCGCAAGCGAAGATTTGTTTTGCGACCAAACAAGAATACCAAAACCCAAACTGCGCTGACCGCCTGGCTGAAAACGGTAGCAATCGCTGCACCAGCAACACCCATCTTCAGACCAAAAATCAAAATGGGATCCAAAACAATATTGATAATCGCACCAATTACGGTCGTCATCATGCTCAGCATAGCAAAACCTTGCGTACTGATAAATAGGTTCATCCCCATAACAATCAGAATAAAAAACGAACCCAAAATATAGATGCGACCATACGTCAGTGCATACGGCAGGGTTGCTTCACTGGCACCAAACCAGCGCAGCAGCGTGGGTGCCGAGAAATAAAAACCAGCCGTCAACACAACGGTCAAGCCCAGCAGTATGGTAAAGCAGTTACCCATTATTTTTTCAGCCGCCTTGTTGTTTCCCTGGCCCATAGCAATAGCAGCCAGTGGGGCACCACCGGAACCAACCATCATCGCAAATGCCGTAATCAGCATTACAATCGGCATAAACACACCAACACCCGTTAACGCATTGGCGCCAACCCCTGGGATACGACCGATATAAACGCGGTCGACAATATTATAGAGCAAATTGATAATCTGCGCCACAACTGCAGGAATAGCAAGTTTCGCAAACATTTTCTTTACGTTACAGGTGCCCATATCCTGCTTTTTACTTTCTTTCATAGATTATAAAACTCCTTTCCTCAAACGAATTTATTATACCAGTCTTTTTTGAATAAGCTATGTCTTTTTCTATTTTCTTGCTAAAATTGCGATTTTTATCCCTTTTTCTACGAGGCACGCTCTGTTTTCTAGACTGCAAAAAAGCACAGGCAAGTGAATCTTACCATTCACTCGCTTGTGCTTTCTAAATCATGTTTCGTGAACCTGTGCAATTTCCAGTTTACAAGACTTCTTAAACAGCCATAGTCCAATGATGAACAGGATCACCAGCATACCGATACCCACATTTGCCTGACCGGTAATCTGTGTTGTAACACTCACCAGCATTGTTCCCAAAAAAGATGCGCCCTTGCCGCAAATATCATATAAGCCAAAGTATTCACCCGACCGCTCCTGCGGAATAATCTTGGCGAAGTGTGAGCGGGACAATGCCTGCACACCGCCCTGGAACAATCCGACCAGAACTGCCAACATCCAGAACTCAGCCTGCGTATCCAGGAAGAATGCAAAAATTGCAATGCAGATATAGGCTCCAACAAATAACGGCAACATCTGTTTTGTTTCATACTTATAAGAAAGTTTTCCTACCAATAGGGCTGCCGGAAATGCCACGATTTGCGTCAGCAGCAATGCCAAAAGCAAGCCGTTTGTATCCAAACCCAATGCTGTACCGTATGCGGTTGCCATATCAATAATGGTATATACGCCATCAATATAACAGAAGAATGCCAGCAGAAAGAGAAAAATCTGTTTTTGATCTCTTACACTGCGCAGAGTATTGCCGATTCGTACAAAGCTGCTGCGTACAACATGTCTTGGTGTTTCCACATAATTTCTTTGCTGATAGTGCTTCAATAGTGGCAGCGTCATTAGTAACCACCATGCACCTGTAACCAAAAATCCAGCAGTCATTGCCTGCATCGGATGCAAACCAAAGGAATCCCCAAATAGCACCAAAATCAAACAGCATACAAACGGAATACAACTGCCAATATATCCCCAGGCATATCCCTGACTGGAAACATCATCTACTCGATCCTTGTCGGTTACGTCCTGCAGCATAGAATCATAAAATACCAAACTGCATGAATATCCAATCTTTGCCAAAACGAAGAGTGCCAAAAAACTCAGCCAGTGCGGCATGAAACCCATCAAACAACACCCCACGACACCTACCATCAATGCTGTGATAAATATAGGTCTCTTAAAGTTTTTCGTATCTGCAATCGTCCCCAAAACTGGGCCTAAAAACGCAACTACCAATGTTACAAATGATGCTGCATATCCCCAATATGCCAAGTAGTCTACCGAGGACATTCCGTCCATCTCCGATAAAGCATTGAAATAAATGGGAATCAATGTAGCAAACAGCATGGTAAACGCAGAATTCCCCACGTCATATAAAATCCAGGATTTTTCTAATTTACTTAACTTCACCTTACCCATGATTCTTACTCCTATCTTTTTGCTTTTTGCGTTGTCTTCAGTGTAACATAAAAAACACCAACGCTCAATTTATTTTACAACAAAATCAAACACATTTTGTATTTCTGTTGCAGAATATATGCTCGCAAAAAATAGATAAAAAAAAGAGACCCCGCTACACAAGATAGCAGGGTCCCAATCAGCCGAATACAATTTATGCAAAGGGGTAGTAAAACGAATTACTCGTAGATCTTGGAAACAACGCCGGAACCAACGGTACGGCCACCCTCACGGATAGCGAAACGCAGGCCCTCTTCCATAGCAACGGGAGTAATCAGGCTCACGTGCATGGTAACGTTATCGCCAGGCATGCACATCTCGGTGCCTTCGGGCAGCTCGATGATGCCAGTAACGTCAGTAGTACGGAAGTAGAACTGAGGGCGATAGTTGGAGAAGAACGGAGTATGACGACCGCCTTCTTCCTTCTTCAGAACGTACACCTGGCCGTCGAAGACGGTGTGGGGGTGCACGGAACCGGGCTTAGCCAGAACCTGGCCACGCTCGATCTGGTTACGATCAACACCACGCAGCAGAGCACCGATGTTGTCGCCAGCCTGAGTGAAGTCCAGGCTCTTGCGGAACATTTCCAGACCAGTGATGGTAGAGGTCAGCTTCTCGGGCTTGATGCCAACGATTTCGACCTGATCACCAACCTTAGCAGTACCACGCTCAACACGGCCGGTAGCAACAGTACCACGGCCAGAGATGGTCATGACGTCCTCAACGGGCATCAGGAAGGGCATGTCAGCCATACGGTCGGGGGTGGGGATGTAGCTGTCAACAGCGTCCATCAGCTCGTGGATGCAAGCATACTCAGGAGCGTTGGGATCGGTGCTGGTGCTCTCCAGAACGCCCAGAGCAGAACCCTTAACGATAGGAGTATCGTCGCCGGGGAAGTCGTACTCGTTCAGCAGATCACGGATTTCCATCTCAACCAGATCCAGCAGTTCGGGATCGTCAACCTGGTCAACCTTGTTCATGAAAACAACGATGTAGGGAACGCCGACCTGACGGGACAGCAGGATGTGCTCGCGAGTCTGGGGCATCGGGCCGTCAGCTGCGGAAACAACCAGGATAGCGCCGTCCATCTGAGCAGCACCGGTAATCATGTTCTTGACGTAGTCAGCATGGCCCGGGCAGTCAACGTGAGCATAGTGGCGGTTCTTGGTGTTGTACTCAACGTGAGCAGAGTTAATGGTAATACCACGCTCGCGCTCTTCGGGAGCCTTGTCGATGTTAGCGTAGTCAGTAAAGTCTGCGCCGCCTTCCATAGACAGAACCTTAGTGATAGCAGCAGTAGTGGTGGTCTTGCCGTGGTCAACGTGGCCGATAGTACCAATGTTGACGTGAGGCAGGGAACGGTCGAATTTTGCCTTTTCAGCCATTGTAATGTCCTCCTTGATTGTGAAGTCATCTTGGTTATAACAGCATAGCTATATGCAATGCTATTCTACTAAATAGCAACAGGAAAATCAAGAGATTTTCCTGCGTTTGCCATTCATGCGCAGAAATTAGTCCTTTGCACGACCAGCAATGATGGTGTCGGCAATGCTCTTGGGAACCGGCTCGTAGTGAGAAGGCTCCATGGAGTACTGGCCACGGCCCTGTGTCTTAGAACGCAGGTCGGTAGCGTAGCCGAACATCTGAGCCAGAGGTACCATAGCGTTGATACGCTGCGTACCGTTCATAGCTTCCATGCCCTGGATCTGGCCACGACGGCTGTTCAGGTCACCAATAACGTCGCCCAGGTAGTCATCAGGAACGATAACTGCAACCTTCATGATGGGCTCAGTGATGATCGGATCAGCCTTACGCATAGCTTCCTTGAAAGCCATAGAACCAGCGATAGAGAAAGCCATTTCAGAAGAGTCAACTTCATGGTAAGAACCATCGTACAGGCTGACCTTAACGTCAACGACGGGGTAACCTGCCAGAATGCCGCTCTTCATTGCGCCCTGGATACCGTTGTCAACTGCAGGGATGTATTCCTTCGGAATAGCACCGCCAACAACGTCGTTGACAAACTCATAGCCTGCGCCCGGCTCATTGGGAGAAATCTTAATCTTAACGTGACCGTACTGGCCCTTACCGCCGGACTGACGAGCATACTTGGTATCCTGCTGTGCTTCCTTGCGAATGGTTTCGCGGTAAGCAACCTGAGGTGCGCCAACATTTGCTTCGACCTTGAACTCACGCAGCAGACGGTCAACGATGATTTCCAGGTGCAGCTCGCCCATGCCGGCGATAATGGTCTGACCAGTTTCCTCATCGGTGTAAGTCTTAAAGGTGGGGTCTTCTTCAGCCAGCTTTGCCAGAGCGATACCCATCTTTTCGTTGCCAGCCTTGGTCTTAGGCTCAATTGCAACACGGATAACAGGCTCCGGGAAGTTCATGGACTCCAGGATAATCGGGTGACGCTCGTCACACAGAGTATCGCCGGTAGTGGTGTTCTTCAGGCCGACAACGGCAGCGATGTCACCTGCATAGCAGACATCGATGTCCTTACGGTGGTTAGAGTGCATCTGCAGAATGCGGCCCATACGCTCGTTGTTGTCCTTAACGGAGTTGTAAACGGTGGTACCTGCCTCGATCTTACCGGAGTAGACGCGGAAGTATGCCAGCTTACCAACAAACGGGTCGGTAGCAATCTTAAATGCCAAAGCTGCGAACGGAGCATTATCGTCAGAAGGACGAGACTCCTCTTCGCCAGTTTCAGGGTTCACGCCCTTAATATCCTCGACGTCGGTCGGGGCCGGCATGTAGTCCACGATAGCGTCCAGCAGCTTCTGAACGCCCTTGTTCTTGTAAGAAGAACCGCAGGTAACGGGAACGATGTCGTTATCCAGCGTTGCCTTACGCAGGCCGCGCTTGATTTCTTCAACGCTCAGGTCGCCCTCTTCCAGGTACTTCTCCATCAGCTCTTCGTCGCTGGCTGCAACAGCCTCGACCAGCTCATCGTGGTACTTCTGGGCTTCGTCCATCATGTCAGCGGGAATCTCTTCCATGCGCATGTCGTTGCCCATGTCGTCATAGTAGACCTCAGCCTTCATCTCGACCAGGTCGATCAGACCCTTAAAGGTGTCTTCCTTGCCGATAGGCAGCTGAATCGGCACACCGTTAGCGTGCAGACGCTCGTGCATCATTTCGACACAACGATAGAAGTCAGCACCCATGGTATCCATCTTGTTGACGTAAACCATACGGGGGACCTTGTACTCGTCAGCCTGACGCCAAACGGTTTCAGACTGGGGCTCAACACCGCCCTTTGCAGCCAGAACGGTAACAGAACCGTCCAGGACGCGCAGAGAACGCTGCACTTCGACAGTAAAGTCAACGTGGCCCGGGGTGTCAATGATGTTGATGCGGTGACGATTCTTCTTAGCCGCAGCGGGGTCGTTTTTGAAGTCAGTGTGACTCCAGTAGCAGGTAGTAGCAGCAGAAGTGATGGTGATACCACGCTCCTGCTCCTGCTTCATCCAGTCCATCGTAGCGGAACCATCGTGAGTCTCACCGATCTTATGGTTAATGCCGGTGTAGTACAGGATACGCTCGGTGGTGGTGGTCTTACCTGCGTCGATATGTGCCATGATGCCGATGTTTCTCGTCATCTGCAGAGATACTTCTCTGGGAGTAGCCATGAAATTAACCTCCTAAATCGACACTGGATCAATAACGGAAATGAGCGAAAGCCTTGTTGGCCTCTGCCATCTTATGAACATCCTCACGCTTCTTAACGGATGCGCCGGTGTTGTTGCTGGCGTCAATGATCTCGTTGCACAGACGCTCGCTCATGGTCTTCTCACCACGGCTGCGGCTGTAAGCAGTCAGCCAGCGCAGGCCCAGGGTCTCGCGGCGAGCAGGGCTAACTTCCAGGGGAACCTGGTAGTTGGAACCACCCACACGACGGGTCTTGCACTCCAGACTGGGCATGATGTTCTCCATAGCCTTTTCGAACATCTCCAGCGGATCGTTGCCGCTCTTCTCCTGGATCATGTTGAAAGCGTCGTAAACGATCTTCTGGGCAACGCCCTTCTTGCCATCCAGCATAACGCTGTTGACCAGGCGGGTCACCAGCTTGGAATTGTAAATAGGATCAGCCAGAACATCACGCTTTGCAATGTTACCTCTTCTAGGCATCTTTCTTCCCTCCTTCATAGAATGATATCATCGGTACTCGAAGGCCATCTTTTGGCCCCCGTTGTGTCATAAAGAGCAATCCTGCATAAACCGTTACCATCCAGCCCGCAGGCCGAACTTGTTATTTATATGGAAAGCCTTTAATGGCGAACAATGATCTTGGTTGTGTAAAAATTACTTCTTAGCGGCCTTAGGACGCTTAGCACCGTACTTGGAACGGGCCTGCATACGGCCATTAACACCCTGCGTATCCAGAGTACCACGGATGATGTGGTAACGAACACCGGGCAGGTCCTTAACACGGCCACCACGAATCAGCACAACGCTGTGCTCCTGCAGGTTATGGCCAATACCGGGAATGTAAGAGGTAACCTCAATACCATTCGTCAGGCGGACACGAGCAACCTTACGCAGTGCAGAGTTGGGCTTCTTAGGAGTCATGGTACGGACAGCGGTGCACACGCCACGCTTCTGAGGGCTCTCCAGATTGGTGTACTTCTTCTTCTGGGAGTTGTAAGTCTTCTGCAGTGCGGGAGCAGTGCTCTTGGTAACCAGGACCTCACGGCCTTTGCGAACCAGCTGGTTAAAAGTAGGCATTTTGTTCTCCTTTCTTTCCATTATTAGGGTGACAGACTGTTCTGTACCCCTCGTTTTATGTTCAAGCGGAAACCCGCCGAAACATCGTAAAAATTGATATAGTTACACACTGAAGCGCAACAATCATAGTGTATACTTTTGTTTTGGCGATGTCAACAGTTTTCCCGAAAATTTTTTGTTCATACAAAGAAATTTCTTTTTTCTTTGCGTTGCAGTCATCTCTCTCCTATTTCCACCCTATCTCTGTTCTCTATTAACGCCACGTCGACAATTTTTACGCAAACAGAAATCCCCGTACAGTTTTCACCATACGGGGATTTCTTATTTATAGAAGGAGCAGATCGTTTTCGTTTACTGTGCCTCAGCAGCCTTTTCAGCTTCAATCTCAGCGTCCAGTGCTTCTTCCCGGTGGACCAAGTCTTCCTTGACCTCCGGCAGGCCAGTACCTGCGGGAATCAGTTTACCGATCAGGACATTTTCCTTCAGGCCCAGCAGCGGGTCAACCTTACCCTTGATTGCAGCCTCGGTCAAGACACGAGTAGTTTCCTGGAAGGATGCAGCGGACAGGAAGGAGTCGGTTGCCAGAGAAGCCTTGGTAATACCCAGCAGAGCCTGCTGATACTGAACCATCTTCAGGTCCTTCTCACCGTTTGCGATGCGCTCAGCCAGCTCCATATTCTTGTTCTCAACTTCCAGCTTGCTTGCCAGAGCGCCACCGATAAAGTCGGAAGAGCCGGAATCCAGCACGCGTACCTTACGGCACATCTGGCGGATGATAACTTCGATATGCTTATCGTTAATTTCAACACCCTGCAGACGGTAAACCTTCTGAACTTCATTGATCAGGTAGTTCTGTACTGCTTCCAGACCCTTGATTGCCAGGATATCCTGCGGGTAAGCAACGCCTTCCTTGGTCAGGATATCGCCCTTCTCGACGATGTCGCCGGGCTGCACACGAATGTGCTGGGTGAAGGGAATGGAGTACTTCTTCTCGGTCTCGATGCCATCATCGTCACGACCGGTGACAACAACGACAGTGTTCTTCTTGGTGTCGTCCAAAGAAACGGTACCAGTGATTTCACTCATGATAGCCATGCTCTTGGGACGGCGGCTCTCGAACAGTTCTTCGACACGAGGCAGACCCTGGGTAATATCTTCAGCAGATGCGATACCGCCGGTATGGAAGGTACGCATGGTCAGCTGAGTACCAGGCTCACCGATGGACTGTGCAGCGATGATACCAACAGATTCACCCAGCTTGACGGGCTCGCCGTTTGCCATGTTAGAACCGTAGCAGTGTGCGCAGACGCCGGTCTTAGCACGGCAGGTCAGCAGGCTGCGAATCTTCAGGCTGGTGATGCCAGCAGCTTCGATCTTTTCAGCATCGTACAGGTCCATCATCTTGCCTTCCGGCACGATGACTTCGTTAGTCTGCGGGTTCACAACGTCGCCCACAGCGTAACGACCGATCAGACGTTCACGGAAGCTCTCGATCTTTTCCTTACCCTCGTGAATCTCGGACACGACAACACCATCGGTGGTGCCGCAGTCGATCTCACGGATGATCACATCCTGAGAGACGTCAACCATTCGACGGGTCAGGTAACCGGAGTCAGCGGTACGCAGAGCGGTATCAGCCAAGCCCTTACGAGCACCACGTGCGGAAACGAAATATTCCAGAATATTCAGACCTTCACGGTAGTTTGCACGAATGGGCATCTCGATGGTGTGACCTGCGGTGTTTGCCAGCAGGCCGCGCATGCCAGCCAGCTGCTTGATCTGGTTCATAGAGCCTCGAGCACCGGAATCAGCCATCATGAAGATCTGGTTGTCCTTGGGCAAGTTCTCAGCCAGAGCCTTAGAAACCTTGTCCGTGGTCTTCTGCCAGACTTCGATGACCTTCTCGTAACGCTCTCTCTCAGAAATCAGACCCTTGTTGAACAGTTTAACGATCTTGGAGACCTGCTGATCTGCTTCATCAACCAACTCGCCCTTCTGGGGAGGAATAACTGCATCACAAACCGCAACAGAAATTGCAGACTTTGTGGAGTACTTGTAGCCCTGGTTCTTGATTGCATCCAGCATCTTTGCACAAGCGCGGGTGCCATGGCAAGTTAGGCAGCGAGAAATGATGTCAGGCAGGGTCTTCTTCGTCACGCGGAAGCTGACCTCGTAGTCCAGAGCGTGTTCGGGATCATTACGATCAATATAGCCCAGATCCTGCGGAATCGGACTATTGAAGATGATGCGGCCAACGGTAGCATCCACCATGCCAGTGGTCGGCACACCGTTGATGGTCAGGGTGCGGCGCACCTTGATAGGAGCATGCAGCGTAACGTCGCCATCTGCATAAGCCATCAGTGCTTCGTTCTCATCGCGGAACACCTTACCTGCACCCATATCGTTTTCGTAAACGGTAGTTAGGTAGTAGCTGCCCAGAATCATATCCTGTGTAGGCACCGCAACCGGAGCACCGTCAGAAGGTTTCAGCAGGTTGCCGGAAGCCAGCATCAGCATACGTGCTTCACGGATTGCATCTGCGGAAAGGGGCAGATGCACTGCCATCTGGTCACCGTCGAAGTCGGCGTTAAATGCGGTACAAGACAGGGGATGCAGTTTGATTGCACGACCCTCGACCAGAACCGGGTTGAACGCCTGAATACCCAGACGGTGCAGCGTAGGTGCACGGTTCAGCAGAACCGGGTGACCCTTGATGACGGTTTCCAAGCTGTCCCAAACCTCGGGCTTTGCGCGCTCGACCATCTTGCGAGCGGTCTTGATGTTGGTAGCAACACCACGCTCGACCAGATCCTTCATAACGAAAGGCTTGAACAACTCCAGAGCCATTTCCTTGGGCAGACCACACTGATCCATACGCAGCTCGGGGCCGACAACGATAACGGAACGGCCGGAGTAGTCAACACGCTTACCCAGCAGGTTCTGACGGAAACGGCCCTGCTTGCCCTTCAGGAAGTCAGACAAACTCTTCAGCGGGCGATTAGAAGGACCGGTGACCGGGCGACCGCGGCGGCCGTTGTCGATCAGAGAGTCAACAGCCTCTTGCAGCATACGCTTTTCGTTGCGCACGATGATGTCGGGCGCGCCCAGCTCCAGCAGACGGCGCAAGCGGTTGTTTCGGTTGATCACGCGGCGGTACAGGTCGTTCAGGTCGGAGGTTGCAAAACGACCGCCATCCAACTGGACCATGGGGCGCAGATCAGGGGGCAGAACCGGGACAGCGTCCAGGATCATCCATTCAGGACGGTTGCCGGACAGGCGGAAAGCCTCGACAACTTCCAAACGCTTCAGCAGACGAACACGCTTCTGACCGGTAGCCTTATCGACTTCCTCGTGCAGCTGATTGCTCAGCTCGTCCAAATCGATCTCACGCAGCAGTTCCTGGATAGCCTCAGCACCCATAGATGCCTGGAACTCATCCTCATAACGCTCGCGCATTTCGCGGTATTCTTTCTCGGTCAGCAGCTGCTTCTTTTCCAACGGAGTCAGACCAGGATCCGTAACAATGTAGCTGGCAAAGTACAGAACCTTCTCCAGCAGGCGGGGGCTGATATCCAGCATCAAGCCGATACGGCTGGGGATACCCTTGAAGTACCAGATGTGGCTAACAGGAGCTGCCAGCTCAATGTGACCCATGCGCTCGCGGCGGACCTTAGCACGGGTAACCTCAACGCCGCAGCGATCACAAATCTTGCCCTTGTAACGGATGCGCTTGTACTTGCCGCAGTGACACTCCCAGTCCTTGGTAGGTCCAAAGATTCTTTCGCAGAACAGGCCATCACGCTCCGGCTTCAAGGTACGGTAGTTGATGGTTTCAGGCTTTTTTACCTCACCATAGCTCCATGCTCGGATCTGTTCGGGAGAGGCAAGGCCGACTTTAATACTATCGAAAACGGTGTTTTCCATTAAAACAAACCCTTTCTTACTCTTAGATTTTGGTGATGCGGATCAGATCGATTAGAAATCCATCTCGTCACTGTCCTGCATTGCGGGAGCAGCAGGCTCATCGCTCAGCACAGCGGCATCATCAAAACCGGCGTCAGCATCTTTAATCGTATATTCAGCGCTCAGCTCGTTTTCGTTGGTGACTGTATCGCCCATGGGGATGTCACGCATATCGAATCCGGTTTCTTCCTCGTCGAAGTCCTGGCGCATATCTACTTCGTTGCCGTCCACGTCCTGAACGATCACGTCCATGCCCAGAGCCTGCAGCTCCTTCAACAGAACGCGGAAGGATTCAGGGATACCAGGCTGCGGTACAGGCTCGCCCTTAACGATTGCTTCGTAAGTCTTGACACGACCCACAACGTCATCAGACTTCACGGTCAGGATCTCCTGCAGCGTGTAAGCAGCGCCGTATGCTTCCAGAGCCCAAACTTCCATTTCGCCGAAGCGCTGGCCGCCGAACTGAGCCTTACCGCCCAGAGGCTGCTGAGTAACCAGAGAGTAGGGACCCGTGGAACGTGCGTGAATCTTATCGTCAACCAAGTGATGCAGCTTCAGGTAGTACATATAACCAACGGTAACGGGGTTATCGAACTTTTCACCGGTACGGCCATCGTATACGGTAGTACGGCCGTCAGCACCCAGCTCAATCTTGGAGAAGTCAATGATATGGCCCTTCTCACCCATAATCTTAGGCAGCTTGGTGGGATATGCAGGTGCATTCTCACCATGCCACAGCTCACGAGCGGTGTCGAAGGTATCAACAATGTCATTCTCACGAGCGGAGTCGAACACGGGGGTCATAACCTTGATGCCGCAAGCCTTTGCTGCATAGCCCAGGTTAACTTCCAGAACCTGACCGATGTTCATACGAGAAGGAACGCCCAGGGGGTTCAGCACGATATCCAGCGGAGTACCGTCGGGCAGGAAAGGCATATCCTCCTGAGGCAGAATGCGGGAAACAACACCCTTGTTACCGTGACGACCTGCCATCTTATCGCCGACGCTGATCTTACGCTTCTGAGCGATGTAGCAACGAACAACCTGACGGACGCCGGGCTGCAGCTCGTCGCTGTTCTGCGGGGTGAAGATCTTAACATCCACGATGATGCCGTATTCGCCGTGGGGTACACGCAGAGAAGTGTCACGCACTTCGCGTGCCTTTTCGCCGAAGATCGCACGCAGCAAGCGCTCTTCTGCGGTCAGCTCGGTTTCGCCCTTCGGAGTGACCTTACCAACCAGAATGTCACCAGAGGTGACTTCTGCACCGATACGGATGATGCCGCGCTCATCCAAATCTTTCAGAGCGTCCTCAGAAACGTTGGGGATATCACGCGTGATTTCCTCGGGTCCCAGCTTGGTCTCACGAGCTTCGGTTTCGTACTCCTCAATATGAATAGAGGTATAAACGTCCTCACGGACGATCTTTTCATTCAGCAGGACAGCGTCCTCGTAGTTGTAACCTTCCCAGGTCATGAAGCCGATCAGAGCATTCTTACCCAGAGAGATTTCACCATTGCGCATTGCGGGGCCGTCAGCAATCACCTGACCCTCGGTCAGAACATCGCCAACTTCCACGATCGGGCGCTGATTGATGCAGGTGCCTGCGTTGGAACGTGCAAACTTGGTCAAGGTGTAGCGGTCAACACTGCCATCCTCGGTGCGAATCAGAACCAGATCCGCATCCACATACTCAACCGTACCAGCACGCTTTGCCAGCACAGCAACACCAGAGTCGGTAGCTGCCTTGTATTCCATACCGGTAGCAACAATGGGCTGCTGCGTAACCATCAGCGGCACTGCCTGACGCTGCATGTTAGAACCCATCAGAGCACGGTTACAGTCATCGTTCTCCAGGAAGGGAATCATTGCAGTTGCAACAGAAACCATCATCTTAGGGGAGACGTCCATGTAGTCAACGCTCTCGCGGTTCACTTCCAGGATTTCATCACGGCGGCGAGCGGAAACACGCTCACGAACGAAGTGCATATCCTCATCCAGCGGTTCGTTTGCCTGCGCAACGACATACTCGTCTTCCACGTCAGCAGTCATATACTCAACTTCGTTGGTAACAACCTGATCGATCAGCTTGCCGTTTTCGTCATAGGTCTTCTTAACCTTACGGTAAGGAGCCTCAATGAAACCGTAGTCATTGATACGAGAGAAAGATGCCAGATAGGAAATCAGACCGATGTTGGGGCCTTCAGGCGTTTCGATGGGGCACATACGGCCGTAGTGGCTGTAGTGAACGTCACGAACTTCGAAGCCTGCACGGTCACGAGACAGACCGCCAGGTCCCAGAGCGGACAGGCGACGCTTGTGGGTCAGCTCTGCCAGAGGGTTATTCTGGTCCATGAACTGAGACAGCGGAGAAGAACCAAAGAACTCCTTGATTGCTGCCACAACAGGACGAATGTTGATCAGTGCCTGCGGGGTAATCACAGCCTGATCTTGGCTCTGCAGGGTCATGCGCTCACGGATAACACGCTCCATACGGGAGAAGCCGATACGGAACTGGTTCTGCAGCAGCTCGCCAACGCTGCGAATACGGCGGTTGCCCAGATGGTCGATATCGTCCACAACACCAATGCCGTAATCCAAATCGCACAAATAGTTAATAGAAGAGAAGATGTCCTCAACGGTGACGGTACGGCCAATCAGCAGATCGTGATTCTGCTTCAGCATTTCCTTCTGCTCTTCCGGATCATCGGTAGCATTCAGAATCTTGCACAGTTCGGTGAAGTTAACACGCTCGTTGATGTCCGCTTCCTTCACATCGAAGGAGAAGAACGGCTGAGCGTCAACGCAGCCGTTGGTGATGACCTTAACGACTTTGTCATCGATGTTCAGGTTAACAACCTTAACACCTGCACGGTCAGCAGCCTCAGCCAGCTCGCGGGTGATCTTCTCGCCTGCGGGGATGATAACCTCGCCGGTGCGGGGATCTTCAACATCATAGAAGGGGCGGAAACCGATGATACGACGTGCCAGCGCCAGCTTCTTGTTCATCTTGTAACGACCGAAGCGGGACAGGTCATAACGATGCGGATCGAAGAACAAAGCGTCGATCTGTGCCGTAGCGGAATCCACCGTGGGGGGCTCACCGGGACGCAGCTTGCGGTAAACTTCCAACAAACCGTCTGCCTGATTGCGGCAGGTGTCCTTTTCCAGAGTAGCCAGGATGCGAGCGTCGCCACCGAAGTAATCCAGGATCTCTTCGTCAGAACCCAGACCCAGCGCACGGCACAGGACTGTCACAGGGATCTTACGGTTCTTGTCAATGCGGACGTAGAACACGTCAGAAGCATCGGTCTCGTACTCCAGCCATGCACCGCGGTTGGGGTTCATGGTTGCGCTGTACAGGTCGTTGCCGATCTTATCCTTCTCATGGCCGTAGAAAACACCGGGAGAACGAACCAACTGGCTAACGATAACACGCTCTGCACCGTTGATGACGAAAGTACCCGCATCAGTCATGAGCGGGAAATCACCCATGAAGATCTCCTGATCCTTGATCTCACCGGTTTCTTTATTCACCAGACGTGCCGTAACGCGCAGGGGTGCAGCGTAGGTCACGTCACGTTCCTTGCATTCCTTAATGGAATACTTGGGGGTGTCGTCCAGTCGGAAGTCAATAAAGCTCAGGGCCAGATTGCCCGTGTAGTCCTCGATTGTGCCAATGTCATGGAAGACATCCTTCAGACCTTCGTTCAGGAACCAGCGATAAGAGTTCTTCTGAACCTCGATCAGATTGGGCATACCGATGACTTCGTCGATGCGAGCAAAGCTCATGCGCTCGGTTTTTCCGAGCTTTACGGGCTTGACTTTCATCATAAAATCAACCACTCCTTATCTTTACCTTTTGATTGCAGCATTCGAAACCGTTCACGTTTTACGATTCAGCACTGCTTCCCAGCATTTTTCACAAACTTTATGTTTTGTATTCGGGAAACATAGTGAACCTCACTGCCTTTTTCGCATACTAAGGCATTATTGTGATACTGATTCAGTATATCCCTAAAAAAGCAAGATGTCAAGTGATTTTTTGCCCTCTTGACAAAAAAAATCGCCCGTGTGTCTCTTTCAAAAGAAACACACGGGTTCGTGTATATTTTATTCTATTTTTATCTTGAAAAAGTCTTTTTTTCTGGTTCCTCAGGGTTCTTTTTCGTCAAAGTGGCGAAACCCCATCAATCCTCCAAATACGCTCTCAGCTGGCGTGATCTACTGGGATGACGCAACTTTCGTAATGCTTTAGCTTCAATTTGGCGGATACGCTCTCGGGTTACATGGAAACTAGAGCCAACTTCTTCCAAAGTCCTTGCACGACCATCCATCAGACCAAAACGCATCTTCAAAACGGTTTCTTCCCGTGGGGTCAAACTATGCAGTACACGGGTCAGTTCCTGTTGCAATTGCATTTGTCCCGCACGGTCCGCCGGGAGGCAGGCACTTTCATCTTGCAAGAAATCCTGTAAACAAACATCATCCTCTTCTCGCACGGGCGTTTCCAGACTGATTGGCTCCATGGAAATCCGCATCAGCTCCTGCACCTTCTCTTCCGGCATCTCCATCTTTTCTGCAAGTTCTTTCATTTCTGGTTCTCTGCCCAGTTCGTGCAGCAGTTCAGTCTGTGCTTTTCGCATCCGCCCCATAGTATCCACCAGATGCACCGGAATACGAATGGTTCGCCCTTGATCTGCCAGCGCACGAGTGATTGCCTGCCGAACCCACCATGTTGCATAAGTGGAAAAGCGAAACCCCTTATCCGGATCATATTTTTCCACCGCGCGCATTAGGCCAATGTTCCCTTCCTGAATCAAATCCAGAAATGACAATCCCCTGCCCGCATATTTCTTGGCAATTGATACTACCAACCGCAGATTTGCTTCTGCCAAGCGGCGTGCAGCCTGTTCGTTGCCCCGCTTTGCCGCAAGCGCAAGCTGTAGCTCATCCGTGTGGGTCAACAATGGAATTCGTCCGATTTCCCGCAGATAGGTCTTTACAGAATCCACAGCCATTTCGTCGCCCGCTCCCACTTCACGGGTCAGGCGGTCGATGCCGGCTTCATCCAAAACTTCCAGCGGGGGGGCGTCTGCTTCCTTCATGGCTTCCAGACCAAAACCCCAGCTCTCTTCTTCGCTGACATTTGCTTTATATTCTGTCTTCTCCATAGTACCTCCGGCGGCAAACAGCCGCATTTTGTGCAGCCGAAAAAGGCCAGAGGCTGGACAGCTCACTCCTCAGTTTCCTCTGAGGGCAATGCCCCCTTGCGGTCTCTCAGCGTCTGCAAATATCGTTCGATTTCCGTATTGTCCATTTTAGCAGCGCTCACACTCTTGGGCGTACTGCGGGCAATTCGTTCCAGATACATTTCCACGTCCTGCCATGTGGGGGTCACGTCGTGGTATTGCGCCACCAAACGGGATAATTCTGCCATGGTCTGGTCACTGAGACGCTGTCCCAGTACCGACATAGAAACTTCTACACCTTGTTGGGTACAAGCATACATTGCCCCGATTGCCTCTTTCATATCCGGCATCACGATATTTTCCAAATTCAGACGCTGCATCACAGGTTCGATAAAGCTAGGCTCCCGCACCAGTGCCGACGCCAGCATTTGCTCGGCAGCCGCCACACCCAACGCGCGCTGGCCGCCTGCCTGGTAAGGAATTTTGATGTTATCCGCCACGCCGGAATGCAAAAGCTCTGTTTCACGCTTTTTGCGGCGACGATAGTTGTTGCGGCGAGTAACATCTTCCAGCTGTGTCAGGATCGCCGTTTTGGAGATATTGGTTTCTTCCGCCAGTCTGCCCGCATACACTTCCCGCTCTGTGGGGCTGATGCGCTCTGCCAGCAGTTCCAGCGTTTCCCGAATATACTCCAGCCGATCCTTATCCTGTTTCAGGTCATATTTTTTGCGAATCTGTCCCATGCGAAAGTCCATTGCATTTCCGGTACCATCCAACAATGCACGGAAGCGGTCCGCACCGAACTTCTTAATGTACTCATCCGGGTCTTTTGCGCCGGGAATCTGTAAAACACGCACCTTCAGCGGACTGTCTTGGAATAGCTCCAAACTGCGTGCAGTTGCCTTTTGACCTGCTTCGTCAGAGTCATAGCACAGCACAACCTCTTCGGCATATTCGCTGAGCAGTTTCACCTGGTCGGGAGTCAGCGCTGTACCGCAGGCACACACAGCCGTATCAATTCCGGATTTCTGCATACTGATCACGTCCATATAGCCTTCGCACAGCACAAACCGCTTGGATACACTCTTTTTCGCCAGTTGCAGCGCAAAAACGGTCTTGTGTTTTTTGTAGACCAGCGTTTCTGGGCTATTGATGTACTTAGGCTTGGAATCATCCATCACACGTCCGCCAAAAGCAATGACATTTCCCCGCAGGTCAAAAATCGGCGTCATCACACGGTGTCGGAACAGATTGTAGATATTGCCTTTCTCGCTGCGTTTTACCAAACCGCTTTCCAGCAGCTCCTCGTCTGTATAGCCCTTGTCATGCAAATAGCGATAGGTCGCCCGAAAATCATCCGGAGCATAGCCCAGACCAAAGCGAACAATGGTTTTGTCGTCCAGTCCACGGCGGCGCCAGTATGCGCGTGCCATCCGGGCGTTTTCATCATCGCCGTTCAGGCATTTATGGAAATAGCGTGCTGCGTCCCGATTGATGGACAAAATCCGACTGCGCAGCCGACCCACCTTGTCGTCCTCAGCAGGTTCCGGCATACCCACACGGCCTGCCAGCATCTTGACCGCTTCTACATAATCCAGATTATTGATTTGTTTCGTGAATGTGATTACGTCTCCGCCCGCACCGCAACCAAAGCAGTAAAAGCTCTGGGTGTCCGGGTAAACGTAGAAAGAGGGCGTCTTTTCATTGTGGAACGGGCACAAGCCGCCATACAGCCGCCCTTTGCGTTTCAGCTGTACATAGCTGCCTACCACATCCACAATATCATTGCGACGCACAACTTCTTCAATATATTCATGGGGGATGCTCATATCCGATACTTCCTTACTTTTCCTCTATCAAAGCACATGCCATTTCTGGGGAACATACAGTTGTTCAAAGGTGCGGGTTGCAAACTCATCGCTCATGCCGCTGATATAATCCGTCACGGCGCGGTCAGGACCTTCCTGATAGGCGATTTGCATATAGAAATTGGGCATTTGTTCCGGGTGGGTCACATAGTGTTCGTACAATGCTTCCACCAGATGACCTACTTTTGCTTCTTCTGCCTTTGCAACCTTATCCACATAAACAGTGCTGTACATAAATTCCTTCAGGGTCAAAAACGGGGCATACGCTTGCTCGCCCACTTGGATATCGCCATCGCTGTGATCCACAATGCTTTGAATCATGGTAGTGATTCGTTGTGAATTGGTGTGACCCAATTCCTCCACAGCAGCCTGTGGCAGCTGGGATTCTTCCAGTACACCGGCACGCATTGCGTCATCAATATCATGATTCACAAAGGCAATCCAGTCCGCATAGCGCACAATGCGCCCTTCCGGCGTAGCCGCCCAAGTCCCCTTGGTATGTGTAATGATTCCGTTGCGCACCTCCCATGTCAGATTCAGTCCTCGGCCGTCTTTTTCCAGAAAGTCCACCACGCGCAATCCTTGGCGGTAATGGGTAAAGCCGCCGGGGCAAAGCTGATTTAATGCACGTTCGCCCGCATGACCAAATGGTGTATGACCCAAATCATGCGCCAGTGCGATTGCTTCGGTTAAATCCTCGTTCAGGCGTAATGCCCGGGCGATGGTTCTTGCAATTTGCGCAACCTCCAGCGTATGGGTTAGGCGGGTTCGGTACATATCCCCTTCCGGTGAAAGAAAGACCTGCGTTTTCTGCTTCAGTCTGCGAAAAGCTTTGCAATGCAGTATTCTGTCTCTATCGCGCTGAAAGACAGGGCGCAGCGGATCTTGTTCTTCCGGTCGCACACGTCCGCGGCTGGCGCTGCTCAGTGTAGCCCAAGGGGCAAACGTCTGCTGTTCAATTTGTTCACTGCGTTCACGCACAGTCATACGGCAAAGCCTCGCTTTCTAAATTATAATCGACTCTCTCTGTCAAAGGGGGACGCAACTTGTCGAGTGTCAAAACTAGTGCGGATTCGACACATCAAATATCAAAACGGCGCATAGAACGGCTCCGAGCTCTGCATTTCTGCACTGCCACGAGTCAATTCTCGCAGCTGCTGGGCCAAAAGATGCTGCGTGCCGTCCGGCATGGTCCATTTCAAACATACCTTATCTGTAAAAATTGGTTCTACCGCACTGGTTTCCATACCTTGAATCAAGCGCTGGGCCTGTTCATACAGGGGATACTCTACGGTAACCGAACATTCCACCAGACTGCGCACCGTCACGATTTTTGCTTTTTCCAGTGCCGCCTGCGTTGCTGCTGTATACGCACGCACCAATCCGCCCGTACCCAGCAAAATACCGCCAAAATATCGGGTCACAACTACCACTAAATCTGTCAGTTCACTGTGACGAATCACTTCCAGTGTTGGCAGACCTGCCGTCTTGGCTGGTTCCCCATCGTCGGAATAGCGTTCCCGGTTATCTTCCTGCAAGCGATAGGCATACACGTTATGCCGTGCGGTACGATTTTCTGCTTTTATCTGCTCCAGAAAGCGCAGTGCGGCTTCCTCGCTTTCCGCATAAGAGACCGACGCAATAAAGCGGCTCTTTTTTTCTTCGTATTCGCCGACCGCCGTGCCGGCAATGGTACGATAATCCTCCACAATATGCCCTGCCTTTATCTTTTGATATACAGGTACGATTATACCATACTCCGTCGAATCCGCAAAGAAAAACAGAAAACCGCTCCATCCCTATTGAACGAAGCGGTTTTCCAATCAAAATAGTTCTACGCCAAAAACGACAGCCAACCCCACCAGCGCTACATCACGCCACAAACGCAGGTTTTTCCGTGTGGTATCCTTGCAAGCACGCAAACGACCACGATGCTCAAAGTAATTGCTTTCACTGGGAACATTCTGCCCCACCCATGCACGAATACTGCCTTCATATAAAACCTGATTGCGTAGTTTTCGTTCCAACTGAACAACTGTCATGTAGCGATTCAACTCCAGCACCTCACACAAAAAGCTGATGCAGGTATGTGTTCGCTGCAAGGGAATATGTTTATGCAAGGGAAAAATCAGGATATCCGCAAAGTTATAACGGGTTTCGGTCTGGTGTGTCTGATAATCCTGCAGAGCCTTACAGATTCGCGCATAGTGTTCATCCGTGACTTGGTAGCCGCAAATTTTAATTTTGCTGTCGTTGCCGTCAACCAAGTATCGTGCCGGTGTTTCCTGCTGATATCCGCCGTTCAGCGGCTCAAAGTAATTGCACCGGGAATATGCATGCATCTTTGGCAGCATCGGATTCAATGCCAGCGCCACGTGGTTGTACTGCCACCCCGTAGCCATCCGAATCAACGAGCCTGTCACATAATTACTGGAAACAAATACGATATACACTGTTTTCATGTGATGCCCTCCGTTATTGAAAGTGGAATCGTACACCTTATTATATCGATTCCAGCGAAAAGAGCAACGGTATTGCATTTATTTTCTTTTATTCTGTACACACTGGTATAATAAAACAAAAAGTGCCTTCCCAAATGGGAAGGCACTGAGAAAGCATTTCTTACTTGCGGCCAAAACGCTTGTTGAAACGATCAACACGTCCACCGGTATCGACCAGCTTCTGCTTGCCGGTGTAGAAGGGATGGCACTTAGAGCAAACTTCAACGTGAATTTCGGACTTGGTGCCACGAGTTTCGATAACGTTACCGCATGCGCAAGTGATCACGCACTTGTCGTAGTTAGGATGAATACCCTGCTTCATTTCTTTTCACCTCATTTCTGGTAATGACTTATAGGGGCCATATTGTAATGTATGCACCCATCACAACCTTCAATTTCAGCTACCCCAGAGAGCAGCCTTAGAAACGATTGCTGATATATTATATCACGACCAGCCGGAAAAGCAAGGGATTTTGGCAAAAATCAGATGAAAAAACATGGTGTGCGGACTTTTTTCACCATTTTTGTATTTATTTTCCACCGTCCTCTATTTCTCTGTGAAAAAACGCCGCAGCCAAAACAATTTCGCTGCGGCGCTTTTTTCATTCTTAAGCCAGATACTGCTGGCAAGCTGCGGACAATACGTCCTTCTGTGCGGTTGCTTCGGTCAGATCCTTCCCCAGCGTGGTAAAATAGATCTTGATTTTCGGCTCTGTGCCCGAGGGGCGAACGATGACCGTTGCACCATTTGCCAGCTCGTACTTCAGCACATTGGCTGCGGGCAAACCCGTCTTTTCTGTCTGTTCATAATCGACTGTCGCTGCAACCGCAACACCTGCAAAATTTACAGGCGGCTGCTTGCGCAGCTGCTCCATGATTGCTGCCATTTTGTCCATGCCAGACAAACCGGGAAATTCGTGACTTTCAGTTACGTTCAGATAGCGCCCGTACTCTGCATAGATTTCATCCAGACGCTCCTTGATAGACGTGCCCTTACTGCGGTAGTAAGCTGCCATTTCGCAAATCATCATCGACCCGATGATTGCATCCTTATCACGCACATAAGGACCAGCCAGATAGCCATAGCTTTCCTCAAAGCCAAACAGGAAGCGATCCACTTCACCGGCAGCTTCCAGCTGTGCGATTTGATCCCCAATCCACTTAAAGCCGGTCAGCACATTCCGCATCTCCACGCCATAATGTGCTGCTACCTTGTCTGCCAACGGGGTGGAAACGATAGACTTCACTGCCACCGGGTTCTTGGGCATCGTGCCGCTCTCGATACGACCTGCACAGATGTAATCCAGCAGCAAAGCACCGACTTCGTTACCAGACAGCAGCTGATAGCTGCCATCCTGGCAGCGCACCGCAATACCGACACGGTCTGCATCTGGGTCTGTAGCCAGCATCAGATCCGCCTGATTTCTCTCTGCCAATTCCAGCCCCAGTCGCAATGCTTCATAAATCTCCGGGTTGGGATACGGGCAAGTGGGGAAATTACCGTCCGGCAGCATCTGCTCACGCACGACCGTAATATCTGTAATGCCAATATCATTCAGCACGCGCAGAACCGGCATCAGACCAGAGCCATTCAGCGGGCTGTATACCAGCTTCAGGCCAGCCGTCTTGCACATACCAGGATGTACGCTGTGTGCCTCTATTGCAGCATATAGTGCTTCTTCGCAATCTGCTTCCACAAACTGAATCAATCCTTCGGCTACGCCATCTGCGAACGCCATAATCTTTGCGCCGGTCAGTACATCGATTTTCTGCATTTCATCGTAGACAACCGCTGCAGCTGTGTCGGTCATCTGGCAGCCATCCGGACCATATGCCTTATAGCCGTTGTACTTAGCCGGATTGTGGCTTGCGGTAACCATAATGCCCGCATTGCAGTTGTAGTATCGGGTTGCAAAACTCAATGCAGGAACCGGCATGAGCGCTTTGTAAATGCGCACATGAATTCCATTTGCAGCCAGAACGCCAGCGGCCTCCTTTGCAAAAACATCGCTATTGATTCGGCTGTCGTAGCTGATTGCTACAGTTTGGGTACCGCCCTGGGTCTTGACCCAGTTGGCCAAGCCCTGCGTTGCCTGCCGAATTACATAAATATTCATGCGATTAGTGCCTACACCCAGCACACCGCGCAGACCTGCTGTACCGAATTTCAAAGATACTGCAAAACGTTCTTTGATTTCTTCATCCTGACCATCGATTTCTGCCAGCTCTTTTTCCAAAGTCGGGTCCTGCAGTTTTGCCGCAGACCACCGATGAAATTCTTCCATGTATTGCATAAATGATCCTCCATTTTCGCTTTATTGCGAAAAGTTTTTATTCAAAAGCACAATAGTATTGTAATTCGCCTTATGGTATCTGTCAATTCCGGATTCCGTATTGTTTACAATCTTTTTCGCTGGTATACTTAGAAAACAGCAAACCACAATAGAAGGTGTTTCTTATGTACGCAAAATTGAATAGTTTCGGTCTTCATGGACTAACTGGCTTTCCTGTCACAGTCGAAGCCGACGTTGCCCCTGGACTGCCCAGCTGGAATATTGTTGGCTTACCGGACTCTGCTGTCAAGGAAAGCGGTGATCGTGTGCGTGCCGCACTGAAAAATCTGGGTTTTCCCTGGCCCGCCAACCGCCTGACCATCAATTTGGCGCCCGCCGACGTGAAAAAGACCGGACCTGTCTATGACCTCGCCATCTTCCTGGCTGTACTTTCCGCTGCCGGAAAAATCCCGCTGCCGGATGCCGACACCGCTTTTCTCGGCGAATTGGCACTGGATGGTGCCTTGCGCCCTGTATCCGGCGTATTGCCTATGGTCGCAGCAGCAGCGGAAAGCGGCATCAAACGATTGTATGTCCCCCGTGAAAATGCTTCTGAAGCTGCCTGTGCTTTGGACAATGGCTTGCAAGTCTTTGCCTGCTCCAATGCACTGGAAGTTGTTCAGGTACTTACCGGACAGTTAATGCTCCCCCCAGCAGTCTGCCCGCCCTTTTGCCCCGACCAAGACAATGTCAGTGTTCCCGACTTTGCGGATGTACATGGTCAGCCGTTAGCACGCCGCGCTATGGAAATCGCCGCTGCTGGACGGCACAACATTTTATTAGTTGGTGCCCCCGGAACTGGCAAGTCCATGCTGGCAAAGCGCTTACCCGGCATTTTGCCGCCGCTAGAGCGAAAAGAAAGCATGGAAACCACCAAGATTTATTCTGTAGCTGGGCTATTGCCTTCTAATAGCGGCCTAGTGCGGCAACGACCGTTTCGCAGCCCGCATCATTCCACCAGCGCTGCCGCACTGGCTGGCGGAGGTACGTCATTTCGACCAGGTGAAGTTAGTCTGGCGCATGGCGGCGTGTTGTTTTTGGATGAACTGCCGGAATTCAGTCGGGAAAGTTTGGAAGTACTGCGTCAGCCAATCGAGGATGGCTGCATCACAGTAAGCCGTGTAGCAGGCAGCGCTACTTATCCCAGCCGATTTATGCTGGTTGCTGCCATGAACCCGTGTAAATGTGGATACTATGGGCATCCAACCCACGCTTGCACCTGTTCCCCATCTGCTATCGACCGCTACCGCAGCCGCATCAGCGGACCACTTCTGGACCGCATTGACCTACATGTGGAAATGGAGCCTATTGCCTATGAGGAATTGCGTGGCGGCACTGGTGGTGAAAACAGCGCAAGCATCCGCGCCCGAGTAATGGCAGCACGAAAAATTCAGCAAAAGCGCTACCAGCATCCCTGCTATCGAGGCGTTCTGTACAACGCGGATTTAACCAGTGCGCAAATCCGCCGGGCATGTATCCTCACGCCGGACGCAGAAATGATTTTACATAGTGCTTATGATCGCATGGGGCTTTCTGCGCGAGGTTATGACCGAATCCTGCGTGTTGCACGCACGATTGCTGATTTGTCAGGTGAACAGGATATCGGTGCCGAAGCCCTGTTGGAAGCACTGCAATACCGCGCACTGGAGAAAAAGAGTTCTTTTTCCTAATGAACCCAGACTGAACATTATAATAGAAAGAGGTATGAACTATGAGCGAAAGCAAGAAACTGCACAGCGGTGAATTCAATGTGGAAGTAGAGGAAAAACCTCTGCTGTGGACCGACCGTAAGCGCTGGCTGGGTATGCCCATCAGCTTCACCCGCTATGCACTGAACGAGGACAAACTGCTGGTGAACACCGGTCTGATCAATCTGCATGAGGAAGAAGTTCTGCTGTATCGCATCCGCGATATCAGCGTGCGCCAGAGCTTTAGCGAGCGTCTGTTTGGTGTGGGTACGGTTTGCGTCAGCTCCACCGACGTAACGGTTCCGCATCTGGATCTGATGCACATTAAGAACCCCCGCAAGGTAAAAGAGGTTCTGAGCAAATGTGTCGAACTAAACCGGCAGCGCAACAACATTCGTTCCACCGAGCTGATGAGCGATGCTGGTTTCGATTCCCCCCTGGATGCAGATGGAAACGGTATTCCTGATTGCATGGAAACCGATTCTCACGACGAATAAAACAAAGCCACACAAAAGCGCCCACCTTTGCACAAGTCAAAGGCAGGCGCTTTCTTTATGTTCTATTTATTATCTTTATTACTGTACTTTTCCCGCAAAGCCTTTGCCACATTCGGCGTAACAAACTTGGAAACATCACTGCCATAGCAGGCAGCTTCTTTTACCACGCTGGAAGACAGATAGCTCCAGCTGATGCTCGTGGCGAAAAACATGGTATCAATCTCTGGCATCAACGCTCGATTGATCTGTGCCAGCTGCATTTCCACCTCAAAATCCGTTACGGCACGCAAACCACGCACCAGAACCGTTGCTCCGCGTTCTTTTGCAAAATTCACGGTCAGACCGTCGAAACTCTCCACTGTCACGTTAGGCATATCTTTGCAGCATTCACGCAGCAGTTGTACCCGTTCGTCCAGTGTAAACAGCGGGCTCTTTGCGCTATTGATTAAAACCGCCACGATCAAATGTTCATTGATCTGTGCGGCACGCTGAATGATATCCAGATGCCCTTTTGTCACCGGGTCAAAGCTGCCCGGATAGACTGCAATCGCCATATTGATTTCCTCCGTCTGCCTATACGGCAGATTATTCCTGAGATGTGTTTGTTGCATTGCCTGTATAGTAAACCACTTTACCCGCCAATTATCAAGACATCCCTGCATATCTGCGTACATTTATCACTTTTGTCTGATAGAATCCGCTTGACCGTATTGTTGAAAAAATGATATAGTTAAGTACAGTAGTCTATCCATATTTTACAACAAAGTATAGCTGCGTTTTCGAATAGAAATTCATTTTCAGAGAGGGCTTTCCTATGAATCGAAAAAAACTCACGCACTGTGCCTATACTATTTTAACCGGTTTTGGCACTATTGCGCTTAGCGTATTATTTTTTTTCCTGATATACCAATTTCCTGTAATAAAGGGGTTCATCGGGCAAATCTTTGATATTCTGGCACCTTTTTTATATGGCGGCGTCATTGCCTATCTGCTGCGTCCACTGTGTAACTGTTATGAACGCTTTTTCAAGAAGCATCTGCACAACCAGCATCAAAAAGCTGCAGAAAATCTGGCAGTTACGGCAAGTCTGCTTTCGGGGCTTCTTCTGGTTGGAATGCTGCTGCTTTTGATTTTGCCGCAGTTGTTGAACAGTCTGCTCGCATTGGCGCAAACTCTGCCCAGTGAAATGAAAAATTTTGTGATTTGGGTTAGCCAATACCTGAAGAATTCACCGGACATCCTTGCATGGCTGGATCAAATTTATCGTTCGATCAGTATTGAGCTGGAAACCTGGATCCAGTCTTCTCTGCTGCCTTCGCTCACCAGCCTAATGGGCAGCGTTGGTTTGATGGCAATGCGTACTGTCAATGTGTTTTTGGATGTGGTCATTGGTATCGTTATTGCCATTTACCTTTTGTCTTCCCGCAAAAAGTTTGCGCGGCAAAGCAAAATGATCCTGTACAGCGTCTTTAACCGCAGCTGGGCAGATAAGATTCTGGAAGAAATCATGTATACCGATAAAATGTTCGGTGGTTTCGTTGTAGGCAAGTTGATTGACTCGCTCATTATCGGTCTGCTTTGCTATTTCTGCATGACACCATTCAATGTGAACAATACTCTGCTGATTTCTGTCATTATCGGCGTAACCAATGTAATTCCATTCTTTGGCCCGTTTATTGGTGCAATCCCCGCTACATTCCTGATTTTGATTGAACAGCCCACAAAAGCTATTTGGTTTGTATTGTTTATTCTGGTTCTTCAGCAGTTTGACGGCAACATTCTCGGCCCCAAAATTCTGGGTGACAACACCGGGCTTTCCAGCATCTGGGTCTTGTTCTCCATTTTGCTGTTCGGCGGTCTGTGGGGCTTTGTTGGCATGATTATTGCAGTCCCCTTGTTCGCTGTTATTTACGACGTTATGCGCCGTTTGGTAGCGCGCGGCTTGCGTAGAAATCACTGTGATGATTTTCTGGTTGGTTTCAAACGTCGCCCTTCTATGCTAGATACAGCTGTATCGGATTCCGCCCCTGCACCTATAGGAAAGCCCGATTCCTCAGAAGATAATTCTTCTTCTGAAAACGAATGATAAAAAACCGGCAGTGAGGCTGAACTGCCGGTTTCTTTTTTGCTTATGGGAAACGCAGACACACTTTATCAGTCTTGTTCTTCCCCTTTTACCCAATATTATGGTATAATCATGTACAAAGTATAGCAAACTTTTAATCCAAATATTTTTGTTTTGTGCAAAGCAAAGGAGAGAATCCCCCATGAGTTTCCGTGGTATTGATACAAGCGTAAGTCAAATCCGCAATCAGGTTTTCGCCGAAGTTGCCCGTATGAGTTATGCCAATGTGCACGGGGAAGAAGCGAACCACATGATGCGCCAAATCCCATACAAAATTGTTCCTGGCGAAGTTGGTAAGCATCGCCGTGATATTTTTCTGGAGCGCGCAATCGTTGAAGAGCGCGTCCGTCTGGCGATGGGTTTGCCGCTGCGTCGCATTGACGAGCACAACAGTGCTGTTTCCGGCCTGGAGGATGCATCCATTACGGACAAGTACTATGACCCACCGCTGGTCAATGTAATCAAATTTGCCTGCAACAGCTGTCCCGAAAAACTGGTCAAGGTATCTAATCTGTGTCAGGGCTGTTTGGCGCATCCCTGTATGGAAGTTTGCCCCAAAGATGCCATCAGCATAGTCAACAGCCGCAGCAAAATTGATCAAAATAAGTGCATCAAATGCGGTCGCTGTGTCTCTGTCTGCCCCTACCATGCAATCGTCAAAACCGAGCGTCCCTGTGCTGCCAGTTGCGGTATGAACGCTATTTCCAGCGACGAACTGGGTCGTGCTGACATCGACTACAACAAGTGTGTATCCTGTGGTCAGTGTCTGGTCAGCTGTCCGTTTGGTGCAATCAGCGACAAGGGGCAGATTTATCAGCTGATTCAGAGCTTCAATAAGGGTGACCGCATTTATGCGCTGGTCGCTCCTGCATTTGTCAACCAGTTTCCTTCTCTGTCCCAGACCGGAAAGTTCCGTGCCGCACTGAAAGCATTAGGCTTTTATGATGTAGTCGAGGTCGCCATTGGCGCTGACCTTTGTACCGTAGACGAAGCACGGGACTTTTTGAAGGAAGTTCCTGCCGAAAAGCCGTTTATGGCAACCTCCTGCTGCCCGGCATGGAGCATGATGGCGAAGAAAACCTTCCCCGATTTGGCAAAAAATATTTCCATGACTATGACCCCCATGGTATTCACTGCCCGCATGCTGAAGCGTGCTGACCCGGATGCACGTATGTGCTTTATCGGTCCCTGTGCTGCGAAAAAGCTGGAAGCCAGCCGCCGCTCCGTCCGCAGTGACGTAGATTTTGTGCTAACCTTTGAGGAGCTGGCTGGTATCATACAGGCTAAAGATTTGGATTTCGACACTCTGGAAGCGGACGAAGAAGATCTGAACCTCGCTTCCGCTGCCGGTCGTGGATTTGCAGTATCCGGTGGCGTTGCACAGGCTGTCGCTAACAAGATTCATGAGTGGTATCCAGATAAGGAAGTGAAGGTTGCTGCTGCACAGAGTCTTTCCGACTGTAAGAAGCTGTTGATGCTGGCAAAGGCTGGCAAATATAATGGCTATCTGCTGGAAGGCATGGCTTGCCCCGGCGGCTGCATTGGCGGTGCCGGCACAATTGCCGATCCCATCAAGACAGCCGCTCTTCTAAACAAATACAAATCCGAAGCTCCTTTCACGGACCCGGAAGACAGCGCTTTCATCAACAATATTCACTTTTTGAAAGACGGCGCCGAGGATTTGAAAGATTGACCTCCGCCGCAATCCAAAACATTGCAATAAAAATCCCCGCCTTGTATTTTGCAATACAAGGCGGGGATTTCGTTTTACTTGTGGTACTTCATACCGTTATTGATGGTGCAAGCGCGATAGATTTGCTCTGTCAGAACCAAACGTGCCATCTGGTGCGGCATGGTAATGCGTCCCATGCTGAATTTCAGGCTTGCCGCCTGCTTCACAGCCGGCGCTAATCCATGCGACGAGCCAATGACAAATGCCACATCGCCGTTGCCGCTCTGGGCGCGGTCTGCTAAATAGTCTGCCAGTTCTTCGCTGGAAAGCTGCTTACCCTCGATGCAAAGTGCCACAATGGCAGCACCTTTTTTCACGCTGGCAAAAATAGCTTTTGCTTCCTTCTCCAATGCTTTTTCAATTACCGCCGGGCTGGCATTCTTTTCCTGAATATTTTCTTCCGGCAGTTCTACGATTTGAAAGCTGGCAAAGGCACTCAGACGCTTCTGATACTCTGCAACACCTTCTGCAAAATACTTTGCGTTGCACTTTCCCAGACAAATCAACTGAATATTTTGCATCGTCAGCCTCCTTACAGCATCGTGAGCTGCTCGGTCAAATCATCTTCACGAATCAACGCACCGGCAGCCGGCAAAGTGCGCACACGATAGCGGTGCGGATTACTGATTTCCAGTTCTGTTGCCGGCTTTACGCTGGCAATGGTCTGTTTCTTTTTCAAGGTAATGACCGCTACACCCTGACTGTCACGAGTTGCCTTTTCAGGAATCTGCGCCGTACCAACCAACAGCATTCTGTCATTGGACATACGCACAGCGATTTCCATTTCTTCCGGCAGGTACAGCAGATGGGTCAGCGGGACTTTATTGCAGTATGCTTTCAGCAGCTTACGGCGATTCTGCTTGGTTTCGTAGGCACTCAGCGGGATTTTCGCAAACTTACCATTTTCGTAAGCAAACAGCATCCATCCCTTGTAATCCAGCGTGGGCAGCATAAAGATGGGGTTTTCGCCTTCATCCATGCCCAATGCACTGGGCAGATAAACGCCCATCTGGCTTGCCTTGCCGTCCTCAAAATCACCGATGCGGCACTTGTAGACCTGATGCTGGTCTGTAAACAGCAGAAGCTCCAGATTGTTCCGGGTTTCTGCTTGCCAGATGACCTCGTCGCCCTCCTTCAGCTTCTGTTCGCCGCTCATGCGCAGGCTTTGGGGCGTGATTTTCTTGAAGTAACCTTCTCGGGTAAAGAAGATGGTAACCGGATAATCCGCCATAGCCGGAACGGTATCTTCATTCACATCTTCCGGTACGTCATACAGCACTTCACTGCTGCGGGGTTTGCCATACTTCTTTGCCACAGCTGCCAGCTCAGTCATAATGATCTTGCGGATGCGCGCCGGGCGCTTGAGGATATCTTCTAAGTCGGCAATGGCATTTTCCAATTCTTCGATTTCAGCGGTGCGCTTCAGGATATACTCGCGATTTAGGTGACGCAGCTTGATTTCTGCCACATACTCAGCCTGTACTTCATCGATGCCAAAGCCAATCATCAGGTTCGGCACAACCTCGGCTTCTTCTGCGGTTTCACGCACAATCTTGATAGCCTTATCAATATCCATCAGGATCGCTTCCAAGCCCTTCAGCAGATGCAGACGCTTCTGCTTGCCTGCCAGCTCATACGCGGTGCGGCGCCGTACACATTCCATACGGAACGTGCTCCACTCGTTCAGGATTTCGCGCACACCCATAACGCGGGGCTGACCCGAAACCAGAATATTAAAGTTGCAGCTAAAGCTGTCTTCCAGCGGCGTTGCCTTAAACAGACGCGCCATCAGCTTTTCCGGGTCCTGACCACGCTTCAAATCCAGCGTCAGCTTCAAACCGTTTAAGTCGGTTTCGTCGCGCATATCACTGATTTCCTTGATGCGGCCCTGCTTGACCAAATCGGCAATCTTATCCATGATTGCCTCCACTGTGGTAGTGGGGGGAATTTGGGTAATTTCAATCATGTTGTTGCCCACAACCTGATAGCGCGCACGCACCTTGACGCTGCCACGACCACGCTCTACGATGTTTTTCATTTCGGCTGCATCATATAGGATCTGTCCACCACCCACAAAATCAGGTGCCGGCATAGTGGACAAAATGTCGTGTTCCGGGTCTTTCATCAATGCGATGGTAGTGTTACACAGCTCTGCCAGATTGAAGGAGCAGATGTTGCACGCCATACCAACCGCAATGCCCAGCGTGTTGTTTGCCAAAATGGTGGGAAATGTTACCGGCAGCAAAGTCGGCTCAGTGGTTTCGCCGTCATAGTTGGGTACAAAATTGACCGTATCTTTGTCAATGTCTCGGAACAGCTCCTCACACACCGGCTCCAGCTTGGCTTCGGTATAACGAGATGCTGCGTAGGACATATCACGGCTGTATGCCTTACCAAAGTTACCCTTGCTGTCCACATACGGAACCAGCAAACTTTCGTTGCCCCGGCCCATACGAACCATGGTTTCGTAAATAGCAGCATCGCCATGCGGGTTCAGATGCATTGTACTGCCAACAATGTTGGCAGACTTGGTGCGCTTGCCCTTCAGCAAATTCATCTCGTACATCGTATACAACAGCTTGCGATGTGCGGGTTTGAAACCGTCAATTTCCGGCAATGCACGGCTGACAATGACGCTCATTGCGTAGGGCATATAGTTTGTTTCCAGCGTATTGGTAATAGGATCCTCCAGCACCGAGCCGGCATTCAGAATCTCTACCCCCTCGCCCAACTGGGGGCGAACTTTTTTTAGTTGTTTTTTCGCATTCTTTTTGGCCATGCGTATTCCTCTCAATGCTAATTATTCTATTACGACAGATCCAACTCGTCCAGATATTCTGCGCCATGCTCCGCAATATGCTTTTTACGGCCCTGCAAGTTATCCCCCAGCAGAATATCAAACATTTCTGCGGTAGCTGCAGCTTCCGTAGGCATGACTTTAATCAGTCGGCGGCTCTCCGGATTCATGGTGGTCAGCCACATCATTTCCGGATCGTTTTCGCCCAAACCTTTGGAGCGTTGGATCGTGCACTTCTGGCCTTCGATACGGCTCAAAATATTGGCTTTTTCAGATTCCGTATAGGCAAAGTAGGTGTGATCCTTCGTGTTGATTTCGTACAAGGGGGATTCTGCGATATACACATACCCTTTCTGAATCAGCGTTGGCATCAAGCGGTACAGCATCGTCAGAATCAACGTACGGATCTGGTAACCATCCACGTCCGCGTCGGTACAGATAACAATTTTATTGAATCGCAGATTATCCAGATTAAAGGTAGCCAGCTCCTTATTGCGCTTGCCGCCCATCTCGACACCACAGCCCATGACCTTTACCAAGTCCACGATAACGTCAGATTTGAAAATACGGTCATAGTCCGCTTTCAGGCAGTTCAAAATCTTGCCACGCACCGGCATAATTGCCTGGAACTCACTGTCACGGCTGGTCTTGACGGCGCCCATAGCAGAATCACCCTCGACGATATACAGCTCACGGCGTGCAGGATCCTTGGTTCGGCAGTCTACGAACTTAGCCACACGGTTTGCCAGATCAACTTGGGTCGACAGCGTCTTTTTGATACTCTGGCGGGTCTTTTCTGCATGTTCACGGCTCTGCTTGTTGACCAGCACCTGCTGGGCAATCTTCTGTGCTTCGTCCGGCTTTTCGATGAAGTAAACTTCCAGATAATGCTTCAGGAAGTCCGCCATTGCCTGACCGATGAACTTATTGGTGATTGCCTTCTTGGTCTGATTCTCATAGCTGGTTCTGGTAGAAAAACTAGAGGAAACATACACCAGACAATCTTCAACGTCCTGGAACGTGATGCTGCTCTCGTTTTTCTTATACATATTCTTTTCTTTCAGATACTTATTGATCTGATTGGTAAAAGCCGTATGCAAAGCGCGCTCCGGCGTACCCCCATGCTCCAGCCAGCTAGAGTTGTGGTAGAACTCTGCTGCCTGCACCTTATTCGAGAAGCAGAACGCAGCACTCATCTTTACCTTATAATCCGGTTGGTCCTCACGGTCACGGCCTTCAGCCTCGGATTCGCAGTAGAACACCGGCGTCAGCGGATTTTCGCCTGCCAGCTCTGCCACATAGTCCTCAATACCCTTTTCATAGCACCAAGTTTCCTTCCAAGGTTTGCCAGTAGCCGGATCCGGTTCTTTTTCATCCGTAAAGGTCAGGGTCAGACCTGCATTGACAACAGCCTGACGCTTCAAAGTATCGCGGTAATAGGCCCCCGGCACATTGATGTCGGTAAAGACAGCCTCATCCGGTTTCCAGCGAATCACACTGCCGGTACGTCGACCTTTATATTCTTCTTTCTGCAAACCGCCCACATTTTCACCCTTTTTAAAATCCAGATGATAATGGGTTTTATCACGGTAAATATCCGCTGTCATCCATGCAGATGCATACTGGGTTGCGCACAAACCCAAACCATTCAGGCCCAAACTAAATTCATAGTTGTCTGCACCTTCGCCGTACTTACCGCCGGCATACATTTCACAGAACAGCAGTTCCCAGTTATATCGGTTTTCACCTTTGTTCCAGTCCACGGGCATACCGCGACCGAAATCTTCGACCTGTACGCTGCCATCCTTAAAGCGTGTCACATGAATGGTGTCGCCGTAACCATCACGAGCTTCGTCGATGGAGTTCGACACGATTTCAAAGATAGAATGGGCGCAGCCTTCTACACCATCCGAGCCAAAAATAACGGCCGGGCGCTTGCGCACACGGTCCGCACCTTTCAGGCTTGTAATACTTTCGTTTCCGTATTCCTGTTTTCTTGCTGCCATGCAGCCACCTCCGCAGGGTCATTTTGCGACATAATGCGGAGCCCTCTACGCTAACACGCAGAAGATTCCGCATTGCATCCGTTGATATACATACTTATTAAAGCATAGCCCCCACAAAAAAGTCAAATTGCGTTTTGTCTGTTTTGCTCGCTCTTCCGAAGTGTTTTAGGCTCTTTTTTCACATTTTATGCATTTCTAAACGGTTTCTATCCTTTTTTCTCAATCGATTTACTTTTCCATGTATAAATTTTCACTTTTTCCTTGACAGTCCATCTCACACGTGTTATATTTATATAGCACTAATTGATGCAGAACAAAATATCGCGGGGTAGAGCAGCTTGGTAGCTCGTCGGGCTCATAACCCGGAGGTCGCAGGTTCAAATCCTGTCCCCGCAACCACCAAAACGCATGAAACTAAGTTTCATGCGTTTTTTCTTTTACCTCTACCTCACGGTTCCTCTTCCATACGGTTTTCCCTGTATTGTATCCACAAGGAAACTATGTTACAATGTTTGGCAGATACCATACAATCTTGATGCGTGTGCTATCTGCTGTATACACGCTGCGTTTGTATCGTTTCTTCCTGCTGTCGATTGCA
>JARHYC010000037.1 GCA_029264955.1 Faecalibacterium sp. | reverse complement strand
TTTCTAGTCAAGCGTCTTTCTAACTTGCGTGTCTTTTCGGCATTTCCTGAAATGTCTTTTTGACATTCCTGTAATTTCTAGCTATTTTCCGGCGCATCTGCGTCCTTATTCTCCACAAAGTTTTTCATGTAAATCAGGTTGGGACGGCCCAGACCCTGCCGCTTGCGCTCAATCAGATCCGCGTTCTTCTCCAAATCGTTCAGCAGGCTGATGGCCTTTTTATTGCCGCATCCCAAAAGATCCTGAATCTGCTCCACCGTGTAAATGATGTACACCTTGCCGTCTGGGTCGAACCAGCCGTTCTTGGAGGACAGCTCCATGCGGCGCAGCAGGATGCTGTACAGAATCTTTGCGTCTGAGGACAGCTGTGCGTACCTGGGGTCCATAAAAAACACCCATGGTACGCGAATAGATGTGAACTGTTCCGATTCCGTTCCATAAAAATAGTCGTGCATATGATATCCTTTCCGGCCTTCAGGAGCTGTTTTCCCTCCTGCGCCTGTGGCTTGGAACGTGTATAATCATAGCGGTCTCATACATCTCCTTCCATGCTGACAAAGTTACAAACGACAGTGTCGCGCTTTTCTATACAATCCCATGCACGCATTCTGCGTATAAAAAAAGAGGCATATCAGATTGCTCTGACAGGCCTCTTTTTCCAGTTTATTGGATGCAAATTCCTGCAATATGGTCCCTTGCCGCTGCTGTTCCGGGGGCTATTTTAGGCAACAAAAAACCGACGTTCTTTTTTTACAAAGAACGTCGGTTTACAACTTACAGGTTACACGATCTCACATCACGTGATGTATAAACTTTCATAGAATCCAGAATATAATTATTATATTCATTCCCTGCAAAACACAGTTTTCAATACAAGTGGTGTAAAATCGGTGTAAATTCGTCTTATTCAGTCGTTATTTCAACGTAGATACGTTGAAATAACGGACTATTTTAGTACATGCCACCCATATCAGGTGCTGCGGGTGCTGCTGCAACGGGTTCGGGCTCATCTGCAATCAGGCTTTCAGTAGTCAGGACCATGCTTGCAACGCTGGCTGCATTCTCCAGAGCACTACGGGTAACCTTAGTCGGGTCAACGATACCAGCTTCGATCATGTCATCCACATAGGTCTCGCTCTGCGCGTTGAAGCCGAAGTTGGCCTTGCCAGAGTTCAGAATCTTGTCGATGATAACGCTGCCTTCCAGACCTGCGTTTGCAACGATCTGGCGCAGAGGTGCTTCCAGAGCTTTCTTGACAATCTTAGCACCGGTGCGCTCGTCGCCTTCCAGGGAATCGACCAGAGCCTGCACTGCGGGAATTGCAGTCAAAGGCGCAACACCACCGCCGCAGACAATACCTTCTTCCACAGCCGCCTTCGTTGCGTTCAGTGCATCCTCGATACGCATCTTCTTGTCTTTCATCTCGACTTCAGTTGCAGCGCCAACCTTGATGACAGCAACACCGCCAGCCAACTTAGCGAGACGCTCCTGCAGCTTCTCACGGTCGAACTCGCTGGTGGTTTCAGCCAGCTGTGCGCGAATCTGTGCTACACGATTTGTGATTTCCGCCTTATCACCGTAGCCTCCAACAATGGTAGTAGTTTCCTTAGTAACCTTGATCTGGCTTGCGTGACCCAGCATATTCAGGGTTGCATCTTTCAGCTCCAGGCCCAGATCCGAGGAAATTACCTGACCACCAGTCAGGATTGCAATATCCTGCAGCATTTCCTTACGGCGATCGCCGAAGCCGGGGGCCTTAACTGCAACAACCGTGAAAGTGCCGCGCAGACGGTTCACAATCAGAGTGGACAGTGCTTCGCCTTCCAGATCCTCTGCGATGATCAGCAGCTTACGGCCCGCCTGCACGATCTGCTCCAACAGGGGCAGCAGATCCTGAATAACACTGATCTTCTTATCAGTAATCAGAACCAGTGCATCGTCCAGCTCAGCCTGCATCTTCTCGGTATCGGTGACCATATACGGAGTGAGGTAACCACGATCGAACTGCATACCCTCGACAACGTCTGCGTAGGTGTCAGCGGTGGTCTTGTTCTCTTCCAGAGTAATGACACCGTCCTTGGAAACCTTCTCCATAGCGTCCGCAATCAGCTTGCCGATTGCCGGATCGCCAGCAGAGATGGTACCAACACGAGCGATATCCTCGCTGCCCTTAACCTTCTGGCTGTTCTTCTGGATTGCCTCAACAGCAACAGAAACTGCCTTCTGCATGCCGCGCTTTACATCCATGGGGTTTGCGCCGGCAGCAACGTTCTTCATGCCCTCAGTAACCAGAGCCTGTGCCAAAACAGTAGCAGTCGTGGTGCCATCACCTGCTGCATCGTTGGTCTTGGTAGCAACTTCACGTACCAACTGCGCGCCCATATTCTCAAACGGGTCCTTCAGCTCGATTTCCTTTGCAATAGTCACACCATCATTGGTGATAACGGGGCTGCCAAATTTCTTGCCCAGAACAACGTTGCGGCCCTTAGGTCCAATAGTAATCTTAACGGTATCTGCCAGCTGATCAATACCAGCGCACAATGCATTACGAGCGTCAACGCCATGCTTAATGAGTTTAGCCATAATAAATCTCTCCTATCTCAAAATGATGACAATTTATTTTGTATGTTACCTTGTGGGTTCTTATTCAACAACAGCCAGGATGTCGCTCTGGTTGACGATGATGCACTCCTCGCCGTCCAGTTTTACTTCGGTACCGGAGTACTTGCTGATCAGAACCTTCTGACCAACTTTGACTTCC
>JARHYC010000013.1 GCA_029264955.1 Faecalibacterium sp. | reverse complement strand
AGTTGGCTTTGGTAAAAGTGAAAATGATATTAACAAAGAAGTAACTGTAAAAGCACTTGAACGTTTCCTTAGACCAGAATTTCTTGGCAGGGTAGACGAGGTAGTTATATTTAATACTCTTAACTTAGAAGACTTTAAAAAGATTGCTCGTCTTATGATAGATGAACTTGTAGAGAGTTTAAAAGATAAGGGTATAGAACTTGTGTATGACGATTCAGTTACTGAATATATTGCCAAAGAGGCTTATGGTTCAAAGAAAAATGCTCGTGGTCTTCGTGACTCTGTAAGACGTGATATTGAGGATGAATTAGCGTCTGAAATTGTGTTCAATCAAGACATTGAAATTAAAAAGTTTACTTTAACTGCAGACGAAAAAATTAAAATCAAAAAAAATTAAACTTTTTTTAAAAAAGGTATTGACAGATCGACGGTCATTGGTTATAATAATGACCGTCGCGTGACAAATATAATTTCGCCATGGAAATAAAGCTCCTTAATTAGTGGTTGTCGTTACGCAGACGATAGCCCAAACTCATCAGGCTGTCGCCCAGGTGAACATTTTCGACTACGACGTCAGGATAATCGACAGACATATCATAGTGGCTGAAGTTCCAGAAACCTTCAATACCCAAATTAACCAGTTGTTCGGTTAGCTGCTTTGCACTCTCACGGGGAACACACAGGACAGCAACACGAGGATGATGTTGTTTGCAGAAAGTTGTCAGCTCGTCAATGTGCAGAATCTCTACGTCGGAATCATCCATATGTTTGCCGACTTCAGCTGGGTTAGAATCAAATACAGCCGTTAGCTTGTAGCCGTTGGTATTGCGGGAAATGAAACGGCTGACAGCTTTACCCAAGCGACCAGAACCAATCAAAATTGCAGGAATCAAATCACCTTCGCCAAACAGCAAGGATTCCAGCATTGCCAGCAGGGTATCGACATTATAACCGATGCCTTGACGACCATTTACATCACCAAAGCAATTGAAATCCTGGCGTACCTGAGATGCGGTTGCGCCCAGATGTGCGGCCAGCTCGCGGGAAGAAATACTGGTGACACCGCTTGCACGCAGATTCGTCAGGTAACGATAATATTTAGGTAGTCGCTTGATTACGGGCAGCGACACTTTAGCTCCGTTATTATTCATAGACAGACCTCCATCTGTAAATTCTGATAAACTTTCATCATTTAGTATATACGTTTTTGGAGCATTGTCAAATAAAAAATGAATGAAAAGCGAGAGAAATTCTATGCATAAAAAGTGAAAATTTTGTAATAGATATGCTGATATGTATAGACGTGCGTACGATGGAAATACTAGGAAAGCCGGGTGCAGAAAAAGCATCTGACAGAGAGGGGGAATCCGGATGGAGCGCAAAGCAAAACAGACCGAAGAAGCGTCAGAAAAAATCGAGGAAAAACGCTTCGAAAAAGAAATGGTAGAGGATATGGGCAGCTTACTGCACACAAAAGGTCCGCACTCGATTTACTGTCTGACTGTCGTGGGCCAAATCGAAGGGCATGTGGCGGCACCGCAGGGACAGAAAACAACCCAGTATGAACACGTGATTCCACAAATCATCTCTGTACAGGAAGATCCGGAAATTGAGGGACTTCTGGTGGTACTCAATACAGTGGGGGGTGACGTAGAAGCGGGGCTTGCAATCGCAGAATTGATTGCCGGAATAACCAAACCTACGGCAACGCTGGTGCTGGGTGGTGGGCATTCCATTGGTATTCCGCTGGCGGTTTCTGCTCAGCGCAGCTTTATTGTACCAACCGCTACAATGACAGTGCATCCGGTGCGTCATGCAGGGGTTGTGCTGGGGGTTCCCCAAACGATGCGCTGCTTTGAAGAAATGCAGGATCGTATTACAGGTTTTATTACCAGTCATTCCAGAATTTCCCGCCGTCGTTTTACACAGCTGCTTTTGCATACAGGAGAACTGGTCATGGATGTGGGAACTATGCTGGATGGGCCCCGTGCAGTGGAAGAAGGCTTGATTGATGAACTGGGCGGGATTTCCAGTGCACTGAACTGGCTTTATGATGCGATTGATGCACAGGATCAAAAAGAAAATATCTGAGGAGATGCCGTGGCGAAAGTCACGGTATTTTTGTTGCGGAAACAGGCGGCTGGTTTGCCTATTGCAAGTTCCTATGGTACAATAATATAGTTAAAGTAGGGGAGTATCCCCTTTTGAAAATAGAAGTTGAGGCAGAGAGGCTCTGCCCGGTGAATGTGGAGTAGCGAGGAGTGCAGTGATGGCAGAAAAAAAGCGTACTGCCGCTGGGAAGGCAAGCTCGAAAAAAACGAGTAGCTCTCATACGGCAAAGCCGAAAGGCAAAAAGTCCAGCAAGAAGCGGCGCAGCAAACAGCAAAAGCAGGAAGCATTGGTACAAAGCCTGGTGATGTTTGGCATCGGGGCGCTTTTGATCATTATGCTGTTTGTGCCGGGGCAATCGATTTGGCTAATGCTGCGTACAGCACTGTTCGGTATTTTCGGTGTCGGAATGTACTTGCTGGGTGCATTGGTCGTTTATTTGGCTGTGTGCAGGGCACAGGGAAAGTCCATGATTCCGGAAATTGCCAAAGCAGTGATTGGTTTGGTTGTGTTGTCCGGTGCGACAGCTGTATTTTCAAATCTGGATACACAGGAACTGGAAACCTTCTGGCAGGTTGTAACTGCATATTACAAGGACGGCACGACGCAGATGATCGGTACCGGTGTAGCAGGTATCCCGATTGGATGGCTACTGCTTTGGATGTGCGGTCGCCCGGCGGCAAATGTCATTATCGTTGTATTGGCAATTTGCGCACTGATGGTGATTTTTGGCGTTTCTCCAGCGGAAATCTGGTCAACGTTGTCTTACTATGGAAACCAGATTCTGGATGGTCAAAAATCAGCGATTGCAGAAACAAAGGCTGGATATAATCGCCGTCGTGAAGAACTACTGGAACGACAGCAGGTGCATCAGCTGGAACGGGAAGCACTACAGGACGAGCAGGATGATGATATTGATGAAGAAGGCTTTTTTGCTCGTATCGGCGGATTTTTCAGCGGGTTGTTCCACGGTCATGACACATATGAATATGAAGAATACTGTGAGGAACAGTCGGAAGAAGCCCCGGATTACACAGCACGTGCTATTTCCAATCGTCAAAGTGTGATGGAAACTGCGCTGCGAAATGCAGAGAAAAAGGCGTTTGATATAGAATTCAAACGCAATTGTGCAGCAGATGCGGAAGAATCTCAATCGCTGGATGATTTTGGCGAGAAGGATGAAATGCCGAAGGGTTTTGAGGAAATGAATACAGGGGATGCGGAACCGTACGCCATTACACCGAAAAAAGGTCCGCAGGAACCGGATTTTATTTTGCCGGATGGAATGCGCTATTTAGCACCGGAACCGCTGTCTGATCCGAACCCTGTAATGCAGAAGAACATTGCATCGGAGACCATGAAACCAATTATTCCATCGCCACCTAAGCCGACACCGTCGGTAGTGGTATTGCCGCACACACCGGATGCACCTGGTCCGGCGAAAATAATGCCGGAGCCGCTGGATGACACCAGCAATGGTGAATGGATTTCGATAGATGCACAGCCCCCAGTATATGAGAGTGCAGCAATCGACCATTTAACCGATGCGGCAATGGCAAAACCTGCTGTGGCAGAACAGGCTGCGGCTATCGCTAAGGCTGCACCTGCACCGGAACAAGTGAAACCGGCAGCGTATCACTATCCGCCGCTGAGTTTGTTTAACCCGCAGAAAGAAGAATCGGAAGATGCTCGTGCGGAATTGAAAGCCAATGCAGAAAAGTTGGTTTCCACACTAGATAGCTTTGGCGTAAAGACCCGTATTTTGGATATTTCGCGTGGACCTTCCGTTACACGCTATGAATTGCAGCCAAGGGCTGGCGTTAAAATCAGCCGCATCACTAGTTTGGCAGATGATATCGCACTGAACCTTGCAGTGGCAGATGTGCGTATTGAAGCGCCTATTCCTGGTAAGCCTGCGGTTGGTATCGAGGTACCGAACCGCAAGAGTACCAGCGTGGCAATTCGCAGTATTTTTGAGAGTTCAAATTATTCCCGTATGGCATCGCCTTTGACCATTGCGCTGGGCAAGGATATTGCCGGTGTGGCACAGGTAGCAGATCTGTGCAAAATGCCGCACTTGTTGATTGCAGGCAGTACGGGCAGTGGTAAATCTGTATGCGTGAATAGTATTATCATCAGCTTCATTTATCGTTCCAGCCCAGAGGATTTGAAGCTGATTCTGATTGACCCCAAGGTGGTCGAGCTGGCAGAGTATAACGGTATCCCGCATCTGCTGATGCCTGTTGTTACCGAACCACGCAAGGCGGCTGGCGCACTGTGCAGTGCAGTAGGCGAAATGGAACGCCGTTACCGTTTGTTTGCGGATAACAACGTGCGCGATATTAAGACTTATAACAAGCTGGCATCAGAAACGCCTGCGATGGAAAAGCTTCCCTATATTGCAATCATCATCGACGAGCTGGCTGACCTGATGATGGTTGCCGGTAAGGAAGTGGAGGATTACATCTGCCGTATTGCACAGAAGGCGCGCGCAGCAGGCATGCATTTAATTGTTGCAACACAGCGCCCTAGCGTAGATGTTATCACGGGTCTGATTAAAGCGAACATTCCCAGCCGTATTGCATTTGCGGTATCCAGTCAGGTGGACAGTCGTACCATTTTGGATAGTGCCGGTGCAGAAAAACTACTGGGCATGGGTGACATGCTGTTCCTGCCGGTAGGTGCATCCAAGCCCGTCCGAGTGCAGGGTACCTATGTAACGGATGAGGAAATCACACGCACGCTGAACTTTATCAAGGCGGAGCATGGTGCAGAGTATGATGAAATGATGATTGCCGCGATGGAAAAAGCCGCAGTGGAAAATGGTAAAACGGGTAGCGGGGCATCGGGTGGTGACGATGCCGACCCGATGTTTGAGGAGTGTGTGGAATGTGTCATTGACGCAGGCCAGGCATCCACTAGTTTCTTGCAGCGCCGCTGCAAGCTGGGATACGCTCGTGCAGCCCGCATTATGGATGAAATGGAGCAAAAGGGTCTGATTGGACCTTCCGAGGGTGCAAAACCCCGTGCCGTGCTGATTTCTCGTCAGCAGTGGCTGGAAATGAAGTTGAATCGGGATGAACCTGTTCCGGAGGAAATTTGATGACAGAAAGAGGACATATGAGCGAAGAAACAACCAAACGGTATACCGAATTTCTGCCTGTGAACCGTGAAGATATGCAGGCACGCGGCTGGGATCAGCTGGACTTTGTGGTGGTCAGCGGTGACGCCTATGTGGACCATCCCAGCTTTGGCCCCGCGATCATCAGCCGTTTGCTGGAAGCTGACGGCTACCGGGTGGGTATTTTGGCACAGCCTCGTTTTGATAACTGCGAGGATTTTAAGCGATTTGGCAAGCCCAAGTATGGCTTTATGATTGGCGGCGGCAATGTAGACAGTATGGTCAGCCATTATTCGGTTGCCAAGAAACGCCGCGCAATCGATGAGTATTCTCCCGGCGGTGTAGCGGGTAAGCGCCCGGACCGCAGCGCAATTGTATATACCAGACTGGCAAAAGAAGCCTACCCGGATGTACCTGTTGTTTTGGGCGGTTTAGAGGCTTCTCTGCGCCGTTTTGCCCACTATGACTATTGGGACGACGTGGTCATGCCCAGCATTATGGAGAGCTGCGGAGCCGATTTGGTGGCATTTGGCATGGGTGAACACCAGACGCACCAGATCGCTGCACGTTTGGCGGCGGGCGAGTCGGTGGAAACCATTACCGATGTGGCCGGTACCTGCTACATGACGACTTTTGATCATTTGCCGGAACGCTATGTGGAGTGTGCGGGCTTCCACAAGGTCAGTGCTGATAAGGTTGCGTATGCGAAGGCTTGCCGTATCCAGATGGATAATCAGGATGTCGTTACTGGTTTACCTATTGTACAGAAACAGAGCGAACTGTATCTGGTGCAGAATGTACCTGCACGTCCGCTGAACCGAAAAGAACTGGACAAGGTGTTTGATCTGCCGTTTACCAGACACTATCACCCTATGTATATCCCGATGGGTGGTGTACCTGCCATTGAGGAAGTACAGTTCTCGATCATTCAGAACCGCGGCTGCTATGGCGGCTGTAACTTCTGTGCCATTACCATGCACCAGGGCCGCCGTGTTACGGCGCGCAGTGCAGATAGTATTGTGGAAGAAGCACGCCGCATGACCCAGGAACCGGATTTCAAGGGCTATATTCACGATGTAGGTGGGCCGACCGCAAACTTCCGATTCCCATCTTGTGCACAGCAGATGAAAGAGGGTATGTGCAACGGTGGTAAACACTGTCTGGCGCCGAGACCCTGTAAGAATCTGATTGTGGATCATAGCGATTATCTAAAGATCCTGCGTCGTCTGCGTGATTTGCCCGGTGTGAAAAAGGTCTTTATCCGCAGTGGTATTCGTTTTGACTATCTGATTGCAGATCCGGATGAAACTTTCTTTAAGGAACTGGTAGAGTATCATGTTTCCGGTCAGCTGAAGGTTGCACCGGAGCATTGCGCACCGAATACGCTGGCTTACATGGGTAAGCCGCCTATTGAGGTATTCAATAAGTTCAAGGATCGTTTCTATGCATTGAGCAAGAAAGCTGGAAAAAAGCAGTATTTGGTGCCGTATCTGATGTCCAGCCATCCCGGCAGCACCCTGAAAGATGCTGTGTATTTGGCAGAATACTTGTACAATAACAATATGCGCCCGGAGCAGGTACAGGATTTTTATCCCACACCCGGCACGGTCAGCACCTGTATGTATTATACTGGTTTGGACCCATACACGCTCAAGCCTGTCTTTGTAGAAAAGAGCCCGGAAGGCAAGGCTCTGCAACGTGCGTTGCTGCAATACTATGAGCCGCGCAATGCGCAGAAGGTCGTGCAGGCATTGAAGATGACCCATCGTGAGGATCTGATCCCCAAACTGGTGCCGTCTGAAGCACGGCGTGCGATTCAGCGCAAGCGCCAGCAGGAGCAGAGCCCGGAAATTACTATTCATCCAGATGGCCGCTACACAGTCGCACCGCGCAACAAACCACACAGCAATCGCAAGCCTGCGCAGGAAAATGAGCGTTTCGCGCCCCGTGGCGGTCGAAAAGGCGCAAAGCCTGGACAAAACCGCTCCAATGGTAAGAAGAAACGTTAACCATCTATGAAATGGGCAATGTACGGTGAACTTTCTGCGGCGCAAAAGAAGGCGCTGCAGAAGAGACTGCGGATTGGTCTGGCATCGGTCTTCCTGCTGTTCTGCCTGGTTATTTCCACCTTTGGTGGCAATGGAACTGTTCCTACTTGGGATGATATCTACCGCTGGGCTGAAATTGCACCATCGCCACGAAGCGTTCCGCCAGAAGCGGGAGACACCCAAGTCCATTTTATTGATGTGGGGCAAGGCGATGCGGTTTTAATTCAGCAAGGAGATCATTTTGCATTGATTGATGCTGGACCCAATGAAGCAAAAGAAAATCTTCTGATGTACTTGAGGCAAAAAGAGGTCGAGCAGTTAGAGCTTCTGGTGATGACCCATCCAGACAGTGATCATATCGGTGCAATGGATGATGTTATTGCAGAATTTCCGGTACAAGAGCTTTGGATTCCAGATTTTTCAAAAGCGGTTACCCCAACAGGTGATTCCTATCAGGAAATTTTGGATTGTGCAGATGTATGTGGTACAAAGATAGTCGTGCCAGCAGAAAAAACAGCATTCCCATTAGGGGACGGTACGATTACACTGATTGGTGATGGTGTTGTGCAATCAGGAAAAGAGCAGGGATATAACAATCTTTCGTTGTGTACGATGTTCCAAATGGGGGATTTTTCTTTTTTGGATACAGGAGATGCAGAAGCAGAGGCGGAGGAAAAAATGTTGTCGAAGGGATATCCGCTGCAAGCAGACGTGTTCAAAGCAGGACATCATGGCTCTAGTTCCAGTAATACGGCTGAGTTTCTGCAAGCCGTTCATCCGAAAATTGTGGTGGCCAGCTGTGGATGGAATAATCTGTATGGACATCCCCATAGTATAGCAATGGAAAATTTTGCTGCGATTGGTGCAGAATTTTACGAAACAGATTTGTATGGGGATATCATCGTTGTGGCAGACCAATACGGTGATCCAACGGTGTATACAGAACGTAAGAAACCCAGATACCGTCCATAAAGAAAAATGCCCGACACCTTATTTGGTGTCGGGCATTTTTCTATTGTGACTGTTAGCAAGAGCAGTCACTTATGGCGATACAATCAATATCGCATTTTTTCGGGGCTCCAGCTGTCCAGAATAGACAACATGGAAGAAGCTTCTTGGCGTGCGCCCTCCAGGTCCATATCCTGATAGTTGCCGCATTCTACCTCGCTGGCACCGGGAATATCACCGGTGAATACAGCCATCTGACGGAAGCAGTCTTGTGTCAGATGCAACACCTGCGCATCGTCTAGACCACGCGTCAATAGGTAAAACCCAGTGCGGCAGCCCATCGGACCAACGTAAATCACATTCTCACTCTGGGCACTGTTGCGTGCCAGAGTAGCAAAAAGATGCTCCAGCGTATGAGCAGTACTGGTCGTCAGATAATCGCCCTGATTAGGCTTTTTCATACGGATGTCCCAGGTGTCAACATCGCCGTCACGACGGCTCAGATACATACCACGCTCCAGAACAGTGTGGTCAACACAAAAGCTGGCAATACGTTCCATGGGAAACTCCCTTTCTTATGATTAGACCTGCAGGCTCTGAACGGTGCCGTGGGCGCTGTCCACAGCGATCATCTGACCATCCTTGATGTTCTCGGTAGCGGAGAATGCACCAACGATCACAGGCTTGTCCAGTGTCAGACCAACAATAGCAGCATGGCTGTTCATGCCGCCTTCTTCGGTGACAACAGCAGCGGCATTACGAATCCAAGGCAGCATTGCATTGGTGGTGCCAGGGACAACCAGTACACAGCCGGGAGTGAACTTAGCGCTGATCTCATCCAGCGTACGGCAGACACAAGCGACACCGCGTGCGACAGAGTGGTTGCCAACGCCGTTGCCCATGCTCAGGCAATCGCCGACCATGTGCACCTTGATCATGTTGGTGGTGCCGGAGATACCAACGGGAACACCAGCGGTCACAACAGCCAGATCGCCGCTCTGCAGGAAACCAGCCTTTTCAGCAGCAGCAGTAGACATTTCAATCAGAGCGTCGGTAGAGTGTGCCTCTTCCATCAGCAGGGGGGTAATGCCCCAGGACAGAGACAGCTGACGCTGAACCTGCTCGTCCATCACGCAAGCGATAATGGGCGGCTCAGGACGGTACTTGCTCAGCAGGCGAGCAGTAGTACCGCTTTCGGTAACAGTAACGATAGCATTTGCATTGATATCCATTGCGGTAGTGCAAGCAGCGTGTGCAGTTGCGTCGCTGATGGACAGATTGCTGCCGTTCAGACCGTTGCGGAAGCTTGCCAGATAGTTGTGGTCAGATTCAGTGCGCTCTGCAATAGCAGCCATCGTGCGGACAGCTTCATCGGGGTACTTGCCTGCAGCAGTTTCGCCGCTCAGCATGATAGCAGAGGTGCCGTCGTAAATTGCGTTTGCAACGTCGGTGATTTCAGCGCGAGTGGGGCGGGGATTTTCCATCATGCTGTCGAGCATCTGGGTAGCGGTAATAACCGGCTTGCCGAAGGTGAAGGAGCGGTGGATGATGTTCTTCTGGATGCTGGGAATCTCGGTGAAGTCGATTTCAACGCCCAAGTCGCCACGAGCAACCATGACAGCGTCAGCTGCTGCCAGAATAGCGTCGATGTTGTCAACGCCTTCCTGGTTTTCGATTTTTGCAATGATGCGGATGTGAGAGTTGTGCTCGTTCAAGACCTGACGAATGTCGTAAATATCCTGCGCGGTGCGTACAAAGCTGGCTGCGATGAAGTCATAACCGTTCTCGATACCGAACAGGATATCTTCCTTATCACGCTGGCTCATGTAGGGCATGGACAGGTGAACGCCGGGGACATTAACGCCCTTTTTGTTCTTGATTTTGCCGCCGTTGACAACGGTGCAAACGATGTCAGTAGAAGTAACTTCCTGAATGGTCAGCTGAATCAGACCGTCGTCCAGCATGATGGTGCCGCCGGCGGAAACGTCATTGGGCAGATCGCCGTAAGTGATAGAGCAGATTTCCTTGGTGCCTTCCACATCACGGGTGGTCAGGGTGAAGGTCTGACCGGCTTCCAGCATTTCAACACCATTCTTGAAATCCTTCAGACGGATTTCGGGACCCTTGGTGTCCAGCAGAGTTGCAACAGGCAGATCCAGTTCTTCGCGCAGGCTGCGCAGCAGCTTCAAACGCCCCATGTGCTCTTCGTGTGAGCCATGAGAGAAATTGAAACGCGCTACGTTCATGCCAGCCAGCATCATTTTGCGCAGCACGCCCTCCTTATCAGTCGAGGGGCCCAGGGTGCAGATAATCTTTGTCTTGCGGATTGTACCCATAAGTTGTAATCTCCTTTTCTTTGTATTTTGACTTTAATTACGTTCTTGGATTATTGTCATTTTGACGAAAATCAAATTTCCTACACATACATTATAACTAAAAATTTGTTGAACTGCAATACTTTGCGACTATTGTTTATAAATAGACAAAGCCTGCTGGGTGTAGAAAAAAACAGATAAGTATAGTAAAATAGAAATATAGTGTTACTATATTGAAAAAATGACTATTTTATAAAGGAGTAGATCAATATGGCAAAACGTGTATTTCTGATTGTACTGGATAGTTTCGGCATTGGCGAAGAGCCGGATGCTGCCGCTTTCGGTGATGTTGGCGCAAATACGCTGGCGGCAATCGCAGCACACCCTAATTTTAACACGCCGAATATGCACAAGCTAGGCTTATTGAATATAGATGGTGTAAAGGTTTCAGCAAATCCGGTGGAGTTGACAGGATCTTTTGCACGCCTGCAGGAACAGAGCCAGGGTAAAGATACAACTATCGGTCACTGGGAGATTGCCGGCGTGGTGAGCAATCAGCCGCTGCCCACATTCCCGAATGGATTCCCGGACGAGCTGATTCATAAATTTGAGCAGGCTACCGGTCATAAGGTACTGTGCAACAAGCCGTACTCAGGTACGCAGGTTTTGAAAGATTATGGTGAGCAGGCCTTGCGCGAGAATGCATTGATCGTGTACACCAGTGCAGACAGCGTGTTCCAAGTTGCTGCACATGAGGAAATGGTTCCTGTGGCAAAGCTGTATGAGTATTGTGAGCTTGCGCGTGAAATGCTGCAGGGCGAATGGGGGGTAGGTCGTGTGATTGCACGTCCGTTCCTGGGTAGCGGCGCAGAGGACTTCTACCGCACCACCAACCGTCATGACATTAGCCTGCCACCTCCGCGCGATACGATGCTGGATGTGCTGAAGGCTGCCGGCAAGGATGTTATTGCGGTAGGCAAGATTTCGGATATTTTCGATGGCAAGGGTGTTACGGAAAGCATCAAGACTACGGGCAATACCAATGGTATTGCATTTACCAAGGCACTGCAGACCCGCGATTTCGAAGGTCTGGCTTTTGTGAATTTGGTTGACTTTGATATGCTGTATGGTCATCGTCGCGATGTGGCGGGTTATGCTGCGGCGGCTACGGAGTTTGACCGCTTCTTGGGCGAGTTTGTTCCCGGTATGCGGGAGGATGATATCCTGATGGTCACCGCAGACCACGGCTGCGATCCTTCCTTTACCAAAACGACCGATCATACCCGTGAGTATGTGCCGCTGCTGGTTTGCGGCCCCAAGGTCAAGGCAGGTGTCAATATGGGCACGCGGATGTGCTTTGGCCACATTGCAAAGACGATCTGCGATTATTTGGATGTGCCTGCTGATGCGCTGGCAGGGGAAAGTCTGCTGGCTGAGGTCCTGGAATGAAACAGCTGATTCTGAATATCCTGACGATAGGATTGGCACTTTTGAGCCTTTACTATCTGCTATTCAGTAATTTTAATCTGGGTAATCTGCTGGTTTGGCTGCTGACGGCAGTCAGCCTGTTGTATGCGGTCTTCTGGCGTAAAATTGACCCATGGGCAACCCAGACGTTGGCGGGACGCATCCTGCTGGGCATCGTACTGGCAGGCTGTCTGGTCATGGCTTTGACGATTGCGGTGATTGTTTTCGGACAAATCAAAAACACCGCAGAAGGAACAGAGAAAACGTTAGTAGTATTAGGCTGTGCAGTACATGGTGATCAGCCTTCGTTGGTTTTGGTGTATCGGCTGCGTGCAGCACTGCACTACTACCAGGAAAACCCAGACACAACCGTTGTGGTCTGTGGCGGTCAGGGACCTCAGGAGAATATTTCAGAAGCACTTGCCATGAAACGCTGGCTGGTGAATCATGGTGTACCGGAAGAAAGTATTCTGATGGAGGCGAGAAGCACTTCCACAGAAGAAAATTTCCGATTTGCAGCCGAAATCCTGCGTCAGCATGGAAAAGATCCCACCCAGCCGATTGCTTATGTAACCAATGGATTCCATTGCTATCGTGCCGGTAAATATGCCGCACAGGAAGGATTTACGCAAGCACACGCTGTCCCGGCGGGGTTGCCACTGACGCAAATCCCAACAAGCTATCTGCGAGAAGCATTGGCAGTATTATACTACTGGGTATTTAAGAGCCCCACAGCAGGCCCTTTACGCGGTACAGTTGGTTTCTTGCGGCTGTATGGATTGTAGTGAATGTAAGTATAAACACAAATAAAAATGCCTCGAACATGATTTGTTCGAGGCACTTTTATTTGTGAAAAGAGAATTAGTTGAGATCAGAAGGCTGTACAGTGGCGTCAAACAGACCATCTGGGGTCAGACCATCCATGGTCAGCATATTCTGCAGTGCCGCGATATCACTGGAAACATCCAGTGCATCTGTCTGGAACAGTTTGTCCAACTGGCCCTCAAATGCATCAATCAGCATATCCATTGCGTTTTCAATGCTGGACTTGGTTTCGGTCACATTCTGTCCCTGCAAGCCCTGCTGATCCAGTGTGGCATAAGTATCCAGCAGCTTCAGCGCCGTAGGCAGGTAGTAATCCATAAACTTACTCATCTGCGGCTTTTTCTCAGGTGCTTTTTCGACGAGCGTGAAAATACGGGTAGAAATATCTTCCAGTCGGTCAATTTTGGCACTCATTTCTTCGCCAGGGATCGCATCGTTGACGCTGCGCAGTTGCTGTAGAATATGGGCGTAAGCATTTTCGGGTTTAGATTCTTTTTTGTCTGTTTCTTCCTTTTTCTTACGAGGCTTTTTGGGAGCAGGAGCAGGTGCTTCACCACGAATCACTAAGGTGTCGGTGCTCATATCAATGTAAGCAGTAGAACCAAACAGACCGTGATTGATAGCGCCTTTCACCAGCTCCAGAGTTTCCTTTTTGTTGTATCCGCTGGAAGAACTGAGTTTTTTAATGGAAATATTATCAGCATCACCGGTGATGGTAGCCATGAGCTTTTCCAAGCGTAACGTGCGTTTCATGCGGGAGCCCACCCAAGCAAATGCACCACCGCCAATCAACGAATATAAGGCAGGCAGAACAGAATAACGGAATGTGAAGCTATCAAACAATCCATAAATAATATCATCCAGAATACCCATACAGTGGGGCAACGCAGTTACTGCAATGAGGGCTCCCAGAATCAAAAAGATAGAAGAGAGAACTTTGCGATTTTTCAGGCTGCGTGCGTGTTCCTGATCAATATTTTCTTTCTTGCCGGCCTGGGCCATATCTGCTGAAGCTGCACCAGAAAAACTTGCTTGTCCCTGATGATATGTGCCACGGTGGCTGTTACCATTTTGTTGTGTACGGGTGCGATTCACGAGCCGTTCCAACATAGGGGCAAGATTCCCGAGGGTGAGCATTAACGCAATCGGCCAAGCGCCAATTATAAACATGAAGAGCACTAAGAACCAATTAAACGGTCCCTTGTTGTCATTGTTGTTGTCGTTATACACCTTATAAAATGCCATGCTGAAATCTCCCTGCACACAATATGTTACAAAATAAAACGTGCCATGCTCTTATGATAGCAGAACATGACACGTTTGTTAAGTGTTTGCTGAAAAATACTTTTACTGCATTAGGGCACAGACAGCCTGTGTATAAGCAGCAGGATCGTCTACAGGCAGGCCCTCAATCAGCTGAGCCTGTGCGTACAGAATGGTAGCATACTGTTTAATCTTTTCGGTATTGCCGGCAGCCTGTGCAGCCTGCATAACAGCAAAAACAGGATGCTGTGCGTTCAATTCCAGGATCTTTTCACTGGTAACATCTTCACCGCCCGGCTGGCTGCGCAGCACCTTTTCCATCTCGATGGACAGAGGACCGTCAGAGGACAGGCAAACGGGATGCTCTTTCAGGCGGGTAGAAATCTTGACCTGCTTGATTTTGCCGTCCAAAGCAGCAGTCATAGCGTCGAACAGCTCTTTGTTTTCTGCGGTAGCGTTCTCAGCAGCCTTCTTTTCTTCCTCGGTTTCAAGACCCAGATCGCCGCTGTTTACGTTCTTGAACGCAACGGAACGGTCCTTACCCTCAGCGTCTTTCGCATCAGCAGAATGCAGAATCTGTAGACAGAACTCATCCACGTCCTCGGTACAGAGCAGAACATCATATCCCTTATCCAGAACCAGCTCGGTAGAAGGCAGTTTAGCCAAACGCTCGCTTACGTCACCAGCTGCGAAGTAGATGTACTTCTGTTCAGTGGGCATTGATTCGGTGTATTCGTCCAGCGTAATCATCTTCTGTTGCTTTGCAGAGTAGAACATCAAAAGATCCTTCAGCAGAGCACTGTGCATACCGTAATCGGCGTAGCAGCCAAACTTGATCTGGCGACCAAAGTTTTTCCAGAAGTTTTCGTACTTCTCACGTTCGTTCATCTGCATTGCACGCAGCTCGTTCTTGATCTTCTTCTCCAAGGCGTTGCGAATCAGCTTCAGCTGATTGTCCTGCTGGAGCATTTCACGGCTGATATTCAGGCTCAGATCCTGACTGTCCACGATGCCCTTGACGAAGCTGAAGTAGTCAGGCAGCAGGTCTGCACACTTTTCCATAATCAGCACACCGGAAGCATACAGAGCCAACCCTTTTTCAAAGTCTTTGCTGTAATAGTCGTAAGCGGGGCGATCCGGAACAAACAGCAGGGCATTATAGTTTGCGGTGCCTTCAGTACGGGACACAATCACGCGAGCGGGATCGGAAAAGTCATGGAACTTGGACTTGTAGAAGTCGTTGTACTCTTCGTCGGTAACTTCGCTCTTCTGCTTTTTCCAGATGGGGACCATGCTGTTCAGGGTTTCCAGTTCGGTGTAGGTTTCATACTCGGGTTTGTAATCCTCGCCGGCATCTTCGGGCTTTTCCTTCATTCGGCTCTTTTCACGATACATAGTGATGGGATAGCGCACATAGTCGCTGTATTTCTTCACGATTGCAACGATATCGGATTCAGACAGGAAATTATCGAAGCGCTCGTCCTCGGTATTCTCCTTGATATGCAGGATGATATCGGTACCTACTTCGTCCTTGTCAGCAGGCTCGATTTTGTAGCCATCCACACCAGAGCTTTCCCACTGCCATGCCTCATCGCTGCCGTAAGCACGGCTGACGACGGTTACATGGTCTGCAACCATGAAGCTTGCGTAGAAACCAACACCAAACTGACCGATGATGTCGATGTTTTCGTCCTTGTTCTCCGTCTTGAAATCCAAGCTGCCGGAATGAGCGATGGTGCCCAGATTCTTTTCCAGTTCTTCCTTGGTCATACCGATACCATTATCGGTGATGGTCAGCAGACGGCCTTCCTTATCCAGGGTTAGGTGAATGCCAAAGTCATCCTTGGTCATGCCGACATTGGAGTCGGTCAGGCTGCGGAAATACAGCTTGTCCAAGGCATCGGATGCGTTGCTGATCAGCTCGCGCAGGAAAATCTCTCGATTGGTATAGATGGAGTGAATCATCATGTCCATCAATTTTTTGCTTTCAGCCTTAAACTGTTTTAGAGCCATGAGAAAATTACCTCGATTCTTTTATTAGCAGTGCCAAAAATCAAAATCAAAATTGATTTGGCACTCGTATCTTTCGAGTGCTAATATACCCCTTTTGAAAATAAAATGCAAGCCCGAACGGTGCATTTCATAAAAAATTAAGAATCCCGACATATCCTGTGCTGGCTGGAAAGAGAAATAAGAATATGGTACAATGAAAAACAAGATTTAGCCCGAGGAGGTGAAAAAAGATGCATATGGGAATGATGGGAATGGGGCTTGGTTTTTTTATGCTTCCATTAATGAGTATCCTGATTTTTGGATTTGTCTTTGTGTTTCTGTTTCAGGCATTCAAACGAGCGAGATTCAATGATCATCAACCACGTTTGACAGTGAATGCCAGCGTGGTATCAAAGCGTACAGGCCAGCGGTATAATAATGATCAACATACAACCAATACACAGTATTATGTCACCTTTGAAGTAGAAAGCGGTGACCGTATAGAGTTGTGCGTTTACGGAAAAGATTACGGAATGCTGATCGAAGGCGATTATGGCAAGCTGTTTTTCCAAGGCGACCGATATCTTGGTTTTGAGCGAGAATGAGGAATAAGAGAATGAAAGAATTCGGAATATACGGAAAAAAGGCCGAAGAGTACTTCCGTAAAGGCTATAATTGCAGCCAGAGTGTTGTAGCAGCATTTGCCGAAGATTTGGGTATTTCGGAATCGTTGGCACTGCGCATGGCATCTGGTTTCGGTGGTGGTATTGGCCGTATGCGTGAAGTCTGTGGTGCATTTTGTGGCGTAACTCAGGTTGTCAGCCTGTACTACGCAAATCCAGATGATCCGCAAGATAAATCTAATATTTATACAATTGTGCAGGAACTGGCACCTAAATTTAAGGCGCAGAGCGGAGGCAGTCTGATTTGCCGAGAGTTGCTGGGTTTGGCTGAGCCGGAAGGCAATCCACAGGCAGAAGCACGTACAGAGGCATACTACAAAAAGCGTCCCTGCCCGGAGCTTGTTGCTGAGGCAGCAGATTTGGTGGGTGCGTATATCCAACAGCATCCGAAAGCGCAGTAAGAATACAAAAGTGGTGTGTACCGAATACACACCACTTTTTGCTTGAGTAGGGAAGAACAGATAAAAAATCCCCGCTGCAATTAATACTGCAGCGGGGATTTTTTATAATGCAGTCATGCGGGCAGTGGGCCTAACCCGTAACCTGCAAAAGAGCGAAAGTCTTTCGAATCAGAATTAGGTAAGTATAAATTACTTAGCCAGCTTCTTGAACTCGTCAGCAACGAACTGAACCTTAGGTCCGATGATAACCTGCACAGAGGTCTTGCCCGGACGGATCACGCCAGCAGCGCCAGAAGACTTAATCTTCTTTTCGTCAACCAGCAGGCGATCCTTAACTTCCAGACGCAGGCGAGTGATGCAGTTGTCGATGGAAACCAGGTTGTCCTTGCCGCCAACACCTTCCAGAATGATGGAAGCCATAGCGGTGTAGTCATCGTTTGCCAGCTCAATCTTCATCTCGCCTTCCTCGTCGTCCTCACGGCCGGGAGTCTTCAGGTCCCACTTCACGATAGCGAAACGGAAGACCAGGTAGAAGACGATGAATGCAGCTGCGCCCAGGGGCAGGATCAGCCAAGTCTTAGCTGCTGCGGGCAGAGATGCAGAGAAGATCAGGTCAGTCAGACCAGCAGAGAAGCAGAAGCCTGCGCGGAAGCCCAGAGCAACGGTAACAGCAGCAAAGATGCCGTACAGTGCAGAGTAGACAACGTACAGGGGGAATGCCAGGAACATGAATGCGAACTCGAACGGCTCGGTAACGCCGCACAGCAGAGCGCAGATAGCAGCAGAACCAACAACGCCCATAGCGACCTTCTGCTTGCCAGGCTTAGCAGTGCGAATCATAGCCAGAGCAGCACCGCCAATACCGAACATCATGCAGGGGAAGAAACCAGCCATGTAAGAACCGATAGACCAGTTAGCATTCATAGCCAGCTCAGAGGTGGGGTTCCAGTATGCGGTCAGGTCGCCCATGCCGATGGTGTCAAACCAGAATACGTTGTTCAGAGCGTGATGCAGGCCGGTAGGAATCAGCAAACGGTTCAGGAATGCGTACAGACCAACGCCGACGACACCCATACCCTTGATTGCGTTGCCGATTGCAACCAGAACACCAAAGACGATGGGCCAGACGAACAGCAGAACAACAGCAACCAGAATGGAAACAACGCCGGTAACAATAGCGACAGAGCGCTTGCCGGAGAAGAATGCCAGAACATCAGGCAGCTGGGTCTTCTTAAACTTGTTGTAGCAAAGTGCGCCAATAACGCCGCACAGGATACCAATAAAGGGGTTAGCAATCTTGGAGAAAGCAACCTCATTGGTCTTGTTAGCGATCATAGCGGGAGCAATGGTGCCAACAACGCCAACACTCAGCAGGTTGGTGATCATCAGCCAAGAAACCAGACCAGCCAGACCGGCTGTGCCGTCGTTGTCGTCAGCCAGGCCAACTGCAACGCCGATAGCGAACAGCAGAGCCATGTTGTCAATCAGGGCACCGCCTGCTTTGATCAGGAAGAAGCCCAAAACATACATAAAGCCAGAGGTGGGAGCGTCAGGAACACCCATAACGCCGGGAGCCAGTGCATAGCCCAAACCCATCAGGATACCGCAGATGGGCAGGGTAGCTACGGGAAGCATCAAAGCTTTGCCGAGCTTCTGCAAATGTTTCATCATAAGAATTGATCCTCCTTAATTCTTTTGCCTATATTTTAGACCGTCGGCCCACAACGATCTTTTGGCCGAAACCTTAAATGCTGCTTACAGGTTCGCAGCAACGAAAGCCTGCAGCTCTGCTGCAGCTTTTTCTTCGTCAGCACCCTCGCAGGAAACGGTCATTTCCATGCCCTGCTTCGCTGCCAGACGCATAACACCCATGATACGCTTTGCATCAACAGTAGTGCCGTTGACGGTCAGCTTTACATCACAAGCGTAGCCAGCTGCTGCCTTAGCCAGCAGACCAGCGGGACGTGCGTGCAGACCCATTGGGTCCTGAATTACATAAGAGAACTCTTTCATAATTAGCCTTCCTCGCTTTCGCAAATTTTCTTTCGCAACTCCAGAACGCGTCCAGGAGATACGGAAAGTTCATCATAGCCCATACGGATAAAGTCTTCCGTCAAGGTCAAATCAGCACCCAGCTCGCCGCAGATACCGCACCAGATGCCAGCGGCATGTGCGTTCTTGGCAATCAGCTCCATCAGAGCCAGAACGGCGGGGTGGTGCGCGTCGTAGAAATCGTCCAGCTTAGCATTCTGACGATCAATAGCCAGCGTGTACTGGGTCAGATCGTTGGTACCAACGCTGAAGAAATCAGCTTCCTGAGCAAGCTGATCACTGATAACAGCAGCAGCAGGGGTTTCCACCATGATGCCCAGTTCAACTTCACCAAAGGCGATGCCTTCGGCGGTCAGTTCTGCACGAATGGTTGCACAGAACTCTTTGATCTTGCGTACTTCCCACACAGAAGTGATCATGGGGAACATTACGCTGACGGGACCAAATGCACTTGCGCGGTAAACAGCACGCATCTGTGGACGGAAAATTTCTTCCTGCGTCAGGCAGATACGGATGCCGCGGTAGCCTAGAGCGGGATTCTCTTCCTTTTCCAGACCGAAGTAATCAACCTGCTTGTCAGCGCCAATATCCAGCGTACGAATGACAACGCGGCGACCCTGCATGGTTTCCACCACAGTCTTGTATGCTTGGAACAGCTCTTCTTCGGTGGGGAAGGTTTCACGACCCAGATACAGGAATTCACTGCGCATCAAACCGATACCCTCGGCGTCACCCTTCATGGCGATATTCGCATCTTCCGGGTTGCCGATGTTCGCGTAAACATTGATTTTGCGACCCTTCTTGGTGATACTTTCCTTGCCGCGGAACTGCTCTAAAGCTTGGCGATACTCGCTGGCGCTCTTCTGTTTTGCCTGCATGGTGGTCAGGGTAGCTTCATCGGGGTCGATATAATAGGAACCCTCAAAGCCGTCCACAATCATCATTTTACCATCGATGGTGTCATCCAGAGTAATCTGGGTCTGCACCAAAGAGGGAATGTTCATGATGCGGGCAAGAATAGCGGTGTGGCTGTTAGAAGAACCCTGACGGGTCACAAAAGCCAGAATCTTATCCTTGGGCAGCTGCACGGTTTCGCTGGGTGTCAAGTCTTCTGCCACCAGGATACCGGGTTTGTCCATGGTAAAGCCGGTTTTACCACCGCACAGGATGGTTACAACACGCTGAGAAGCGTCCTTGATATCTACGCTGCGTGCTTTCATGTACTCGTCGTCCATTGCAGCGAATGCTGCACTGAAAGAATCACCACTGTCCTGCGTAGCCTGTGCTGCGCTAGCGCCGGCACGAATCATGTCGGCAACGCTGTCCAAAAAGTCCAAGTCAGACAGCATCAGTTGCTGAACTTCCATAATTTGAGCCTGCTCGTCACCCAAATCGCGGCGGGTCTTTTCGGCCAGCTCGCCTAATTGCTCACTGGCAATTTGGCAAGCTTCATCGAATTTCTGTTGTTCTGCTGCGGGATCACCGCAAGAAGTGGGCAGCTGATTCGATTCCTTGCGATAAACATACGCCGGTCCGATAGCTACACCAGAGAAAGCGGGACGTCCAGTACCCTGTTTCATGCTAATATGTCCTTTCTGCTATAGGAGTTATTTCTTCAGGCCGATGATTTTATCACCGGGATTGACATCCTTATCAACATAGGTGTTGAAGGTTGCATATTCGCTGCTGTTGCAGACAACAATGGGGGTGATGGTATCAAAACCTGCTGCAGCGATTGCCTCACGGTCAAACTCAATCAGAACGTCACCTTTCTTGACCTTGTCGCCGTTCTTCACCTTGACGGAGAAGTGCTCGCCTTTCAGGCTGACGGTTTCCAGACCAACATGAATCAGAATCTCAGCACCAAAATCAGCAATCAAGCTGACAGCGTGGCCGGTATCGAAAGCCAGGTCAACAGTGCAGTCGCAAGGAGCAACGATCTGATTGCCGGTAGGACGAATTGCGATACCTTTGCCCATGATCTCTTCGCCAAAGGTGGGATCGCTGACTTCCTTTACGGGGACAGCCTTACCTGCAACAGGAGCGCAAATCTCCAGTTCGGACGTGCCGAACAACTTATCCAAAAAACCCATAATGTGTACCTGCTTTCTTTTGTTCGTCTCTAAAAAATGGTTTACGTACTTGCGGCGTTTGCAATCCGCCTTATATGAATCGCCAGACAGGCAGCTTCCTCATCAGGGATAGAATGCCCGCAGGTTTTTTCCAAATGTTGTATGATGCGCTGTGCAATCTCGAAAGATTGCGGACAGTGCTGTCGAACCACATCGACTAGGACAGGATCTGATGCAGTAGAAACTGGTTCGGAGAAACTCCTCTGTACCAGAAACTTTAACAGGACTGCTAGTTCATCATAATAAGGCTTACCCGGATGCAGATCTAACTGCGGAAATGTTGTCAGCAAATCCAGAATATCATGCAGTGTCTGTGTGCAGCGCAAGGTATCCTGCAAGGAAACGTCACATTCAGCGTTGATGAAATGCAGCGCAATGCTGGCGGCTTCATCTTCCAGCAAGGCAATGTTGAGTTCCTCACGAATCATAGTCAATGCATGGCGACCAACGGCATACTCGCGCGGGTAAAAGGTGCGAACCTCATATTCCAGCGAATTATGAAAACTAATATCCTTCTTTTGCCGCTCAATGGCGAAGCTGACATGATCGGTCAAAGTTAGATAAATGATTTCCTGCAAAGGGACATTTAATACTTCGGCTGCATAGTCAATGATACGCGTGCAAAGATTCAGATAAGCTGGGGGCAGATTGCGCACCAGATTTTTGAATCGGTCTGCTTGCTGGGGATCTTCCAAATGAAAGACTTTTTCCACCAAATCAGCACGAAGGGGGGTGCCGGGCTTACATTGAAAGCCAAGACCGCGCCCCATCACAATGAGTTCGTGCCCGGAATCATCCAGACAACTTACAATATTATTGTTGATGGTTTTATTGACAAGCATAGAAGCCTCCATGGAAACAAAAAACCAGATTTTCCGAAAAAACATCCGACAATGCGGGTATCCTTTCGCAAAATCTGGTTTTGCCTGCCGTACAGTAACAATCCGCTTCTGCTGAAATTAAGGATACCTTTCTTAGCATAAATTGTCAATTCATTTTGGATGAGATAAACACTTTTCGGCGCATCGTTTAAGGAAGTTGAGTAAAATTTGTGCGAAATGATCATAAACAAGCTGTTTCTAAAATATTACGGAATGAAAATCCATCGTAATAAAAAATTGTGCTTTTTGCACTGGCAATAGTATAACATAAACAATACATTTGTTCAAACTGTATTCTGGTAGAAGGAAAAAATGTATAAAACAAAGAGCTTTATATATAATGTATAGAAATGCGTAGAGAAAAATGACGTCGCTACATATGCACACGAAGAAAATGTAAAATCAGGCGGGTGAAGAGCTTGTCATTCTGCGTAAAATATGATACCATAAACTTTGTTATAGGAATCAAACGCGTAGACGGAGAAAGTAAGTACAGCAAACCCCGGTATAGAGAAGAACCTCACCGGCTGAAAGGGTTCTCGGTGGAAGCAGTACCGAAGTTCACTCCCGAGCGGCCTGTGCCAACGGTGAAAACTTAGTAGTGCAGGACGGGTGGCGTCGTTAACAGCTGCAAGTGTTGTCTGCAGATAGATATGGCGGACAAAATTCGGGTGGTACCGCGGAGTGATTTTCAAGGCTTCGTCCCTTTTTGGGGACGGAGTCTTTTTTCTTTCTCTGCGATTTTGAAAGGAGAAAAAAATGCAGAAACTGATCGACCAGTTGGCAGTTCAGGTCGAGACCGATCTGGCAAAGGTCAACAACAAAGAAACCCTGAGCGCCTTTTGGCAGGAATATCTGAGCAAAAACGGCAAGATCCCTTCTCTGATGAAGCAGATGCGCAACGTGGCACCGGAGGATCGCCCCGCAGCAGGTAAAATCGTTAATACATTTAAGGCACAGGTGCAGGAGCGCTATGATGCTGCTGCACAGCGTATCGAGGCAGAAGCAATGGCTGCTCGTAATGCTGCTGAGGCAGTAGATATTACGATGCCTGCAAAGATTCGCCCCATTGGTGCATTACACCCGATTACGCTGGTCAAGAACCAGATCATTGACGCTTTTGCTGGTATGGGCTTTGAAGTGTATGATTCTCCCGAAATCGAGGATGATGACCACAACTTCACTCGCCTGAATGTGCCGAAGGATCACCCTGCGCGTGATATGCAGGATACATTCTACCTGAGCAATGATCTGATGCTCCGGACCCAGACTTCCGGTGGTCAGATTCGTTTCATGGATGAGCATGAATTGCCATTGAAGGTTTTGATTCCCGGTCGTGTGTTCCGCTCTGATTCTGACGCAACCCACAGCCCTATGTTCCATCAGATGGAAGGTCTGGTCGTGGATAAAGGAATCACCCTATGTGACTTGCAAGGTATGCTGAATGAACTGGTACGCAACCTGTTCGGACCGGAAGTACGTACCCGGTTGCGACCGTCTTTCTTCCCGTTCACTGAGCCCAGCGTTGAAGTTGATGTAAGCTGTTTCGAGTGCGGTGGCAAGGGTTGCAGTCTGTGCAAGGGCACTGGTTGGATTGAAGTTCTGGGCGGTGGCGTTGTGAACCGCAAGGTTTTGGAGAACTGTAACGTGGATCCGGATATTTACTCCGGTATTGCATTTGGCATTGGCATCGAGCGTATCGCTATGCTGAAGTACGGTATCAATAATATGGGCCTGCTGTTCGAAAACGACCTGCGGTTCCTCAAGCAGTTCCAGGAATAAGGGAGGTTTACGAACATGAAAGTACCATTCAGTTGGCTGAAAGAATACGTTGATATTGACATTACCGCACAGGAGCTGGAGAAGCGTTTGTTCTCCTGCGGCTTCGAGGTAGAAGAACTGATCGATATGGCTGGCGGCATGGATAAGGTCGTCGTTGGCATTGTGACCGAGGCTGTCCCGCAGGAGGGTACACATCTGCATATCTGCAAGGTGGATTGCGGCGAGTACGGTCATGACATTCAGATTTCTACTGGCGCATCCAATGTGTATGTTGGTATGCACACGCCTGCTGCTTTGGACGGCTCTACCCTGCCCGGCGGTATCAAAATCAAAGGTCGCAAGCTGCAGGGGGTGCAGTCCAATGGTATGCTGTGCTCTGGTGTAGAGCTGGGACTGAATGATGACCTATACCCCGGCAGTGAGGTAAACGGTCTGTTGGATTTACCTCAGGATACGGTAGCAGGCACTCCCATCCAGGACGTAGTGGGTCTGAATGATTACATCTTTGACATTGATGTTACCGCAAACCGTCCGGATTGCCAGTCTGTTCTGGGCATGGCGCGTGAGGTTGCTGCCCTGTTGAACAAGCCCCTGAAGATGCCGGCAATCGATTACACCTGCACCGCTGAGCCGGACGATTCAATTTCTGTCCGTGTGGAAGCACCCGACCTGTGCCCTCGTTATCTGGCACACTTCGTGCGCAACATCCGCATCGGTGAGTCTCCTCGCTGGATGAAGCGTCATCTGGCACTGATGGGTCTTCGCAGTATCAATAACGTGGTGGATATCACCAACCACACCCTGTTGGAAATCGGTCAGCCCATGCACGCATTTGACCTGAACCATGTGGACGACCGCAGCATTTGTGTGCGCCGCGCAAAGCCCGGCGAAACAATCGTTACCCTGGACGAGAAAGAGTTCAAGCTGAACGAGAATAACCTGGTTATCTGCGATACCCACAAGCCAGTTGCTCTAGCAGGTATCATGGGTGGTCTGCACAGTGGTATTCAGGATGACACCACCGAGCTGCTGTTCGAGTGCGCTACCTTTGCACGCGACAGCGTTCGTAAAACCAGCCGTGCACTGGGTCAGAACAGTGACTCTTCCTTCCGTTACGAAAAGGGTGTGGACCAGTATAGCACCGAGTTGGGCCTGAAGCGTGCGCTGCACCTGATTCAGGAGTTGGATTGCGGTGATATTACTCCCACTAGCTTTGATTGCTCCAACGGTGCTTCTTTGGAGCGCAAGACCGTTACTGCAACACCCGCTCGCATTAACAGTGTGCTGGGAATCGAAGTGCCGGAAGAAACCATGAAGGACATTCTGGCCCGGCTGGATTTTGAAGTGGCCGATAACAACGGCATCTGGACTGTCAGCGTTCCTCGCTACCGTGATGACGTAGAAGACTTCCCGGATCTGGCTGAGGAAATCATTCGCGAGTACGGCTATGAGCACATCGAGCCGACCTTCCTGAAGCACGCAACCGTTACGAATGGCGGCCTGAATTTGGCGCAAAAGCAGGAAATGAAGATGAAGCGTCTGCTGGCTGGTCAGGGCTTCTATGAAGCATCTACCATGGCTTTCTACTCTGTGGCAGATCTGGATAAGATGCACGTTCCCGCAGATTCTCCAGCACGTCAGACGATTCGCATTATGAACCCCATCAGCGAGCATCTGTCTATCATGCGCACCATGATGGCTCCTTCCATGCTGAATATCATTGTGGAGAACCTGAAGAAGGGCAATGCGGAGGGGCGCCTGTTTGAGCTGTCTAAGGTGTATATCCCGCACAGCCTGCCCCTGACCGAGCAGCCGGACGAGCGTGCAGTTCTGTGCCTGGGTATGTACGGAAGCGAAGAAGATTTCTTCACCATGAAGGGCGTTCTGGAAGCAATGGCGGCAGCCTTTAATCTAACCTTCACCTATGAGCGGGATCAGGTGTGCTACCTGCACCCCGGCATGACAGCTTCTGTTTCCTGCAATGGTCAGAAAATCGGTGTGTTCGGTAAGCTGGCAAACGAAATCAACGCCGAACTGGAAATCGCAAAAGATCAGAAGTCGAATCAGAACATCTATCTGGCAGAGCTGGATTATAAGCTGCTGTCTAGTATGTTCCAGCGTGATTATCACTGCAAGCCCATCAGCCCCTTTGCTCCGGTCAAGCGTGACTTGGCGCTGGTTTGCGACGAAGCTGTAAGCTGTGGCGAAATTGAGCAGGTTATCCATAAGGCTAGCGCACTGGTCAAGGAAATCAAACTGTTTGATATTTACCGCGGCGCAAACCTGGGCGAAGGCAAGAAGAGTATGGCGTTCTCTCTGATGCTGGCTGATGAAAGTAAGGAGCTGGCGGCAGAGCAGGTTGAGCGTGCAATGGATAAGATCCTGAAGGATCTGAAGTTCAAGCTGAACATTGAACTACGCTGATTTCTACATGGAGAAAATTGACGGCTGAAGTGGATGAACATTCCATAGGATTCTGTTATATAAAAAGAAAGGGTGCAGCTAGTTTCTAAGCTGCACCCTTTCTTTTGCAGGAAAATAAAAGGATAGGGATTCAAAAAGGCGGGCATTCCGCCTTTTTTGGGGAAGAATGTCCGCCATAAATTTGTAGGGATATGTGGAGAACTATTAGAACTCACTCAAAAGATTCACTGGTGGAGTTGTGCATAACGCCGTCCAGACAGTAGATACGGTTTTGAATCTTATGATTCTTTATCGTGCTAAGAATAGTCGGAACAGCACCCAGCACAACAAACAGATACTGGATAACCAGATTGCCAACATAAACGCTCATCTCGACAATTCCCTCTTGCAGCAGTTCGGGGAAAATACGGAAGGCGGTCAGCAAATCAATTTCTGCTTGTTGTGCGATGACGATTGCCCAGTCCAGCCGGTCCCCGAAAAGCGTCATTACGAGCATCATCACAATGCTGATAATAATGCCTTTTTTCGTCAACTTGCCGCCTAGCAGCTCGTAGCCCTTCAGTGTGCAAATTGCCATGATAATACCGCTTACCACAGCGACGTATCCCAGCTGGCTGAAAATTATGATCGAGGCTGCACCCAACAGAGAGCCAAGCAACGCACCTACGATTCCGCCGATTACATTTTCCGAACGGTTATTCTTCTGGGCATATGTCATGGTAGTATCGTTTTGCAGCTTGGCGAAACAAGTCGGGCACAAATGCATATAGCTGCCGGCAACATAACAGGTAGAAGTGTTTTCGCAGCCGCAGGATTGGCAGCAGTTCTGGAAACCTTCCGTTCGTAAGAAATTGACGAACGCATTCAGTACCTGATTGAGATTGTCCAGCAGAACCTCCTGCTTTACATAGTTTTTCAAAGACATAGTAAAAATCGAACCGTTCTGTACAAGAGCAGAAACAGGTTTGTTTTCTCGCTTGAAATTTTTGCAGATGTCTTTCGATAGCGGACCGCCTTGTCGCTGAGCAGAAACTGTTACAGTGAGCATATACGGGTAGCTTGTATTTTGTGCGTAGATGGTGACATCATAGGTTCCGCGCTTTCCGTAGATTGCGCCACCTTCGGCATCAAATTTCAAACCTAAATTTTGTGCCAGTGCATTGTAATTCTGTAAAACCTTGTTATTCATAGAATTCCTCCTTGCATTTGCGACAAATTGAATAAATGTATTTTATCATAGTTAATAATAATGTGCAATACGACAATATATGCTGCGCTTTGTAGAATTGATTTCTGTAAGAGAAAGAGGAAAGATGAAATGCAACGTGAAAGCGTATATATTTTGATTTTGCGTATGATTGTTGCCTCATTTTGCGGATTTTTACTTTATAAAAAATTTCAAATACTTGAAGAAACCAGACTGGCAGAATCGTTTTAATGTACAGAAGGACACAGAGAGGAGGGAAGCAGTGGTGTGACAAATACTCAATTTGCAAAGATTGTAGATCAATACCAAAAGCTTGTGTACACCGTCTGCTTTCAGCTGGTGCGAGATCATCAACTGGCTGAGGATCTTACACAGGAAACCTTTTTGGCAGCCTTTACACACATGGATTCCTGCCCGCCGGAAAAATACAAGCCATGGCTTGCACGTATTGCAGCAAACAAGGCAACAGATTACTTGCGAAGTGCATGGAATCGGCATGTGGATACACCGGGCGACGAGGGAATGCCAGAAACGCCATTGCCGGGGTCTGCTGCTCCGATGGGACCGGAGGAACTATTCGAAACAGAAAATGAAGCCACGGCGATTCGCGAAATGGTAGAGCAACTGAAAGAACCATATTTGTTGGTTTCCCAAATGTATTTCTTACAGGATCGCACCGTGGAAGAAATCGCTGCAACGTTGCATAGACCACGAAAAACCGTACATACGCAGCTCATGCGTGCAAGAAAGCTATTGCAGCAGAAAATTAAAGAAAGGAGCGCTGTACCATGAAAGAATTATTTTTTTCGGATGGACATTTGACCGATGAAGCTTTGCAAGGGCTTGTGGATGGGAGCTTGGACGAACTGGCTCGGCTGGAAGTAGGCGAGCATCTTAGTTTTTGCGATTGCTGTCTGGATCGCTATACAGCACTCTTGACGGCAGATGTACTGGAAGAACCGGAAACACACCAAACGTTGCCGGTAATGCGTCAAGTGCACAAGCGGCAGGTCAATACTGCAGTGCGTCGCTATGCTACGGCAGCAGCTGCGGTAGCAATTGGAAGTGTTCTGTGGTATACCGGTACTTTTCATATGGTAGGCAAAGCATTTGTTGAAAGCCCGGAAACAATGTTGCAGCAACATCACCAGCAGAATATTGCGATGCAGGAGATGGAACCCGTTGCAGAGCGCAACAGCCTGAGCGATATGATTCGCAAAGCGGTAGATGACTGGTCTATGCGTGTACAGGATGCAGCAGCTCCCGCATTTCGTGCCCCGGCACAAAAACGTATCGATAAGACCCAAACAAATCATGAAACATTGGAGGATCAATCATTATGAAACGGAATAAACTTTGGACTTTATTCTTTTCTCTCATTCCCGGTGCAGGTCAAATGTACCAGGGTTATATGAAACGCGGTTTGTCGCTGGTATTGCTTTTCGTGATTCCGATTATGGTAGGTGCGGCTTTTATGCCGGTGCTTACCGCTCTGGCAGCAGTGGCATATATGTATAGTTTCTTTGATTCGCTGAATCTGCGCGGTATGATTCTGGATGGAATCGAGCCGGAGGATGACTACCTGGTCCATCTGAACTTGATGGACGACGATTTCAAAAAGCTGCTTACGGAAAAGAATCAGCTGATTGGCTGGGGCTTTGTCCTGTTGGGTGGATGCGGTCTGTATAAGTCTTTTGTTGAACCGATTCTGTACAGCCTGGTCTCATTGATTGGATATGAAAACCCACTGCATGACGCAATCAGAAATATCATTTATTCCGTCCCTGGTCTGGCGATTGGCATAGTATTTGTCGCAGTTGGTTTGTGGCTGGTGCGCGGCGGTAAGAAGGAAGACGAGTTTGTGGAATATAAGGGAGAAGATCACGATGGAACAGAACGATAAGGATTTGGAACAGATGGCATCCGCAGTCATGCAGGATTGTGATGTAAGTGAATATACAGCAAACGACCAGCGGCCTACGGTGGAAACGCCTGCAAAAAAAACGTCACCCGTGAAGGAACGAAAAATCCAATATGCAGGACGCATTACATTGGGCATTGCTTTGATTATAGTGGGTGTGTTGATTACGGCAGGGTTGCTTATGCCTGGCCTAGACTTGACCAAGCTGGCTAAATTTGCGCCGCTGATTTTGGTCGCACTGGGTCTGGAGATTCTGGTATCTTCCATTCGGCATGGGGATCGTCAGGTCAAGGTTGGCTTCGGTATGGTGATTTTGTGCCTGTTCCTAATTGGCGGTTCGGTATGTTTCGCCCTGCTGCCCGAAGTTTGGAAAGTCTTTGATCCTGAGGTGCACGCAGCAGTGGAGAAAGAGGAATCTCAAAAAGAGCGAGAGATTTATGCACAGATTGATCCCACTTCTATAAAAGAGGTAGTGGTCTACGCAAACACAAGTTATTATGGGCAGGAAAGTGATATCGAGTGGAATGCTAGGGTACACTTGCCAGATAATTTTGAGAGTAAAGAGCAGTTTAGTGTGGCTGCAGCAGATGTTTTGCAAGTATTGGCAAAGGAAGATGTTTCGTATGCGTGCATCTATTCAAATGGTACGCAGGATGAGTATGAGTTTAGCACAAATAGTGCTTACGCTTTGGCAGATGCAACGGCAGAACAGCTGGTAAAGCTAGTAGATCATAGAAAGATTTTCTTAGATCAGGATATGTCGTATACCTCCAAAAGCGAAGAACGCTATAACGAAATGAAGGAAAGCGGTTTGTTGGTGGATGCAGAGGCATTGAAACAAGCCTTTGAGGAAGGAAAACAGCTGGGTTACCAGTCTGCCATGGATGAAATGCGGGACGGTTCTTCTGAATTGGGTTAAAAACCAGATACAATAAATAAAAGCCGAGCTGATGGCTTTTCTCCATCAGCTCGGCTTTTATTATATATAAATGGGAATGCAGTGATTTTCGCGCTTAGCCTTTTTGATAGGCAATGCGGGGCGTACCATCCTCTGCAAAGATGGTGCCGCAGCGGGTGAAGCCAAGCTTTGCCAAAAGATGCTGCATGGGATAGTTGTCAGCGTGGGTATCAATGCGCAGCACCTCTGCACGCTCCGAAGCCCAAGCAATCATCTGCGCCAGCAGACCCTTTACATACCCGGCGGAGGCAACACGATGAATGACAGAATAGGGCGCGTCAGACGGCCAACTGCCATTTTCAATTACTGCATAGGTGGGATCCGGCCCGTCGGCAAACATGAAAACGCCCTGAATGCCGTTTTCGTCCTCGCAGACGTACAGCGTACGCTGCACAATATCCTCGGACAAAGCAGTTGCATTGATGAAACCGGCAGGCCATTGGGTAGGATTTCCATTTTCGACCATGAACTGGCGCGCGGTTTCGTAAATATCCAGCAGGGTAGACAAATCGGCGGGAATAGCAGTTCGAATGTGCATAGAAGGATACCTTTCTGTTTGTTTTCTGAAAAAAGCTCCACGGCAATGTATCGCTGTGGAGCTTTCTATTCCAATCGCGGGAAATTATTCTTCCGGCTTATCCTGTTTCGGATGGCTGGAGCAACCACTCATGCAACTACCACAGTTGCCATTGCATCCGCCGCTCTGCCAGCCTCCCTGCTTGGAAATCCAGATGATTGCCAAGATAAACAAGCCAATCATTGCCAAAATGACCAAGATGCTATTTAAAGACATATAACCTTCCTCGATTCTTTTGGTGAATAAGATGTATTGTTTAGTATACCGTGACAGAGAGAAAAACGCAACAATGTTAATTTTTAGATGTACAAACTTTGTTCTGCCTCCGAGTGTGGCAGGATCGTGCTGCGGGACAAAGCATTAGCGCGCCAGGCAGCAGGGGAGATGCCGACTTCTTTCTTAAAAACACGGCATAGGTAGTTACTGCCAGAAAAACCACACAGGCTGGCGATGACCTCCAAACTGTACTCTCGATGCAACAAAAGTTGTTTGACAGCGTGGATTCGAATTTCGGTCAGGTACTTTCCCGGAGAAATTCCCATCGCCTGATGAAAAGAGCGCACCAGATGACTCTTGGAAACACCCAGCCGTTCACTCAGCTCTTCTACACCATACAATTCTGCATAGTGGGCACGAATATCCTCGACAGCTTCTGCTACAAGCGGTGGCAACGCAGGTGCTGCGCTATCAGCGCTGCCCAGTTCGCAGAGCAACGCAAAACCGATCTGTGTTTGTTCCAGCAGATTGTTGTTGCGCAGTAATTCATCTAATAATTGGGCAGCCTGAGGGCAGCTTTCGCCTTTTGCCAGATAGAAATCAAAAGGAAGTCCGGAAATGAAATCGGAAGCAATCCGCCCCTCAAAGAGACCAGCCAACAGATGACAGGGTTGGTCGGCCGTGAAGGTGGTTGCATCACGGCATAAGGCAAGCATACCAGCGGTTGCTTTTTGCGGCGGATTATCTGCAAAGGTTCCCTCACCGCTGGAAAGCAGAATGACCCATAAACCATCACTGGAAAATTGAATCGTTTCCTGAACGGACAGCGTTTGATTCACACTGTTTGTCAGGCGCAGCGCAGTAGTTCCGTCATATAGCAAAAAATAACAGCTCCTATCAATAAAATGCTATTTAATACCAGGATATTATCTGTTATTATAGTACCAGCAAGAAAACACACCGTCAAGGGTGCGAAAAATATAAAGTGGAGGATATACTTATGGCTTCTATCAGCTGCCGTCACATCTACAAGATTTATCCCGGTGCAACCGCACCTTCTGTTACCGATTTCAACCTGGAAATCGAGGATAAGGAATTCATCATCTTCGTTGGTCCTTCCGGCTGTGGTAAGTCCACTACGCTGCGCATGATCGCTGGTCTGGAGGAAATCTCCAAGGGCGAGATGTACATTGGCGGCCGTCTGATCAATGACGTTCCTCCCAAGGACCGTGATATCGCAATGGTGTTCCAGAGCTACGCTCTGTACCCCCATATGACCGTTTACAAGAACATCGCTTTCGGTCTGGAGCTGCGTAAGACGCCGAAGGATGAAATCGACAAGCGCGTTCACGAAGCTGCTAAGATCCTGGAGATCGAGCACCTGTTGGATCGTAAGCCCAAGGCTCTGTCCGGCGGCCAGCGTCAGCGCGTTGCTTTGGGTCGTGCAATGGTTCGTAACCCGGCAGTCTTCCTGCTGGACGAGCCCCTGTCCAACTTGGATGCTAAGTTGCGTACCAGTATGCGTACCGAGATCATCAAGCTGCACAAGAAGCTGGCTACCACCTTCATCTACGTTACTCATGACCAGACCGAAGCAATGACCATGGGCGACCGTATCGTTGTCATGAAGGATGGTATCGTGCAGCAGGTCGATACTCCCCAGAACCTGTATGACTTCCCCTGCAATATGTTCGTTGCAGGCTTTATTGGCAGCCCCCAGATGAACTTCCTGGACGGCACTCTGGTCAAGAAGGATGATCAGTACTATGTACAGCTGACCGAGACCGACCTGATCCCTCTGCCCAAGGAAAAGACCGCAGACGGCAAGCTGGATGCTTATGTTGGCAAGGTTGTGCAGATGGGCATCCGTCCTGAAGATATTGATGATGAGCCTGAGTTCATGGAGAAGCACAGCGACTGCCATCTGACCGCTACAGTTGACGTTTCCGAAATGATGGGTGCTGAGATTTACCTGTACCTGGAGTATCAGGGCAAGAAGATGACCGCACGCGTTGCTCCCACTTCTACTGCAAAGAGCGGCGACAACATCACCGTTGCATTCGATAAGAATAAGGTTCACCTGTTCGATCCTGAGACTGAGCTGACCATTCTGAACTAATCGAACGCTTTCTAAAATGAATCTCAGCTGGGGGTTGCTCTGGCTGTAAAGAAACCTCTGATGTGACTTTATTTGTTGCATCGGAGGTTTTATTTTATGCTGGAGTACGGTAAGGTAATTTGACTGCGTACATCAATATCAATACAGAAAAAATAGAAAGGAAAAGATAAAAGCCTTTTGCACACAGAATGTTTTGTCATTGCGTATTTTGAGAAATGGCAAAACAAAAAAGCGGAGATGCTGCTGCATCTCCGCTTTGCTTTTATATGTAGGAGTAAAAGACGCGTGATAGAAATTAGCCCCACAGGTTAGCAGGATACAGGCCGTCCTCGATCTTCTGCTGGATAGCAGCAACGACAACGGGCTTGTCCTCTTTGTAGGTGACACCGTACCACTTGTCGGTGCTCTGCAGAACCTTGACCTTGGCCTTATTCTCGTCGATCAGAGCACTGACGACCAGAGGCAGGAAGTACTCGCACTTCATGGGATTCAGCGGAACATTCTTTTCCAGCCATGCTGCGAAACGCTGTTCAGCCTCGACCAAGAAGCTCTTGCTGAAGCCCCACAGGTTCATACTGACAGGAGTGTCATCAGGCAGGGTAACCCAGTTCTCGCCGTCTTCAGTGTAACGGATGGAGCCATCCTCGAAGGTCTCGATGCGGGTGCGCTCGGTGACGTTTGCCAGGCAGCCGTCATCGGTGGGTACGCAAACGCCACGAGCTACGCTGCCGTTTTCAGAAACGGTGTTCTTCAGCAGGTAGCTGACCATGCAGTAATCGTAGAAAGTGCCATCCTCATGGGTGGACAGGTAATCGTACATGACCTTGAAAGCCTCAGGGCCGTAGTAGTCATCTGCATTGATGACAGCGAAAGGTCCATCAATGACATCCTTTGCAGCCAGGATAGCGTGGCAGGTGCCCCAAGGCTTCTCACGGCCTTCCGGAACAGTGAAGCCTGCGGGCAGATTATCCAGCTGCTGGAAAGCATATTTTACATTCATGATCTTGGACATACGGTCGCCGATAGCAGACTTGAATGCGTCCTCGATTTCATGCTTGATGACAAAAACAACGGTTTCGAAACCAGCGCGGCGTGCATCATAAATAGAATAGTCGATGATGACCTCTCCGTTGGGGCCCACCGGATCGATTTGTTTCATGCCGCCGTAACGGCTTCCCATGCCTGCGGCCATAACGACCAGAACCGGCTTATTCATATACGTTCCTCCTAGTGCTTCTTTTCTTGCAATTTTTTGCACAAGACATAAAATAGTTATATGCCTAACGAACGATTCTATTATACCCGCCCAAAGCAGAGAATGCAAGTAAAGTTCTACTATATATTTGATAAAGAAGTTCCAGGGAAGTAATGTTGCAAAATTTCCTGCCAGGAATTACCGTTTTTGCTCATTTCTTGGGCACCTGTTTGACTTAAGCCTACGCCGTGACCATATCCATATGTTGTAATTTGAAAGTTGTTTCCATCCCATTCGATGGTGAAACAGTTGCTACGCAAATTGAGTGCACTACGTAACACAGTGCCCAGTGTTTCTTGTCCACAAACATGCAACATTTGTATATATCCTGCGTCTGTGTAAGTAAAGTTGGAAAAATACTGTGATGGCATAAACCCATCGGGTCGAATATTCAATCCGGTTACCAGTGCACTATGCATTTGTGTGCTGGAAAGCGTGATGGTTTGTGCGTAGCCTTCGACTTCTTTATCCCAGCTGCTGTCGACCCCTTGCAGATAGGGTAAAGACTCCGTCCAGACATTTTGGCTGGCTTCGGTGCGGCCATTGGAAATGGCAAAATAACTAGCGGCTGCGGGTTTGTCTTCATAGGTGATGATCGTATTCAGAACCTGGTCAACCAACGCAGAAAGACGGCTGTAATTTTCATTATAATGCGTTCCCCAGTAACTATGTAAAACCTCGTCTGTCATAAATCCTTGTCTTTGCGCAGGGTCTGCGCTTAACCATGCGCCCCCCAGTGCAGAGGTATCATTATGGTCACGGCTATATAAAAGATAAGTGTGTGCAGCAACTGCTTGTGCCTGTAGTGCGGCGTCGGACCAGGTGATGGGCATTTCACTGGCTACGGCACCGATAACGTATTCGCGCAGCGGAACTTGAATGACGCATTGTGCACCAGAATCCCAGATGGGAACCAGATCTTCGTCTGTTTGCAGTGTGGTTTCTGGCACAGGAGAAGAGGTGCTGTGTGGAAGTTCAGGAAAAGAAAAGCTCGAATCGGATTGAAATGTACGTAAAAAGTCTTGCGCAGCAGTACGAGCGTCTTTCTGCATCAGGGCAGAAAAACCGTAATAGCATAGTACCGGTAGCAAAGAGCCTGCCAGAAGAAGGGCAAGTAAAGATAGAATGATTCGTTTCATGATAGTTTCCTCCTGTTTGTAACATAGCAGGGGAGCATGGCAGGAAAAAACATATCATGCGGTTCGACATGTACTCGACAGGTTCTTATTGAATTTGTTTCGGAAAAGCGATATGATAAACAACGATTAAGGCTGTGCAGTAAAAGATTGTTCGCAGGTATACGGCCAAAACAGAAAAACACAGCTGAAACTATAAGCAGAGGATAGAAACGATGAAAAAGAGTATTCAATCTTTACTCATACTGGCTGGCTTGGGTGCCGCTGGTATGTGCTGGCTGGATGTGACCTATTGGATTGACCCTATATCTGGGTTTCCACAAATGGGCGGTATTCTGGTTCGCTATGGAGCACTTGCGGCATTGTGTCTGCTGGCAGTAGTGGCTTCTATGCTGTCAGCAAGAGGAACTGCAGCATCCGGACAGAAAAACAACTGGTCTGCTGTGGCGTCCGGATTGTGTGGGGTCGCTTATACGATAGCAGGTGCATTTCGATTGGCAACTGTGATCCCTGCGCTGCAAACGATCATACAGTCTGCCGATCGTAAGCTGTGGCAGGAACTGTTCCGGACAAACTGTGGACCGGATGTCCTGATGGGTGTGCTTGCATTACTTAGCGCTTGGACCTTGTTTGCACAATGTGATTTCTGGCACACTGCAAAGGCCGGGGATAGCCCGGTAGGTGGAATCTATTTTGCGGCATCTGGAATGTTGTATCTGTGCGGTATGGCGTTTGAACGATTTTTAGCGCATACATCCAGTATGTACCGCGTGTATCATATTGTACAGTTACTCAGCGTAATGATTGGGCTTGTGTTTGTACTTTCGCTGCTGCGCGTTTGCTTTTTCCCGGAAACGGGTCGTGGGCGCAGTTGTACACGAAATGGATTGATTTGTTTTTATGTGTGCACTTGCTGTGAGCTTGTTTTTTCCACCGTGCAATGGACGCGGGGTTATGTTCCCATGGGGGATTTGCTGAACAGTGTAATCTTGGGCATGACAGGTTTGCTGGGTTTGACATATAGCCTGCATCAGATCGACCCAAGCACAGTTGGTGAAAAAGATGTATCTGGACGAATGAGCACATAACTGGATAAATGTGTACGGTTTGTTTGTGAATAATGGCGCAATATGCTGGAAATTCACATGAATATCTGTGATAAAACTGTAAAAACAGAAAAACATTGTTATTTCATTAGCAAACGCTTGAAACTTTCTGCCATTTCAGGTAGAATAAAGACAACCGCGAATACTAAATATTTCAAGGTATATTTTTGGAGGTTAGAAACATGGCTGTTAGAGTTGCTATCAATGGTTTTGGCCGTATTGGCCGTCTGGCTTTCCGTCAGATGTTTGACGCTGCTGGTTACGAGGTTGTCGCTATTAACGATCTGACCAGCCCCAAGATGCTGGCTCACCTGCTGAAGTACGATACCGCTCAGGGTTCCTTCTGCGGCAAGATTGGCGAGAACAAGCACACTGTCGAGGCTACCGATGATTCCATCGTTGTCGACGGCAAGGAAATCAAGATTTACGCTATTAAGGACGCTAAGGAGTGCCCCTGGGGCGAACTGAACGTCGATGTTGTGCTGGAGTGCACCGGCTTCTACTGCTCTAAGGAGAAGTCCATGGCTCACATCGAGGCAGGCGCAAAGAAGGTTGTTATCTCTGCTCCCGCAGGCAACGATCTGCCCACCGTCGTTTACTCTGTTAACGAGAACACCCTGACCAAGGAAGACAAGGTCATTTCTGCAGCATCCTGCACCACCAACTGCCTGGCACCCATGGCTGATACTCTGAACAAGTATGCTCCCATCGTTTCCGGCATCATGACCACCGTTCACGCTTACACCGGCGACCAGATGATTCTGGACGGTCCTCAGCGTAAGGGCGATCTGCGCCGCGCACGTGCTGGTGCACAGAACATTGTTCCCAACAGCACCGGTGCTGCTAAGGCAATCGGCTTGGTTATCCCCGAGCTGAACGGCAAGCTGATTGGTTCTGCACAGCGTGTTCCCGTTCCCACTGGCTCTACCACCATTCTGGTTGCAGTTGTCAAGGGCAAGGACGTCACTGTTGAGGGCATCAACGCTGCTATGAAGGCAGCTGCTTCTGAGTCCTTCGGTTACAACGAAGAGCAGATCGTTTCTTCCGACGTTGTCGGCATGAAGTTCGGTTCTCTGTTCGATGCAACCCAGACCATGGTCACCAAGATCGACGAGGAAACCTTCCAGGTTCAGGTCGTGTCTTGGTACGACAACGAGAACTCCTACACCAGCCAGATGGTTCGTACCATCAAGTACTTCGCTGAGCTGTAATTAGTTCTCCGCTTAGTCCAAAGAATTAAAAAAGTCGCTCCTCTTTTGAGGAGCGGCTTTTTTGTTTGGACTAAACAAAGAGTGCATACAAAAACTGTACCAGTAGCTTGTTGGTGCAGCTTTTGTAAAATGAATGGATATAATTACAATTTGTAAACATCTGAGTACTTGTTTTCCAAATGCTGGACAAAAAAAGGAGCAAATTCACCGCTGCAGGCCTGACGAATCAAAATATCTGGGATGCGCATCATGCCATACTTCCACAAATGTTTGGCCTGATAATCCAGAATAGGTTGGAGCTGACCAGTTGCACAGCATTCATCAAAATCTACATCCTTGTGCATTTCGTGTACCATATGCGCTGCATAAGTGGTACCCAGTGCGTAGCCGAGGAAATAGCCGAAGGAACCCTGACTCCAGCGAACATCCTGCAAGACGCCTTGAGCGTCATCCAGCACATCGATCCCCAGATGATATTCTTTGTACAGGCGATTCTATGCGGCAGGCGGTTCACAAACCGTTAGGCTGCCATTCAAGAACTGTTTCTCCAATTCGTAACGAATCATTATATGCAGAGAGTAGGTCAGTTCATCAGCCTCTGTGCGGATCAGACCGGGTTCTACGTAGTTTACTGCGCGATAGAATTCCTCGAAATTTACCCCAGCCAGATTTTCAGGAAATAATTCCAGCAGTTTGGACCACAGGAAGGACAAGAATTCACGGCTACGACCGACATGGTTTTCAAACAAACGACTTTGGCTTTCATGCAGCCCAATGGAACCGCCACCAGCCAGAACAGTAAAGCGTAGGGAAGGATCCACATGCAACTCATACAGTGCGTGTCCACCTTCATGGATAACACTAAACAGGTTGGAAATCATGTCGTTCAGATAATAGTGTGTTGTGATACAGACGTCGTCATCGTACAGTTCCTGCGTAAATGGATTCTCGGTTTCACCCAGTACGCAATGAGCAGGATCTAATCCCATTACCTGCATAACGTATGCGGACAGTTCTTTCTGCTTATCCAGCGGCCATTCTGCCTGTAACAATTCGGTGTGTGGGGGGCTTGACTCTCAGTCTAGATACGACGTGACAGGGAAACGATTGCCTTTTGCGGTGAAGCAAAGAATTTATCTGTGTCTGCAATGATTAAGCCTTGCTGGTTTTGATCCAGCCAGGTAGCGAAGGCATCTTTGCTGGGAGTAAAGTACGCTGCCCGGCGACGACGATTGTCTACAAGATTCTCCAACCAGGGCGCAAACAGTGGTTGTTAGTCTGCTTCGCTTGATGCCAGCATTGCGAGCGTTTGTCATTAGACGTGTCCCGGCAACATATTCCGTAGCAGGAACCTTGGTGATTTGATTATGCATACGCAGCAGCTCACGAACTTCTGCGGCAGCCTGCTCGTCCAGATTTTCTTTTTTAGCTGCGTCAAGCAGGTGGGGCAGTTCATCGCCAGCGATGAGATTGTACGGAGCACTGGAAAAAATTTCAAGCGCCTCGCCGCGTCCCTCGTTTCCGCCACTGGGAGCTACTGCAGCTTCATCAATTTCGATTACATGCATGACATAGCGATATCCATACATACGCTTTTCCAACGCACGTAACTTCTGCAAAGTGTCTGTCATAGGAAAAAACTTCTTTTCATATAAATTTATTGTATCATAGATTTGACGGATTGGACAGAATGTGGTATAATATAAAAAATTCATTTCTGAGGTGTAGCGCAGTTGGTAGCGCGCCTGCTTTGGGAGCATGTGCGAACCGCCGCTAAAACTGAATATCGGGGTGTAGCGCAGTTGGTA
>JARHYC010000019.1 GCA_029264955.1 Faecalibacterium sp. | reverse complement strand
CGTCCCACCCCATGCGGGGTGGGTGGATTGAAATATTTGTCGCGAAGTTGACTAAATACATTTGATTCTGTCCCACCCCATGCGGGGTGGGTGGATTGAAATCAAAAAGCAACAATTACAATTTACGATATAGATGTCCCACCCCATGCGGGGTGGGTGGATTGAAATCAAATTAACGCGTAGGCTCGTAGCGCCATTGCGTCCCACCCCATGCGGGATGGGACTGCTGGCTGACTCAGTCTTATCATAAATGACTGACTTAGAGTAGTGAAGATGACGAAAACAATGGGATGCACGAAAAGTCCCTGTCGAAGTATTTTGCAAGCTATAAAATTCAAAAAATTCAGCTGTATCCCTGTTTCCTGCTGGATTTTATTTTTCCATCTTTAATAAAGATAAGTTTTTGTGCAACGCTTTATTTTAACAAACGAATAGAAAAAAGCCTCAAAAAATTACATATTATATCGATATCCATACCCGTAAATAGTTTCAAGGTAACCACCCAAAGAGATACCGTACTTGACAAAAAGGGCAGGCCCTCGGTGAAGAGGGTCTGCCCTTTACTATACGGTTATTCTTTTGCACAAAACTGGCTCTGAATAAAATCGCTCCAGGGAAGAAGCTGGTCTGCAGATGCGGGGTTTTGGTGGATATCCATCGCAGGCAAACTCTCGAGCAGAATTTTCAGATAATCTCTGGGATTCAGATCATTTGCCTTAGCAGTTTCCACCAGGCTGTATACAACAGCACTGGCTTTGGCACCCTCCACGCTGTTGCTGAACATCCAGTTTTTCCGTCCTATGACGAAGGGTCGAACTGCATTTTCTGCCCAGTTATTGGATAGCTGACAGCGTGGAGGATCTTTCAGGTAGTTTTCCAAATACGAGCGCTGCTTCAGGCTGTATTCCACAGCCGTTTTCCGCTTGCCGTCCAGCGGGCGTTCACTCAGATTTTCCAGCCAGCACCAATAAGCCCTGGGGATCGCTTCTTCCTCCGCAAGGCGCAGTTCCTGCCGTTTTGCAAGAGAAAGTTTTGCAGCTTTTTCCTCGAGCTTAAACAGCCAGTCTATGAATTTAGGGCCGTCTCGGCAGAACCAGCCGCGCCCTCCAGAAACTGGCGCCGCACATGTGCCCAGCAGCCACATCTGGTAATGCCTTTCACCTTATTGTAACCGGCATAACCATCCGTGTGCAGGTATCCGGTAAATCCTTCCAGAAAGGCTTTCGGATAGTCTCCATTGCGGCCGGGCTGGTACTCATACAAAAGAATGGGTGGCTGTTCGTCCTTGCCGCTGCGGTAGACCCACATGTAGCTCTTGCTTTGGCAGTCTTTCCATTCTCTTTCAGCACTTGTACCGGCGTCTCATCTGCATGGAGTACCGCCGCTGTCGCAAGCCCAACTTCAGCCGGTCATATACCAGACTCAGCCAGTCCTGACTGCACCGGATAACCTGGTTGGCCATGGTGGCGCTGGTAAAACACAGGCCTACTTCCGCCCATTCTTTTTCCTGTTGGGTCAGGGGTACAGACAGCACGTACTTCTGGCACATGACTTCTGCCACCACGCTGGCACTAGCCATGCTGTGATTCAACAGCGCTTGGAGCCGGAACGCTGTAAATGGCAAAGGCACCCTTTTTCTTGCAGACGGGGCAGCAATACCGAGGCTGCACATATTGGATGATTCGTACTTTTGCCGGAATAAACTCAGGCACTTCCCGCACAATTTCTTTGCCGATGCAAATGAATTTCTCTCCACATTCCGGCAGTACAGTTCACTTTCCGGAATCGACAGGACACGCTGAACGAATTCGATGTTTTTGTGGGTGCCAGCTTCCAGCGGCTTTTTCATTCCGGTTGTGCCAGCCTCATTTCTCTTTCTTTGCAGGTTCTTCCACCTGCTCCTTGTATTCCTGCTCAGCCTCATTGAACATGCCCATCTGCTGCTCCGGTTCCGGGCGCTTTTCGCTCTTGCTGGCAAACATCTGCTTTTTCATCCAGAGAATGGATTCTTTCAATTCATCTACTTCTGCTGCGGTATCTTTCAGGCATCTTTTTCCGCTTCCGTAGAAGGATGCTGCGCCAGCAGCTCTGCCAATCCAGTTTTCAGCATATCTGGTTTGTTTTTCTGTGCCATTTCTTCCACCCGCTTTCTTTTTCATACAGCCCCTATTATACAAGAAAACGGCCCGCAATGCGAGCCGTCCGGACACAGAATTTAGCTTTAGAATTGTAGGGAATGTGCTGCAAAAAGGACTGAATAAATTGCGGAAAACTTTCCGCTTACAAGATGACCCGCTCCACAGCCTTATTGGCTTTCGGCTGATCCACAGAAAGTCCTTCCAAAAGCCAGCGGAACTGCTGCCAGTTCAGCTGCCGTATTTCCTGCTTATTCCGGGACCACTGAAATGCGCCACTCTCCATTCGTTTATACAGAAGGACAAATCCATTCCCTTTCCACAGCAGTGCCTTGATCCGATCTCTCCGTCTGCCGCAGAACAAAAACAAACTGCGGCTAAAGGGATCCAGGCCATCTATCCCACGGCGCAGATCGGTGTATCCACAGGCAATGTAGATGGATTCCACTTTTGAAATGTCACCCAGCATGCTTCACCGCCCGCAGAATTCTACACAATGCTTCCTCTGACAAATCTGCTGAGACTTCCAGTACCAGGTTTTCACTGCGAATACAGATCTGCCCAGAGCTGCCGCTCTTTTCCTTTTGCGGGAGCTTTACAAAGTGTATGCCACAAGATTCCGAACTTTTCATATGATCCAGAAGCTGGTCCCGCAGAACACGCTTCCATCTGTAGAAGGTAGAAGAGGGAACACCATTCTGTCTGCACCATTCTTTGTTGCTCAAGACACTGGCTGAAGCCTGCTGCAGCGCTCGCAGCCAGTTTCCTGCACGAACAGTCATTGCCCTTCTCTCCATGCGAATCCTCCTATGCTATTGGATTTTTTGGAGTGTCTAAAAAATCCAATCCATTATTTAGATTCATTCTCTCATTCAGAGATCCTGAAGACAAGTACGCTATCTCGCTGAGTGCTTACTGCAGGACTGTATAGAGACCGGATATTTCATCTGACTATGAAAGATGCGGAGTATTTCGAATATACCCTTTTATTGTCGGATTGATAAAGCAAGGTTAAACCGGAACGGAATTGGAAGCTTTTAAAGCGTTATTGGTTGGTATGCGCTAACGATGGAAGGTTTCAATGTTCTATGACTTCGGTGCGGAAGATTCGAAGGGATAATATTTTATCGCTAACGGCTGGAACAAATTAGAAGAATTGTGTCAAAGTACTTGGCATACGCTATCACCATCCATGCTAGTGTTAAGCCGCAGAGCAGTAGATCTTTATGATGGCGAAAAAAAGTTCTTGTCGACAGCGATGGCTTTTATTTCAGCATTTTCTTACTGGAATATTGGTCGATGACAAAGAATAAAATAGTGATTGACATTCTCGATATTCGACAGTATAATGGCGGTACAGATACTCGATAATCGAGAAAAGGAGGCGCACCGTTGGCACGAGAAAAATTTCAAACACTGACAGAGCAGATGTTTTATACGCTGATATGCTTAAAAAAAGAATGTTATGGCATGGATATTCTGGATCGTGTACCCGCTATGACAAATCAGCGTGTAAACATTGGTTCAGGAACGCTCTATACATTGCTGGAACAGTTTTTAGACGCACAGATGATACGCGAAACAAAAGTGGAAGGTCGGCGACGAAGCTACATTTTGACGGATAAAGGCAAAGAAATGTTAGACAAGGAATATATTCGTCTGAAAGCACAGTTGAACGATTATCAACAGTTTTTTGGAGGGGAGTGAACCGTATGAAAAATACAAAGTTTCGCCTTGAGCCGTTTTCGTTTTACAACCACACTGAAATTGTAGCCCACCTGGAGAAAATGGCAGCAAAAGGTTGGATGATACAGAAAATCACAGCCTTTGGCTGGCGGTATCAAAGAATCGAACCAAAGCAGATTCATATTGCAGTTTCGTATTATCCGAAAGCGTCAGAATTTGATCCAAAACCTTCGGAAAGTCAGAAAATATTTCATGACTTCTGCGCGCATACCGGTTGGAAGTTGGCTTGTACCTCAGCACAATTACAGATATTCTATAATGAGCAGGAGAATCCTACGCCCATCGAAACAGAACCTATTTTAGAGCTGGAGAGCATCGATAAATCCGTGATGAAGAGTTTTCTTCCAGTCCACGGCATCTTGCTTCTGTTTGCCGTAATCCAGGGGTGGATTTCTATGCTGGTGCTGAATGGAAATCCAATCGCCTTTTTATCGAATCCAGCACAACTGTTTACGGCATTATGTTGGGCGATGCTTGCGCTTATCTGCATTGTTGAAATGACCTGCTACATCCGCTGGTACCATCGAGCAAAAGAAGCAGCCGATCAGGGGGAATTCCTGAAAACGCCAAGTACATCGAAATTTCAGAAAATCGTCGGCTTTGTAGTGATCATTGGTGGGCTGTACTGGATGCTTACCAGCGTTATACACGGAGACAGCTTGCGCAGATGGCTTGTACTGCTGATGTGCCTTTATATGCTGTTTTTGACTGCAGCAGTAAATGGCATGAAGGCTTTTCTGAAACGCAGAAAAGTATCTCGCAATATAAATCGGGTGATTACGATTCTTACCAGTTTTGTGTTGGCATTTGTGTTGATGGGACTGATTTTCTGGGCGACGGCAAGCGGAATTTTTTCAAATCAACCTACACAGGGTGATGCAATCAATAAACAAGGCAACACGGATTGGGCTTTGCGGCAAGGAAAACCGCCCTTGTCCGTATCGAATTTGCAGGAGGTAAAGGATGATTTGTATTCCACAGATTGCTATGGAGATAAGTCTTTTCTGCTGGGACGTTTTGTCATGCGGCAGCTGCCGCATCTGGATGCAGAGAACTTTACCGAACTGCCCAATCTGGAATATACCGTTGTTGAGGTAGAAGTCCCTGCACTTTACAATACCTGTAAAAAGCGTTTGATGCATGAGGTGGAAGCTATTTCTTCAGGGATGCTGCTTCAATATACATCGCAGGATACTTCAGCATGGGGGGCAAATGAGGTGTATGGTTTGGAGAATCCAGAATCCAGCCGTTTCACACATAGCTATCTGCTTTGCTATGAGCATACACTGGTCGAAATAAAATTCAATTGGGAACCCACAGAGGAACAAATGCAGATGGTAGGTCAAAAATTAGGGGAGATTTAATACGTTTCGTGATGGAATCCTTAATGGTAATAGCTAAATAAAAAAGCTCGCCTTTTCTATTATTGGAATCAGGCGAGCTTTTTATATAGACACGGCTCAGGCGTGTTCTTGCTTTTAGATCATACGTGCAAGATGCGTCTTATCAGCGTTTAATGTCGAAGTTTTGATTCATCAAATCCTGAATACTTTTCGCATCATCGATGATATTGGCATCTCCATGAATGGTGTGCTTCAGGACACTGCTTGCAACGGCAAAATTCAGCATATCCATCGGCTTGTATCCCTTGAACATAGCATAAATCAATCCGCTGGCAAATGCATCACCACCGCCAACACGATCCAGAATATTAAAGGTAAACAGCTTGCTTTCAAATGTGTGACCATCATACCACATGAAAGCCTTCAAACTATTTTCGCTTCCGCTGTGTGCATAACGCACATGACGTGCAATACACTTTATATTTGGGAATTTCTCTGCAAAGCGCTGGAAAACTTCCTCTTGCTGTTCATAACTGGGCTGCAAGGGGACCCCATCTTTCCAATCACCTTTGCTGCGATCGTTTTCATCTTTCCACAAATGATATGGTTCAATACCCAGCAAAACGTCCACATACGGCAGGCACATTGTGCAAAAATCGCGTGCTTCTTCCCAAGACCATAAAGTGCTGCGGAAATTTCCGTCAAAGCTAACAATCAAGCCATTTGCTTTAGCAAATTTCAACATATCCAGAATGAGTGTTCTGCAATTTGCACCAAGGGCAGGGGTGATACCGCTTAAATGCAGCCAATCATAATGCTCCAGCAGTGCATCTAAGTCAACTTTGGAAAAATCATATTCCGTAATGGCACTATGCTTTCGGTCATAGGTTACATTCGATGCACGAATCCCATAGCCGGCTTCTAAATAATAGGTTCCTAATCGATGCGTCGGTGTTTCTTCCTGCGTGGACAGGATGACGGGACCGCAATGCACATCATTGGAACGCAGCATACGAACTGCACTTTTCCCCAAATTGTTATTTGGTACTACACTGAAAAATGTGCTGTCAATACCTAAGTTTGCTAGAGCCATTGCAATATTGGCTTCACTGCCACCATAACTGGCATCAAAACGGGATGACATCTGAATTTTCTCATAATTGGGTGGTGTGAGACGCAGCATAATTTCTCCGGCTGTGATAAATTTCGGGTTGGCTTTATTCAGCGTAAAAAAATGATTGTTTTCCATAGGATCTCCTCTCGCAGGATATGTAAATTACATGATTATGTTAGTGCCATTAAAAACAAATAGGTTTATGACAAATATGAGCGATCCGCAAGATAAAATACTCATGATGGAACACTCCCCCCGCATTAACCAACGAGCAACAGCAATACTACTACCGAATGGATTTATGTGTAAATGAAAGACAGCATATTGTATGATCAATTTCATTCTACATCGTCATTGCACACAAATCAATAACATCGTGTAGCATCCTCGACTTATTATGCATAAGAAAGAGCGTTTCGAAAAATAAATTCAATAGAAAACATGGTGTGCATCATCCGTTATGAGCATAAATATGTAAACAAATAGATGCAGTATTGAACTTTGATTCCGTGTCAGGTATAATCTCTTGTAAATAGAAGAAATTCCTACGATCATGTATCATCTCAGATAGGTTAATTCTGAGTGGGAAGTCTTGCTATAAAAAATGTGTTTCACGTTTCCGCTTCCTCGTAGTGACACTTTCTGTATAGAATGTGCGTTCAGTCATAATATCGGTCGTGTGATAAGAATCAAAATTTGTATGACAATTCTCAATCCATAAAACATGAAGGAAGCGTTTTAAGCGAATGCCCAAAGAAAGTAAGACATTTATATGGAGATGCTTTCTCTTACATGACCTGAAAACTTACCCAGTATACAGCAGAGGAGGTTTCCAATATGAAAAATCTATCGAACTTCACACGCATTGCGATTGGCGTGATAGCGCTCCTTCTTTTAATCGGAAGTTTTCCAGTAAGATACTACTATGGACAGCAATACTGTGATTTAATACGAGCAATTGGTTTTGTCTTGCTGTTCATCTACTTGGGCATGAAGATTTGGGCGGCCAAAAATAAAAATAGTATGTAATACAAAATACTATTTAACGGATTCGAATCGATTTAGCATAAAATAAAGAAAGCGGAATGTGTGAATGCATACATTCCGCTTTTTGGTATTCCTAAAAAATCCTTACCGAATGAACACTTTTGAATATTGAGAATCATACAGTTAGACAGTAAAATTTGTGCAGAGTTGAAAGAATTGTAATTTTTTCTTCGCATGCAACCTATAATAGGAAAATCGGGATTCGAAAGGCGCGTTTTGTATGGAAAAAGCAGTGATAAATCTTTTGATAATAGCAATGATGGTTGCAGCAGCAGGCTTTGGTCAAAAAAGAACACGCAACGCAAATCGTAATCCCGGCGGGCAGTACGAAAAGATTTGGATACTCAAATGAAGAAATCTCCCACAAACATGACAAATTGAAAATTTTAGTGAGGGACGGATTAGCAGACACAGAAATCGTGTTAAAGAGGTCTAAAGGGAAAGAGAAAATGCATCCAATATAGATGAACGGGTATCTGTATTGGTGCAGGATGTAGATATCAGAATTGAAAAAGGCAATCACCTTGCCTTTTCGATATTGCGTTGCAGGCAAAAACTGCAGAGGTGATTATCCATTTTCAATGCAACAATATGTGTGCAAGGAAAGAGATGTGTACACAAAATTTTCTAATTATGATTTGTTTTTTTGCTATTTTGCTGCGTTCTTCAGTTGCAATCTGAAGAATTTCCTTGTATTTCTATTTTTACTACAGTATACTGATAATGTTTGTGACTACTCGCCGCCTGATCAGCAGAACGGATTACATTTCGGATTGTAAGGAAAAGCAAGGCACATACCGAGGATCACAGGAATTCAAAAAATGGGAGGAACTATGAAACAAACGCTAAAAGAAAAAGCGGGGCACATGGGACGATCATTGGTCAGTATGTTGCTGGCTGGTGTGGTGTTGATGAGCAGTGTCAGTATATTGCCCGCCAATATCGTTCTTGCAAAAGAAGTAGAGGTGAACATTGCCCCCAATGCGACCATCGCTGTCGACAGCAACGGAGGAGATGCCGGAAAGCTGATTGACAAGGATCTGAATACGGACTGGCAGTACCAGCAGTCTTTCCAAGACGTTCCGAAGCAGACCATCACGGTCCGCATGAAACTGGAAAAAAACTCCAATGTAGTCAACAAAGTCAAGGTGTATCTTGGCTCTGGTGACTGGAGTGATACGCAGGTAGATGTGCAGGCTTTCTATGCGCAGAACGGTATCACCAGTGATATGATCGCACTGGGCAACAAGCAGACTGCTGTTCTAGGCAGTGAAGTTACGATCCAGACTGAGCAGGCAGTTTCTGCGTCTGACATTTACATTCAGATCAGTAACCCGCAGTTCTTGCCCAATGCGCAGCATACTGCGTTTACTCTGTGGCCTTCGATTCGTGAAATTGAAGTCTTTGCTACCGAAGAAGTGAAGTTGTCTGACTATAACAATATTGCATCTCAGGCAGAGGTAACCACCAACGGTAAAGAATTGGCCAATACGCGCGGTTACTTGACTGATAACGATCCTTCTACACTGTACAAGTTCCATGATGCACAGCTGACGGAGGAAAAATGGGTTCAGTTGACCTATCCTGAGGTTCGTCAGATGGATGCCTGCACGATTACCTTTGAAAACACAGATCCAGACCCGTATACCTATGAATTCGAGTTCAGTATCATGGGTGTGAAGGAAGACGGCAGCGAGGTGATGCTGGCAGAACATCAGAAGGCAAACCGTACTGATAAGCACGAGTTGGATCTCTCTTTTGCAGAGGCCGGCTATAAGGGTGTTAAGATTCTGATGCACAAAACTACCAATGTAGTGGATGGAAATCCCGGCATTGGTTGGCCCGCTATCGCAGAGTTTGCTCTGTTTGGCAGCGAAGTAAAGGTAGAAGACCATGAAAGCATCGCTTTTGGAAAGCCGGTTCACACCAATATGAACCGCGGCAATGCTGGAAATATCGTTGACGGAAGCACCAGAAGCAACTGGAGCACGAACCTTTATCCTTCTTACGCAGATATTGACCTGCAGAAGAACTACAACCTGAGTGAAATTCAGGTGTTCACCCCCGAGGCAGGTTACAGCCAGTACAAAATTTATACCAGTATGAACGGCCGTGACTTTACTCGTCTGGCAGAAAAAACTTCTACGGATTCCTGCCCGGCAGAAGGCGAAAAATATTCCGCAAACAATGTGGAAGCACGTTATGTTCGTGTGTATGTTACCTATAACTCCAACAGCACCAATTCTGTTTTGAACGAAGTGCGTGTGCTGGGTACGGAATCCGGCACGCCGATTCAGGAACGTCCGGAAATTGCTGTCAAGCCTTATGATGAGGTTATGGGCAATGTGACTATTACGGCACAGGATACCATTCAGGAAGTGAACGGTATCATCGAGCGCCGGTTGGGCGCACAGTACAAGGATTGGTTCACACTGGAGCTGGCAGAAAACCCCAACGGAACCGGTTACGATTACTTTGAGCTGTCCAATGCAGATGGCAAGGTCAAGATCAAGGGTAACGATGGTGTTTCTCTGGCAACTGGCCTGAACTATTACTTGAAGTACAACTGTAACGTGAATCTGTCTCAGGTTGGTGATCAGGCAAAGATGCCTGCTACGATGCCGACCTTGGCGGCTCCTGTATTTAAGGAAACCAAGGCAAAAGTGCGTTATGCATATAACTACTGTACCTTGTCCTACTCTATGCCTTTCTATGGTCAGCAGGAGTGGCGTGATGAACTGGACTGGCTGGCACTGAATGGTGTCAACGTGGTTCTGGATGCAACCGCACAGGAAGAAGTCTGGCGTCGTTTCCTGGGTAAGCTGGGTTACAGCCATGAGGATTCCAAGGACTTTATCGCAGGCCCTGCATATTACGCATGGGCTTATATGGCAAATCTGTCCGGTTTCGGCGGCCCTGTCCACGATTCTTGGTTTGAGGAACGCACTCAGCTGGCTCGTGAAAATCACTTGTCCATGCGTCGTCTGGGCATGGAACCGGTGCTGCAGGGATACAGCGGTATGGTTCCCAACGATTTGGCTGAACATGACGCAGAGGCAGCGCGCGATGTGATCAAGCAAGGTAGCTGGTGCTCTTTCCAGCGCCCAGATATGCTGAAAACTGACAGCGCAAGCTACAAAAAGTACGCAAAGCTGTTCTATGATGCACAGAAGGAAGTATATGGTCCGGCTGTGTACTTCGCAACTGACCCCTTCCATGAGGGAGGCAATACCGGCGGTATGTCTCCGAAGGTTATTGCTGAGCAGGTTGTGGAAACCATGATTCAGGAGAATGGCCCGGAATCCGTGTGGATTATCCAGTCTTGGCAGGGCAACCCTACCAGCGCTTTGCTGGAAGGGTTGGCGAATCATCGTGAAAATGCACTGGTGCTGGACCTGTATGCAGAAAAGACTCCGCACTATAATGAACCCAATCCCGGTGGCTCCTATGGCAATACCGCAGAATTTGATGGCACGCCCTGGGCTTTCTGTATGCTGAACAACTTCGGTGGACGTCTGGGCTTGCACGGTCACCTGGATAATCTGGCAAACAATATTCCTGAAGTATTCAACACCCAGAAGCACGTTGCCGGTATCGGTATCACCCCGGAGGCAAGCGTAAATAACCCGCTGCTTTACGACTATTTCTTTGAATGCGTCTGGCAGGATGATGCATCTCACTATGAGACGCTAGATTTGGATACCTGGCTGAAGGCATATAGTGAACGTCGTTATGGTGCGGAAAGCGAAAAGGCTTACAATGCTCTGCTGATTCTGAAAGATACCGTTTATAAGGCAGCATTGAACATGAAGGGTCAGGGCGCACCGGAAAGCGTTGTAAACGCGCGTCCTCGTTTTGACATCAATGCAGCTTCTACCTGGGGCAACTCGGTAGTGGATTACGATAAGGCTGAGTTGGAGCGAGCCGCTCGACTGATGCTGGAAGATTACGATCTGCTGAAGGACAGCGAAGGCTATCAGTATGATCTGGCTACCATTCTGGAGCAGTTGCTGAGCAATACAGCACAGGGCCAGCTGGCAAAGATGAAGCGTGCTTATAACAGCCGTAATGCAGAAAAGTTCCAAGCGGAAAGCAATAAGTTCATTCGTATCATCGACTGCATGGAACAGGTAACCAGTACCAGTAAGTATTATCTGCTGGGTACTTGGGTAAACCAGGCAAAGCGTCTGGCAACAAATGCTGATGACTTTGCAAAGGATATTTATGAGTGGAACGCAAAGGCGTTGGTTACAACCTGGGGTTCTTATAACCAGGCTGAAACTGGTGGCCTGCACGACTATTCGAACCGCCAGTGGTCTGGTTTGCTGGGCGATTTCTATAAGAATCGCTGGGAAATCTGGATTGCAAACCGTGTTAAGGAACTAAAGGGTCAGTCTGTTTCCGATCCTGTGTGGTTCCCCTGGGAGTGGAGCTGGACTTGGCAGAAGACAGAATATACCGATAAGCCATCTGGCAACGATTTGAAGGCGCTGGGTGAAACAGTCCTGAATGAATTCACTGTTATTGCACCGGAGTCGGATCCGAAGAATGATATACCTGTGAAGGATCTGACCGTAGAGGCTGGTAACTATCACAAGGGTAGTGCTACCGAGGGCGATCCGAAATTAGTTCTGGATAATCAAGTGAATACTCTGTGGCATACTGACTACGATGGCTCTTCTCGCGATGATCATTACCTGATCTTTACAATGAAGGAAGCGCAGAATATCAGCGGACTGCGTTACCGTGGTCGTACTGATGGTGGCAACGGTGCCGTTAAGGCTTACAAGGTTTATGTGCGCAGCAGCGAAACTGAGGACTGGCAGGAAGCGGTTGCTAACGGTGTGCTGGACTCAAGCAACGGCGAATGGCAGATTCTGAAATTTGATGGAGATAAGGAATATTCTGCCAAGCAGGTCAAGTTTGTAGTTACGGACGCTGTCAGCAATATTGGTGGAAAATTGTTTGCCGCCGTTGCTGAGATGCGCTTGTTAAAGGGTACGGCAAAGCCGACCGCGGAGCCTACGGCAAAGCCGACCGCGGAGCCTACGGCAAAGCCGACCGCGGAGCCTACGGCAAAACCGACCGCAGAGCCTACGGCAAAGCCGACCGCAGAGCCTACGGCAAAGCCGACTGCAGAGCCTACGGCAAAGCCGACCGCAGAGCCTACGGCAAAGCCGACTGCAGAACCTACGGCAAAGCCGACTGCAGAACCTAAGGCAAAGCCGACAGCAGAGCCTACGGCAAAGCCGACTGCAGAAC
>JARHYC010000021.1 GCA_029264955.1 Faecalibacterium sp. | reverse complement strand
TTTTGGCCGGTGTCGATGACGGTGAGGTCCCACCTGTTCCCATTCCGAACACAGTAGTTAAGCTCACTTGTGCCGAAGATAGTTGGCTGGAGACGGCCTGTGAAAATAGGTAGATGCCGGCTTCTCCTTACAATCAGGATTCAGCGATGAGTCCTGATTTTTTATATGCACCATTAGCTCAGTTGGTAGAGCAACTGACTCTTAATCAGTGGGTCCTGGGTTCGAGTCCCCGATGGTGCACCATATGGCCCGTTGGTCAAGCGGTTAAGACAGAGGCCTCTCACGCCTTTAACATCGGTTCGATTCCGGTACGGGTCACCAAATATGCCTTTTTAGCTCAGTCGGTTAGAGCATCTGACTGTTAATCAGAGGGTCGCCTGTTCGAGTCAGGCAAAAGGCGCCATGAAAGACGATTGCGTTTGCAGTCGTCTTTTTATTTTGTTCAGAAAAAATCAGAGAATCTCTTGTTGCAAAGAAAAAGAAGAAGGAAATTTTGTAGGATTCTCGCATTATCGATTGAAATGTCGGATGATATGGAAAATCAATTAAGAGTATGATACAATAGCGGTGCACTTTTTTGTCGGCTTAGGCGTAGTATAAGCTACACAGAAATGAGAATAAGGGAGTTAACGATATGAACGAAAATAAAAATCCAAATGTGCAGCAGGCTCAGATACATCGTCGGCTGAGCCCTAGCGCAAAACGAAAGCGACGCAAGGCAAAGATGCGCCGCCGTCTTGGTATGATGCTCTCGATTCTGGTGCTGATTGTTGCAGTTGTCGCTGTAGGTTACTTGTCAATAACGGAAACCGGTGTGACTACCGCAGGCAATGCAATTGTCGCACCGGAAACCGGAAAAGATGCCCCAGTAGCAACTGAAGATCCACAGCCTACCGCAACCCCAGAACCTACTCCAGAACCAAATCCGATGGCAAATATCAATGTTACTTGGGATACAACTGGCATTGAAGGCTATGACTATCTGATTGCAATTAACCGCGCAGCAGATTGCGTTACCATATACACCAAGGATGAGAATGGTAACTATCTGAAGCCGTATTTCCCGATGATCTGCTCTACGGGTGAAGATACCCCGCTGGGAGAGTACCGTACAATTGAGCAGTACCGATGGAGATACTTATTTGGTGATGTGTATGGTCAGTATGCAGTGCGCATTGTAGAGCATATTTTGTTTCATTCCGTTCCGTATCTAAGTCAGAACCCCGCAGATTTGGAATATGAAGAATTCAATAAACTGGGCACACCGGCATCTCTGGGCTGTATTCGTTTGCAGGTGGCAGACGTGAAGTGGATTTATGATAACTGCCCGATTGGCACTCCGGTTGTTTTGTATGATGATGCAGAAAATCCGGGTCCGCTTGGTAGACCGGATTTCACTCCGATTGATGTGAATGATGAAAAGCTGCGTGGCTGGGATCCTACGGACCCGGACCCCGCAAACCCCTGGGCAGCAAAGAATCCTCGTCCGAAAACAGAAATCCCCGTATAAGAAAGAGAAAAGCACAGCTTGCTTCCGCAAACTATGCTTTTTATAGAAATGTGAGATACAAAAAGAAGCCTGCACAAATGTGCAGGCTTCTTTTTGTAAGTGGGATTACTGGTTGGACATAGCAGCTTCGCGCTTTTTCTGTGCCAACTCGTGACGCTTTTCTTCCTGGCTGAGTTCAAAGTGAATCAGCAGGCTCAGCACGACACGCATCAGAATAATCAGCCCCAGAACGATCAGTTCGTTCATATTGGGAACGCTGATGGTCTTCAGGATTTCTGCACCCATCATAAATTCCAGTGCAGCAGACAGGCCTTCTGCCAGATCTTCTTCCAGATGAGCGTTGCTCTTGTTGAAGATGCGCAGCACATAAGCAATGAAGCACTTGACCAGGCTATATACAATAATCAGAATACCCATGGTCTCAGCCAGTGCAATGATGAGGGGAATCACCATTTCGTTAAAATGTTCCAGTAACATGATATCTCTCCTTTTTTTTGATACGTTACCCATTGTACTAACAAAATGTCTCTGCGTCAATCGGTATTTGCGGAAAAGTGAGCGAAGAAACGAAATATATGGTATAATGCCCACATAGAGAAGCGTTGCCTGCGGTGAAAAACTGAGAGAGGCAGCCAAAGGGAGGAAAGTGAGAATGAAACGGGCTCGTATCGAAACACCAGAGAAGGATGTATATCGGTTTACCTTCGAAGCAGATGCACAGGAGCTGGAAAATGCGGTACAGACGGTATATTTGCGTAGCCGCAATCAGATTCAAATTCCCGGCTTTGAAAAAGGGCAGGCAGATCGTGCGGCAATCGAAAAAGAAAAAGGCTCCAGCGTATTCTGGTATGATGCAATCAATGACTGCATGGCGGCAGAAATACCGGACCTAGTCGAGCAAGCAGTTGCGGAACTTGGCTTGGAACCAGTCACAGAGACTGCATATGAGCTATTGTATGCATCCACAGAAAAAGGCTTTGGCGTAACTGCGACGCTCGTAAATGCACCGGCAATCACGCTGGAACGCTACACGGGTTTTACTGCACGATGCAAACCCAATCCGCTGGGGGAACATGATGTAGATCGTTTTATTCAGCGTCGTCGTATGATGCTGGCGAAAAAAGTGGAGCAGTCCGGTCCCGCTGAAAAAGGCATGACCGCTGTGCTGGATTATGAGGGGCTTTTGGACGGTGTGGCTTTTACAGGTGGAAAAGCAGAAGGCCAACCCATTGAACTGGGGTCAGGTCGCATGATTCCCGGTTTTGAGGAAGGTATTTTGGGATACTGCCCGGGAGAGGAATTTGAGATTCATGTTACCTTCCCGAATACATATCCGGAACAGGAATTGGCAGGAAAGCCGGTCGTATTTCGTGCAAAACTGACGGAACTGTATCTGCGCAAAATTCCGGAATTGGATGATGCTTTTGCTAAGCAGGCAGGTGGCGTAGATACACTGGATGCCTATAAAGAGCAGGTGCGTTTGAAACTGGAAGACTTACGTGTAGAAAACGCAATGAATCGTGCGCGTACCGATATTGTACGCCAGTTGGGGAAGTACAGCACCGGTTCGTTGCCGGATTTGCTGACAGAAGATGCTTACCAGGCACAGTTGGAACAGTTGCGTCAGCAGCTGGCAATGGTGCGCAAACCGCTGGAAGATTATCTGGCGGAAACCAGAACCACAATGGAGCAGCTTTCTCACCGTCTGCGCACAGCTGCAGAGGAGCAGGCGCGTGTGCATTTGGCATTGCTGAAAGTGGCAAAGCTTGAAGGGCTGGAGCCCACAGAAACAGAAGTGGATGCAGAAATTGCACGTCAGTCAGAGCGATTGGGATGTACCCCAGAAGAGTACGCACAGCAGAATGAACGCCGTACGGTACAACATAGTCTGTGTGCGATGCGTGCTGCCGATTTTGTAGTAGAGCATAGTACCATTGTGCGGGAAAACTGATTTACACTAGAATAGAAAAAGAGATGACCGGATGGAATCCATTCGGTCATCTCTTTTTGGTTGGGGAGAAAAGGGTCGATTGTGAAAGGAAGTACTGTATATTGGAGGAAGTTTTTTATTTGCCGAACTGGACGTCGTTGTTGCCGGACTTGGTGGTCCACATCTCCAGCTCGTTGATGGGATCGTTGTAGTCCATGATCCAGCCGTTCCGAGCCATATCGAAGTTGCCCTGCTTGCGGCTGTTCAGGAATACCTTCCATTCCTGCGTATCGATTGACATATCGATGCCCAGTGCGGAGAAGTCCTGCTGCATAGCTTCTGCGATGGCAACGTGTGTACCGGGGTTAGCCAGGTACTCAAAGGAGAACGGCGTTTCGGAGCTGACCACGCCGGAATCATCCAGAACCAGACCGGCAGCACCTAGCAGAGAAATAACCTCATCGGTGTTTGCAGCAACATCTGTGTTGAAGTAACCGACTGCATCCTTAACGGGATAGGTGTAAGCGTCATCATTTTCGCGGAACAGACCACCATGACCATCTGCTGCACCATCAGAGACAAAGCAGTTTGCAGGCAGCTGACCACCCTGCTCAACAGCTTCCACGATGTAGTCACGGTCGATAGCCAGGCACAAAGCCTTACGCAATGCACAAGCCTGCTCAAGCGTCCGGCCGGCATTGAAGATTTCACTCTTTGAGTTGCAGCATGCGTAGTAAGTGCCCAGATATGGGTCGATGTGCAGCTCAGTACCCTTTTTAAGAGCTTCCATCTCATCTGCGGGAACATCCGCAGAGAAGTCCAAGTTGCCGCTGGTGAATGCGGTGTAAATAGCGGTCTTGTCGGAACTCAGCATGAAGTTCAGTTCCGGCATCGTAACATCACTTGCGAAAACGAAATTGGGGTTGGCGGAAAGGGTGAGACTCTCGCCATGAGACCATGCGGTGCAGGTGTAAGCACCGTTGGTAACAAAACCAGCTTCCTGCGTCCATGCGCTGGGGTTTGCGCTGTCAGCGTGAGCTTCCACATATTTCTGCGGAACTGGGAAGTAGGTAGGGAATGCACACAGATCCAGGAAATAGGGACAAGGAGCAACCAAGGTGACCGTCAGGGTCAAACCATCCGCAGAAGCCTCAACCTTCAAGCTGCCATCATCCTTTTTAGCGATGATATCAAACAGGTAGAGATAGTCGGCCTGGGTTTCCGGATTCGCAGCGCGGTTCCAGGAGTAAACGAAATCGTTTGCATCCAGTTTTTCGCCGTCAGACCACTTCAAGCCTTTGCGCAAAGGGAAAGTGTAAACCAGACCATCATCAGAAATCTGGGGCTGATCAGCAGCACAACCAGGGATGATCTTGCCTTCAGCATCGTTATTCATCAGACCAAGGAACATGTTACTGGCCAGGCATCCGCCGTCAACGGTGGTGTTACGGGCAGGGTCCAGAGTGTCAGGTTCAGAAGCCAAGTTGATGTTCATGTTGGCATTGTTATTGTTTGCGTTCTTTGCGTAGTAGAAACGCTTCATGCCAAAGACGTTGTTATAGACATCCGTGATGTATTCCTTCTGCAGGTATACGTTTGTGTAAAAGTACAACGGCATCAAGCACCAAGTGCCCATCAGCAGGTCTTCAGCTTCGTGCATCAGAGCTTCGCGTTTGTCCAGATCGGTTTCGGTGCGAATCTGATCAATCAGCGGGTCGAACTGGTTGCTCCAATCCTGCAGTGCGGCTGCGGATTTTTTGAATTCAGCCAGAACAGCACTAAAATCTTCAGTGGAAGCACTTGAGGTGGGTTTCTTCTTACCACCGCAAGCGGTCAGTGCAGCGGTAGCGGCTACAAGGCCGGTACCCTGTAAAAAGGAACGACGAGAAATGAGCTGCTTCATAATATGTTTTCCCCTCTCAATGTAGTTACCGGTTCGTGTCCGGCGTTTCCCTCAGAATATGTCCATATATGGTGGACTGCGAAAGATTGGAATTATTATACTTCATTCCATTACACTTTACAAGCATAAATTGAAATATATACGAAAATACGGATTTTTTATAAGAGTTTCATAAAAAATAAAGCTATATCTAGTCAGATTTACAAAAGAATGGCGTAAGAGAAAAAGAGACTCTTTTAAATGTGTTCTTGTGTGAAGTACAATGCCGCGGGCGTAAAGAACTGAGAGTGACTTTGGTGGAAGAATGGTGCCTTTCGCTTTAGAAATTTCTATTCGCATACGACAGGAGTGCTCTATTTTGTAGTGAAAAAGGTACTAATAGACGGCGCTAAACTCATTTTGAGAGTTGTCACAATCGTCCGCAATGCGATGCGGTGGAAGTTTTGATTCTTCTAGGGGTCTACGGGAGCATAGCATCCAGATATATTATGCGGATATGTGCGAAAATATGGATGCTTATGGAGCTGCCGCAAAAAGAGCACCTATACAGAATACTGCAACAGGTGTGCCCATATAGATGCGATTGAGAACCAGTAGAATGAACTTGCGCCGACTTATTTATTCCAGCAAGCGACATAATGTCCATTGCCGCGATCGGTCAGTTGCGGACAAGCGATAGAACAACGCTCGGTAGCATAACGGCAGCGTGTACGGAACGGGCAGCCGCTGGGAATGTTCATGGGGCTGGGTACGTCACCTTCCAGCACAATACGCTTGGAGTGTCGTGCAGTTTCCGGGTCGGGAATCGGCACAGCACTGAGCAGGCTTTCGGTGTAAGGATGGATGGGATTTGCATTCAGCTCATCGGCATCTGCAAGCTCCATCATGTGTCCCAGATACATAACACCGATGCGGTCAGAAATGTGATGCACAACCAGTAGGTCGTGGGCAATAAAAAGATAGGCAACGCCCAGCTTTTCCTGCAGGTCCTCGAACATATTGATGACCTGTGCCTGAATGGAAACGTCCAGCGCAGAGACGGGCTCATCACAAACGATAAACTTGGGGTTCACAGCCAAAGCACGGGCAATGCCAATGCGTTGGCGCTGACCACCGGAGAACTCGTGGGGATAACGGCTGGCGTGTTCTGCATTCAGACCAACAAGCTCCATCAAATCCAGCACCTTTTCGTGGCGCTCCTTGGCATTGCTGCACAGCTTATGCACATCCAAAGGCTCCGCAATGATTTCCTCAACGGTCATGCGGGGATTCAGGCTGGAATATGGGTCCTGAAAGACCATCTGCATCTGCTGACGGTATGGCATCATATCTGCGTGCTTGATGCGCTTGTAGTCCATAACGGGCTTGCCGTTGGCATCCAGTACGGGTTGGTCATTTTCGTCGTACACTTCGCCGGAATCATACAGTACGTTGCCATCGAATACGATACGGCCCGCAGTGGGTTTGTACAGCTGCAAAATGGTACGGCCGACAGTGGTCTTGCCGCAGCCGGATTCACCAACCAGACCCAGCGTTTCGCCAGGTTTGATGGTAAAGGAAATATCGTCCACAGCCTTCAGCGGGGTGGTTTTGCCAAAACCGGTGTGGATCGGAAAATACTGTTTCAGGTGGGAGACCTCAAGCAGATTCTTTTCGTTGTCAGCCATTCTTCTGCGCCTCCTCTTGCTTCATTTTAGCGATGTTCATCCAGCAGGATGCCAGATGGTCTTCACCAACCCAAATTTCATCAGGCTGCTGCTTCAAGCAAATCTTCATCGCCTGATCGCAGCGGGGACAGAATGCACAGCCTTGCGGCAGATTCAGCATATTGATGGGTGTGCCGCCAATGGGAACCAGGCGCTCGTTCATTTTTTCTGTGGTGGGAATGCTGCGTAGCAGACCTTTGGTGTATTCGTGAGCCGGATGATAGAACAGTGCATCGGCGGTACCGCGCTCACAGATGCGACCACCGTACATAACAATGATTTCGTCGCACATACTTGCGATAACGCCTAGGTCGTGGGTGACGATGATGATTGCCATGCCCAGCTTCTTCTGCAAATCCTGCATCAGTTCCAGAATCTGAGCCTGAATCGTTACGTCCAGTGCGGTAGTGGGCTCGTCAGCAATGAGGATATCGGGCTCACAAGCCAGTGCCATTGCAATCATAACACGCTGGCGCATACCGCCGCTCAGCTCGAAAGGATACTGGTCGATACGTTTGGTAGGCTCCGGGATACCAACCAGAGAAAGCATCTCGATGGCACGCTCGCGCGCCTCTTTTCGATTTCGCCCGGTATGGAGCATGATGCCTTCCATCAGCTGGTTGCCCACCGTGAATACAGGGTTCAGGCTGGTCATGGGGTCCTGGAAAATGATAGAACATTTCTTACCGCGGAAGTTTGCCAGCTGCTTTTCATTCCACTTGGAAATATCCTCCCCACGGTACAAAATCTTACCGCCGGAAATGTTGCCGTTATCTGCCAGAATCTGCATGATGGAGTAAGCGGTAACGGATTTACCGGAACCGGATTCACCAACAATGCCCAAGATTTTGCCTTCATCCAGGTTGAAAGAAACGCCGTTTACGGCATGGACTTCGCCGCCTTTGTCGGTGGAGAAGGTGGTGTGCAGGTTCTGCACACTCAGTAAATGCTGCACTTCACTCATAATGCTTCCTCCTCCTAAAATTTAACGCTGCAGCTTGGGGTCGAATGCGTCACGCAAGCCGTCGCCCAACAGGTTGAACGCCAGCACGATCAAGCAGATGACCACAGCTGGGAAAATGAACAAATGCGGATAGCTGGACAAGCCCTCGCGTGCAGCGTTGGCCAGACTGCCCAGAGAAGGCATCGGAGCGGAAACGCCCATGCCTAGGAAACTCAGGTAGCTTTCGGTAAAGATTGCGGAAGGAACCTGCAAAGCCGTAGAAATAATGATGACGGACAAGCAGTTGGGCAGGATATGTTTGCGCAGGATGCGTCCCGGTTTAGTGCCGATGCACTGTGCAGCCAGAACGTATTCGTTCTGCTTGACGGTCAAAATCTGACCACGCACTAAGCGAGCCATACCAACCCAGTATAGAAGACCAAACACAATAAACATCGAAATCATGTTAGGTCCAAGCGATGCCAAGAATGTGCCATCCAGTTTCAAACTTTCTTTTAGTACAACGCTGAGTAAAATAATGATCAACATATCCGGAAGCGAGTAGATGACATCAACGATACGCATCATGACCATGTCTACCATACCACCGAAATAACCGGATATTGAACCGTAAATACAGCCGATGACCAAAACCATGATGGCTGCGACACAGCCAACGCTCAGGGAAACGCGGGTGCCGTACAGCACACGCACGAAGTAGTCACGACCCAGCTTATCTGTACCCATGATGTGGGGGAACAGCTGCTCGCCGGTTTTTTCCATGTAAGCCTGTTCAGCCTGGGAATACGTAAAAGGTGCCAGGTTGGACATACCTTTATCGCGCTTGCCGCCAACCTTGATGATATCGTCGTAGCTGTAAGGGATAAACAGAGGTCCCAAGATGATAATTGCGAAAATCAAAATCAAAGTGACCAAAGAAGCTACGGCCAGCGGATTCTTCATCAAACGGCGCAAACCGTCTTTCAGGAAGGTGGAGCTTTCGCCCATCACTTCCTGCTGTGCCTTTTCTGCATCGGTGGCAGGGACAAAATCTTCAAAAGAGAATTTAGAAAGATCTACCTGTGCGGAAAACATTGCCTTTTTTGGCAAGCCTTTTTCATCATGTTCCATTTTCCTGCCTCCTTTCTTACTCCAGACGGATCCGAGGATCAATCAGGGTATAAACAATATCGGTGATCAGGTTGGCAACAACCATCAAAATTGCCAGGAAGATGGTTGTTCCCATAATCAGCGTGTAGTCGCGGTCCGTAATCGAAGAAACGAACTTGCTGCCTAAGCCGCCGATGGTGAAGATGCTTTCGACAACCATGGAACCGGTCAGGATGTAAGCAATCATAGGTCCGATATAGGTGATGACAGGGATCAAAGCGTTGCGCAGTGCGTGTTTGAATACCACGAAAACCTGCTTAACACCTTTTGCACGTGCGGTGCGGATATAATCCTGCGAAAGGGAGTCCAGCATACTGGTTTTGGTCAGACGTGTGATCTGAGCCATGGGCGATGCAGCCAGCGCAATCACCGGCAGCAAGTAGTTGGGATTGTTGACATCCCAAACCGGAATCCACTTCAGCCACATACAGAACACGAAAAGTAATAGTGTACCGAACACGAAGCTGGGCAGGGCGTTGAAGAGCGTAACGAAGAAAACAATCAATCGGTCTGGAAGTTTATTTCGGTTCAATGCAGCAATACAGCCAAGAACCAGTCCGACGACGATTGCCACAGCGGCGGCCATCAAACCCAGGCGGGCACTGACTGCCAAGCGGCTGGTGATAGTGGTCCAAATGTCACGACCGTCCTTCATGGAGATGCCCCAGTCGTTCTTGGTGAGGATGCCTTTCAGGTACAGCACATACTGGGTACCCAGCGGCTTGTCCAGGTTAAAGCGTGCTTCCATCTCGGCGCGGACTGTTGCGGGAACCTCTTTTTCTGAGGTGAACGGGTCGCCGGGGATGGAATGCATTGTGAAGAAGGTGATGGCACTGATTACGAAAATCGTAAAGATAGCCAGCAGCGTGCGCTTCACCACATATTTGCCCATTAAAATCACTCCCTCTAATTTTTGAAAACGGGTTCTGCATGGGAAACAGACACCGCCCGCTATGTGGGTTCGCTCTTTGTCACAGTCTATGCTTGTCTTTGCATGGCGAACACAAAAAACGAAAGACGACAGAGATGAAATCGGTTCCTCGCTCTGCCGCCCACCAACTTGTTAGGCACTATGTTACTAAAGCATGCTTGAAATGTCAACAAACGGTACAAAAAAATGTAATGTTCTAAATTGGCATATTTGTGCATTACTGCAATGAAGAATGTGCGAAAAACACAAACTGTATTCGAGTCGAAAACATATTGAAAAAAGATTAACAAAAAATAGAGCCTTTTTTAGTCGATATAACATAAAAACAGGAAAACGAACGAAAACAGAAAAAAACTTTTTTGGTCAAAGTGTCATGTTGGAAAATTAAAAAAAATAGTGCCTGCACCCCGGCGGGGTGCAGGCACTATTCATGAATTTAGATTGTAGCAGAATTAAGCGTAGCGCTTGATGACTTCCATCATTTCGTCCCAGTGAGCTTCCATATCCTTCACCAGCGTGAACTGGGTGCGTGCGCGATCCAGATTCTGGCCCTCACGATGGGTCTGGAAGTAGTGGTCGCCTTCCAGATAATCGGTCAGGAAACGCATACCGCATTCCAAGGTCATCAACTTTGCGCCCCAAGGCAGGCATTCCTTTTCCAGCTCGGGCATAACCTTGCCGGCGGTAGACAGATAGCCCTTGGTGAACACCTCAAACAGGTGCAGGCTGAAGTGAACCTTGCTCTGGTCGGGCTCATCCTCATCACAGTCGTTTGCACCGAAACGGATGGAGTCACCGAAGTCATAAGCGGACAGACCGGGCATGATGGTATCCAAGTCGATGACGCAGATGCCCTCGCCAGATGCGCGGTCCAGCAAAACATTGTTCAGCTTCGTATCATTGTGAGTAACGCGCAGAGGCAGCTTACCGGCAGCCAGCAGATCTACCAAGTGATGGCAGTCAGCCTCGTGTGCGTGGATAAAGTCGATTTCGGGCTGAATGTCCTTGGCGCGACCCATAACATCAGCAGCCAGAGCCTTCTCGAAGTTCTCGTAGCGGTTGGGGGTGTCGTGGAAGCGTGCGATGGTCTCGTGCAGAGATGCAGCGGGATAATCGGCCAGCTGGTTCATAAAGTTGCCGAAGGTTGCACCAACAGTGTAGAAGTCCTTTTCGCTTTCAACCTTGTCCAGGCAGATGGTGTCGGGAACAAAGGTGAATACGCGCCAAGCACCGCCCTCGCTGTCCATATAGAAAGGCTTGTTGTCCAGCGTGCGGACGACATTCAGAGTTTCACGCTCCGGGTTGCCGCCATTTGCAATAATGTGCTCACGCAGATAAGCGGTTACGCCGCAGATATTTTCCATCAGACCGGTGGGATCTGCAAAAATCTCGGTATTGATGCGCTGCAAAATGTACTTGCGGGAACCATCTTCTGTGGTAATCAGAAAAGTATCATTGATGTGGCCAGAGCCGTAGTGCTGCGGGTTTACAACAGGAGCAGCAAACTGGAATGCGTGGGTAACTTCCTGCAAGAGTGCGTCAGTAATGGTAGATTTCATAAGATTCCTTCCTTGTCCGGCCAATGGCCTGTTTTAGTATCTGTGTAATAGGGTGGCTTTGTATCATAAGTGGTCGAAGTGGATCAGGTGTTTGCACTGGAACCATTTCGAATTTGCTTTCGGTAAGTCGTGGGGCTCATGTTTTCTGCTTTGTGGAAACACTGGGAAAAATAACTCAGGGACGAGAAGCCCAGCATGGATGCAATCTGAGACAGACTATGGTCCGTGTTGCTCAACAGATATTTACTTTCCGCAATACGGCGCTGCATCAAATAAGTGATTGGGGAAATGCCGTATTCTTTCTGGAATGTGTGTGCCAGATAATATTTGTTGATGTGTACCATATCAGCCAGCTGATCCAGAGAAGTGTTCTCGCGGAAATTCTCATCCAGATAGCGTTTAATGGTAACACATTCCTTTGTACGCGCGCGGGCGTTCTCACAAGCACGCATTTTGAAGTGCGCGCTGCGGATCAGCCAAATCAGCAACGTATCCAGCAAATCGGTGCATACCGTTTCACAACCGTCTGCGTTCATATCGATTTCCCGCAGAAGCATTTGCAGCAAGAAACGGATACGTTCCCGGTCCGCTTGACAGTTCATGATGGCGAACGGATTGTTGTTGCTGCCAAACAGAAACTCGATGCCCTCTACACCCAGAACGATGTATTCCAGTGGATTAGAGTTCAGGCTTGTCTCGGTGTGTTCTACCTGTGGGTTCACAATCACCATATCATCCGGGGAAACGGGATATAAAGTTCCCTCGATATTGAATTGTCCTTGCCCGGAAAGACAGAAAAACAGCTCGGAACAAGCGTGTGTGTGTAAAATGGAGTGCCAGTCGCCGCCAAAACGACTTTTACTAATATATAGTAGCCGTACAGCTTCCCGCGGCGCGGGGGAAAAACTGATATCAAAGCGTTCGCTACTCACAGGATCTCTCCTTTTCAATAAAGTATATCTAATAAAATACAGATAATACCTCAATAAGTTATAGCGGATTTTTTTCAGATGCGCAACAACAATAGCAAAAAAAATAAAATACAGGGCAATACTGGATAAAATAGGAGGACCTTTTGTCAAGAAATCACAAGGTAAATCGAAATCTGGCGAATCAAGAATTCAAAAAGAAGAAAAAGGTGAAGCGGGTAATTCTATGCGTTGTGCATAATACCTGTTCCACGAATGCGGAGTAGTTTCGATGAATGTGCAAAAAGAGAAAGGCGGATATAACCTGTTTCGACACAATATTTTAGCTGTAAACTTAAAAGAATTGCAAATTTTATATATTTTATTCCAGTTTGGAAAAACAGAAGCAACTATTATAAAAAATGGAGCAACAAGACCCTTGTTCTTGAAGGCAAATGCTTCTATTATCATATATAGCATAAGTCATGCACGTCCGAGTTGCGGCGGCAGACAAATTTTATTGAAATTCTAAAACATAAAAGGAGATTATTTATCATGAAGAAGATTTCTCGTCGTTCTTTCCTGATGGCTGCTGGTGTTACCGCAGCTGCTCTGGGCCTGACCGCTTGCGGTGCAGATTCCCAGTCTAACTCTACTGCTGATAACTCTACCCCTGACTCTCAGGGTACTGAGGCTAAGGGCGAAATTTCCGTTGCTGCTCTGTCCAGCGCTTATGTAGAAACTTACCCCGCTCTGTGGGAGGAGATCTGCGAGGCTTTCACCACCGAGACCGGCATTAAGGTTTCTAACCTGACTGTCGACAAGAACCTGGAGGATGTGATTGGACCCAGCATGCAGGGTGGTGATTACCCCGATGTTGTCTGCCTGTCTGTTGGTCGTCCCGCTGGTCTGACCGAGCAGTTCGTCAAGGACAAGCTGATTGCTGATATCAGCGATGTGCTGACCATGACCATCCCCGGCGAGAGCGAAACCGTTGGCAAGAAGATCGCTGGTGGCTTTACCGACAACTCCATCACCAATCCGTACGGCGATGGCAAGACCTTCCTGGCTCCTATGTTCTACGGTCCCTGCGGCCTGTTCTACAACGCTGGCCTGCTGGAAGAAAAGGGCTGGAAGCTGCCCACCACTTGGGATGAGATGTGGACTCTGGCTGAGGATGCTAAGAAGGAAGGCATCTACCTGTTCACTTACCCCACTGCTGGTTACTTCGACACCTTCCTGTACGCTCTGATGTACGCTGTGGGTGGTTCCGAATTCTTCGATAAGGCTACCCACTACGAGGATGGCGTTTGGGATACTCCCGAAGCTAAGACCTGCTTCGACATCATCGAGAAGCTGGCAAGCTATACTAACCCCATCACTCCCGCACAGGCTAACAATAACGACTTCAAGATGAACCAGCAGCTGGTTCTGGATAACAAGGCAATCTTCATGCCCAACGGCACCTGGATTGTCGGTGAGATGGGCGAAAGCCCCCGTGCAGAAGGCTTCAAGTGGGGCATGACCGCTCTGCCTGCAGTCAAGGCTGGCGGCGATAGCTACAGCTACACCTGGTTTGAACAGTGCTGGATTCCTTCCGGTGCTGAAAATGTTCCGGCTGCTAAGCAGTTCCTGGCATTCCTGTACAGCGATGCTGCTTGCGCAATCTTCGCTAAGGGCGGCGCAGTACAGCCTGTTCTGGGTGTTGCTGATCTGCTGGAGGGCGACAACAAGATGTTCTACTCCATCTACGACAACGGCGCTAAGGCTGCTATGGGCAACTTCGCACCCTACAAGTCTGTGGCTGGTCTGGGCACTGTTCAGGAAGTCTTCCTGGATCCCATCAATGGCCTGGTTTCCGGCAGCCTGAAGCGCGACAAGTGGGTCGAGGACATCAAGGCAGCAAGTGCTGAAATGCATGCAAACCTGCTGTAAGGTACAGCATTTAAAAGCTTCATAAGTGAAAAAGGGGCGACGGTGGGCGGTTCAGGCTGTCCACCGTTGCTTTGGGTTGGGAATGTACACTCAAGCGAGCGTACACACAAGAAAGGGGTTGCTTCCATTGAAATCTGACAAGAGACGTAAGGGATTTCTGTTGTTCTGCCTTGCGCCGGCATCGATTTTGTTCGTTCTGTTCATGATCGTACCTACGCTGAACGTTTTCCGAATGTCACTTTTTGAACGCGGTGCGTATTCTCCTACGGAAACCTTCGTGGGCTTCCAGAACTTTGCAACGCTGTTCCAGGATGTGAAGTTCATTACCGCTATGCAGAACACGGTGCTGCTGATTGTAACGGTCACCGTCATTACCTTTGCATTTGCATTGGTATTTGCAGGAATTTTGACACGCGAAAAAATCCGTGGACAGAACTTCTTCCGGATTGTGTTCTACATTCCCAACATTCTGTCGGTTGTTGTTATTGCCGGTATTTTCTCTGCAATTTACAAGCCGGATGAGACTGGTATGCTGAACAACATTTTGTCTATGCTGTCCGGTAAAACTGTGGCAATCCTGTGGAAGGATAAGCCCATGGTTATCGTTAGTATCATCATTGCCATGGTTTGGCAGGCAATCGGCTACTACATGGTCATGTACATGGCTTCCATGTCCGCAGTTTCGGAAAGCTTGTATGAGAGTGCAAGTTTGGATGGCGCAGGCCGCCTGACCCAGTTCTTCCAGATCACGATTCCTCTGATCTGGACCAACATCCGCACTACTCTGACTTTCTTCATCATCTCTACCATCAACATGGCTTTCCTGTTCGTTAAGGCCATGGTTGCTCCCGGCATGGCAGATGTCGGCCTGAGCTTTATGTACAACCAGAAGGATGCAGGTCTGTACGGCTACAGCATGGCTGCAGGCGTTGTGATGTTCCTGTTCTCCTTTGCTCTGGCTGGTATGGTAAACTGGGTCACCAAGCGTGACGTGCAGGAGGTGTAAGACAATGGCAGAGGCGAAAATGAGCAAGAAAAATAAGGCAGATGTGCTTTATAAGGCATTTATCTATGTTGCACTGATTACCCTGGCAATTTTGGTTATCGTTCCGGTGGGCTGGGCATTCCTGGCTTCTCTGAAAGAGAACCCCCAGTTCTACGGCAACCCCTGGCAGCTGCCCAACGGCCTGCACTGGGAGAACTTTGCGAACGCGTGGAATGCAGCAAACATGGGCAGCTACATGCTGAACTCTGTGCTGGTTACCGTGATGGCTCTGGCTATGCTGCTGGTATTGGCACTGCCCTGTGCTTATGCGGTTTCCCGCTTTGAGTTTAAGGGCCGCGGTTTCCTGCAGACTGCTTTCATGGCTGGTCTGTTCATCAACGTGAACTATATCGTTGTGCCGATCTTCCTGATGCTGAAGGACGGCGATACTGCACTGAAGAATACAATCGGTCATCCGTTTTTGCTGAACAACCTGTTCATTCTGGCACTGGTTTACGCAGTCACCGCACTGCCCTTTACCGTGTACATCCTGTCCGGCTACTTTGCATCGCTGCCCCACGACTACGAAGAGGCAGCTTACATTGACGGTGCAGGCTACTTTACCGCCATGGTTCGTATCATTTTCCCCATGGCAAAGCCTTCTATCATTACGATTATTCTGTTCAACTTCCTGTCCTTCTGGAATGAGTATATCATTTCCATGACCTTGATGAGCTCCGCTAAGGGCGCTAAGACCCTGCCGGTCGGCTTGCTGAACCTGATGCAGTCTGCACAGTCTCAGACAGACTTCGGCCGTATGTACGCAGGTCTGGTCATCGTTATGCTGCCCACCATCATCCTGTATATGTGTGTGCAGAAGCAGCTGACCGAAGGTATGACCGTCGGCGGCCTGAAGGGTTAAAGGAGGCACACCATGAAAAATACGTTTTGGCAGGAGCACAAACAGCTGCGCATGATTCTGATGCTGGTCACTTTTGTTCTGGGCGCAGTACTGTTGTTCGTTGGTTGGAGCATGACCGGTGATTTGAAGGGTCTGGGCATCGAGCTGATCGGTGTCGTTCTGATCCTGGTTACCCTGTGGCTGTACAATAAGCCCTACGCAGATTGATGTTGGCAACCCATAGTTTATTTTGAGCTGATTATAAAGGAGATTACCTATGAGCGATGTAAAGCGCCAGGGTCAGGTTACGATTCCCACCGACGTAGACGTTGTCCCTCAGACACTGGAAATTATGAAGCGCTGGGGCGCAGATGCACTGCGCGACTGCGACGGCACTGATTTCCCCCAGGAACTGCGTGATGCTGATGCAAAGGTATACGCAACCTACTACACGACCCGTAAGGATAATGCCTGGGCAAAGGCAAACCCGGACGAGGTCCAGCAGTGCTATATTATGACAGGTTTCCATACCGCAAACGGCGATACCGTGACCATCCCTCTGCTGAAGGGCATCAGCCCCGAGCTGATGGAGGTCAACACCCGTGACGACATCACCCGTTGGTGGGAAGTCATGGACCGTACCACCGGCGAGCCGGTTCCTTGCGACAAGTGGAGCTATGCAGACGGTGCTGTTACCGTGCAGGCTGTGCCTTTCCACGAGTACACGGTCAGCTTCCTGGCTTACCTGATTTGGGACCCCGTACATATGTACAACGCAACCGTCAACGACTGGAAGGATTTCGAGCACCAGATCACCTTTGACGTGCGTCAGCCCAAGACGCGCAAGTACACCATGGAGCGTCTGCGTAAGTTCATCGCAGATCACCCCTATGTTAACGTGATTCGTTACACCACCTTCTTCCACCAGTTCACGCTGGTGTTCGACGAGCTGAAGCGTGAGAAGTACGTTGACTGGTACGGATATTCCGCATCTGTCAGCCCTTACATCCTGAATCAGTTCGAGCAGGAGGTTGGTTACAAGTTCCGCCCCGAGTACATCATCGACCAGGGTTACTACAACAACCAGTATCGTGTGCCCAGCAAGGAGTTCAAGGACTTCCAGGCATTCCAGCGCCGTGAGGTTGCTAAGCTGGCTAAGGAAATGGTCGACATCACCCACGAGTGCGGCTGCGAAGCTATGATGTTCTTGGGCGACCACTGGATCGGCACTGAGCCCTTCATGGAAGAGTTCAAGTCCATCGGTCTGGATGCAGTTGTCGGCAGTGTCGGCAACGGTTCCACCCTGCGTCTGATCAGCGACATCGACGGTGTTAAGTACACCGAGGGTCGTTTCCTGCCTTACTTCTTCCCGGATACCTTCCACGAAGGCGGCGATCCGGTGCAGGAAGCAAAGGTCAACTGGGTAACCGCTCGCCGCGCAATCCTGCGCAAGCCCATCGATCGTATCGGTTACGGCGGTTATCTGAAGCTGGCTCTGGAGTTCCCTGAGTTTATCGACTACGTCCAGTCTGTCTGCGACGAGTTCCGTGAGCTGTACACCAACATCAAGGGCACTACTCCTTACTGCGTTAAGAAGGTTGCTGTCCTGAACTGCTGGGGCAAGATGCGTGCATGGGGCTGCCACATGGTTCACCATGCGCTGTATCAGAAGCAGAACTACAGCTACGCTGGTGTTATCGAGATGCTGTCCGGTGCACCGTTCGACGTGAAGTTCATTAGCTTCGATGATATCAAGGCTGATCCTTCTATCCTGAAGGATATCGACGTTCTGATCAACGTTGGTGACGCAGATACCGCACATACCGGCGGCATCTACTGGGAGGATGCAACCATCAGCTCCGCTGTGAAGGAGTTCGTCTACAACGGCGGTGGCTTCATCGGTGTTGGCGAGCCTTCCGGCCACCAGTACCAGGGTCGTTTCCTGCAGCTGGCAAGCGTGCTGGGTGTTGAGGAAGAGACTGGCTTTACCCTGAACTACGACAAGTACAACTGGGAAGAAAAGCCCAATCACTTCATCCTGGCTGACGCAACTAAGCCGGTTGACTTCGGCGAAGGCAAGAAGAACATCTACGCTTTCGAAGGCACCGATATCCTGGTCCAGAAGGACAAGGAAGTGCAGATGGCTGTACATGAGTATGGCAAGGGCCGTGCAGTGTACATCAGCGGTGTGCCTTACAGCTTCGAGAACAGCCGTATGCTGTATCGTGCAATGCTGTGGAGCACGCACGGTGAGGACGAGCTGCACACCTGGTTCTCTTCTAACTTCAACGTGGAAGTGCACGCATATGTGGCAAACGGCAAGTACTGTGTTGTCAACAACACTTACGAGCCTCAGGATACTACCGTGTACACCACCGACGGCAACCATTTCGACCTGCACCTGGATGCAAACGAAATCAAGTGGTACGAGATCTAATTTGATCTGCGCCTGATTGTATGTTAAAATCCCCCCGCCTTTTCCAAGGCGGGGGGATTTTTTGCGCGCAAGAAAAACGTTATTCCGAGCGGCGATTCAAAAGCATTTCTTCCAGTTCGCGCGCCGCGATGCTCAAAGGACGGTCATTGCGCACCAACAGACAAATATCCCGTTTGGGTGCTTCCGGTGTGACGGCCAGACGGTAAACACCCGTGCTTTCCGATTCGCTGGATAAAAACTCTTCCGGTACGAAGCCGATGCCCAAATCGTTTTTCACCAGTGGCAGGATTTGGTCAGCGGTGGCGGGTTCAATATCCGGGGTCAAAACCAAGCCATTGCGGGAAAACCAGCGCGCGTAAAAATCGTAGGTTTTGGTCTGCTTGCCCAGACAAATCAGTGGGTATTCTGCCAGCTGGGAAAGCGGCAGCTGTTTTCGGGTGAGATGTGCATAGGCAGCACCGCACACAGGCACTTCCCGAATAGAGCAGAGCAGAATTTTCTTGACCGAAGAGGGGAGATCCATCGGCGTCGTGACCACAGAAAAATCCACTAGACCTTCGGCCAGTGCAGTTACAGCCTGCGGCGTGGAATGGTTGCTGACCCGAATGCGCACACCCGGGTGCAGCTGACGAAACTGCCGCAGTACAGGCAGCAGGGTACAGTGCAGCGCAACTTCGCTGGCACCGATGGATACCAAACCACCCTCCAAACATTTATCCATGGCAAGTTCCCGCTCACCCCGCTCGATATGCTCAAAAGCAAGGGCAATATGGGTATAGAGCTTTTCACCCTCCGGCGTCAGGGTGACACCGCGATGGGAACGGATAAAAAGCGTGCATCCCAGCTCAGATTCCAGGTTTTTGATACTTCGGGTAATATTCGGCTGGTTGTTCAAAAGCACGGCGGCGGCGCGTGTGAAACTCTTATATTTGGCCACATAGTAAAAAATACGATAGTAATCGTAGCTGATATTCATAATCGATGCTCCGCTATATAGTTTTGATATGATAAAGATATGAAACATACATTTTACATATTATAAAAAATAGTATAATATTCCGTAGGATTTGTGTCAACACACTGGGGAGAGAGGAGTTTACATGAATAAGGATCTAACCGTAGAAAAACCGGAAACCGTCCTGTGGAAGTTCTGCCTGCCGCTGTTTGGCAGCATCATCTTCCAGCAGCTGTACAACTTGGCAGACAGCTTTGTGGCGGGTAAATTTGTTGGCGAAGCTGCACTGGCTGCTGTGGGTAATAGCTACGAGGTCACCCTGATTTTTATTGCGTTTGCGTTTGGCTGCAACATTGGCTGCTCGGTGGTAGTATCGCAGCTGTTTGGTGCAAAGCGCTACCGGGATATTAAAACCGCTGTGTATACCACACTGATTGCCAGCGGTGTTTTGTGCTTAGTGCTGATGCTGTTGGGTATGACCTGCTGCACAGGACTGCTGAACCTGATTCATACGCCGGAAAACGTCATGGCGGATTCCCGCTTGTATCTGGATATTTATATGCTGGGTCTGCCCTTTGTCTTCTATTATAATGTAGCAACTGGCATATTCTCCGCAATGGGTGATTCCAAAACACCGTTCTATTTCCTGGCAGCATCTTCGGTCACCAATATTGCAGTGGATATTCTGTTCGTTACCAAATTCCACATGGGCGTGGCTGGTGTTGCGTGGGCAACCTTCCTGTGCCAGGGCGTTAGCTGCATCTTGGCAGTGATTGTGGTGTTCAAGCGCTTTGCGCAGATCAAGACAGATGAGAAAGCTCCGATTTTCTCTTGGCAGTTGCTGAAAAAGATTTCTATGATTGCAATCCCCAGTATTTTGCAGCAGAGCTTTATCTCTGTGGGCAACATCGTGATTCAGGGTGTCATCAATACCTTTGGCTCCAGTGTCATGGCTGGTTATTCCGCTGCGGTTAAGATGAACAACCTGGTCATTACCTCCTTTACCACGTTGGGCAACGGTATTTCCAACTATACCGCCCAGAATCTGGGTGCAAACAAGCCTAACCGTGTAAAGGAAGGCTTCAAGGCTGGTTTGAAAATCGTGTGGCTGCTCAGTGCGCCGCTGGTGGTGCTGTACTTCTTCGGCGGGCAGTATCTGCTGCGTCTGTTCCTGGACGAGCCTACCGGCTTGGCAATGACCACCGGCATCCAGTTCCTGCGCATTCTGGCACCGTTCTACTTCGTGGTTTCCATGAAGCTGGTGGCAGACGGTATCCTGCGTGGCGCAGAGTGCATGAAGCAGTTTATGATTGCAACCTTTACTGACCTGGTGCTGCGTGTAGTGCTGGCAAAAGTTTTGTCGGTATCGCTTGGTACAGTGGGGATCTGGCTGGCATGGCCCATCGGTTGGATGGTTGCTATGGTGATTTCGGTCGTGTTTTACAAGAGCGGCTGCTGGAAAACTGGTTTGATCGACGCAGCAAACGAATAAAAGCGAACGCCTCGCACAGCGTGCGGGGCGTTTTTATTGTGTGAGGATACCCTTGGCGGAATCTCAGAAAAGCAAAGGTGCAGAATCCACGGAGTTGTGCTATAATATATCATAAGAAAAATTATCCCGGTGCAAGGGTGTCATTCTTGCGGTCACCGGGCGTATGAGTTATTTTGCGGAGGATACTATGAGCTTTGCAATTTTTACAGATACTTCGGCTAATATCCCCACGGAGCTGGCAGAAAAATACAATATCGGAGTAGTGCCGCTTTCTTATTTCATGAACGGCGAGCAGCGGGAGTGCGTGGATACCCGCAGCTTTGATGCAGCAGCCTATTATGCGGACATGAAAAAGGGGGCTAAGATCACAACTTCTCAGATCAATCCGCAGAAGTATGTGGATTACATGGAACCAACCTTGGAGGAAGGCAAGGACATCCTGTTTATTGGTATGGCCGCCGGTATCAGCGGTACGCTGAACTCGGCACGCATCGCACGAGAGCAGCTGATGGACAGTTACCCAGAGCGTGAAATCGTGATTGTAGACAGCATGGGTGCTTCTCTGGGTGAAGGGATCTGGGTACTGTATGCTTGTCAGTGCCAGCAGGCCGGTATGACGCTCCAAGAGGCCGCCGAAAAGCTGGAAGCAGAAAAGATGCGGATGTATCAGCTGTTTACCGTAGACGATTTGATGCACTTGCGCAAGGGTGGTCGGTTGTCCAATGCAGCGGCAGCTGTCGGTACACTGTTGCAGGTAAAACCGCTGCTGAAAGGCACGACCGAAGGCAAAATTGAAGCATTTGAGAAGGTCCGTGGCCGTAAAGCGGTGCTGAGCCGTATGGTAGAAAAGTACGATGCACTGGTTGTAGCACCGGAGCAGCAGATCGTAGGGATTTCTCACTGCGGCTGCCCGGAGGATGCTGCTGCTATGGCGGAAAGCCTGAAGCAGAAGCATTCGCCCAAGGAAATCCTGATTGTGGATCATGAGCCTGTTACCGGCTCTTATCTGGGACCCGGCGCTTTGGCAATTTATTTTGTCGGTGCAGAGGATATCCGTCAGAAATAACACAAAAGCGTCCTGCTGAAAGAGCAGGGCGCTTTTTCTTTATGATAACGTATCCAGTGCCGCTTTCACATCTCCGATTAAATACAGCGAACCGAAACACAGCACAACACCATCCGCCCCGGCGGCGGCTACTGCGGCGCACACACCATCGGCGATGGTTGTATAAGGCGTGGCAGGGATGCCGGTTTCCGCAAGGTAAGCTGCCAGCTTGTCCGCCTCCAGCTTGCGAGGGCTGGGCGGTGTGACACAGATAAACTGCTGTACATAGGGTAGAACAGGGCGGTACATATCCACATAGTCTTTATCCGCCAAAACACCGGTGAGGACCACCAGTTTCTGACCAGGCAGATAATCTCGGATGTTTTGCACCAGTGCTTCAATACACTGGGGATTATGACCGCCGTCGATGATGCACAAAGGATCATGGTGCAGAATATCAAATCGGCCGGGCCAGCGTACATCCCGTAAACCGTCCCGAATATTTTGCTCTGAAATCTGCCAGCCCTTTTCGATTAAGGTGTCCATTACAGACAGAACAACAGCTGCGTTATGAAGCTGATGCGCCCCCAACAGCGGCAGGAAAAGTCCTTTTCGTGAGCCGCAGTGGAAGGTTTGCCCCTCCAGAGAGTGCTGAACCAGGCAAAGACCGTCGAAATCTGCCTTTTTCAAGCTGACGTGACGCTGATTACAGATGCGCTCAAATACGGCTTCTACGCCCGGTGTTCCCCGGTAAATAACGGCGCTGCCATCGAACTTAAAAATACCTGCCTTGGTTTCGGCAATGGCTTCCAGCGTGTCGCCCAGATATTCGGTGTGGTCCAGACCAATGTTTGTGATGACAGCAACCTCTGGGGTGTCGATCACGTTGGTTGCGTCCAGCGCGCCACCCATACCTACCTCCAGCACAACAATGTCACAGTGCTGGCTGGCGAAATAAGCAAAGGCAATGCAGGTGAGCAGTTCAAATTCGGTGGGATGTTCCGGCATGGATTCCGCAAACGGCTTTACAAATTCCGTAGCAGAAACTAAGTCTGCATCGGAAATTTGCTCTCCGTTGACCTGCATCCGCTCCTGAAAGCGATAAATGAACGGAGAAGTAAACAAGCCTGTTCGGTAGCCGGCTTTCTGCAAAATCGAAGCCGCCATAGCAGCAGTGCTGCCCTTGCCGTTGGTTCCGGCGATATGAACGAATTTCAGCTTTTTTTCCGGATTGCCCATACGGCGCAGAAGTTCCTGCGTGCGGGCAAGCCCCGGACTGCTGTTTTTCCAGCAGACGGAATGAATATAGGCAATCGCCTCGGTAGCAGTCATGGTAACAATCCCTTCTGTTTTTTGTTTCCTGTCTACTATATCATTCGGTGGCGCAAAGTACAAGAAAGGGATTCAGCGCAAAATGGCTGCGCCCAAATATTCCTCTAAGCAAAGCCCGCTTTCGTGCATCTCGGCGGCAATCTCCCGCCCGACCCAGCGATAATGCCAAGGCTCGTAAATTACGCCGGTAATTTGGCTTTTGTTATTTGGATAGCGCAAGATAAAGCCATATTGCCAGCTGTTCTGCATCAGCCATTGCTGGGTTGGGGTGGATTCCTGACTTTCATCCAGGTCCCAGTGGTTGGTGTCCACAATATCCAGCGCCAGCCCCAGCTGATGCTCGCTGGTGCCGGGTGGTGCAACAACTGTACCCGCCAGTTGGATAGCGTCTGCGTCGGAATATCCTTGCCGGCGGTAAAAATTTACCTTGCGGCGAAAGAGCTTTTCTTGTTTTTCCCAGCTGCGGAATGCGGAGCATACAGCCGGGGAACACCCGGCGGCTTTGCAGTCGGCAAACATTTGCCGCAGGTCCTCGTAACAGATAGCAGCGATTTGTCGCCCGCCACCGATTTCCCGCAATGCAACGGAATAGTTTTCCGGCAGCGGGTTTTGTGCATTGGCAAGGGGAACTTCTAACCCGTTGGGTGTAAAATAATGTACTTCGCCCTGAATTTCCTGCCGCCCGGTCAGCATAGCACCGGTTTCATCGAAATAGCGGCTGCTTTGTTCGGCAGGCACCCAGCCAGTCATAGGGGTTCCATCCGGACGAAATGCGTAGGTTTTGCCGTCGAGGGTTTGCCAGCCGGTCATGGGCGTGCCGGTTTCAGTAAAACAGTATCGTTGCCCATCAATGGTTTGCCAGCCAGTGGCGGGTTTTCCGTTGGGTAAATAGTAAATCCTCCCTTCCGGCTCTTGGGACCATCCGGGAGTATGTGTAAATGGTGGATGGCACCCAGCCAGCAGACAGACCAGAATAGCCAAAAGTGCGGTCGTTGCCGCAGAAAAAGAAAAGTGTTTCATAGTACCTCCCGGAACATAAAGGCAAAACGGAGACAGCACAGTGTATGCGCAGCATTTCGCAGGTATGATGTGGGTGGTAAAATTGAATTTTATCACCCGAGATGATATACTTGGCAAAATCGAAAAAATAGCTTTCAACGCGGCAAAAGGCCGTTTGATATAGGAATCGGAGCAAGAGAAAAGAGGAACGCGGATGCGCTTGGAACAAAATGCCAGCCGATTGGCAATTTTCGCTTATTACGACAAGGATGGCGTAGTGGATGATTATATCCCTTACCTGCTGGAGCAGGTGGGGCGCTTTTGCAAACGACAAATCGTTGTGGTGAACGGCGCCTTGAACGATGCAGGGCGAAAGAAACTGGAATCCTGTTGCGATGAAGTGATTTGCCGGGAAAACAGTGGTTTCGACATTACCGCATATAAGGAAACGCTATTGCGCTTGCAGGACTCTTGGATACAGTACGATGAGATTCTGCTATATAACCAGACCATTTTCGGACCGGTGTGTTCCTTGCAGCCGATGTTTGACGAAATGGCGGACCGTGATGTGGATTTCTGGGGATTGACCAGGCATAAAGGCGCCCACGCTGCCAGCTGGGACGATACCCAGCCCATTCCGCCCCATGTGCAGAGCTTCTTTTTTGCCGTGCGGAAATCCATGTTTATCGACCCGCGTTTTCTGGCCTATTGGACGGACCTGCCGGAAATTCGCACCTACTGGGATGCGGTCGGCAAGCATGAGGTTTTGTTCACACAGCACTTTGCCCAGATGGGATTTGTGTGGGATGTATATGTTTCCACACAGGATTTGGAATGTTACAACGATTACCCGCTGATGGGTATGCCGGTTACCTTGATGGAGCAGCGTGGCTGCCCGTTCTTTAAGCGAAAAAACTTCCTTGTGCCTCGATTTGAATACACCACAGTACCCCAGGGGCGTGCAACACAGGAGTTGTATGAGTATCTGCGGGACAAAACCGATTATCCGGTGCAGCTGGTGTTCCAGAATCTGCTGCGCACCGAGGATCTGGCTTCAGTTGTGGACGCACTCAACCTGTACTTTGATGCGGAAAATGGCGATACAGCACAGGACAGCACAGCAGCCGTACTGTATTTTGCGGAGGAGAATTTGTCCCCCATGCTGGCGCGTGTGGCTGCGGATTTGCCCGATGGTACGGTCTGTTATGCGCTGTTTGCGTCCGTAGAACTGGAAATGCAATGGAAATCGGCCTTACCCAGCGGAACGATTTGTCGGGTGATTGCCCAGCCGGCCCCAGCGGTGATGTTTGGCGTGTTGTGGGAGCAGCTGAAGAAGTTTACCTATTTGCTGTATTTGTCCGGCGATTTGCCCCAGCTGCTGGAGGAATTTGCAGATGCAACCAGTTTACAGACAGCGATGGATACCCTGCGCCCTGCCCGCGCAACAGCGGTTTTGCAGCAGCATCCTGAAATTGGTGTGCTGTGCCCGCCTATGCCCAGTCATCAGGAAACGCTTTCACTGGGCGTGAATTTACCTGAGCAGGCAGATACGATGCAGGTGCTTTTGGAGCAGGCAGATATTCATGTAAAGATTCGTCGGGATCGGGGCGGCATCGCAAGCCGTAGCGGAATGTTTTTTGCACGCACAGATGCGCTGGCAAAGCTGACACAGATGCCGTTTACCGGTGAAGTTGATGTGTTTGGCGGAATGTATCCGCTGTGGGAGTTTATGCCGCTGCTGGCTGCGCAGGATGCAGGATATATGACAGGCTTTTTGTACACGCAGCAGGGCGCAATCACGGCGCTTTCCAATCGAAGCGCAGCGCTAAACAGCATTCTGGATTTGTGGAAAGAACCAGGCATGACCCGATACGATCAGATTCGATTCAGGATGCAAGGAATTTTGGACTTCTATGTGGAACGACACGATCAGATGACGTTAGAGCAGGCGTTCCATGCAAAATTGACGCTTCGGCAGAAACTTTGGATTTGTTTGCAGATTGTTTTGAAACCAGAAACCTTTGCGAAGCTGCATAAGTTGATTTCGCATTCATAAGAGTCAAAAAAGGCCGCCGCCTCGTTTGCAAAAACGAGGCGGCGGCCTTTTATTTTAGGGGAAAGTATAAAACTGCTGAAGGAAACAAAAAGAAAAGAAAAAAGAGAAGTTAGAGATTAGACACCGGAGTATGCAGAGAAGCCAGCGTCGATAGGCAGGATCACGCCAGTGATAGCGGAAGAAGCCTTGTCGTCGCACAGGAACATGGTAGCGCCCAGCAGCTCGTCTGCGTCAACAAAACGATGAGTGGGGGTACCGTTCAGGATCTTCTCGGAACGAGCGGTGGGGGTGCCATCCTCGTTGTACAGCAGAGCCTTGTTCTGTGCAGAAACCAGGAAGCCCGGAGCGATTGCGTTGCAGCGGATGCCGGTGCCAGCAAAGTGAGTAGCCAGCCACTGGGTGAAGTTGGAGATAGCTGCCTTAGCTGCGGAGTATGCAGGGATCTTGGTCAGAGGAATATATGCGTTCATGGAAGAGATGTTCAGGATGCAGCCGGACTTCTTGTTGACCATGTCAACAGCAAAAGCCTGGGTGGGCAGCAGGGTGCCCTGGAAGTTCAGTTTGAACAGGAAGTCGACGCCAGCCGGATCCAGATCGAAGAAGGTCTTGCAGCCTTCCCATGCCTCGTGCTGGTACTCATTGTCGGTGGTAGCACGGGGATTGTTGCCGCCTGCACCGTTGATCAGAATGTCGCAGGTACCCAGGTCAGCAACGACCTGATCGTGGACAGCCTTCAGGGCATCAGCGTCCAGAACGTTTGCCTTGTAGCCTTCGCAGACGTAACCTTCTGCCTTCAGCTCGTCAGCCAGTTTCTTAACAGCTTCTTCGTTCAGGTCCAGAGCAGCGACCTTAGCGCCGGACTGTGCAAAAGCACGAGCCATAGCGCCGCAGATCAAACCGCCTGCACCGGTAACAACAACAACCTTGCCGGAAAAATCAATGTTCAAGGGCAGATTCATCATAATCATTTACCTCCAAAAGTATTTGAATGTGTGATACAAAACTTATTTGTTATCCAGGCGGTCCAGCATATCCCAGACGCCCAGCATATACATAATACCCAGAGCACGGTCGTACAGGCCATAACCGGGGCGGACAGTGCCGGGGCCTTCGCCCCACAGGTGACGGCCGTGGTCGGGGCGGATGTAGCCTTCGTAACCGCAGTCGTGATAAGCCTTCAGGATCTCCAGAATGCCGGTATCGCCGTCGCAGTCGCGGTGAGAAGCTTCAGAGAAGTCACCATTCTCAAAATGCTTCACATTGCGGATGTGAGCAAATGCGATGCGGTCGCAGTGCTTGCGAACAATGTCGGCAACATTGTTGTTGGGGTCAGCATTTAGGCTGCCGGAGCACAGGGTCAGGCAGTTGTAGGGATTGTCGACCATAGTCAGGAAACGGTTGATGTTTTCCTCGTTGGTCAGCAGGCGGGGAATGCCGAAGATGTCCCACGGGGGATCGTCCATGTGGATTGCCATCTTAATGTCGCACTCCTGGCAGGTGGGCATGATTGCTTCCAGGAAATACTTCAGGTTCTCCCACAGCTTTTCCTTGGTGACAGGTGCGTACGCCTTGAACAGCTCGTCCAGCTTAGCCATACGCTCCGGCTCCCAGCCGGGGAAAGTCATATTGTACTTTTCAGTAAAGCCCAGGATGTAGTCAGCCATAGCCTTGTAATCATCCTGGATCATGTCCTTTTCGTAGTACAGTGCGGTGGAGCCGTCGCCGACCGGGTGGAACAGATTGGTACGGGTCCAGTCGAAGATGGGCATGAAGTTGTAGCAGATGACCTTGACGCCGAACTGAGACAGATTGCGAATGGTCTGCTTGTAGTTCTCGATGTATGCGTCACGGGTGGGCAGGCCGATCTTGATGTCGTCGTGTACGTTGACGGATTCGACCACGTCCATGTTGAAGCCGTACGGCTCCAGTTGCTTTTGCACCTCGGCGATTTCGTTTACTTCCCAAACTTCGCCGGGCATTTTGTGGTGCAGTGCCCAGACGATGCTGGTTACACCGGGGATCTGCTTGATGTCAGACAGCTTGATGTTGTCGTTGCCTTCGCCATACCAGCGAAAACCCATCTGCATAGGCATATGCAATTCCTCCATTCCTACGGCCTTGGCGAAAGTGGACGGTGCCAAGGCATTTTTTTCATTCAGAATTTTCGTAGGCCGCATACGGTAGCGGCTTTGTTGATGCGAGTATACCACGCAAAATCGCAATAAAAAATGCGAATATTGTTTGACAAATTGCGAATCTTGTTGTAATCTCGGCTTAGAGAGGTGAAAATATGGCAAACAGGGCACATCGGTTCGATAGTCGGCAAAGTATGAACGGTAAACAGTTCGAAATCTTCCATTATCGGGACCAGAAAATGGAGACGGTGGGCGTCCACCATCACGATTATTATGAGGTATATTTTCTGCTGGGTGGCAGCGTCAGCTTTCAGGTCGAAGGTAAGTTGTTTTTGGTAGAACCGGGTGACCTGCTGTTGATCAACCCCCAAGAGCTGCATCAGGCACAGGTGGGGCAGAACGCCGTCTACGAACGCTATGTGCTGTGGCTGAGCCGAAGCTATCTGGAGCAGCTGGGCGGGGGACAGTGCGATTTGTCCGCTTGCTTTGATCAGGCGGCATCGGGTCATACCAACCTGTTGCGCCCAGATAAAGTGCATCGAGCAATCTTGCAGGACCTTTTGAAAAATGTGAATGCTGAATTTTACGGCGAAGACACCGATAGCCGACTGTATGCACAAAGCCTTCTGACTCAGTTTTTGGTGGAAGTAAACCGCCTGACCCGCAGCAGTGTGCAAAAATCCAAAAAGGCAGAAGAGCCAGATTTGATCAGTCGTGTGCTGGCATACATCGGTACGCACTACCAAGACAGCTTGACACTGGCGGATATTGCCAGTGAATTTTACGTGAGTAAATATTACCTTGCCCATGAGTTTAGTGCGCGTGTGGGTACCAGCGTATATCGGTATATTACCTTCCGCCGTTTAATGCAGGCGAAAGAACTAATTGCTTCTGGAATGACACCGGGCGCCGTATATCAAAATTGTGGTTTCGGCGACTATGCGAACTTCTACCGCGCATTCAAAGCAGAGTATGGGATCAGTCCGCGAGAGTATGCGGCGCAGATTGATCGGTAAAATATAGTATATCCTAAAAAACGACGAAATGGTGCTTAATTTGTGAAAACGCTGGAAAAATTGTCAGATGTCCAGTATAATAACTGTGTTTGTCACAAAAACAACTGTTGGGATGGCTGCTGGAAAAAAGCAGCAAAATCCATAGAAGAGGATATATGAAGAATTTCAACTACTTAATGCATCACTTTTTTACCCATAAGGACTATCTGCCGCCCGCAGATCAGCTGCCGGGTACGCTGTTTACGCCGCTGCATCTTATTTTTGAAGCAGTGGTGCTTGCAATTGTGATTGGGTCTGCCGTTTATGTAGCAAAACACAAAGACCTGATTAAGCCGGTATTCATCCGAATGCTGGCAGTTCTGGTTGTGCTGGAAGTTGCAATCGTCACATGGGATAGCGTAGCCGGGACCCGCAATGCAATAGATTGGACCGTTAATCTATCACTGTATCCGTGCAGTATTTTTATGTACGCAATGCCTTTTGCCATTTGGGGCAAGGGCCTATGGAAGCGTGCTGCCTGTGGATATGTATGTACTTTGGGTCTGTTGGGGGCACTAATCAATTTTTTGTATCCCGTGGCACGGCTGATGGATTATTCCTGTATTTCCTTTGCGGCGTTCCACACCTTTATTTATCATGGCTGTATGCTGTTCACCTGCTTGGTTATGCTGCTGTCGGGCTACCACAGCTATACCGGTATTACAAAATGGTGGGAGATGTTCCTCGCCAGTCTGCCGGGTTTGATTGTTTCCATTCCGGCAAACATCATCAATTATTCGCCCATTCAGGCAGACTATATGTATTTCCGCGGTCAGCATTTTTTGGTGCAAATGGTGCTGGGCGCAAGAGATCCGCGTATGGTTACCTGCATTTTATATTTCCTGTATTTGATTGGGCCGGCACTGTTCTATCTACCGTCCTATTTGGCAAACAAGGTAAATGGCCAGAAAGCGCTTCTGTGTGCGGAAGCAGAGTAAAAAGAAAAGCCCATCGGCACAAATTGTGCCAATGGGCTTTTCTTTTATGCGATAAATAATAAATGGTTCTCCCAAAAGAAAACACAGAGACGGTATGTTTTACTTCAGGGAGAACCAGAAAGGGGGAGCAAATAAAATTTACAGCGTGCAGACAGCCTGCGGCAAGCCGGAGGTTTCTGCGGTTACGGTCAGAGGTTCGGTACCGTTGCGTCGAATGATAGCCAGACCCAAGCCGTTAAAGGTGGTGCGAGTATGGGTTACATCCGATTCATGGCAGGCGGGGTCGCCGTTGCCTACACCAATTACGGTGCCGCCTTCGGCGGTAAAGGACACAGGCAGGCACGCGCGCAGGCAGGTCAGACCCGCATCATCGGTGACGGATACCTTAACCAGAACATCCTGTTCACCGGCATACACCGGCTCCAGTTTGAGCATAGCAGGAGTACCGGGGGTATGATGAACCTGCTCTGCGACCGGAATACCATCGTTATAACCGACCGCACGCAGGGTGCCGGGCTGATACGTTACCTCCCAGGAAGTAACACGACCCAGTGTATGAGATTTGCGGCCAACGCTTATATCATTGACAAACAATTCCACTTCCTGACAGTTGGAGTACAGCTCGATCAGTACGTTCTGATTTTCCTGACCGGACAGATCCCAGCCGGGCAGGCAGTGGACCATGGGTTCCGACGTCCACAGGCTGCGCCAATAGTAAAAGACATCCTTTTCAAAGCCGCAGTAATCCATAGCACCGTAGCTGCTGACAACAGCGGGCCAGTTCCAAGGGAAGGTTTCGCCACGATAGTCAAATGCGGTCCAAACGAACATACCGCCCAACTGGGGAGTTTTGATGCAGTTATTAAAATACGTGCGTGTCAGCCCCAGGGCAGACACCGCACCACCCATGGTGCCGGGGTCGATGCCGTTGCGGCGCATGAGCTTGCAATAGTAATTTTCGCCTTCATAGCAATCGCACCAGCCGTGTTCGGGAGAATCCTCGTACACCCCACGGGTAGACAGGAAGCTTACATCTTCGGTCGCCATAACACGGCCTTCGGGGTAAGCGTTCAGGAATGTGTCTGCCTGGCCATTATCATAGTTGTAACCGGCTACATCTGTTAATGCTACATAGTTGACATCGTCTCGGCCAAACTGAGTGGCAGTCGTAAATGCACGAGTATCATCTAATGTATGCCCCACATCAAGCAGTCGCTTCAAAATGCGGCGGCCCTGCGGCATACATTCGATAAATTCTTCGTTTTCCAGGCAATACATAAATACGCAGGGGTGGTTGCGGGAACCGCGAATCATGTCCTGCAAATCGGCAATGCTTTCGGCCTGCACATCAAAATGACGAACCTCATTCAGAACCAAAATGCCCATACGGTCGCATTCTTCCAGCAGCGTGCGGGTGGCAGCATGGTGTGAAGACCGGTAAGCATTGCCCCCCATATCCTTAATACGCTGCAAGCGGTAACGCAGAATATCGCGGCTCATGGCAGTGCCAACACCAGCAAAATCCTGATGAGCACATACGCCCTTTAATTCCACCAGCTGACCATTCAACAGCAGACCCTTCTGGGTGTATTCTGCGGTGCGTACACCAAAGCACACAGAATCGGCATCACTGGCATCATCGGTCAGTGCTACTTCTGCACGGTACAGATTTGGATGTTCCAAATCCCACAGAGCAGGCTGTTCCAGATGGAATGTCACTTCGGCACTGCCGTTGGCAAATGCGTTGGCGCAAGCACAGGCTGTTTCCTGTGCAACCAGCGCACCGTTGGGATCATACAGGCGGAAGCAGGCATTCCCGCTCCAGGAGGCTGCCCCGCTGTTTTCGATTTCGGCAGATACACAAACTTCGGCGTGATTGTTTTGCAAAAGAGAAGTATGTGCAAAAATACCGTCGCGTGCAATGTGTACCATGGGTACACAAGTCAACCAAACGTTGCGATAAATGCCGGCACCGTCGCTCCACCAGCCTTCCAGATCGAAAGAATCGGTACGGACCAGTAGTGCATTCTTGCCTTCTTCGCCATAGTTGGCATACTCGGAAATATCTACAGCAAATCCGGAATAGCCGGAGAAATGCTGTGCAATCAAAAAGCCGTTCATCCAAATGGATGCATTGTGCATGACGCCTTCAAACTCCAAAAAGAGACGCTGTCCCTTTGCCTCGGCGGGCAAAGAGAATACCTTGCGGTAGTAGCCAATGCCGTTGGGCAAACAATCACTGCCTACATTCGTCATCCCTGTACCAGAGTTGTTGGTTGCGTCCGGTACGATATAGTCCTGGCGGCTGTGCCAGTCATGAGGGAGCGTAACGGGTTCCCAAGTGTCGGTCAGCGCAGGAACCATATGAACCGCCTGATTGCCGACCTCCGGCCCTTGGGTGCCAAACAAAGTCCAGTAACGCTGCGGAAGTGGATAGAATCCACCTTCGGCATTGGTTAGGTTTGAGGCACCACCACACACGCCGGATTTGCTGCGTGCAGAATCGGGTTTTTGTTCTAATTCACCTAAGTGAAATTGCCAGTTGTCATTAAATAAGGTTTTACGTTCCATGCTTGTGTCACCTCCGATTACTCAGCATCCAATGCCATACCTGCGGTTTCTTTTGTGGTGCAGACCAAGAAGAGCATTGACAAACCAAGTGCTGCAACACCGCCTACGAGGCACAGGCTCTTTAGAGGAACAATCGTAACCAGCCATGCAAACAGTGCGGTTGCAAACAGCGAAACAATTAGGGATACCATACCGAAAACGCTGGCGATAGAAGCACGCAGGCGGGTGGGGGCAACTTCGGCGGACATCAGGCTGATTGAGTTGTTGGAAGTCCAGTAGCTGCCGATGGCGCCACCCAGCAGCAGACCAACCAGCATCGGGTGCATACCGGCGCCGGCACCGATAATGTAACCGGCCTGGCAGAGCATCGCCAGAACACCAAATAGGATAACAGTAAATTTACGGCCCTTCTTATCGCTAATGAAGCCGCTGATGAACAGCAGCACGGCCCAAGAGATGGGATATGCAAACAATGCGGTAGTAACGGCTTCGGTGCTCATGCCGCTCATAGTCATCAGAGATTCGTAGAATCCGGTGAACGGCATCATAGCGCACATAAACAGTGCCATAGAAATCATTTGCATACGCAGCTGCTTGTTGTGAATGATCATGCGGAAAGCCGGCAGCAGACCGACCTTTTCATCTTTCTGGTCCTTTTCGGTTGCCTCACCGGACAGCTCGCGCTCCAGTGTTTCGATGCGGCGACGCATAAATACGTCAGTTTCGCGACAAGCAAACAAGGCGATGATAGACAGGCCGATACCTGCAATAGCCGGGATCAGATAAACAAAACGCCAGTTGCTGCCGTCAGCACCCATGAACATACCGCGAACAACGGCAATCAGCACAATGCCGATTGTACCAATACTCTTGGTAACAGAGAAGAAGGTGCCGCGCTTATCGGAGGGCGAAACTTCCATTGCATACAACACCTGAAAGTCCGTGGCGGTGAAAAAGCCGATTACGGTGCGACCCAAAAAATAGAAGAATGCGTTTTCTGCACAGGCACAGATCAACATACCGCCGCCCATACCAAGCGCACTTAGAATAAAGAAAATACGGCGGCCATAGCGATCCGCCAAAGTTTTGTAAAATGTTGCAGCGAGCGAAGCTAATAGTGTCAGCAATGACACAACAGACATCAGGGAAAGACCGGCGGTGTAGTCCATGCCCATCTGATTCACGAACAGATCATTGATAATGGAAGACTGGATTGCACCAGAGGAGCTGCTGGCGTATTCATCCAGCAGATGAACCAGCGAAATCATAACAATTAACATTGCACTGTAGCCAAAATATGGCTTTTTCGCAAGCTGGCGCTTCCATTTTTCCAGCTCTTTTTGTTTCTTTTGCAACTGTTTTTGTTGTCGTACGGACTGATCTTTCATAATACACACTCCTTAGAGTTTTAAATTTTCGGACCTTTGTTGACAAATTCTTTGCTCATAGCGTACAATCTTTTGTACGAAAAAACAATGGCACTCTTCCTATCGAAAATAGAAAAGTGTGTCAAATTTTATATTTTTGAGAGGTTGTACTATGCCGAAGTGCGAAAAGATAGGTTCTGATTTTTCTTTTGTTTTGACAATGCTCAACCGCGCACAGGAGGTTCCTGCGCCCAAGCCGCTAGGGCGATATCGACGCTGGATTTCTTCGCTGACAATCAGTATGTGGACTGTGGCACCGCATGAAGGGGCCATGTATCTGATGGCAGATTGGGACGGGCTGCATAATGTAAAATACACCTGCGATGAGTTGCGTGAGCTTTTGAAAAAATATCCGCTGGAAAAGCAATATCATACGCACGACTATTACGAGCTGTTATATGTGATGGACGGTGAGGTAAACGAATGGATCGAAGATGAATGTCTCAGCCTGCACCGGGGCGACGCAATTCTTTTGGATAAAAATGTGCGTCATGCAGAACAATATGGGGCGTTTGCGAATTGTGTGTTCTTGAGTTTGGATACAAAATGCATCCAAAATTTGCTGGCGAATGAGCCGCCTTTTTCTGAAGGTAAAACAGTGATGCAGTTCTTTTTGAATCATCTTGATCCCAACAGTGATTTTCTAAAGGCTTATTGTCATTTCACCGCATTGTCCCGCACAGGTCCACTGCTTCCAGTGGAGCAGGAAATCAATTCGGTTATGGAAGAAATGCTTCATAAGGAAACTGGTTTCTGGCTGCTGATGCAGGGACATCTGCGCCGATTGCTGGGCTTGCTGGAATCGCCGGAATTATATCACAGTGCACTGGTATATAAAGGAAACGATAATAAAAGCGAGTTGGCCAGAGAGATCCGTTTGCGGGTAGAGGCACGGCAAGGCGTTATTACCAAGCAGGAACTAGCGCAGCAGCTGAATTACAACGCAGCGTATCTGTGCCGTTTTATTAAACAAAACTTTGGTAAGACATTTACCGAATACTGCCTTTCGGTGCGGTTGAATTATGCGGCGCAAATGCTGCGCAGCACCCGCTGGAGCGTTGTGACGATTTGTGATAAGCTAGGCTTTACCAATCGGAATTACTTTTACAAAGCGTTTGAAAAAGAATACCGCATGACTCCTAGTAATTACCGCAATGTACACAGCACAATGAAATAAAAAAACGCTCTGCGCAAGCGCAAAGCGTAAAATTCATTTGCGATAGACGATGTAAGAGGCGTCGTCTATCGTTTTTTGGTGGGCCAGGCAGGACTTGAACCCGCGACCAAGCGGTTATGAGCCGCCAGCTCTGACCAGCTGAGCTACTGGCCCGAAAAAATCGTTGCAGGCATACTTTGCAGACAACGACACTACACTAGAAAGTATAACAGAAAATAAAGAATTTTACAATCTTATTTTGTGCGCACAGCGTTTAGTTTCTGTGCCATAAAGCGATCCAGCAGCTCCGGCTGAAATACAGGCTCCTTATAGCCAAAAGCTTCTCTGCGAAAAATCAATGTAGCAACGGTCTGTTTGCCCGGGTCTAACCGTAGAGTGTACAGGGTATCCAAGGGTTGTGCAGTGGGCTGGTGCAGGGTAAAATGCAGCGTCCATCCACCATCGGTTTCCCGACGAATCGTATAAGCGAACTCGTCGGATCCTTCTGGGTGATTGAGGCGGTCCATACATTCATCAATCGCTAGATCGGTGCGAAATTCGCTCATGCCGCAGGGGCCGTACTCGCTGTGCTGATGATTATCCTGTCGGCGCAGAACCAGAAATACCAGTGCAATCGCACACAAAAGCAGCACGGAAGAAATAGCAGCATGCATACCGAAAACCCCTTACTTATTATATATAAAATAGAACATAAAGTATTGTATCATATCCCGGCGTAGAAATGCTACAAATCCGTGAAATTATAAAGGACAAGCAGAAAAATCCATCGTTTTGTGCTATACTGTACCTGAATTATCATTTGATAGGATAGTATACTGGAAAATTATGCCCGGAGGCATTTTTATGAAATTTCGCTTTACCCGTAAAACCTGGTATTTTCTACTGATCGTGTCAGCAGCGTTCAGCTTGGCAGAAGCGCTCGGCTGGTTGTTCGGCGAGAGCATGGGATTTTTGTCCCAGCTGGCGTTTGCTGCGGCAGGCATGGCGGTTTTGTTTCTGGCCGCCCAGAAGGAGCTTGGTCCTGACGGTCGCCCCGGCAAGACAGCAAATCCGTTTAGCGGAAAGTACATGATTGCATTTTTTGCGTTGCTTGTAAGCTATGTGCTGTTTGGCGCAAAAATGGCTGCACGCATGACATTGTTCTGGCCGGTACTGGCTTGGGTAGAATACAAGCGCGGCATGAATGTTGGAGCTCAGATGAAACTGCTGTGTTTCTCCGAAGTGATTCAGATGGGTCTGCTGCTGGCACAAATGCAAACGGGTATTGGTTGGACGGCAAGGATCCTGTGGGTGTTGGTATGCATCACACGCGGCTGGCTGGGTGTTACGCTGTATAAAGCGAGCAAGGAGTAACTGTATGGAAGGATTCGAGAAATCGGTTTCCCGCCGTCAAGTGCTGTATGGCATGGGCACTGCTGCCATGGCAGGGCTTTTATCCGCCTGTACACAGCCGAATACACCGGCTGATATGTCAGCAACGGATACCCCCGGCGAATATCAGGCCCCAAGTGAGCACAAGGCTGTGGCGGAGCAGTATCGCGCAATGTGGCTTAGCTATCTGGATTGGCATCTGGTGGATTTTTCGAGCCGGTCTGCATTTGAAGCATCCTTTGAAGCGGTGCTGGAAAAGTGTCAGTCTATGGGGCTGAATACTCTGATTGCGCAGGTACGGCCCTTTGGCGATGCGCTTTATAAGAGTGCGCTTTTCCCTTGGAGTCATATCTGCACGGGTACCCGAGGGAAAGATCCCGGCTTTGACCCGCTGGATTGCATGGTGCGGCTCTGCCACGAACGTGGCATCAGCTTGGAAGCATGGATTAACCCGTATCGACTGAGGCTGAACAGCAATACCCCGGCAGAATTTGCCGAAAATGATTTGGCAAATACCAACCCTGACTGGTGTGTTACTGTAGAAGGCGGCGTGTATCTGAATCCGGCACAGGCTGCTGCGGCAGATTATGTGGTGCAGGGTGTCACAGAAATTCTGGAGCATTATGCCGTGGACGGAATTCATTTCGACGACTATTTCTATCCTACGACAGAGCCTTGGATTGATGAAGCACAGTACGAGGCAAACAGCTCGTCCTCTTCGCTGGAAGAGTGGCGGCGAAGCAATGTTACAGAGCTGGTACGCAAAACCAGAGATGCCATCAAGGCAAAAGACCCAACTTTGCGCTTTGGCATCAGCCCACAGGGTAACCCGGATAATAACTACCAGCAGCAGTACAGTGACGTATCTGCTTGGATGAATGGTGAAGACAGGCCGCTGGTGGACTACATCTGCCCGCAGGTTTACTGGGGTTACGGCTACCAGCTGAAGAGTGGCAGTACCCGCTTTGCGTATGAGAACATCACGAAGGAATGGCTGGAAATGCCCCGCCACGAAGCTTGCGATTTGTATTTTGGCTTGGGTATGTATCGCATCGGTAAGGGCGATGGCGGTGCCAACCCGGACAGTGAAACCCAGTGGCAGTCCGGTCACCAGTTAGCAGATATGGTAGCCGATTTGACCCAAAGCGGCGCAGACGGATATAGTTTGTTCCGCTACGAATTTGCAGTGGCTTCACAGTATCCCGAATTGGCAGACGCTGAGTGCAGCGCACTGGCGGAGAAAAACCGAGAAATCGATACGCAGCAGGACTGACACAGTCCGATGCGAAAACGATTCTGATAAAAACACCCGGTGGGAACCGGGCGAAAGGAGCATATATGAAAAAAGCTGTAAAACTGCTGGCACTGGCAACGGCTGCGATTTTAGCAGCGCTGATGCTGACTGGCTGTGGTGAAAAAGAACCGGTAGAACAGCGTGATCCGCTGACCCGTGCAGAAGCAACGGAAGAAGTGATTACGCTGCCGGAGGGTATGGATGCAAGCGCAGGCTTTGCCACCCAGATAACCGATACTGGAATGTATATCGTGTTCAATGGCATCAATAAGAGAGAAACGGATTACTTTACCGCACCCAATGGTTCGCTGACGATTATGTCGAGTGCGACAGGCGAAGCAACCGGCATGAAGAGTTTCAAAATCAACTTGTGGAAAAAGGTAGAAGGGGGCGCTGAGTATGTAGACGACAGCACCATCTACTACTACACCAACGGTGATATGCACACCTATACAATTAGCGACCTAGACCCTGCTGCGCAGTATCGCATGGTTTTGTCCTATGATGCATACGGCTATTATATCTATGGTCAGATGCGCGTGGACGGCGCAGCCGCAGCGGCATGAGCCAAAAATCCGAATTGCGTGTGACGCCGGGTGGCATTGCCTACCAGCTGACCCGCAAGAAAGTCAAAAATTATAATCTGCATTTGGACAAAACGGGAGTGCCTCAGGTCAGTGCACCACCGCGAGCTGCTGCGGCAGCAATCGATCAATTTGTGGATGACCATGCCCGCTGGCTGGAAAAAGCCTGCAAAAGCGCGGCGGTTCGTGCTGCGCGCGAAGCGCAGCCTTTGCCGGACAAAGCCCAGGCATTGGCGGCATTTACTGCCATGAGTGACCAGGTGTTTCCCGCGTTTGAAAAAGCGCTGGGCGGTGAAAAGCCCGTCATCAAAGTGCGGGATATGACCAGCCGCTGGGGCGTTTGCCATTTGACCAAAAAGCAGTTGACCTTTGCGCTGCGGCTGTATCAGATGCCACCGGCTGCGCAGATTTATGTGGTAGTACATGAGTACTGCCACTTTTTAGTGCCGAATCACAGCCCGGAATTCTGGGCGCAGGTGGCACAGATTCTGCCGGACTGGAAAGCCCGGCGGGATTTACTGCGAGAAAAATGATGCTATCCAGAGAAAGCCAGTTTCATGGTGTTTCCAATCGAAAGTGAGAACTTGCCTATGTCCAAAACAAACTCTGCACCCAAAGGCGATAAGTATTCCAAGCTGGCGGGCAATACACTGATTTTTGCAATTTCAAGCTTTTCCTCGAAGCTGCTCAGCTTCCTGGTTAAGCCTTTTTTGAGTCATGTAATGAAAGAAACCAGCATCATGGGCGTCAGCAATCTGGCAAGCCAGTGTGCCAACCTGCTGATTCCTGTGGTTTCGCTGGGTATTTCCAATGCGGTCATTCGCTTTGGTTTGGATCATAACAACGATGAAAAACAGGTATTCACCAACAGCCTGCTTTCTATTCTGGCGGGCTATGGTGTGCTGCTGCTGTTGTGGCCGGTGGTTACCATGGTGCCCACCATTGCCGATTACGGCGTGTATATTTACATTTATGTTTTGACCAGTTGCTTCCGCACGCTGTGTACCCAGTTTGTCCGCAGCCAGGAGTTGAACCGATTGGTTGCCATTGATGGTGTATTGTGTACTTTCCTGACCATGGGATTTTACACCTTGTTCTTGCTGGGCCTGAACATGGGCGCAGCCGGATACCTGATGGCAATCATTTGCGGGGACTTCTGCTCGGCAGTGTTCTTGTTCTTCAGCGCAAAGCTGTACCGCTATCTGGATTTCTCCCGCATCAATGTCAAGCTGTGGAAGAAGATGCTGTGCTATGCACTGCCTATGATTCCGGCACAGATCAGCTTCTGGATCATCAACGCTTCCGATTTGTTCTTCGTCAAGGGGATGTGTAATGGTTATCAGGGTATGACCGGTGACGAGTGGGCAGGTCTGTTGTCCAGTGGTTACTGGATGCCCACGATTTTGAATACACTGGGCATTATTTTCTACGAAGCATGGCAGGTTTCTGCCGTTACAGAAGCGGAAGGCCGCGAGGCATTTTTCTCCAAGATTTTCCGGCTTTACGCCGGCATTTTGTTCTGCTGCGCCGCTGGCATTATCTGGCTGAGCCAGCCGCTGATGCGTGTGTTCCGTGCAAATTTCTTCCAGTCTTGGGAGTTTGTACCGTTCCTGACGATAGCCGCAATCTTTACCTGCTTTAATCAGTTTTTCAGCAGTATTTATGTGGTGTATACCCGAAGCACCAATGCACTCTTCACCATGCTGGCAGGCGCAGTGGCAAACCTTGCGCTGAACTGGCTGTTTATCCGTCAGTGGGGCCCTGTTGGTGCAGCGCTGGCTTCTGCGCTCAGCCTGAGCCTAGTGTTTATATTGCGTGCTGTAGATACCCGACGCTTCTTGAAGGTGCATTTTGCGCCGGGTCGGATGCTAGTTTCGCTGGTGATGCTGACGGTAGAAGCCTTTGTGATGCTGCGGGGCATTGTTGGCTGGCAGATCATTACAACACTGCTGACCGCTGCAATGATTTTCTATCAGTGGGACAGCGTGTGGGGGATGGTTCGCCTGATTCTGCCGAAGTTGTTTGGGCGCCGGGGTCGAGCACTGGTAGCAAAGATGGAAGGCGTTGGAAAAAAGTAAAGGAATTTCTATCATGAAGGATATCTTTGAAATCAATCTGGTGCAGGCACCGGAATCTGACTTGGACGAAATTTATGCACTGTGCCACCATGTGGCGGTTTCTACTCCCACCTCAGGCTGGGATGAAGAGTATCCCACTCGTGAAATTCTGGCAAACGACCTTGCCACCCAGACTCTGTATAAAGTGTCGCACGATGGCAAAATCGCTTCGATCATGCAGATTCGCTCCTGGGCAGATTTTCAGCTGGGCGAAGAAGTGGATGATATCACAGGCTGGGATCCGTCCACGAAGAATCCCTGTGGGTTGGGGCGGTTCTGCGTTTCGCCGGATTTTCAGGGGCAAGGTTTGGGTCGCCGTGTGATGGAAAAAACCTTGGAAACGGCAAAACAGATGGGTTATGACAGCGCCCGGTTCCATGCGGTAACGACGAATCCCATTGCAAATCATTTGTATGAATCCATGGGCTTCCGCCTTGCAGGCCGCATCCAAGAATATGGCAAAGAATTTTTCTGTTATGAAATGATTCTGGCATAAAGGAAAAGCGGAGCCAGCCTGTTACAGGCCGGCTCCGCTTTGTGTTTACGGTGAAACGATCAACGACGGCGCAATGCGCTTAAATCTTCACGAAGCTGCTGGAATATATCGTGTCGTTCGTCTGCATCCAAGTGGGGGAAAGCGCGCAGCAGACGGCGTGTACCGGAATGCTCCTGCATCAGGCGGGTACGCAATTCCTGCGAACGCTGCTCCAAAGCAGCGCGACGGTCGGCAGCGGCATCTTCTAGTTGGTCGGCGGCATCCCGCAGCTCGTAGCTGGCAAGCTTTGCCTGCAAACGGGCGTAATCCATGCGCTGGTCGGTTTCCAGTGCGCGGGAACCAATGTCGGCGCTCATTTTTTCGCTCAGGGCTTCCATGCGGTGTGCGATGCGGTCAAGCTCGGCCAGATCTCGATCCATATGGATGGCGGTGCGTACCGATACAATGGTGTCGATTGCAAATAAAATCAGTAGGGCGGCAAGCACCCAGATGCCAAGGCCCTTGGGCAGTAGAGAAATGGTCACCGTGTGTACCAGCGGATGCAGGATGCGGCAGGCTACCAAAGTGCCCAAACCCCAGCACAGGCTGATGCTCAAACAGATGAAACCGTTCCAATTGAATTTTTTATCCCGATAGTCCCACCAGCGGGCATGGAATAGTTTTAACATTCCCCAACCAACCAAATATTCTACAGTACTTGCCAGCACCATACCGCATACATACAGCGTCACGTTGTGTGCCAAATCGTTAACGGCAAGCAGAGGGCGCAGCAAGAGAAGAATGCCCAGCATTCCAAAGCCATAGATCGGACAGACAGGCCCATTCAAAAAACCGCGGTTCACAACATGACCCTCGGTAATGGAGCAGAATACCACTTCCATGCACCAGCCCAGAAACGCATACGTCAGAAAATACCAGAGAAGCTGGTATAAGGTATATGTATCAAACATAAAAGGCCTCCCATTTTATTTTACTCGACAAACTCAGATGAATTTTGATAGAATCAGTATAACAGACCATGCATCACTTGGCATGGGGCAAAACGCTGAATTTGTGCAAAAAATACCGGAAAGGAGAGATGTTCGATGGAAACCAAACAGGAAAAGCCACGCTGGATTTTGCATTGCGACTGTAACAGTTTTTTTGCGAGTGTGGAGCTTTTGGAACATCCGGAACTGAAACATCTTCCGGTGGCGGTATGCGGTGACCCGAATGGGCGGCATGGTATTATTCTGGCGAAAAATGAACCGGCCAAACAGTACGGCATCCAGACCGCAGAGGTGATTTGGCAGGCAAAACAGAAATGTCCCGATTTGGTGCTTTTGCCGTCTCATCGGGAAAAGTATCAGCATTATTATCAGGTCATCAACGCAATTTACCAGGAGTACACCACTCGGGTCGAACCGTTTTCAGTGGATGAAAGCTGGCTGGACGTAACCAATACCTGGCAGCTGTATGCGGAAAGCCCCAAAGCCTTGGGGGACCAGATTCGCAACCGGGTTCATGCAGAAACCGGGCTGACCATTTCGGTAGGGGTCAGCTTTAATAAGGTATTCGCCAAGATGGGTTCCGATTACAAAAAGCCGGACGCTACGACCTTAATCAGCAAAGAAAACTATAAGGAGATTGTGTGGCCGATGCCAGTAGGCGCGATGCTGTTTGTGGGCAGGCGGCTGGCAGAAAAACTGGCATCTATGCAACTGCGTACCATTGGCGAGGTTGCAGCAGCAGACCCGCTGTATCTGGTACAGATGCTGGGCAAATCCGGGGCGGAACTATCCCGTAATGCCCGTGGGGAGGATAATGCTCCGGTACACCGTTGGGGAGAAAGTGAACCCATTAAGAGCGTGGGCAACAGCACGACCTATAAAAGAGATTTAAGAGGTTCGGCAGATTTGCGTGCAGGGATTGCGGCTTTGGCGGATGAAGTGGCTGGGCGGCTGCGCCGCCATGGTTTGTATGCGGGAACCATACAAATCACAATCAAAGACAATCAGCTAAAAAGCATTCAGCGGCAAAAGCAGCTGCCGACTTCGACCCATCTGGCAAAAGATTTAGAAGCAGCAGCCTGGGAGCTTTTGCAGAGAAATTGGGATCTATCCCGCCCAGTACGACTTTTGGGCGTGACAGCATTATGCTTAACGGATACGCCACTGGCAGTGCAGCAAAGTTTCTTCGCAGAGGACACGCCAAAACGCAGCCCTAAACGGGAAGCGCTGGAAAAAAGTCTGGACCAAATTCGGGGCAAGTACGGCAAACACGCGATCGCGGGTGCCTATGTTTTGAACAATGAAATCGGACTAGCCTCTCTGTCGATGGCAGAAAGCGATGCCGAATGGGAACGCAATGATGATGGTTCCGGCCGCCAGATAACAAAAGGCCCTCTGGGCAGGAAATAGCAGGATGAAAAATACCGACACGGTTTTCCACCGTGCCGGTATTTTTCGTGGAAAACTTGAAGGCGAGTTACTGCGATTTCTTTTTATATTTTGGTTCGATGCACAGTACATAAATCAGCATCAGACCTAGTGTACTAAATACGGTACCCAGAATGGAAAGCAGTGCCCAAGCTGAATTTTGTCCAGCAAAAAGCGGCAGCCCCAGCAAAATAAAAACGATGCCATAACCGCACCAGAGTTTGCCCAGTGCCTGATTGTATCCTTTTACATCGCCTACAGGGAACGCTTCCACGTTGGCCCAGAAACCGAAGATGGTTTTATGTGTTCCGTAAATCAGATAGAATCCCAGACCGATAAAAAATAGCCCTACGGCAGACCAAGCCAAAAATCCAATCCAAGCCATACAGAACCTCCTGAGCAGAAGAAAATTTTTCTTGCTGTGATTATACATCGAACCCGATTCAGAATGCATGAAATTCGCAAAAAGGGCTGCATCTGTACAGAGTGCAGCCCTTTTTTATGGTTAGAAAATCAATTTTGCTTGCGGACGATTTTGTATTCGTCACCACCCTCAAAGAAAGGGCAGGTATCATTGGGGTGCGCCATCAGACGGACATATTCGTCTTCGTCCAAACTGTCCGCAAAATTGCAATAACTTTCGCCGTATTCGTCGGTCTGATTATTCAAACACAAATCACACCTGGGCATCATTTGCCTCCGCTTCGTCGGCTTCCAGCTCTTTTGCCAGAGCCTTCGGCTCGACCCAGGTAACGCTCTCATCGCCGGGCAGCTTGCGAGCAATCAGTGCCTTGATCTTAATGCCCTGCTCGGTGAACATACCCTCATGTTCGGTACGGATGTTCCATTCCGGCTCGTTTTCGTGCAGATCGAAGGTCTTCCATTCGATTTCAAATCCAGCAGCGGGGAAGTAGTTCAGACTGTCGCGGAACAAATCATCATCGTCGGTCTTGAAGTAAATCTCAGCGCCGTCCTCCAGGAAAGTGCGGTACTGAATCAGCTGGCGGGGATGGGTCAGGCGGTGCTTGTTGCTGCCTGCGTTTTTGCTCCAAGGGTTGCAGAAGTTGATGTAAATGCGGGAAACGGTGTCCTGCTCGTTCATTACCTTCAAAATGCGCTCGATGTCAGCAGACAGGATGCACACGTTATCGGGGGTCAGATTCTTTTCAGCATAAGCAGCTTCGATTTTGCGCTTTGCCAGAATCAGGACCTTATCGGTAATATCAAAGCCCATATAATTATTTTCCGGGTGTGCGCTGGCCAGCTGGCTCAAAAAGCCGCCCTTGCCGCAGCCCAGCTCCAGCATCAAAGGCTGTTCGGGGCGTGCGAAACGCTCTTTCCAGTGACCTGCGCAGTGGAACGGATCGTGTGCGTGGAAATCACAAGCCAGCAGCTCGGGACGGGCATAGGGTTTGAAACGCATTCTCATAATTGGAGATCTCCTCTGTATCTTATTACAATGTGTAGTCGGGTAATTTAGTCGTTTTCGGCTTGCAGCGCCAGCCAGTCTGCCAGCGTTTTCAGGTCAGTCTCGGTACAACTGCCCTGACACAAAATCGGCTTTCCGCCGCCGCGCCCGGCAAAGGATGCATTCAATGTTTTTACCAGTGGGCGCACATCGCCGTTTTGTTTGCCGATGCAGTAACCAATACCCTTTTCGGTTTCGGTCAGTGCAGCGCATAGGCTGTCGGTTTGTTTGCACAATGCTTCGGTCAAGCGATGCAGTTCGTCCGGGGTCAAGCCGGGGACAATATGAATGGCAGGTTTGCCGGGTTCGGTCTGTTGTGCCAATGCGGCAAACAGCTGGTTTGCCATGCCGAAATGGGCAAACTTCAAAGAAGTGTAATCATCAAACAACCGCTGTGCAGCAATGGCGGTCTGGTCGCTCTGTGCGCTGAGTAGTGCGCCGATTTTCCGCTGACGGCTGTGCATCTGCTGCATTTCCAAAAGGGCACGTTTGCCACACAGCACCGTCAGCCGTTCGCCGATTTTGTAATGTTCGGATGCAATGATTTTAATCAGACCAACCTGCCCGGCGGTACGTACATGGGTGCCGCAGCAAGCGCATACATCGCCGCCCGGAATATCCACAATACGGACCTGACCGGTCAGCTCTTTTTTGCTGCGGTATGCAATGTGGGGCAACTCTTCAGGGGTAGGATACAAGACCTGAACCGGAGCGTCTGCCCAGATGCAGGCATTGGCTTCGGTTTCCGCTTGACGCAGCTGTTCGTCGGTCAGATGGATACTGGTATCCATGCGCACTACCTGTGCGCCCAAGTGAAAACCCACATTTTCCGCACCAAACAGCCGATGCAGTGTGCCGGACAAGATGTGCTCGCCGGTGTGCTGCTGCATATGGTCAAAGCGGCGTTCCCAGTCGATTTTTCCGTGAACAGCACAGCCTTCTGCTGCTTTAGCGGGGATGTGCTCTACCGTGTGCCATACGATGCCGTCCTGAATTTGTACATCCGTGACAGCAACGGTTTCCCCGGCGAGGGTCAGTAAACCCTCGTCAGCAGGCTGACCGCCGCCTTCGGGATAAAATACCGTGGCGGCCAGTGCCAGTCGGCTTTTGCCAGAATCAATCGCCGCCAGTGTGGTATCCATTTCCTGCAGGAAAGCGTCCTGCTCATATTGTTTTTGTGTCGGTTGCATGAAACAACTCCTTGGAATTTAGTCTTTCCCTATCATACCACGAAGCACCGGTGATGTGATACCCCTTTTGCTGCATTTGACAGCGTTTCGGCATGAAAAAGAACAGAATTTGCATAGGATTATTATAGCACGTTCCAAGTGAGTAGAAAACAGTCGGCAAAGTGTGTATAATGGGGTTTAAGAAAAATGCCGTGGGTCGGCATTTCAAAATAAAGCGAGGGAACGAGTTATGCGGCAATGTGGTATTTTGATGCCGGTTTCCAGCCTGCCAGGTCCTGGAGGAATCGGCTGTTTTGGTAAGCAGGCATACGCGTTTGTGGATTTTCTGAATCGTGCAGGGCAGCAGCTCTGGCAGATTCTGCCCTTGAGCCCTACCGGTTACGGTGACAGCCCATACCAGAGTTGCTCTGCCTTTGCGGGCAATCCATACTTTATTGATTTGGAAACGCTGGTGGACGAGGGACTGTTGGAGGCCTCCGATATTACCAAATGGGATTGGGGCGAGGATGCAGCGCATGTCGATTATGGTAAGCTGTATAACAGCCGTTTTATGGTGCTGCGCAAAGCCTATCAGACATTTCTGGAAAAATGCCATGGGGTTCACGGTATGGAGCAATACCTGCCGGATGACTGGTATGCCTTTACCCTGAAAAATGAAAACTGGTTGCCGGATTATGCCCTGTACATGGCAGGTAAAAAAGCATTCAAAATGCAAAGCTGGCAGCAGTGGCCGGAAGAACTGCGGGACCGTCAGCCCGAAGCACTGAAAGAATTTGCAGAAGAAAACGCCGATGAAGTGGGCTTTTGGACGTTCTTGCAGTACGAGTTCGATAAACAGTGGACGGCGCTGAAACAGCATGCCAACCAGAAAGGTGTGCGGATTCTGGGCGATATGCCCATCTATGCGGCAGCGGATTCTGCAGATGCATGGACAGGTGGTAACCTGTTCGAGCGCAATAGAGATAGAGGCTTTTCCCGTGTGGCAGGCTGCCCGCCGGATTTCTTTTCCGCAACGGGTCAGCTGTGGGGAAATCCGGTTTATGACTGGGAATACCATCGGCAGACCGGCTTTGCCTGGTGGGTGCAGCGTATGCGCCGCAGCCTGGAGCTGTACGATGTGGTGCGTATCGATCACTTCCGTGGATTCGATACCTATTGGGCAATCCCTGCCGGCAGCGAAACCGCCATCAACGGCAAATGGGAAAAAGGACCTGGCATGGAACTGTTCCGCGCAATGGAATCTGCCATTGGGTATCCGCTGCCCATTGTGGCAGAAGATTTGGGAGAGCTGTTCGACAGCGTGCGAGAGCTTCTGCGGGAGAGCGGTTATCCGGGTATGAAAGTTCTACAATTCGGTTTTGGAGGCGGCAATGAATTTTTGCCGTACAGCTATACGCGAAATACTGTGGTATATCCTGGTACCCATGATAACACCACCCTTACCGACTGGTGGGAGAATGCCGCCAGCGAACAGGAAAAGGGCTTTGCGCGCGTTTATCTGAATCTGAAATCTGACGAGGATGCCGTACCGGCTTTGCTGGATGCCGTACTTTCCAGCGTGTCGGATACAGCAATCGTACCCATGTTCGACTGGCTGGGTCTGGGGGGAGAAGCACGGTTGAATTCTCCTGGACGCACAGACGGAAACTGGAGCTGGCGTATGCTGGATGGTGCAGCAACGGATGCGCTGGCATATTATATTCGCAGCCGCTGCTGGGTATATGGACGCACTTCAGCACCCGCCGAAGTGCCGCAAGCACAACACAGACCACAGCCGGAAAGTGCAAAAGCCATGGAGGAACAAAAGCAGCCGACCCTGCGCACAAGCAAACAGAAAAAGCACAAAAAGCATAAGAGATAATCGTATAAACGGCCTCCAATCGGCGCATACTGGTGTCGAAAGGGGGGCGTTTTTATGTCACAGGAACGCGCACAGACCCAGCAGAACGGCGATAATACCGGAATGCTGGAAGCCATTTATGAAAACACCGAAATGGGCGAGAAGGCACTGGACCAGCTGATTCCCATGGCTGAAGAAGGCTTGTTCAAGGCAGAATTGCAGCGTCAGAGAAATGTATATCACGAGATGGCAAGTCAGGCAGAGCTTTGTCTGACGGCTTCGGGCGCAACGCCGAAGGGCCAGTCTGCTTTTGCCAAAATGAATACCCAGCTGGGGATCAAGATGAAAACCATGACCGATAAATCCACCCGCAATCTAGCCGAAATGCTATCGGAAGGAAACTATCAGGGCGTTTTGGACTGCCACAAGTGCGAGACGGATTTTCCCAGTGCCACACCGGGTGCAAAAAAGATGCTGCGTGAGCTGGAGGCCTTCCAGGAGGATAACTGCCAGCGATTGGAGCAGTATCTGTAAAACGAGTGGAAATCTGACGGTTTTCTTTGGAATACAAGCAAAAAGCCGCTGTGTGTATTACACACAGCGGCTTTTCAATGTAAACGTAATTTGTGGCTTACAGGCGGGTGAGCATATCTGCTACGATGTTTGTGGCAGTTTTTACATACTCGCTGATGCTGAACTTCTTCACCACCAGAACCTCATGTCCTGCTTCGTCTGCGTTGTCGCTCATTGCGCGCAGGATGACGCAGGGGATCTCGTTCTTAGCAGCAATCTGGCTGACAGCTGCGCCTTCCATCTCGACACAGTCGGGAGCGCACTTGGCAGCGATGGCATTCTTGGTTTCGGAGTCGCCAACAAACAAATCGCCGGTAGCAATCTTGCCCACCAGAGCCTTCACGCCCTGAGCTTCGCAGGCAGCCTGTGCTGCGGCAATCAGAGCAGGGTCACCGGTATATTCGGTGAGGAACGGGGGATTCTGGCAAATCATGTCCAGCTGTGCGTCATGATACAAAACGGTCTTGCCGATGACCACATCGCCAATGCCGATTTTGGAGGTCATATTGCCGGCAATGCCGGAGAAAATGATGCAGCCTGCGCCGTACTTGGTGATGAGTACCTGCGTGGTAGCAGCCGCATTTGCCTTGCCCATACCGGCGCAGCAAACAACAACCTGCTTATCACCCAGATGACCCAGATGATACTCCACACCGCCGTAGGTTTCGCGGGAAACATCCGTCAGCTTTGCACACAGCTGATCGACTTCGTCGGGCATTGCGCCCATAATTCCGTATACCATGGAAACTTCTCCTGTATTTTAATTAGACGTTGAACAGGAACTCGATGATATCACCGTCCTGTACCACATATTCCTTGCCTTCGGTGCGCTGCAGACCTTTGCTCTTTACAGCAGCGTAGTCGAAGTCGTGGTCGGCCAAATCGTTGTAGCCGATGACCTGTGCACGGATAAAGCCTCGCTCGAAGTCAGAGTGGATTTTACCGGCAGCCTGCGGAGCCTTGGTGCCACGACGAATGGTCCATGCGCGGCATTCTTTTTTGCCGTCCGTCAGGAAAGAAATCAGACCCAGCAGATCGTAGCTGGCAGTGATCAGGTTGTCCAGACCGCTGGAAGTAACGCCCATTTCAGACAGGAATTCCTTCTTTTCTTCGGGAGAGTAGTCGGCAATGTCCTCTTCTGTCTTTGCGCAGATGGGGATGACCTTTGCGCCTTCCTTGGCAGCACGCTCAGCTACCAGAGGGACGTACTTATTGTTCTCGATACCTTCCATCAGGTCATCTTCGCCCACGTTGCAAGCATACAGAACGGGCTTTGCGCTCAGCAGACCCATTTCACGCACAGCCAGTGCCTGGTCCTTGTCGCCTTCATCGAAGTCGAAGCTGCGGGCAGGGTTGCCTGCTTCCAGATGAGCAGCCAGTTCACGCAGCCAAACAGCCTCGGCAGCAGCAGCCTTGTTGCCGGTCTTGGCAGCCTTTTCCTGACGGCCGGCACGGTTGGTGACAACTTCCAGGTCGCTCAAAATCAGCTCATAGTCGATGGCGTCGATATCGGCAATGGGGTCAACGCCGACGGGTTTGTTTACATCTTCGATCACATGAACGATGTTGTCATCGTCGAAGCAGCGCACAACGTGAACGATCGCGTCACACTCGCGGATATTGCCCAGAAACTTGTTGCCAAGCCCGGCGCCGTTTGCAGCGCCCTTGACCAGACCGGCAATATCAACGAACTCCACGATGGCGGGGGTTTTCTTGTTGGTTTCCCACAGCTCAGCCAGCTTGTCCAGACGTGCGTCCGGCACAGCGACGATGCCACTGTTGGGTTCGATAGTGCAGAAGGGATAGTTGGCAGCTTCTGCGTTCTTGGTGGAAGTAATGGCGTTGAACAGCGTGGATTTGCCTACGTTGGGCAAGCCGACGATACCTAATTTCATAATGTGGTGTCTCCTTTTGTATCCGGCCGAACGATAGTCCGGTTATGTACTGTAATCTTTACTATTTTAACAGAAAGTGCGGTGCGGCGCAACGCACCCATGCCCTTTTTCAGCGGGAAAGTGTGCGGAATGTGCATAGATTGTTCTTTATTTATCCACAAGTATCTTATATAATGAAGGCAAGATGATAATTTGTAACTGCTTGGGATTGACATAAAAGGAGTGGATCACATGGCAAACGAAAAAATCCTGGTCGTAGACGATGACCAGAACATCTGCGAAGTACTGCGACTGTATTTGGTCAAGGAAGGCTATGCAGTGATTGTGGCAAACGATGGTATTCAGGCACTGGATTTATTTGAAAAAGAAAAGCCCAATATGGTGCTTTTGGATGTTATGATGCCGCGTATGGACGGATGGGAAACTTGCCGCCGCATTCGCCAGCAGGGCAATACACCCGTCATTATGCTGACGGCAAAGGGAGATACCTTTGATAAGGTGTTGGGCCTGGAGTTGGGGGCAGATGACTACATGGTCAAGCCCTTTGACGCAAAAGAGGTTGTGGCACGCATCAAGGCTGTACTGCGTCGCTGCGGCTGTAGCTGCAAGGAAGAAGAAAAGCAGGACGGCGTGCTGGAATTTGAAAATCTGCGTCTGGATATGAACAGCTACGAGCTGCGTGTCAACGGCAAAGTTGTGGAAGCACCCCCCAAGGAGCTGGAACTGCTGAACTGCCTGGCAGGTCACCCAAACCGAGTATATACCCGTGACCAGTTGCTGGACGAGGTGTGGGGCTTTGAATACTACGGCGATTCCCGTACCATTGACGTACATGTAAAGCGTCTGCGTGAAAAGCTGGCTGGTGCCTCAGATCAATGGGAACTGAAGACCGTTTGGGGCGTCGGCTATAAATTCGAGGTGCATCAGTAAATTATGCGGAAAAGTATTTCGGTTTCCTTCTTTTCCATGGTGTCCACGTTGCTGGTGGTAGGTACTCTGGTGATGGGCCTTTCCCAGATGACATTGTTCGCCAAGTATTTTGCAGAAGAACACTATGCCACCGGCGATCAGATGGTGTCTTTGGCAATTCGTGTGGTAGAGCAGGCTTATACGGACCGAGATGAAGTCCGGCAGGATGATGGCAACGAAGCAGCACGCAAAACGCTGGAGCTGATTTGGGAAAGCTCCGGTATGAATCTGCTGGTTACGGACCAGTCGGGCAATGTTCTGTTAGAGTTGGATCCGGCGGTAGATACGGATAAACCGCTTTCTGCGGGCTGCTTGGAAAAGATTTCAAAAAAAATCGATACGAAAGAGGCACGGTACCATGGTCTGACCGATTTGGGTGGATTTTTGCCCTATCGCAGCTATGTGACGGCAACGCTGGCCGATAATGGTTATTTGTTCGTGTATACACCGGTGGAAGCCTTTAACGACTTTTTGGGGCAAATGTTTTCCAATTTTCTGCTGTCCGCCAGCCTGATGCTGCTGTGCGCCATGATTTTGACAATCTATCTGAGCAATCGTCTGACAGCACCGCTGCACGAAATCAGTCAGGTAGCGCGCAAATTTGGCGGCGGAGATATGACAGTCCGTGTGGAAAATGTAAACAGCGAAGACGAAGTAGGTCAGTTGGCAGCTGATTTTAATACGATGGCAGCAAATCTGGAAGCAATGGACCGCTCTCGTGCACAGTTTACAGGCAATATCGCCCATGAGCTGCGTACCCCAATGACCACTATCAAGGGTTTCATTGACGGTATGTTGGACGGCACGATTCCGCCGGAGTTGCAAAATCATTACCTGAATATCGTATCTCAGGAAGTGGGGCGTCTGGCACGTCTGGTACAAAATATGCTGGATATCACAAAACTGGAATCCGGCGAATATCAGGTACATGCTCGCCTATATAATGTATGGGAAACCTTGGCGGGTGCGGCAATCAGTGCGGAACAGCGCATTACCAACGGCAAAATCAATCTGGAAGGATTGGAAGAAATGGGACAGACGCTGGTTTATGCAGATCCGGATTTGATTCATCAGGTGGCGTATAACCTACTGGATAATGCGATTAAGTTCACGCCCGAAAATGGTACGATTCGCTTGTCGGCGCAGCGGCTTGGACCTGAAGTGGAGATTTCTGTTTGGAACAGCGGCCAGGGGATCAGTGCGCAAGCACTGCCTTTTGTGTTTGAGCGTTTCTATAAAGAAGACCAGTCTCGTGGTTTGCACGCAAGAGGCAGCGGTCTGGGCTTGCATATCTGCAAAGTTCTGGTGAATCTGTCCGGCGGTCGGATTTGGGTAGAAAGCAAACAAGGCGAGTGGTGCAAATTTGCTTTTACACTGCCCGCAGAGCTGCCCAATAAAAAAGATTTGCTGAAGCTATCGGACCAGACTGAAGAAAGCAAAAATCAGAAAAACGAAAAGAAACACGTATAATTTGGCTGTACAGATTTGCAGTTCAGCGAAATACGGAGCACAATGAATGCAAAAAACCCGGACAGAAATCCTGTTCGGGTTTTTATTGTAGATGCAGGGATGGAGTATCCTTTTTCACGCATAACAGGACAGCTGCTGCAAGAAAAACAGGGGCTGCAAAAAAATACGGCAAACAGGTGTAAAAGATTTGTGGAGATACCGCTTCATCGTTTGATTTTTACCAGCCGATACGGTACAATATACAATGATGTACTATGGATTTTGTGCGCCTTCCCAGCAGCAGCCGGGTACAGTCTATTCTGAACTAAAGGAAGTGTTTCGATATGTCGATGGTTAGCCCTTCGATTTTGTCGGCAGATTTCGGTCACCTGGCGGCAGATTGCCGTATGGTGCTGGATGCCGGCGCAGCAATGCTGCACTATGATGTTATGGATGGTCATTTTGTACCGAATATTAGTTTTGGCGTGCCGGTTCTGAAGAGCCTGCATAAGAATTTGCCCGATGCGTTTTATGATGCACACCTGATGATCTCCCATCCTCTGGAATATGTTAAGGCCTTTGCAGAAGCAGGCGCAACATTGATCAACTTTCATTTGGAGAGTGAAGATGATGTGGCAGAAACGCTGGCTGCCATTCGTGCAGCAGGTTGCAAGACCGGTTTGACCATCAAGCCCGGAACCCCCGCAGAAGCACTGGCTCCCTGGCTGGATCAGCTGGATCTGGTTCTGGTTATGAGCGTAGAGCCTGGCTTTGGCGGTCAGAAGTTTATGCCTTCTGCACTGGATAAGCTGCGTTGGCTGAAAGAAGAACGGGAAAAGCGCGGCCTGTCTTTCCTGCTGGAAGTGGACGGCGGCGTGGACGCAACGACGGGTCCGGCTTGTGTAGAAGCAGGCGCAGATGTTTTGGTGGCGGGCAGCGCAGTATTTGCTGCCAAAGACCCGGAACAGGCCGTAAAAACGCTGGCAGCCCTGTGATGAATCAGCAAGCAGAATAAGGAGCGTTCAAAATGTCCGAAAAACTAAAAATCCAGGCCGGGAGTGATCGGCACTATTATTGGGATGTTTGCCTGCTGGGGTTGCCACTGGTCAGTATGGCATTCTTTTATTACGGCGCGCGTCCGGTTTGGATGTGCCTGTATGCCACAGTGCTGGGAAATTTGTGCGATCGACTGGTGTGCTTTCTGCGGAAACGCCCCTATGAGCGCAGTGATTGGTCCAGCGAGTGCTTCAGTTTGATCATTGCACTGCTGATGCCCGCCAGCTGCCCTTGGCCAATTTTGACTGTGGCAGTGCTTTCCGGTATCCTGATTGGCAAAGAAGCCTTCGGCGGTTATGGAAGTTACCCCTTTAATCCGGCTGCGGTTGGTTATGTAGTAGTTGCGGTATCCTGGCCGGAACAGGTGATGCGATACCCAGCGCCGGGTACGATGGTGCCCTTTACCTCAAACGGAGAGGTGATTTTGTCCGGCGGTATGTCCAATATGCTGCGCAACGGCGGTATTCCCACGACGGATATGCTGCACATGCTGTTAGGCAACTATGCAGGTCCGATGGGTACCACTGCGATTCTGGTTTTGATTGCCTGCGGCGTATTTTTGCTGGCACGCAGGGATATTAAGATCTATACACCGCTTGCATTTTTGCTGACCTGCGGCGCGGTTGCATTTTTGCACCCCCGCGACGCCATCGTGGAAAATGCCGTGATTGCACAAACCACGACCGGCCGTGTACTTCTGGCTACCTACGAGTTGGTGTCCGGCGCGATTTTGTTCGGTGCATTGTTTTTGGCAACCGAGCCGTTCACAACTCCGCAGCGTCATCGCGGCGGTCAGATCTTGTACGGTGTGCTGCTGGGCTTGCTGACAATGGCGTTCCGTTATTTTGGCGTTTATGATACCGGTATTTGCTTTGCGACGCTGGTTGTGGGCAGTGTGTCCCAGTGGCTGGATCGCCTGACGGAAAAAGGCTATGAAGTTCTGGCAATGATTCAGAAGAAGGGGGGCGCGGCAAATGCGAAGTGAGCGCGCACAAATGATTCTGGCGGAAGAAGAGCATTACTTTCACCATGATCGAATCTTTTTGAATAACCCAGCAGTTATGCAGGGTATGGGTTTGGCACCGCTGGTCGTTATGGCTACCACAGGCCGTAAGGCAATGCTGCTGGCTGTGGCGGTTGCGCTTCTACTGACACCTACCCGTGTGCTGTGCAGTTTGCTGCTGCGCAACGTGCGCCAGCAGTTGCTGCGTACAGCCAGTTACTGTGCCATTTCCGCGGTGGTATATTGTTTTGTATGGCTGGCGATGCGTAATATTTTTGGTAATGATATCCTGACGTTAGGTCTGTATTTGCCGCTGCTGGTGGTAGACCCGCTGGTGGTTTACCGCAGTGGTCGTGTGCCGGAGCCGGTGCATAAGGCATTCTCGAAAGGGCTGCGCATTACGCTGGGCTATGCGTTGGTTTTGATGCTGACGGGCTGTCTGCGTGAATTGCTGTCATTGGGAACGATTTTCGAACATCCGATTACAGACCGAACCATGCTGTCGCTGGCAGCTACCCCGGCGGGTGGCTTTATGCTGGTGGGTGTGCTGTTTGCCGTTTGGCGCAGCATTGGCAGTGCTTGGCGCCACTATTTGGAACAGGAGGCGAAGAAGAAAGCATGAATGCAGTGATTTCGGCGGTATCGACCTTTTTTGTATACGCATTGATGGCACTTTTTGCGCAGAATACCGTGCTGGCGCGCGGTACAGGCGTATCTCGTCTGGTACAGCTGGTGGGTGATGATGATACATCTAGCCTGCTGTTTGGTTTGCTTCTGAGCGTGATCTGCGTACTGAATGCACCGCTTTCTTGGTTGATTGGTACGCAGCTGAACAAGCTGGAGCTGCGCGCAATGCTGCGTCCGCTGGTTTTTGTGGCATGTACCTTTGCGGTGTGCGGTCTATTGTGGCTGGTACTGACTTGTGTACAGAACTTCCCGTATAAAGACCGGCTTTTGAAAATGCTGCCCAATGCGGGTTTTAATACCTGTGTGGTGGGCGCAATGCTGGTTACTACAGTGCAGCGTTTCACGCTGGCGCAGACCATCGGTTACAGCCTGGGTAGTGGCGTGGGTTACCTGATTGCAGTTTTGATGGTGGCGGAGGCGCGCCGCCGTCTGCGCAGCAGTGCAGTGCCCGGACCATTTCGTGGTTTGCCGATTGTCATGATCTATATTGGTATTCTGGCAATGGCGGTGTATGGTTTCACCGGTCATACCGTGGCAATTTAATGATTCGGTAAGGAGCGAGCGTTCTATGGCAAAAAGAAGAAAAAATATAGGGCGTGTCAAACGGTATAATCATAATTTTTACCGCAGTGGCCGAACCTATTGGGTAAAGCGAATCTTGACTGGCCTTTTGGTCGTTGCACTGGTCTTTGTGCTGGGGTTTGTTGTAGCACCGGGTGTGCTGGATTGGGGTACGAGCTTCTGGTATGATACCATCAAACAGGAAGAACACAACACGGTGCAGCCTACGCCTTCGGCAGAAAGCCAAACGCCGGATCAGGATGCACAGTCGGAAGTGCAGGGTGAGTCGGTAGAACCGACTGTAGAACCTGCCGTACCGGAATCATCCGGGTATACGGCAGGCAGTTTGAAAATGCTGAGCTTGTCGGCATTGCAGAGCCCGGAATCCATGGAAGCAACCGCACAGGAACTGCATGATCAGGGTGTGAATTATGGGATTGTCCCCCTAAAGGATGAGAGCGGTTATCTGTACTATAATAGCGCGGTACCGCAGGCAGCTGCCAGCATCGCAGCTACTACGATCGACCCAGCGGCTGTGGCAGCCGCACTGCGCGCAAAGGGGGTACAGCCAGTTGCCTCTATTGCAGTATTTAAGGACCCGATGGTGGACCGCGCGATGGGGATTCAGTATGTAGGTCAGGATTATACTTGGCTGGACAATAAGGCAGAAGCTGGCGGCAAACGCTGGACAAACCCGTATAATCCTGCTGCGGTACAGTATATCGGCGATTTGATTCAGGAAGCCAAGGATATGGGCTTCGATATCGTAGTATTGTCCGGTGTACAGTTCCCTCGTCAGGAAAGCCCCAAGCAGGACTTTGGCGATACCGGTGGACGGGATCGTGCCGCGCAGCTGCGTGCGGACATTGCCGCATGGGAAGAACGTTTTGCCGATAGTTGCACGCTGGTGTATGAAGTTCCCTATGAGAGCTGTGTAACACCATCCTCTACGTTGGGTGCAGTGCTGCCCGGCGAACTGGGTATGAAGAAACTGATGGTCGCAGTGACTTCCGTGGAACCCGACGAAGATGCGCAAGACGATGAAGTGTCGGTTACGCAGGAGCAGGTATTTGCCGCCCTGCGTGCAGGTGGTGTGGAGAGTATTGCCGTTCGTGATGGTGTAAGCGGCCAAGTACTGCCCCAGCCCTAATGATCCCGCAGGCGGGAGCCCGAAAAATGAAAATGTAAAGGAATCTGCATGACTTTTGAACAACTGAAACTGGCTGCTCCGCTGCTGCGTGCAGTGGAAAAGGCAGGCTATACGGAGCCTTCGCCCATTCAGGCAAAGGCAATCCCTCCGGTGCTGGAAGGTCACGACCTGCTGGGTTGTGCCCAGACAGGTACCGGCAAGACGGCGGCTTTTGCACTGCCCATGCTGCATCGCTTGGCGGAAACTCCGGTGCGGCAGAAAGGCGCTGTACGCGCACTGATTTTGACCCCGACCCGTGAGCTGGCTTTGCAAATTGGTGAGAGCTTCTCAGCATATGGCAAGTATATGAAACTGCGTCATACGGTTATCTTTGGCGGTGTGGGGCAGCAACCGCAGATTGCGGCGCTGAAGCACGGTGTCGATGTTCTGATTGCCTGCCCAGGCCGACTGAATGATTTGATCAGTCAGGGATATGTGGATTTGTCGCAGGTGGAAATCTTTGTGCTGGATGAAGCCGACCGTATGCTGGATATGGGGTTTATCCATGACGTGCGCAAGGTAATAAAGCAGCTGCCGCCCAAAACGGCACGACAGACGCTGCTGTTTAGTGCGACGATGCCCAAGGAAATCGAGCAGCTGGCAGAAGATTTGCTGACCGAACCGGTGTTTGTGAAAGTAGACCCGGTTTCCAGTACAGTAGACCGCATTGCGCAGACCCTGTATTATGTGGAAAAGGGCAACAAAAAGCAGTTGCTGCCATATTTGATTCAGAAGCTGGCCCCGCCCGTAACCAATGCGCTGGTGTTCAGCCGCACAAAGTATGGTGCAGACAAAATTGCAAAGGATTTGACCAAGCGCGGGATTCCCGCTGCGGCGATTCATGGAAACAAGAGCCAGACCGCCCGTGTGACTGCGCTGGAAGATTTCAAGAATGGCAAGACCCGTGTTTTGGTGGCAACAGATATTGCTGCCCGCGGTATTGATATCAGCGAGCTTGCATATGTGTTCAACTATGACCTACCGGAAGTGCCAGAAACTTATGTACATCGCATTGGACGTACCGCTCGTGCCGGTGCAGAAGGCTGTGCGGTAAGTTTTTGCAGCCCGGAAGAAACGGAGTATTTGGCAGGCATCGAAAAACTGAATCGGAAAAAGATCCCGGTAATCAGCGGACACCCGTGGGATGGCGTGCCCGCACCGGTCAAGCAACCGGCAGAACCCCGCGCTGAAAAAGCTTTGCTGAAAAAAGACCGCGGCAGTAAGCGCAGCGGTAAAACAACTCTGGCAGAGGAGAGAATCGAGGAACATACTATGGAGGAAAAGCAGCCGCAACAGGTGCAGCAGAGCGAAAAGCTGTCTGCAAGCGCAAAGCGTCGCCGTCGCCGCCGCAACAAGACTGCTGCCGCAGCGCAGCAGCCCACAGCAGAAAAAGCAACCCAGCAGCCGAAGCAGAACAAGGCAAAGAACCCACCCAAGGCGCAGCCCCGTCGGGAAAAGGCTGCTCAAGCACAGCCGAAGTTTGACCCGCACTTTTTGAGTGCCGCTGCGGCAGATCAGGTGAGAGGTGTTGCACAACCGAAGGCAGAGCGTCCGGCGCCCAAGCCTGCGCAGAAGAATGAAAAGCAGCCTCGCAATGGTCAGCAGCGTGCAGAAAAGCCTGCACGCAATGCACAGACCCATGCGAAGAACCAGCCCAAGAATCCGCCGCGCCGGGAAAAGAATGCCGCTCAGCTCAAAGCAGAGCGGCAGGAGCCTAAAAAGACCCAGCCGAAGATGGAGCGCAATCGTCAGCGTGCAAACGCAAACCGAGAGGAGAATCCTGGTTTGATGCTGATTTCCCGCCGTCCGCCCCAGCAGAAATATGCCAGCTTTGAGGAGTATATGGAGGCACGCGGCGGTGTGACCGCTCCGGTTGAGGACTACGCAGATGAATGAGCAGTGGGCTGCGCCCTGGATTTGCCCGATTTGCGGCAGCCGATTGGCGCAGCGTGAAAACGGCGCACTGCGTTGCGAAGAGAATCACTGCTTTGACCGCGCCAAGGAAGGGTACTGGCACTTATTGCCGGTGCAGGGAATGCACTCCAAAGTGCCCGGTGACAGTAAAGAAATGGTTGCGGCGCGTCGTGCTTTTTTGCAGGCAGGCTATTACGATGCCTTCGGAAAAGCACTGGCGCAGCTGACCTTACAGCAGGCAAAGCCAAGTCAACCATTACATCTTTTGGATGCAGGCTGCGGCGAAGGCTGGTATGACCGTGCTTTGGCAGAAACCGCACAGGCACAGAATGTGGCACTGGAGCTGGCTGGTTTTGATATTTCCAAAACTGCGGTGCGGCTCGCAGCAAGAGCCTTGCACAGCGGACGATATGCAGTAGCATCCAGTTTCCATCAGCCAGTGGCGGATGGCTGGGCAGATGTGGTGTGGAATATCTTTTCCCCCATGGCACGGGAAGAATTTCTTCGTGTATTGCGTCCGGGTGGCGTTGTGCTGTATGCGGTGCCAGGTCCCCGGCATTTGTTCGGCATGAAAGAAGCACTGTACCGGACACCTTACGAAAATTCGGAACAGGAGATTGACTATGCTGGATTTGAGCAGGTGGATCGCTGCCGGGTAGAGGATACGATCACAGTACCTGCAGATATGCTGGAAAACCTGTTTGCGATGACCCCCTACTACTGGAAAACTCCGGCAGACGGTGCAGCGCGTCTGCGTCAGCTGCCCCAGCTGACTACTGAAATTTGCTTTGATTTTTTGGTGCTCAAAAAAGTATAAAAAGCGGCGTGTACCGAATTTCGGTACACGCCGCTTTTGTCATTGCCAAAGCGTTACAGGCCGGGCCAGGTTTCCGGTGGGATCGGGGGATCTTCCTGTGGGAGATTTTTCGGCTTTTCGGACGGCACATCTGAGCGCCAGTCATCCGGCCAATCCGGCATGGGACGGTAAATCGTACCCATGGCGGCAGCACGGAAAGTGGGATCGTCCCAATTTGTGGGGGATAACTTTACCCAAAAATCGTTGGGTTCGGGATGTGGCGAATGCTGCATACAAAATACCTGCCTTTCCAATGGATTCTGCATACAGCATCTCCGGATTGCCCATGCTTTATGCAAAACAGGAGGACAGACGATGAAACAAAAGTTTTGGAAACAGGAAAACTGGCGCAGTTTCTGGGTCGCATTTGGGCTTACCATTCTAGTGATGGTGCCGGGAATGGCAGCGGTATGGGCGGCATCCAGTATGAATAAGGAGCCAGCCGCCGAATCGAAAAGAGGAATCCCCATTCGATTGCCGGATGAAAACCACCAAACAACGATATTGGCGGTAGTGGTGGATGAAGCTCCGGCATTCATGCTGGTGCGTCTGGATGCGGTAAACGAAGCGTTTTTCTTAGGAGCGATCCCAGCAGAAAGCGTGGTGCGTGCCGGCGCAGAAAACCAAACCGTAGGGGAATGTTATGCCGCAGCGGGTCCGGCGCGTGTAACGCGACTTCTGACCGATACGCTAGGGATTCCCATTGATCGTTATGTGGCAGCAACCCCGGATACCTGGCAGGATATTCTGGAAGACGCTGGCACAGTGCGGGTTGGATTGAATGGAGCTTTGACTGAAGCACAGCGTAAAGAAACTGGTTTGGCAGAAGATGCGGAAAGCTGGACGGTGACGGGAGCCCATCGCTTTTTACAGCATTTGACGCAAAGGAATTCGGCTCTTCTGCCACCGCCGACCGTGGCATTGGCGCGTGCTACCTTATGGCAGGGCTGGGCGAGACAAAAATTGGATCGTTTACCCGCACTTTTGCCGGAAGGGTTGAAGCGATACAGCAGTAAATTACTCACCGACTTGACGGGTACGGAATTGATTTCACTGGAGCAAAATCTGGAATTCTTATCCAACAGCGAGATGCAGCCCGAAGCTGGTGTATTGCCTGGGAGATGGAATGGAGAAACGCACCGTTACGAATTCAATGAGGAAACACTGGGTTGGCTCCAGGCTTCTTTTAAGAGTGCAGCCAGCGCAGGAGCAGCAGATTCCGACAAAGAGCCGTAACCTAATACGACGGTATGTGCAGGGCACTGGGCGGGGGTGGTGTGATAGTAAGAAGCAAGACCCGCTAACCGCACACCGGCAGCAGCAGCAGTACAGACCATCGTTTTTTCATCCGGACCGTTGGGCAAGGTGAGCAGCAGATGCAGGCCGGTATGGATGCCGTTGAGCTGAATGGTGTTTTTTCCAAAGGCAGTTTGCAACGCAGATACCAGTGCATCGCGGCGATGTTTGCAGGTGTTGCGGGTGCGTGCCAGATGTCGGGTGAAATAACCGTCCTTGATAAAGCGACAGAAAGTTTGCTGCTCAAAGCGGCTGACAGTATTGGCATAATTACCGTAACGACTTTTCCACCGAGGCAGCAGCTTTTGGGGCAAAACCATATAGGCCAGTCGGATGCTGGGGGCCAGACTGCGGGAGACTGTGGACAAATAAACCACAGCCCCATCTGCCCCAGCCATACCCTGCAAGCTAGGCAATGGCTTTTGGTCGAAGCGGAACTCCGCATCAAAGTCATCCTCTAAAAGATAGCGGTCTGGCTTTTGTGCTGCCCACGCCAGCAAAGCGGCGCGCCGCGGCGCACTCATGGTAACACCGGTGGGGAACTGGTGGCTGGGTGTAATATAGCAAAGATTTGCGCCGCTTTGCTCCAAAGCCTGTGCGGAAAGACCATATTTATCCACAGGAACGGCACAGCAGGGCAGGCCGCTATTTTCCAAAATATGACGAGTGGAACTATAACCGGGGTCCTCTACGGCGCACACGCCGCTTAAGAGCGGTGCAAGCAGACCTAACAGATATTCCAATCCAGCACCTACAACAATTTGGTCAGGGACACATTGTACGCCGCGATACGCTGCCAAATAGTGTGCCAGTGCTGCACGCAGATTTTCGTCACCCTGCGGAGCACCATAAGTTAACAGCTGGGGAGAAGAGTACAAAAGCTCTTTTTGGATGCGTCCCCAAGTACGAAAAGGAAACAAATCAGCATCGACGCTGCCGGTGCGAAGGTCGAATTTCCAGTTTTTTTCCGGCGCGGGCTGCGGTGCAGCATCAGGCACAGAGGATGTGCGTGTGGTAGGAAATTCCTGGATAAAGGGCAGCACGACAAAACCGCTGCGGGGGCGACTTTCCACATAGCCCTCGGCAGCAAGCATTTGATAAGCAGTGTCTACGGTATTGACCGAGATGCCCAGTTCACTGGAAAGGGTGCGTTTACCCGGCAGACGTGTCCCGGCAGATAGCGTACCGCAGCGAATTTGCTGTACCAGTGCGCGATACAGCCGCTGATACAATGGACCATCGGATTGGTCGAGCAACAAAGGAAATTGCAGCATAGAAGTCCTCTTTTCAAAACTGAACCTATAAAAAATAAATATACTGGGTATTTTAATGGTATCAGAGATGCATATACTAGAAGTATCCGCTGCGCGGAAGAAAAAGTCAAGCACATCGGATACACATAGAGAGAAAAGAGGAAATGTAAGATGACAACAACAGAAATGTGGTTGATGTTTGGTGCGGCAGTTGGAATTGTGTTGCTGTTCTCGCTGGCTTGTCACAAAAAGTTTTCGACAAGAGAGATTTCGATGATTGGCTTGATGGCTGCACTGAGTTATGTGGCATATTTGTTCCGTGTACCGTTTATGGGCAGTGGGTCTTCCTTTCACTTGGGCAACACCTTTACAGCGCTGACAGCGCTTTTGCTGGATGGCGTATCCGGTGGTCTGGCAGGTGCAATCGGTTTGTCGATTGCGGATATTGTTGCCGGAGATCCGGGCTATGCAGTCACCACGTTCATTTTGAAATTCATCATTGGTCTGGTTTGTGGCTTGGTTGCACACAAAATTCTGCATTTGAAGGATAAAGATCCTAATGCGATGAAAAAAATGCATTATGTAGGTCTTGTGAGTGCAGCGGCATTCTCTGGTTTGTTGGTGAATGTGTTCACAGACCCATTGCTGGGATATTTCCGCAATCGGTTTATTTTTGGCATGGATGCGAATTTGACCACAGCATTTGCCAAGATTGCTTCGGGCGTGACACTGGTGAACAGTATTGTGTCCGGTGTGTGTTGTGTAGTGCTGTTTTTGGCAATTTATCCAGCTTTGAAAAAGGCACATTTGCTGCCAGATCAGAAAAAAGAAAACGTGTAAAAGTTAGAGTAAAAAGCCCGGTGCGACGTAGCAACGGGCTTTTTCTTGCGAAAATGAGTCGATAAATTGTAAAAAAATGCGGATTGACTGGAATTATTTGCAAAGTTGATGTAAAATAAAAAGAAGTGTGATTGAAAGCATTACGAGATAGAATTCGACAGTAGAGGTATCAATATGCAGCCTAAAGACAAAAAGCTCCAAGACTGGATTGCACAACTCAAGAAATTTCTGTCCAAACCGCGTGGCATTGCAATTGCTGTAGCGGCTGTACTCACAGTATGTATTGTTCTGGGAATTGGCATTTCCCATGTAGTATTTGGCGATGATAAGCCGATGGATGTGGTAACCGCTACGGAAACCCCAGAAGATGCCGATGATTCCACATATGATGCACAGGCGGATATGCTGAATGTGAATCAGTTTACTGGTACAATTCTGCCGGAAACCGAAGATGCAGGGCAAGAATATGTGGATAATACCTTGTTCGTTGGCGATTCCAATACAGCGCGTTATATGAACTACGGCTTTGTCACGTTGGATAATGGTATCGGTGTAATTGGAATGAATGCGGGGCAGATTACTACGCTGCCTAGCGTCAAGTTTAAGGGGAATAAGAGTTTGGTCACAATCGATAAGGCAATCCCGGAGATTCAGCCGCAGCGCGTGATTTTTGCATTTGGCACAAACGATTTGACCAGCAAGCCTGAAACCTATATCGAAACCTATGAAAAGGCCATCAAAAAATGTTATGATGCCTACCCGTATTTCGATGTCATTGTTTCTGCTATTCCGCCGGTTGATCGCTACCGAGATTACACTTATATCTCCATGCAGAATGTAGATAAATTCAACGCCGCGCTGGTAGGGATGTGTGAGAAAAACGGCTGGAAGTTCCTGAACACGACGGAAGTGCTGAAAGACGAGGAGACCGGCTTTGGCAAGACGGATTATACAATATATGATGGCCTGCACCTGTCGAAAGAGGGTGTGGAGGAAGTGTTTAACTATGTCCGTACCCATGCGTATGAAGCAGAGGACCGCCGCCCCAAGCCGCTGAAGGCAAAGGCAGAGCGCGGCGAAACCCCGCCGGATTTGATTATGAAAGACCCGGTAAAGCACGATGGCCCACACGCAACCCCGACGGCAACCCCAACGGCAACCCCCGCCGTTGTTCAGGTCGTTTTCAAAGCTAGCGAAGGCGGAACGATTCAGGGCGTGAAGGAGCAGAATGTTCCCTATGGTGGGACCTGCGAAACAGTGGTGGCAGTCCCGAACGAAGGATATACCTTTGAAAAGTGGAGCTGCACCATTGGTCACATTGACGCGGATGCAATAGGATGGGAAAAGCTGTCCTTTACGGTGCCGGGAAGTATGGGAGGGGAAACCTCTATCACAGTAGTTGCGCACTTCGTGCAGGATCAAGCTACGGCTACTCCCACAGTAGAACCCACTGCGGTCCCCACCGCAGAACCAACGGCAACTCCGCCGGAAACCGAAACGCCTGTCGCGCCGGAAACATCACCGGAAGCCGAAACGCCTGTCGTGCCGGAAACACCGCCAGCACCCGAAACGCCTGTTGTGCCGGAAACACCGACAACACCAGAAGCACCTGTTACCCCGGAAACACCAGAGGATGAAATGGTAAACCCATAAAAGTTCGAAAAGAAATGGTTGCTTTTGCGTTATCTCGTTCGTGTAATGGAATACAGAAAAATAAATTCAAAAAAAGTTAATGATTTGCTTGACAAGGCATAGGATTCGGTGTTAAAATGCACCCAATAACTTCATATGAAAAGCGATGACGAAGACGGATTTAGCAAAGCGTTTTCCAGAGAGTCAGGCGTTGGTGCGAGCCAGGCAAACAGCAGCTAAAACATCCTATCCCTTCCGAGCTGAAAACCTTAAAACAAAATTGTCAGTAGGGTTTTTCGTGAATGCTACGTTAGTGCATAGGGCTTGTTAGAGCCTGAAAGTGGTGCGGCGAAAGTCGCACAATTTGAGTGGTACCGCGGGTATTGTTTTTGACAAGGCTCGTCTCAAAGAAATTTGAGACGAGCCTTTTATTTTTTCCGTTTAAGAGCCGGATAAAAATTGGGGAATGAGAGTAAGGAAAGTAGGAAAAAAAGGAAAAAGGAGAATCGTTATGAAACTAAGCAAGAAAAATCTGGTAGTGGTCAGCTTTATGCTGTTTTCCCTGTTTTTTGGTGCGGGCAACTTGATTTTTCCGCCTTTTCTGGGACAGAATGCTGGTAGCCATACCGTAAGTGCATTCGTTGGATTTTTTGTCACGGCAGTTGTTCTACCGATTCTGGGAGTCATTGTGGTGGCAGAGTTTGATGGACTGGAAAAGCTGGGGCGTAAGGTAGGCAAACGCTTTGCGCTGATTTTTACCATTCTGATTTATTTGTCCATTGGCCCTGGTCTGGGAATTCCTCGTGCGGCATCTGTGCCGTTTGAGATGGCAGTTGCACCGTATCTGCCCGAAGGCACGAACCTGACCTTATGCATGGTACTGTACTCGCTGGTATTCTTCCTGCTGGCTTTGTGGCTGGGCCTGAATCCCACCAAGCTGGTTGATCGTATCGGTAAAGTGCTGACCCCGCTGACGCTGGGCTGCTTGGGCTTTTTGTTCCTGAGCTTCGTATTCCGCGGCGATGTACAGGTAGCGGTACCTCAGGCTGCTTATGAAAGCACGGCAGTTATGCAGGGCTTTACGGATGGCTATCAGACGATGGACACTATCGCAGCACTAAACTTTGGCTTGGTCATCAGTATGACGTTGGCATCCTTTGGCATCAAAGAAAAAAAATCTACGATTCATTATACGGTGGTGGCTGGCACTATCGCCGGTAGTGTTTTGGTTCTGGTTTATGCAATGCTGGCGTATATGGGTATGTGCAGTTCTGGCGTGTATCCTATTCAGGATAACGGCGCATGGACACTGCGCTGCATTGTGTATCAGTTGTTCGGCAATGGTGGCGCTGTGCTGTTGGCGGCAATCTTTACGTTGGCTTGCTTGACTACTTGTGTTGGATTGATCAACTCCATTTCTCGATATTTTTCCACACTGTTTAGCAAGATTTCTTATCGTCAGTGGGTGTGTGGCATTGTCGGTTTCTCTTTCTTGGTGTGCAACATGGGTCTGACTGCAATTTTGAGCATTTCTGTTCCGGTTCTGGATGCAATCTATCCGGTAGCGATTGTTCTGATTCTGATGGGGCTGACTGACAAGCTGTGGAAGAACAGCCGGTTTGTATATCCTTGTGTAGTGGCAGGCACGGGCGTTGTCAGCGTTGTGTACGCAATGCATAACGCAAAGCTGCCGCTGGGTGTAGTAGGTACTGTATTTGGAAAGCTGCCCATGTTCAAAACTGGCTTTGGCTGGGTAAGTGTGGCAGTGGCGATGTTACTGGTAGGCCTGCTGGCTGACCGTATGGCCAACCCGCTGGTAGAAGTGGAAGCGGAAGCATAAAACAAAGCAATCTGTTACATAACGAAATTTCCTGTTTCTAACGTATCTGAAAAAGAGCGGGTGCTGAAAAGCGCCTGCTCTTTTTTGTGAGAACAAAAAAGAATAAAATTCCAGTTTTGGCAGATACTAAAGGAAAACCTGTTAAGGAGGAATTTTTTATGAAAGCAACCGGAATCGTGCGCCGTATTGACGAACTGGGGCGAATTGTGATCCCCAAGGAGATTCGCCGCACACAGAGAATTCGCCGGGGCGATCCGCTGGAAATTTTTACAACCGGAGATGGCGAGGTTATCTTCAAAAAATATTCTCCGGTAGCGGAGATTTCTACGGCTGCGGAACAGCACGCGGCAGTTTTATCCAAGCGATTGGGCGTGACAGCATTTGTCTGTGATCGAGATGACATTGTGGCAGCTGGCGGCAGCGGAAAAAAAGAACTCCATGAAATGCGGGTGGCTCGACCGTTGGAGCGCATCATGGAACGGCGCAGAACTTACACAGCCAGCCGCCAAGGGGAACAGCTGATGCCTTGCGAGGGGTGCAGCCGCGCAATTTTGGCAGCAACCCCTGTGTTAACAGCAGGAGATGTAATCGGTGCGGTGGGAATTTTGGCAGCGGACGGCATGGTGAGCCCTACCGCAGAGCAGGTGCTTGCTGTGGAGCTGAGTGCAGAACTTTTGGCAAAGCAGATGGATGAGTGAACTGCCATAATAATGGAGAGACCGGAGAATGGTCTCTCTTTTTTCATCTTTGCTCATAAAAAGAACAGAAAATAAGAAGGATGCAAAACATTGTGCGGACGGCCAGAAATCAACTGAAATAAAGTCCTTTGCACGGGAAATAGCGGTTTTACTCCAGAAAAGTCAGCCCGATTATGTCAGAATTATGAATGTTTTTCAAACTTGTATTTATAGGGGTTGACAGATTGCAGGAATTGCATATAATAGTTTTAGCACTCAAAGAGAACGAGTGCTAAAATGAGAAAGAGAGGCGACCACGATGCCGATGGATGATAGAAAACGACAGATCATGCAGGCCATCGTGCAGCTTTATGGGTTGGAGGGCGAACCAATCGGCAGTGGCGTGCTTGCCAACTACTTCGACTGCGCGGTGTCTAGTGCGACATTGCGTAACGAAATGGCGGCACTGACCAAGTTGGGTTTGCTGGAACAGCCCCATACCAGTGCGGGACGAATTCCCAGCGCGAAGGGTTACCGCTTTTATCTGGACAATCTGCTGGACGACGACATGAAATTAGACCCGCAGGATGTACAGGAGATTCGCAGAGCGTTTGCTTCGCTGGATCAGGAGCCGGATAAGCTGGCACAGGGCGCTGCAAAGGCACTTGCCAAGATGACCGGCTGCACAGCAGCGGTTACAACTCCGCGGGCAGATGACTTGTGCATTGCACATTATGAAGTGGTACAGGTTGGCCGCTATGCGGCAGCGGTGCTTGCCGTAACTTCGGCGGGCGGTGTACGTACTCGTGTGGCACATGTGACGCGTGGCTTGACCCGCGGCGATGCCGCAAATCTGGCGGCGTTGCTGAACAGCAATATGACATTTGTGGCGCCGGTTGATCTGAATCAGGCGATGCTGAATGCGTTGTGCCAGCAAGCCGGTTCGGCACTGGTTCCGGTGATTATGGCAGCCGCAGGTATTTTGGAGGATTCCTCTAAGCCGCATGTATTTCTGGGCGGTGAGCAGTACTTGCTCCAGTGGCCGGAATTGCAGCCCTATCTGCCGCTGCTGGTAACACACCTCAATGACGATGAGCGAGCAGGTGCCATGATTACACCTTCTACCGGACGCACCACAGTTTTCCTGGGGGAGGATATGAAACCGGCAATGCCGGGGCTGTGCATCGTTGCAAAACGATACATGGTCGGCGGCGGTTTGACCGGTGCGATTGCACTGGTTGGTCCGGCGAGAATGCCGTTCTCCCGTTTGATTCCGGTGCTGGAAGCTTTTGCCCAAGAGTTGGGTGAGGGAATGTCTGGCCGGACAGGAAATGAAGAATAGCTTAGATTTTACCTGCATTAAAGGAGGATATAGAAGATGAGCGAAGAAGCCAAGCGCGAGCAGGAAGCTGCCGAAGCAACGGTCAAGGAGACCGAGGCAGCTGCTGAGGAAACGCAGCAGGCTCCTGCTGAGGAAAAGGCAGAAGGTACACCCGCTGCCAAGGAAAAGAAAGATCTGTTCGGCAAGAAAACCAAAGAGATTGAATCGCTGAAAGCAAAGCTGGAAACCGCAGAAACAACTGCGGCGGATACAAAAGAGCAGCTGTTGCGTACCGCTGCGGAATATGAAAACTTCCGTAAGCGCAGCGCACGCGAAGCAGACCAGAAGTTCAACGATGGTGTGAGTTTCGCAGTTAATCACATCTTACCGATTCTGGATACACTGGAGATGGCAGCGAGCGCTCCCACCACCGACGAAGCCTACAAGAAGGGCGTTGTGATGACACTGGACAAGGCTGCACAGGCACTGGAAAAGATGAACATCACTGAAATCGAGGCAATGGGCTTGCCTTTTGACCCCAATGTGATGAACGCTGTATCCCAGATGCCCGCACCCGAAGGTGTCGAAAGTGGCTGCGTCATAACGGTTTACCAAAAGGGCTACCGCATCGGGGATCGCATCATTCGCCACGCTACTGTTATCGTAGCAGAATAAAGCTTCAAACGCCTATCGCGTTTTTGAATAAAAAGATTTTTCAACATCCCAATATAAAAAACAACTTCCAACCATTTAGAGAGGAGAAATTTATTATGAGTAAAATCATTGGTATTGACTTGGGTACTACAAACAGCTGTGTTGCTGTTATCGAAGGCGGCGAGCCTGTTGTTATCGCTAACGCGGAGGGCGCGCGTACAACGCCTTCCGTTGTCGGCTTCACCAAGACGGGCGATCGTCTGGTAGGTCAGGTTGCAAAGCGTCAGGCTATCACTAATCCGGAGAACACCGTTTCTTCCGTCAAGCGTGATATGGGTACCAGCAACAAGGTTCACGTCACCCAGGCAAAGCTGGCTGACGGTTCCATCGGCGAGGCTGATTACACTCCCCAGCAGATCAGCGCTATGATTCTGCAAAAGCTGAAGGCTGACGCTGAGGCTTACCTGGGCGAGCCTGTCACCGAAGCTGTTATTACGGTTCCCGCATACTTCAACGACAGCCAGCGTCAGGCAACTAAGGACGCAGGTACCATCGCCGGTCTGAACGTTAAGCGTATCATCAACGAGCCCACCGCTGCTTCTCTGGCATACGGTGTCGACAAGGAAGATGATCAGAAGATTATGGTTTACGACCTGGGCGGCGGTACGTTCGACGTTTCCATCATTGAGATGGGCGACGGTGTTACCGAAGTTCTGGCTACCAACGGCGATACCCGTCTGGGCGGCGATGACTTCGACCAGCGCATCATCGACTGGATGGCTGACGCATTCCAGGCTGAGAACAACATCGACCTGCGTCAGGACAAGATGGCTGCACAGCGCCTGAAGGAAGCTGCTGAAAAGGCTAAGATCGAGCTGTCCAGCGCAATGAGCAGCCAGATTAACCTGCCCTTCATCACTGCGGATGCAACCGGCCCCAAGCACCTGGATATGACCCTGAGCCGTGCAAAGTTCAACGAACTGACCGCAGACCTGGTCGATCGCACCATGCGCCCCGTGCGTCAGGCTCTGGCAGATGCTGGCCTGAAGGCTTCTGACCTGAAGAAGGTTCTGCTGGTTGGCGGTTCTACCCGTATCCCCGCAGTTGCTGAGGCTGTTAAGAAGGAACTGAACTGCGAGCCCTTCAAGGGCATTAACCCTGACGAGTGCGTTGCAGTTGGCGCTGCTATTCAGGGCGGTGTTCTGCAGGGCGACGTGAAGGGCCTGCTGCTGCTGGACGTTACCCCGCTGAGCCTGGGCATTGAGACCCTGGGCGGCGTTTGCACCAAGATCATCGACCGTAACACCACTATCCCCACCAAGAAGAGCCAGGTGTTCTCCACTGCTGTGGACAACCAGCCTTCTGTTGAGGTCAATGTTCTGCAGGGCGAGCGTGAGTTTGCTAAGGACAACAAGAGCCTGGGAACCTTCCATCTGGACGGCATCGCTCCGGCTCCCCGTGGTGTGCCTCAGATCGAAGTTACCTTCGATATCGACGCAAACGGCATTGTGCATGTAAGCGCTAAGGATCTGGGCACCGGCAAGGAACAGAGTATCACCATTACTGCTTCCACCAATATGTCCAAGGACGACATCGAAAAGGCTGTTCACGAGGCTGAGCAGTATGCCGAAGACGACAAGAAGAAGCGCGAAGAAATCGACCTGCGTAATGGCGCTGACCAGATGGTCTTCCAGACTGAGAAGATGCTGAAGGAGAACGGCGACAAGATGCCCGCTGACGTGAAGAGCGAAGCTGAGGCAAAGCTGGCTGACCTGAAGACCGCTGTTCAGAGCGGCACTGTTGAGGACATCAAGGCAAAGCAGGAAGAGTTGAGCAAGGTGTTCGAGCGTATGTACCAGGCTGCAGCTGCTGCACAGCAGGCAGCAGGCGCACAGCAGCCCGGCCCTGATGCGGGCACGCAGAACAATGGCCCTGCAGATGACGGCGTTGTGGATGCAGACTTTAAGGAAGTCTAATAACTGAACAAAGAAAGCGCGGCGGCCCTTAATGGGGCAGGCTGCCCGATAGTGCAAGGCCGCTCCGGAACCCGGGGCGGCATTTGCAGGTTATAAGGTGAGAGTGTATGGCAGAAAAACGTGATTACTATGAGGTGCTGGGCATTGCGAAGGGCGCTAGTGCCGATGAAATCAAAAAGGCATACCGTAAGCTGGCACTGAAGTATCACCCGGACTATAACCCCGGCGATAAAGAAGCTGAGGAAAAGTTCAAGGAGATCAACGAAGCAAATGAGGTGCTTAGCGACCCGGAAAAGCGGCAGCGGTATGATCAGTTCGGCTTTGCCGGAGTAGACCCCAACTATGGTGCCGGTCAGGGCGGCGGTTTTGGCGGCGGCTTTGGTGGCTTTGGAGATTTGGGCGATATCTTCGGCGATATCTTTGGCGGCGGCTTCGGCGGCGGTTTTGGCGGCGGTGGCCGCTCGAACCCTAACGCACCCCGTAAGGGTGCCGACATCCGTGTGCGTGTGGTTCTGAGCTTCGAGGAAGCCGTTCATGGCTGCAAGAAGAACGTGGAAATCACTCGTCAGGATACCTGCCCCGAATGTAATGGTACCGGCGCAGAAAAGGGTACTTCGCCCGAGACCTGCCCGGACTGCGGCGGTCGCGGGTACACCGTGCGCCAGCAGCGTACCCCCTTTGGTGTGATGCAGAGCCAGCAGCCCTGCCCGCGCTGTGGCGGTAAAGGCAAGATTATCAAAACGCCCTGTAAGAAGTGCCATGGCGGCGGTAAAGTCGGCGTGAAGAAGCGTCTGGAGGTCACGATCCCTGCGGGTATCGATGATGATCAGAGCATTGCGCTGCGCGGCATGGGTGATGCAGGCCAGAATGGCGGGCCAAACGGCGATGTAATTGTAATGGTTACGGTTCGTCCGGACAACCTGTTCCAGCGCGACGGCTACGACATTTGGGTCAACCTGCCCATTACCTACAGTCAGGCTGTTTTGGGCGCAAAGGTAGAAGTACCTACCGTGGATGGCAAGGTGGAATATTCCATCCCTGAAGGTACCCAGAGCGGAACTACATTCCGTCTGCGCGGTAAGGGCATTCAGTATGTGAATGGTCGCGGCCGTGGTGATATGTACGTTAAGTGTGAAGTTGAAATCCCAAAGAAGCTGAACCGCCACCAGCGTGAAGCACTGGAGAAGTTCGACGGAACGATGAAGGACGACAATTATGAAAAGCGCAAGGGATTCTTCAAGAACCTGAAGAGTCATTTTGGTGGCTGATTCCGTCCATAAAACGACAATAAAAGCGGCACACAGAAGTTTTTCTGTGTGCCGCTTTTATTGGATTCAGATATAGTGATGGATAATTTCAGCAGCGCCGTCATGGTCGTTGTCTGCCTGCGAAACATAATCTGCCAGTGTTTTCGCTTCTGGGAAGCCGTTGGCTACCACACCGGCAAAACCGGCACGGCGCAGCATCGCAAAATCGTTCTCGCTGTCACCTAGAGCAAGCGCACAAGCAGGGTCAATGCCCAACGCTTCACAGGCTTTTTCCAGACCCAGACCTTTATCTACACCGGGAGAAGTGACCTCCAGATTGTCCGGCGCACCCTGTACCACTTCAATATTGGGTAACTGATCCAGAGCTTTGCGTGCCTGCTGGAGCTTTTCATCGGTTTCAAAGAACATACAAACCTTTTCGATCTGTCCGTCCCATACAGGAAGTACTTCGCTCAGGTTGGGTACTATGGCGGCAAGACCCGGTTCGTGGCGGAAACCTACTTTGCCATTTTCCTGTTCCCATTGAAAGCTTGCGGGTTCATACAGCATTTTGCCGGAAACGAATACCTTCAAAACACCAGGTAGGAAGGGGCGTAGGGCCTCCACTACCGTAATGGCGGTTTTCGCCGGCAGGGGAGACAGCGCAATGCAACGTGCGTCCGGGGGGAGTTCGCCCTCCGGAGTGTTCATCAAATCACCGCGGCAGCTGCGCACGGTTGCGTAAGGGTCGCTGCCCATATCCCAGATAGCGGCGCCGTTAGAGGTCAATACATAACGTACACCCGGCACTTCGATAATGGGGCCGTACAGCATACACAGCGGACGTCCGGTTGCCGGCAGTAAAACGCAGCCTTTGGCACGGGCTTCGGCCAATGCGGCAAGGTTGGCTTCAGAGATCTTTTTATCATTATTTAACATCGTGCCGTCCAGATCATAAGCAATTAGACGGATTGGAGATTTTGACATATCGATGGTCCTTTCTGTGTTGCGGGTTGGGGTGTTTCTCTATTGTACACGCCGTGCACAGCTTGTGCAAGAGGTGGGTTCTGTGCTACAATACTTTTTAATGTCACCGGGAACTACCCCGGCGAAAGGCAGTTTTGCCGGGAAAGGAAAAAGGTTTTATGTTGACGAAACAACATCGTGTACAGCTGCGACCGTATTTGTGGTACCAGCTGTATTGGGTCGTGTATCTGGTTTGGTTCTTTACAATTGACCATTTGATTACTACGCCGAAATATATTATTTGGTCACCGCTGGATGATAAGATCCCGTTTTGTGAATGGTTCTTTTTGCCCTATTGCAGCTGGTTTTTGTTGCTTGCGGGCGTGCTTGCGCTGTTGTGGTGGAACGATACCCCCAACTATCGGCGGTTGTGTCTATGTATGTTTTCCGGTATGACCTTCTGCCTGATTTGGTATATGCTGTTCCCCAATGGCTTGGCACTGCGCCCGGATTTGTCTACGCTGGGACGAGAAAATCTGGGGACCTTTGTGATGTCGTTGCTATGGCGTGCCGATTCGCCCACCAATGTATGCCCGTCGATTCACTGCCAGTCCAGCGGTTGTATGGCATTATGCATCAGCAATAGCAAGCTGGCACAGGATCGCCCCTGGCTGAAATGGCTGGCCTGGGGTTGGGCACTGCTGATTTGTGCCTCTACAGTGTTTACAAAGCAGCATTCCATTATTGATGTGGCGTGGGGGTTGGCAATGGTCATTCCCTGGTACTTCATTTTTTATTTCCGAAAGAAGGAGCGAGTAGAATGCATTTGAGCGTGAGTCTGTTGTGGAAGGTTTTGCTGTTGCTGAACCTGTATGCCTTTGGTTTGTACGGTGTGGATAAGCGACGCGCAAAGCGCAATGAATGGCGTATCCCGGAAAGCCGTCTGCTGCTGGCAGCAGTGCTGGGCGGCGGCGCAGGTGCGCTTTTGGGTATGCTGATGTTCCATCATAAGACCAAGAAAAAGAAGTTTATGTGGGGCGTTCCCGCCATTCTGGTGGCGGAAATCGTAGGATTTGTGCTGCTGGTGCAGACGAATCTGATGATGCTCTACTAATTTGAAATAAAAAATCCGCAGTCCGTTTGATACGGTCTGCGGATTTTTATATATACTAGTTTGCTTATTTCAGGAAACCGTTGACGATCTGCTCTTCTGCTTCCTGCTCGGTCAGACCCAGGCTCATCAGCTTGATGAGCTGCTCGCCTGCAATTTTGCCGATGGCGGCTTCGTGGATCAGGCTTGCATCCACATTGTTTGCAGTTAGCTGGGGGCTTGCCAGAACGCTTGCCTTGTCCATAATAATGGCGTCACATTCGGTGTGGCCTGCGCAAGGCGCGTTGCCGTTCAGGCGGCTGATAAAGTCCTGATGGCTGTGATCCTTGGCGACACTGCGGCTGACAATGTTGCAGCTGCTGTTTGCACCGTTCAAATCTGCCACGAAATCTGTGATGGCACGCTGATCACCGGTGGTCATGATTTTCTCATGTACAACCAGCGCAGCCCCCTCTGCCAACACTGCGGAGGTGCGGCGAGTGGTATCATCAATACCGGAAATTTGGGTGGTTTCCATATCCATGGAAGCGTTCTTGCCCAGATTGATGATGGTAGTGGGGTTCATCAGCTGCTTGCCCGATACGTCTGCATCACGCTCGCCGTAGTGCTTTTCTACATAGCGAACCTTGCTGTTTTCACCGATGAAGAAAGCATGGATGCCGTCGTGTGCGCTGTCTTGATTGCCGCAGTTGTGGATACCGCAGCCTGCGATGATGGTAATGTCGCAGTCAGGGCCGATAAAGAAATCATTATAGACACAGTCCTTGATACCGGTTTCGCTGATAATGACCGGAATGTGCATACTTTCGTTTTTGGTGCCGGGTGCAACATGGATGTCGATGCCGGGCTTGTCGGTTTTGGGGGTAATCTGGATGTGTGCAGTGGAGTTCAGCTTGGCGCTCTGGCCGTTGGCACGGATGCTGTAAGCACCTACCGGCAGTGCGTCTAAATCAGCAACCTGATGCAGCAGGTCAGTCTTGAACAGATCTACCATATCAATGCACCTCCTTTGCGCAGTCCATGCTGCGCTCCATGCCCTTACAGGGGCGACCATTACCCAGCAGACCGGGAAGGATTTCCTCGCGAGGACCATACTTATCCACATTGCCTGCCTTAACGTAAATGATCTTGTCGGCAATGTTCAGGATGCGCTCCTGATGGCTGATAATCAAAATTGTGCCCTGGGTCTGCTCGTGCATCTTTTCGAATACGCGAATCAGGTTCTGGAAGCTCCACAGGTCAATGCCGGCTTCCGGCTCATCAAACACGGTCAGCTTGGTGCCGCGTGCCAGAGCCATAGCGATTTCAATACGCTTCAATTCACCGCCGGATAGGGTGTCATTCAGCTCGCGGTCGATATAGTCGCGTGCGCACAGGCCTACTTCGCTCAGCATATTGCAGGCTTCTGCCATGGTGGTGGTCTTGCCACCGGCCAGCTTAAGCAGATCCTTTACGCGCAGACCCTTAAAGCGGACGGGCTGCTGAAAAGCATAGGTGATGCCCTTATTTGCACGTTCGGTGATAGAAAGATTGGTAATATCCTCACCGTCCAGCAGGATACGGCCAGAGGTAGGCTTTTCGATGCCCATAATCAATTTGGCAAGTGTGGATTTACCGCCGCCGTTCGGGCCGGTAACAGCCACAAAACGGTCATCAATTTTTAAGTTAACGTCGTGCAGGATTTCCTTCTGATCCTCCGCAACAAAACCAACATGTTGTAATTCCAGCATGGAACATAACCTCCCGTTCGTTCCTGTTATGGGGCACGGCCCCAGCAAATATACTGCAACACAGGACTTCTTCTAGTATACGCTATTTCACCCGCAGAAACAAGCATTTTACGACATGAAACCTTTGTACACAGGGGATTTTCCTGGATGAATGGAAATGCAAGCTGGTGGCAATTTTTGAAATCCGTTGACAGAGAAAAAGCACCGGCATATAATGAACGTATGAACAAATGTTCAAATGAAAAAAGGAAGGATGTCCGTAATGCACAAAGAAAAAAATCCGGCGATGCCCGGAGACGAAGCCCTACGCGCGCTGGCGGATGCGTTCCACATTTTCGGCGATGAAACGCGGCTGCGTCTTTTGTATCGGATGTCCGGCGGTGAGCTGTGTGTACAGCAGCTTGCCGAGGCGCTGGGCATGACGCAGAGTGCGGTCAGCCATCAGCTGCGTGTATTAAAGAATGCGCGTTTGGTGCGTTCCCGCCGTGCGGGCAAATCGGTGTTCTACACCTTAGATGATGACCATGTGCGTTCGATTTTAGCTCTTGGCATGGAACACGTTGAAGAAAATATTCCCCATACAAACGGATAAAGGAGATTTTACGATGAAAAAGACTTACAAGATCGAAGTAGACTGTGCAAACTGTGCAGCAAAGATGGAACAGGTGGCTAGCCAGATTTCAGGTGTAGAAAAGGCAACCGTCAGTTATATGACCCAGAAGATACAGGTCACCTTTGCAGAAGGTGCAGAGCCGCACGCTGTAATGCAGGAGGTGTTGAAAGCCTGCAAAAAGGTCGAGGATGACTTCGAAATCTATGACATCTAAGAAAAACAAGGCAGAATCAAAAGGAGGCGCGTTATGACGAAAAAACAAAAGCGTTCCCTGCGTAACATTTTGACCGCTGTGGCACTGATTCTGATGATTACGCTGCTGCCACTGCCGGAAGAAATGAGGATGGCGGCATACCTGCTGCCGTATCTGGCGGTCGGCTGGGGAACTTTGAAAAAAGCATGGAAAGGCGTACGAAACCGTCAGCCGTTTGACGAATGTTTTCTGATGGCAGTCGCTACGGTTGGCGCATGGCTGCTGGGCGAATATACCGAAGCTGTGGCTGTTATGCTGTTCTATCAAATTGGTGAGCTATTTGAAAGCTACGCGGTGGGTAAGAGCCGCAAGAGCATTTCCGATTTGATGGATATTCGCCCGGACAGTGCCCGGATGCGTCAGGAGGATGGCTCCTGGGAAGAAACCGACCCGGATGATGTTCCGGTCGGCAGCGTAATTTTGGTGCAGCCCGGTGAGCGTGTACCTATTGACGGTGTGGTTTTGACGGGTGAATCTACCCTGAATACCGCTGCATTGACGGGTGAAAGTCTGCCCAAGGATGTGCATATCGGGGATGATGTGATCAGTGGCTGCGTTAACCTGACGGGTGTGCTGGAAGTGCGCACAACGAAAGAGTTTGGGGAATCCACCGTTGCAAAGATTTTGGATCTGGTGGAAAATTCCAGCATGAAGAAGGCGCGCAGTGAAAACTTTATTACGCGCTTTGCCCGCGTGTATACGCCGATTGTGTGCTATTCTGCGTTGGCCTTGGCGATTGTACCCCCGCTGGTATTGGCGATTATGGGCAGAGATCCTGCCGTTGGCAGCTGGGTATACCGTGCGCTGTCCTTCTTGGTTGTCAGCTGTCCCTGTGCGCTGGTGATTTCGATTCCTTTGAGCTTTTTTGGCGGTATCGGCGGCGCAAGTGCGCGAGGGATCCTGATCAAAGGTTCCAATTATCTGGAGGCCTTGGCACATGCTGGCGTAGTAGTCTTTGATAAGACCGGTACGCTGACTGAAGGTAAGTTCTCGGTGTCGCAGGTCCATCCGGCAGAGGGCTTTACCGAAGCAAATCTGCTGGAAACAGCAGCCTTGGCGGAACAGTATTCGAACCACCCCATCAGCCGCAGTTTGTGTGCAGCCTGCCCGGCAAAGCTGGATCTGTCCCGTGTGGCAGAAGTAAAAGAGCAGGGTGGCCACGGTGTTACTGCACTGGTGGATGGAAAATCCGTTGCGGTGGGAAATGCTCGTCTGATGGCAAGCGAAAACATCCAACTGCCGGAAAGCAGACAGCCGATTGGTACAGTGGTATATGTGGCAATAGATGGTGTATACGCGGGTTGTATCTCTATCAAGGATATGATCAAGCCGCATGCGGAACAGGCAATTCGCAGCCTGAAAAAGGCCGGTGTGCATAAAACGGTTATGCTGACCGGCGACAGCGAAGCTGCGGCAAAAGAAGTGGCAAATCATTTGGGTCTGGACGAGGTTTGTGCCCAGCTGATGCCAGGGGATAAGGTCGACCGTGTGGAGGCATTACTGGCGGAAAAGCGCAAGGATGAAAATCTGGTCTTCGTGGGTGACGGTGTCAACGATGCGCCTGTTTTGAGCCGGGCAGATATTGGTGTTGCTATGGGTGCGCTGGGCAGCGATGCAGCCATTGAAGCTGCCGACATCGTTTTGATGGACGATGACCCGGCAAAGCTCAGCCTGGCAATGGCGATTTCTCGCCGCACAACTCGAATCGTATACCAGAATATTGTTCTTTCGCTGTTGGTGAAGGTGCTCTGCCTAGTACTGATTGCATTGGGTTATGCCAATATGTGGGTGGCCATTTTTGCTGATGTGGGCATTATGGTGCTTGCTGTGCTGAACGCAACCCGCGCTTTGTATACCAAAGATTTGGAAAAGAAATTGCGCTAAATAGACAGGAAGGAGACTACCGCTCGTGTTTCGCATCACCTTATGTCTGCCCAGTGCCGCACAGCGGCGCGCCATCCAGACGTTATGCCAAGACTATTTTACCCGCAGGTCAGAAGAATTGCAGATCCATTCTGTGACGGAAAAAAAGCTGGACAGTCTGGTCAAAAGTGACTTGGTCTTTTTGTCTGTGGAAGGTCCCCGACCCAATGGTTTAGATACTGCACAGGCAATCCGCAGCGTAGGCGGTGCCGGAGCGATTGTTTTCCTGGCGGCAGGTCCGGAGTATGCGATGGATGCCTTTGGGGTATTTGCAACCCAGTATTTTATTCCACCGGTATCCCGAAATCAGTTGTTTGCTATGCTGGACCAGCTTTTGCTCACCCGGCGGGGACCATATTTTGTGGTTTCCACGCGTGAGGGGTTGGTGCGTGTAGCGCATCGAGATGTGGAGTATGTGGAATGTACCGACCACATTCTGCATTTTCATTTGCGGGATGGCAGTCTTGTGCGCAGTATCACGCTGCGGGTTCCGCTGAAAGAAGCGTTGACGGATTTGATGGCAAAAGGGCGGTTTTACCAGCCGCACCGCAGTTATGTGATCAATCTGGATGCGGTGAACCAGCTGACAGACAGTGAATTTATTATGGAGAGCGGCGCACAGGTTCCGGTCCCTCGCGGGCGTGTTGCCGAAGCGCGGGAGATATTCCTGCAGCTATTTGCAAAAGAATCTAAGGAAAACGACGTATCGTTTGAATAAACAAAATCGGGAGCGTGCTTTATGCGCTCCCGATTTTGTTTATTGGGAAAGGTTTCATAAAGTTTTTACAGTTTGGGCGGCAAGGTTCGCTGGAAAGCGCTGAACTAGCATGATATACTTGGCAAAAGAAGGAGATGTAAAAGTACATCGTAAGGAGGGTAGAAACGTGGCAAAAGGATTGGTTTTAGCAGGTGGCGGAGCAAAGGGCAGTTATCAGATCGGCGTGTGGAAAGCGCTGGCCGAGCTGAACTGGGTACCGGAAATCATTACAGGTACCAGTATCGGTAGCCTGAATGGTGCGCTTCTGGCGCAAGGAGATTATGAAACAGCCCGTGCCATGTGGCTGACGCTGCATGAGGAAGACATTCTTTCGCTGCCGGCGGACAACACACTGCCGGAAATTTCCGCCTTTGTAAAGGATGCAATCCGAAGCGGCGGTATGGATGTAGCGCCGCTGGAAAAAATAGTGATGCGCTTTGTGAATGAAAACAAACTGCGTCACGGCAGGGTGAAATTCGGTCTGGTCACCGTAGAGCAGAAAAAGTTGAAAGCCTGTGAGATGGCGCTGGATGAAATTCCGGAAGGTCGGCTGTCAGAGTATCTGCTGGCATCGGCAGCCTGTTTCCCGGCGTTGCGCCCCCGTACCATTGACGGCAAAAAGTTCATTGACGGTGGTTATCGGGACAATATGCCCTTTAATCTGGCAAAGCGAATGGGTGCAACCGAGTTGGTCACAGTGGACATCAACGGTATTGGTATTACCAAGCCTAATTTGACCGGGCTGCCTACTGTTGCAGTGCATTGCTACTGGGAGCTGGGCGATTTGTTTGCCGTGAACCGACAGCAGGCACAGCGCAATATGGAGTTGGGCTATAATGACACGTTCCGTGCATTTGGCAAACTGCGTGGTACTGCATACGCTATTCGTCCTGAACATGCCAGAGCGCAGCTTGCCGCGCTGAGGAAGCCGTTCAATGCCTGTATGCGCCGTTTGGCAGATGAAACCCTTGCGCTGGAATTGACGGGGAAAGCGGCTTTGACCTTGTTCCGTGCGGAAGATAAACCGTTGGCATTTTTGGAATGTGCCGCCAAGGCGGCACAAGTAGACCCTACTCCAATTTATACCGTGGAAGAACTGGCACAGGCATTTTTGAAAGCATACGATCCGGAAAAGTTCCGCCGTCTGGACGGCTTGTTCGACCCGGACGGACCAGATGGATTGGATATTCTGCGTGGTATTACCGATCCGCAGGAGTTGGTGGCCGCGGTTGCCTATCGCGCGTGGGCACCCCAGTTTGCGCCGGATCAGTGGGATGTTCTGGATGAAGCAAGCGACCCGGACCCTTGGTGGGAATTGTTTGCGAATGATGAGAAGGAGAACCGCAAGGCGATTTCGGCAGAAAGCCCCTTCCAGCTACCGGAAAACAAATCCACAGAGCTGTAAAAAAGCACCTGTCCCACGCATTACACAGGAGACAGGTGCTTTTCAATTTAAGAAAATCTTAAAGGGGAAAACTCTTACTTGTTCCGAAATAGTCTGCTATACTGAAACGGTGCTATGGGGATTATTCCAGATTTCCGGTCAGCGTCATAACCGCAGCGGCAGCAGCCAGCGGTGCAGTTTCGCAGCGCAAAATACGGGGACCAAGCCCAACCTGTTTTGCGCCGGCTGATACAGCATCTGCGGCCTCCTTTTCCGAAAAGCCGCCTTCGGCTCCGGTGACCAGAGCGATACGAGGCTTATGCTCCATACCGGGTTTTGCATTTGCATAGGGTGCCAGTAGCTGGGTCAAAGGTTCGCCGCCGCACTCGTAGAAGAATAAAACCAGGTCGTAATCGGCAAAGCTGCGGCAGACTTCACCAAAGTTTGCCATGGGCATGGCAACATCCGGAAGGATACCACGACCGGATTGCTTTGCTGCTTCAAAGGCAATGCGGGCATAGCGTACATGCTTCTGCTCTTCCTTTTTGGGTGTGACCACACAATAACGACTGAAAAAAGGCACAAAGTGGGAAATACCCAGCTCGGTACCGTGGCGGATTTCCTCCTCCAGCTTGTCCTGCTTGGCATAACCCATGAACAGCGTTACATCTACACCGGGTTCTGCAGCGGTGGGGCGGGCATCCGAAATGGAAAAATCTACTGCATCTGAAGAAATCCCGGTGATGATACCGTTATATTCCATGCCGTGGCCATCGCAAAGCACAACGCTTTCGCCCAGTTTGGCGCGCATGACGCGTGCCAGATGGTGCGCATCCGCACCAGTCAGCTGTGCAGAGTTCTCGCTGATTTGATCTGTAAAATAGCGGTGAGGCATAACGGATCTCCTTTACTGAGCGGCACGGCAGACAATGCATTCCCAGCCGCGCTTTTCGTGTACAGCGGTCACGTCCAGACCGGCAGCCTGCAAACCGGCAATGACTTCGTCCTTGCGGGTGTCAATGATACCGCTGGCAATGAATACACCGTTTTCTGCCAGCAAAGCAGGCACAGCCGGAGCCAGGCTCAAAATCGCATTGGCGACGATATTGGCAGTAATGATTTGGTATTTGCCGCTTGCCTGATCGCTCAGGTCGCCGACCAAAACTTTCAGCTGATTGGTAACGCCGTTGCGCGCGGCATTTTCGCCGGCAGTGCGGACAGCGACCGGGTCAATATCCACGCCATCAGCGGAGGCTGCACCCAGCTTCAAAGCTGCGATTGCCAGAATGCCGCTGCCAGTACCGATATCCAGCACACGCTCGCCGCCCTTGACGACGGAATCCAACACTTCCAAGCACAGAGAGGTGGTCTCGTGGCTGCCAGTACCGAAAGCCAGGCCCGGGTCAAGAATCAGTTTGACACGGTCGGTTTCTTCGTCTTCCCAGCTGGGTACAATGGCAAGGCGGTTGCCGATTTCCAGCGGGTGGTAGTACTTCTTCCAGCCGTTCTGCCAGTCTTCCTGTTCGACGCCTGCGGTGTCGATGGTGCAGGAAATGTTAGCAGCCTCCATACGGGCGTGCAGCATTGCCAGCATTTCTGCAGGGGAAGCGCCCGGCTCCAGATACATATGAATAATGACCTGGTCACGAGGCTTGTCCAGGAGTTCCTGCTCGATTAGGTCTACATGAGCGATTTCTTCCACCTGCGTTTCAATATCGCTGTAATCTTCAATATAAATACCGGCATCTGCCAGCACAGTTGCGATGGCTTCGGCTTCTTCGGCCTGAGGCTTGGGTACGGTGATGCGGATATCGGTCCATTCCATAGTAAATCCCTCCGGGGTTCGTTATTTTGATCGTAAGGATACCGTTTGGTATCAGAAATAGTATAACGCAAAAACGAGGTGAGAGCAATGAAACAAACAATGTTTGCGAAAGTGCGCCGCCGGTTGTATCGACATCCGGTGCTTGTTATGATTCTGTTTGGTATGGTCTATCTGGTATGCTTTAATCTGCTGGAGCGGATACCCCGTCAGATTCATCTGGTGGAGTGTGCTTTGGATGCGTACATACCCTTTGTCAGCAGTGCGGTTATTCCCTATGTTGCTTGGTTCGCCTGGGTGCCGGCGGTACTTTTTTACCTGATGTATACCGATCGCACACGCTTCTGGCGGGGGTTCTCTGCTATGGTGGGCGGTATTGTTGTGACCTTGATTCTGTATACGGTATGGCCTACCGGGCTGAATTTGCGCGGTTCTGTGCCGGATACCGGGTTATGTAATGAACTGGTGCGGATGATTTATCAAATGGATACCCCCACCAATGTATGTCCTTCACTCCATGTGTTTGTTACGGTCGTGCTGCTCTGCACCTTGTGGAGTAAACTGGGCATAACAGGGCGTATTTTGAATGGTACGCTGGCAGTGGCGATTTGCTGCTCTACGGTGCTGCTGGACCAGCATTCCATCATTGATGTGGTGATGGGGCTTGCACTGGCGGTTTTGATGTGGTACGTCACTCGCTGGACGCGATTTGGCCGCAGAGAAAGACAGACAGAGTTTTACACTGTGGAAGTAAAAATGGTGGAAAGTTAACGGCACATATCCAAAAATGAAAAGCACCGCGAGAGCTAATGCTTCCGCGGTGCTTTTTTGTTTAGAAAATCCAGTGGAACAATCCGCCAATCAGGCTGAACAGCAAGCCCAGTACAAGACAAACGCCGTTCAGACCAAAGCTGAGCATACACCATAGCTTTCCGCCGCCGGACTGCCAGCCCTGAAAGGTCAGGATGACACCCACGGCACTCAGAGCCACACTGATTGGTGCGCCGCCCAGAAATACAAACAACAACCCTACGCCGCCTAAAATCAGCCCGGCGAGTGTTTGACGAGGAATATCCATAAAAATCCTTTCTGCCCGTGGCGGGATAAATTCGCCGCCAATGGGGCACACTGAAAACAAAATGAGAAAGGGGTGCAGTGCCTGTGCCGGATTATAAAAGTCTGTACTATCAGCTGTTTCGCCGCGCGGAGCAAGCGCGACGTTTGCTGGAAATTGCTCAGCAGGAGGCAGAAGCTGCCTATTTAGCGGAAGATGAACCGCCGCTGTATCTAGAAAAAAACGATACAGACGATATGCAGTGAATCACTGTTCCAGATAAGCACGAATGGCTTTTTCTACAGCGTCCACTTCCTCTTTGAACATACGGCAGGATACGCGCAGACCGCCCTGACCCAGAATGATGAGCTGTTCCATCCCATCGCTGGTGACCACACGCACCCGGTACTTGCGACCGATTTGGTGGGTCACCTTTTCGATATACATATCCGCAGTCTCGGCTTCCTTGGTGTATACCACACTGATGTTGTGGTACTGCTCCACCTTGCCGGGATTGTTTTTTACCCGGTAGGCGTCAAAGACCAGAATGACCTGACATTTGCGGTAGCCCTGATAATTGCACAAAATATCCATCAGGCGATGTCGTGCGCCGTCCAGATTCTCCTCCAGCATGTCCGCAAATTCCGGCCATGCGTGCAGTACGTTGTAACCGTCCACTAAAAGGTATTCCGGTCCCTGCGGGATGGGTTCAGCAGGTTTCGCACTGACGGCGGGTTCCGGTGGTTTGCGGAATGCTTTGCGGGGATCGCGCTTAATAGGACCATAAGTTTGCTCAAACAGCGCCAAAAGCTCTTTATCTTCCGCTAACGTACCAGCATAACGCTGTACCCGGCGGGCAGGAACATCCATGGGATCTAACTCCGGTTCGGGTTTACCCCAGCCGGTATCCACATGCATATGCTCCCGCACTTGATTCCATTTGACGGTATAGCCTGCGCCGTGACCGCAAAAAACAGAATCGGCAGGGTCAGACAAATCCCGGTCGGGGTCATAATCTACCGCAGCAATCACAGCATCTGCATCGTGGCAGGGCTGATAACCAGATACCGCACAGGACAGTCGCCCACGACCACGGGTGTAGCTGGTGACCTCTTTTTGATAGGGGCGCATCTCACTGACCGGTGCAGACCCGGTCAGGAGTACCATATCTTGCAAAGGGATCGGCGGTTCAAAATTACCGCCCATGCGCTGAATGTCGGTCATAGCACGACCTACATTGTCGGCAGGAACTTCCAGACGGAAATGATACCAAGGTTCCAGAAGGACACTTTCTGTGCTGCGTAAGCCTTGACGTACTGCACGATAGGTAGCCTGGCGAAAGTCGCCGCCGTCAGTGTGTTTTGCGTGCGCACGACCGCCCAGAAGGGTGATTTTTACATCGGTCAGCGGAGCACCAATCAAAACGCCGCGGTGCTGTTTTTCTGCCAGATGGGTCAGAATCAATCGCTGCCAGTTTCGGTCCAACGCATCCTCACGGCATTTGGTGCCAAATACCAGACCGCTGCCGCGTTCACCCGGCTCCAAAAGCAAATGCACTTCTGCGTAGTGGCGCAGTGGTTCATAGTGCCCCACACCTTCCATAGGAGCTGCGATGGTTTCTTTGTATAAGATACCACCTTGGCTGAACTGTACCGCCAGACCGAATCGCTCGGCAATCAGGTTTTCCAGAATTTCCAGCTGTACTTCACCCATAAGCTGAATATGAATCTCGCCCAGATTTTCGTCCCATAGAACATGAAGCTGGGGGTCTTCTTCTGCCAGAGTGCGCAATTGGGTCAGAGCAGTATGCGCATCTGTTCCAATGGGTAAATCTACCCGATAGGTGAGTACGGGTTCCAGACTAGGACTGATGAGGTCTGCCTGTGCACCAAGCGCTTGGCCGGCAAAGGTTTTCGTCAGACCAGTTACAGCCACTACCTGACCGGGGAAAGCCTCTGGAATAGGCGTGAACTTTGCACCGGAATACAGCCGCAGCTGGTCGGCTTTCTCTTCCCACTGGGCTGCATCTTTCGGGCGGGAACGCAGCGTGGTTTTGCTTTTCAGGCTGCCGCCGGTAATTTTCATCCAGGTTAGTCGCTGGCCGTTTTCGCCTGCACTGATTTTATAGACTGATGCGGCAAATTCTTCGCAGACAGCAGGAGCCTGCGTATAGCGATTCAGTCCATCCAGAATGGCATCTACGCCCTGTAAACGCAGCGCAGAACCAAACCAGCAAGGAAACACACCCCGGCGGTGTACCGCATCCGCAATGGCATTGTCTGATACAGAACCGGTTTCCAGATAACCATCCATTAAGGCTTCATCACACAGCGCAAAAGCTTCGCTGTGTGCATCCGCAGAAATATCCTCCGAAACATCTACGCAGGCGGGGCTGAGTCGCTTGTGCAAATCCTCCAAAATAGCTTCTCGACCGGGACCGGGCAGGTCCATCTTGTTGACAAAAATAAAAGTAGGTACATTGTAACGTTGCAGCAGTGTCCACAGGGTTTCGGTGTGGGGCTGAACGCCATCGACACCGCTGATGACCAATACTGCATAGTCCAGTACTTGCAGTGTTCGTTCCATTTCAGCAGAAAAGTCCACATGACCGGGGGTATCCAACAAAGTCAGTTTTACATTGGGACATTCCAACACAGCGGGCTGGGAAAAAATCGTAATACCGCGGGCACGCTCGCGGGCATCAGTGTCCAAAAAGGTGCTGCCTTTATCCACACGCCCCAGACTGCGCAGCGCGCCCGACTGGTAGAGAAAAGCCTCCGAAAGGGTGGTTTTTCCGGCGTCTACATGAGCCAGTATGCCGATTACAAGTCGTTTCATTCTTATTCCTTACCGGGTGAAGAACCTCACCCATTTTAGTCGTGATTTGCTTTTATCCTACCGTGTTCTGTGTAAAAAGACAAGAGGAACCGACAGAATGCACGCTTTTCCACAAGTGACACAGAAAAACGAAACCAATATTTGCGAGGGTAAGCGACGGCTAACCACTAAATGTAGAAGGTTTCCACTCTTTCCACAGAGTTTTCAACATTCCACAAAAAAGTGGGTGTGAAAAACAGTGCAAAATTAGATTTTTTGATTCATTCATTATGGCATGTGTACCATAAGATTATATTTTACATCAGTCTGCGGAACAACTCCTTCAAATCTGCAACGCTGGTATGGTTAGGATTGTCGGGGCGGCAGGCATCTGCTCAGTGTTTTACTGGTGCGTTAAGAGAGCAGCAGAGGCGCGATTCCCTAAAAAGTAAAAAACGCACGGCTGGCACCGTGCGTTTTTATGGACGAAGGATTAGATCAGCAAGAGGATTCATCTGGTTTGGAATTGCCATTTGCCAACTTTTTCAGTGGCTTGCATAAAAACAGCAGGTACAAAATTCCGCCAATGCCCAGATACAAAGCAGCCAGTACAAAGGGTTGTTTTTCGAATGCGGTAAGAGGTCCACGCAGTAACGTGCTGAAGAAGCCAACACAGTTATAAGCAATATGCCGCAGCGTATAAGGTGCAGTCAGACCGGCCAGCAGCAATACCGCACCGGAGCATACCAACAAAATTTGCACCAGAGGGGACAGATCACGCTCGTTCAGTGCATCATATCGTGCCTGTAAAGCAGGGTCTGTATTCCGCTTGCCAAACAGGAAAACCAGAAGCTTGATCACAGCGGCAACACTTGCACCGCAACTGAAAATCACCAGCCAGGAAATCAGCTGGAACAGTTGGATGTCACGGCCGCCTGCGGGTAAGGTGGAAATAAAGCTATGCAGCGCTTTTTGTAGTAGAGTCAGATTGATGGAGCCGAAGAAAAACGGCATTCCGCATAACGATGCACTTGCAAGTGCAAAGCCGGCGAATAGTGCCTTTTTGCCACGACCAAAGCCGCACAAGGCGGAAAGAGAAAGGTCGGACTGATGGAGGCAAATCGTACCGGCACACAGGAACAGCACCATCTGGCATAAGCCGTGGTGCAGGCATTGCAACACAACGGCCTCCGCAGCAAGATGGTTTTTATCTGCCAAAAGACAGTTCAGACCCAGTGTGAGCAAAATCAGCCCGGTTTGACTGACCGAAAGCATCGTTAATGCCTGTTTGAGATGTGGGCGGAACGAAGCGGCAACTGCACCAATCACCGCCATAGCAATACCCAGTACCGATAGGAAAATGCCCCAGGGGTAATTCCACCAGAACAAAAGTCCGCTGAGGACCATGGCGGAGAACATCCAAGCTACGGTAACTGCACCGGCAATCAGTGCAGCGGCGGGGCCGGGGGCAAAGCTGGCGCTGGGCATTCGTTTTGGCAGCGGCCAAACAGCGCAGCTGATAGAAATACCAATCAGCACCAAGCCACCGCCCAAATACAGCAGCTCACGGTTTTGGCAGGTGTAGCCCAATACCCGCAGAGCGGAAAATCGTACCGTGCCCAGAAGATTGGTCAGAAGCAGGATGCCCAACAGCGCGCATAAGCCGCCAAAGACGGCGCCAGTCAAGGCGCGTGTACCAGCCATACGAGCGGCTTCGCTTTCCCGATGGCCGGTAAGGACCCAGCACGCCAGATTCAGTACAACAAAGCCGGTCAGCAATGTGTACAAATCGGCAGAGAACAGCACACACAGGATGCCGTTTTCGCCCAGCAAAAAGAAGAAATAATAACGCATCTTGTGGCTGGACTGCGCAAGATACCAGCGACTGAACAGACTGGAAAGCAGCCATAGCGTAGAAACCAGCGCAGCCAGCACATAGCGCAGTCCGTCGATGCCAAAACTGTAGCCCACGCCGCCGGAAGCAAGTAAGATGAATTCCGTGCCCCAGTATGGGCGCAAAGCCAGTACCCCCAAAAGGGTCAGGCTGCAGCAGGTCCAAATGATAGCATCCCGGCGGTCACGCCAGCCATTTCCGGGAATGGTCTGGCCGTACAGACTAATGCCCCAGACACACAGGCTGCCGATCAGGGGGACCAGTAAAAGCAGCAGAAGCAGTTTTGCGGCGCCGGGGGTGCCGCTCAGTGTTTTGATAAAATCCAAAGTGGCACCTCCTTAGTTGAATAGGCAGGCTGCCGTTTGCACCATTTGCAGCAGGTGAATGGGGAAAAGCCCCATAAACAGCAGAACAACAGCAAGAATGGCAACCGGAACACCAACACAGGCACCGTAGTGTAGTTTCGTGTCGGTTTCGTATTCTCGGCCTGGGAAGAATCCCTGATTCAAAGGCTTCAGCAGAGCCAAGGCAGTCAGTGCAGCCAGAAGCAACAGTATCAATACGGCAAGGATACCCCAATTCAGACTGGACAATGCACCGCGTGCCAGATGCCAGCGGGAAACGCTGCCGGCAAAAGGCGGCAGACCGACCAAACCAAATGCGGCACAGCCGAAGCAGAACAAAGCAAGCGGCATTTGTCGGCCAATGCCCTCCAACTGCGAAACCAGCGTTTTACCCTGGGTGTAGCGGAATGCACTGCTGCACAAAAGCAAAGCCGTCAGACAAATATCCCCCAGTACAAACAGCAGTGCAGCACCGGTAAATAAATCCTTTTGCAAGGCACACAAGCCGAACAGAATGATACCGCTTTGGCTTGCAGCAAGGCACCCAAGCCGCTGGGTCAAATTCTGGCAGCGGAGCGCCAGCAACCCCGCAGCAAAGGCAATCAGCAAAAATACAGGAGGAAACCAGCGTTGTAGGAAGGTATTTTCCAACGCTGAAACACCAAACAGATAGTAGGTGGTCTGAATCACGCCAAACAGTCCTACACTGCCCATACCCACATATAGTACAACAGAAGTGGGAGCAGCCGCAGGGGTCAGCTGACAAATCAATGTGTGCAGTGCAAAGCCCGCAATGAGTAAAGCGGCCGGTAAGGCTGCGTCTGTTTTTACTGTGTGCGGCAGGAATGTGAGAGCGGCACGTTGGCTGGCAGCCAGTACGGTACCGGCTGCCAATAATACAACGCTGATTGCTGTTCCAATGCGGTAAAAGCGCAGTCCTTTGGGATTGCGCTTTACCAATGCATCGCAAGCGATTGCGCCGACCAGCCATGCCGCCAAAAACAGAGGCAGACTTCCCATGCAGGCAGCTGCCTGCACAGCAATATATACTGTCAGAAAAGCAATGTAGTAGTTACGCTCTTTGCTGTCCAGTACTTCAAAACCGAAGATTCCGGTCAGACAAAGCAGAACAGCCATGGAGAGGGAAAATACTCCCCCCAGCGGTGTGCCCTGTAAACTAAATTCCAGCCAGCCAAGCGAAGCCGCATTTACAGAGCCTTGCAGCCCCATCCCTAAAAAAGCGAAAACAATCGTAAATAACAGCCCGCCGGTGATAAAACGGCGGCGGCGCTGTGTTTGTGGGATAAAGAATAATCCCAAAAGCGGTATCAGCGGGATGATGACTGGTACCAGAAGATATCGGATGCGCTCCATAGAGAGCTCCTTTCCCATATTGCAGGTGAGGATTTTAGATTAAATTGCAGCGCACTTAGCAGCCAGCCATGCAGCTTCGCTCTCGTTCAGCAAGGGGCGCAGCTTTGCCAAAACCTGTGCGTGGTAGTCGTTCAGCCACTGCTTTTCCTCACGGGTCAATTCGTCGATCAGTACGCAGGAGGTGTCGATGGGGACATAGGTCAGCGGCTCAAAGCGCAGGAATTTACCGTATTCGCTTTCGCCAGCCTCAACACAGATCAGTTCGTTTTCGATACGGATGCCCATGTGACCTTCTTCGTAGATGCCGGGTTCATCGGTGATGACCATGCCGGGTACAAACACGATGTTATTGTGGGGACGCAGGCTCTGGGGGCCTTCGTGTACAGCACCGACGTGAGAAACACCGTGACCGGTACCGCAGCGGTAGTCCAGCATATGACGCCACAGCGGTTGGCGAGAAAGCATATCCAGCTCGCCGCCGGTTGCGCCCTCGCGCCAAACTGCCATTGCAATGTCGATATGGCAGCGCAGTACACGCGTGTAAGCTAGTTTTTCTGCCTCAGTCAGATGACCAAAAGCAAAGGTACGGGTAATGTCGGTGGTACCGTCATAGTAGGTAGCGCCGCTATCTACCAGCAGGAACCCGTTTTTGTCCAGTGCGGCGTCTGCGCCCACTTGCGGTGCATAGTGCATCATAGCAGCGTTGGAACCCCAAGCGGCGATGGTGGGGAAGCTCTCAGTGATGAATTTTTCTGCGCTGCTGCGGTATTTGTGCAGGATGGCGTCGATGTCGGTTTCACGCAGGGTTTCACCGGCAGCCACACGCTGTTCCATCTCTATCTGAGAACGAACCATAGCAGCACCGTCCACCAGGTGCGCAGTACGGGTGCAGTTCAGCTCGGTTTCATTCTTCACTGCCTTCATCATAGCGATAGGATCTGCACCCTCAACAACCGTATACAGTGCGTTGCCGCGCAGTGCATTGTTCAGTGCAGCATTCAGGCTGACAGGGTCAACCAGAACCGTCTGTGCGGTAGTACCGGCTGCCAGATAAGCAGGCATACGGGTGTATGCATCTACAGCAACGCCAGCTTGTGCCAGCTGTGCCATTGCGTCCGGAGACAGACGGCTTGTATCCGTGAACAGTACGGCGTTGTTCTGGTCTACATAGCAGAATGCCAGTGCGTAAGGGGTGTTATCCACATCGGCAGCGCGTAGGTTCAGCAGCCATGCAACGCTGTCCAGCTTAGTGACCAGAATTGCGGTGCAGCCCTGCTCGTTCAGAGAGGCACGCAGCTGAGCCAGCTTTTCTGCGGGAGCCTTGCCAGCGTAAACGGTGTTGAGAATCCATGCCGGGCTGGTGGGCAGTGCGGGGCGGCCTTCAGTCCATGCCTGATCCACCAGGGGTAGGTCGGACAATGTTGCGCCTACCTTTTCACAAACAGCAGCCAGTGCACGATACTGTGCAACCGGCATGGTCTCGGCAGCATAGCCCAGGACCTTACCAGCAGTCAGCTTTTCAGCCAGCCATGCATCTACTGTGGGTACGCCCTTGACGCCCATGTGCATGGAAGCGATACCAGTGCCAGCCAGTGCTGCGTCCGCTGCGCCAAAGAAACGACCATCCACCCACATGGCAGCTTCGTTTGCAGTCACAACCAGATTGGAGTTCTCACAAGAAAAACCAGAAAAATATTCCCATGCGGTGTAGTGTGCGGGTGCATATTCGCTGGAGTGGGGGTCGCTGCTAGGCATGATGTAAGCATCGCAGCCAGCCTGTGCCATAGCGGCACGCAGGTCTGCCAGACGTTCCAAAACAGGTTTCATAAAATACGCTCCTTTATTATGATTTGGATGAAGATACAGGAAATTAAATTGTATCGGATAGGTACAATATTACAGTTTATTTTAGCATTCCCAGCGCGGGATTGCAAACGTGTACAAACCAAGAAAAAGTTACAGAAAGTTTTTTATTTTATGATAAAACCCGGTTATACTCTTCTTAGCAGGGAAAACTGCGGAAATGCTGGCAAATGTACGGCAAATTGTGCTATAATTTTATGTTAGAGCCGTCATTTACGGCTTGGGACAAACAATACAACAGCAAAAAAACAGAAAGGCTGAAAGATATGACGAAGATTGATATTTTTTCCGGATTTCTCGGTGCAGGTAAGACTACGCTGATTAAGAAGCTGATTCGCGAGGCGTTCGCAGGGCAGCAGATCGTTCTGATTGAAAACGAGTTCGGCGAAATCGGTATCGACGGCGGTTTCCTGAAGGAGGCTGGCGTGCAGATCAATGAGCTGAACTCCGGCTGCATTTGCTGCAGTCTGGTGGGTGATTTCCGTGAGGCACTGAAGCAGGTCATCGAACAGTATCATCCTGACCGTGTCCTGATTGAGCCCTCGGGCGTTGGTAAGCTGAGCGATGTTACCCGTGCCGTTGAGGCTGTGGCAGATGAACTGCCCCTGCAGCTGAACAGCTTTGTCACCGTTGCAGACGCCGGCAAGGTCAAGATGTATATGAAGAACTTTGGTGAGTTCTACGACGACCAGATCAGCCATGCAAGCTGTATCATCCTGAGCCGTACTCAGTCCATCTCTGAGGAGAAGGTCACAAAGGCGGTTGAGATGATTAAGGAGAAGAACCCGGACGCTACCATCATTACCACTCCGTGGGATTCTCTGGATGGCGCACAGATCGTTACCGCAATGGAAAGCCGTGACGACTTTGTGGCAGAGCTGCGCAAGCTGGCAGAAGAAGCCAACGAGCACGCCCATCATCACGACCAC
>JARHYC010000032.1 GCA_029264955.1 Faecalibacterium sp. | reverse complement strand
CACTTCCTTACCGTTTACCATTCCGCCGGGGCCGACCGCCAGAATCTCTGCAACCTGCGGCTTTTCCTGTGCAGCAGCGGTCAGAATGATACCACTCTTGGTAGTCTCCTCAGCTTCACACATCTTGATAACAACACGATCTCCCAGAGGCAGAATTTTCATAATATAACCCTCCAATATATAGTGATTTGTAATTTGTTTAGCAGTCTTTTACTTTGAGTGCTAATAGTATATTACTCACATCCCCCCAAAAAATCAAGAGAAAAACCACATTAATTTGTAAACAATCTTTTACAGAAAAAAGATTGTCGGTAATTCGTTTGTTTTTTAGTAGAAAAGAACAAAAAATGAGCACATTTTTGAATGTGCTCGTCATTTTTTAACAATTTACAGTAACCTGATAGCGGTCGAACACATGGTCTGGTAAAACAATACGTGCCGCCAACGGAACTACTTTTGCCGAAAGAAAGTCATTTTCCTCACACTCGCCATCCACGTTGATAACCACCTTATCCGCTGGATCACAGGTACGGATGGAAACTTGTCGCGCCGGGAAATATTCCACTACATCCCGCAATTCGGGAATGATTGAGCCATTCTTAAAATGCCGACCGGATTGGTAAAGCGGCAGAGCTTTTGCAATCTTCAAAAGAGGCAGATTACGCACCACCATCACATCCAGTACGCCGTCATCCAAACGAGATTCCGGTGCGGCCATAAATCCACCGCCATAGGAACAGCCGTTACATACTGCGACCATCAAACAATCACGCCGAATGGTCTTCCCGTCAATATCAATGAGCAGCTCTGAATTTCTTTTGCTCATCAAGCACTGTACAATACTGAGCTTATATGCCATTTCGCTATGGCAAAAAGGCAGGCGGCGGAACTTAGGGATTCCGTACGCTACTTTTGCATCCAAACCAGCCGAACAAAGTTCAGCAGCATATCCACGGTTGGTCTCCATTAAGTCAATCGAAATTGGCGAACCCTGCAGTTGTGCTTTTACATCACGAAATTCCTCTTTTGTACCAAAGTTGCGCAAAAAATCATTGCCGCTGCCATAAGGCAAAAGGCCTACTGCCGCATTGGGATACTCCATTGCGCCCCGTACTACTTCATTAAAGGTACCATCTCCGCCGACTGCATAGAGATACACCGATTCGCCAGTCTGTGCAGCTTTCTGTGCCAACTCTACTGCATGACCCCGATATTCCGTTACCCAAATTGAAACATCTTCTTCGGGGATTCCACAAGCCTTTGCGGCACGATAAATTTCTGGTGTCCGCGCGGCCGTAACATTTTCTTTTCCTGCCACCGGATTGATAATAAAGTAATATTTCACAACAGCATTCTCCTGCTCTTTCCTTTTTGTGCTTCCCTAGTGTAGCGCAAAATGGTTTTCTTCGCAACATTTTCTTCTTTACACAAAAAAGAGAGGGCGGATTGCTCCGCCCTCTCTTAATTTATACGATGGCTGAATTAGCCGAAGTAACGGTTCAGCAGACCTTCGAAAGCCTTGCCATGGCGAGCCTCGTCACGAGCCATTTCGTGAACGGTATCGTGAATAGCGTCCAGGTTGTGCTGCTTGGCCAGCTTAGCCAGCTCGAACTTGCCAGCGGTAGCGCCGTTCTCAGCGTCAACGCGCATCTCCAGGTTCTTCTTGGTGGAGTCGGTCAGCACTTCGCCCAGCAGCTCTGCAAACTTAGCAGCGTGCTCAGCCTCTTCGTAAGCTGCCTTCTCCCAGTACAGACCGATTTCGGGATAACCCTCACGGTGTGCAACACGAGCCATTGCCAGGTACATACCAACCTCAGAGCACTCGCCCTGGAAGTTCTCACGCAGACCCTGGATGATTTCTTCGGGTGCGCCCTGTGCTACGCCAACAACGTGCTCAGCAGCCCAAGTCTTCTCGCCAACCTGCTCCTTGAACTTCTCAGCGGGAGCCTTGCAGACGGGGCAGAACTCGGGGATAGAACCCTCAGCAACATAACCACAAACGGTGCAAACAAATTTAGCCATAATCAATTTCCTCCATAATTTTAATTTACATTATTGTGAATTTTCTCAAGAGAACTGTTCCTCAAGTGGGAAAAGTAGGAACTGTTCTCGTTTGACTATATTATAGCGTGGATGTCCCCATTTGTCAACTAGGAATTATTATTATTTTCTTATTTTTTTTCGACCAGCCCAAGCTTTTCGATCGCCGGCAAAATTGCCTTCAGAGAGATGCTGGTCAACGTACCCATTATCAACCCCATTATCAGCATCACCGGCGCATAATACAGGGACAGCGATGTATTTAGAATCACACTAGCACCCAGCAGCTGACCGATATTATGTGCCAATGCGCCGCAAACTGAAATGATAAACCACGTCAGGCGGAAAGGCAGAACACGGTACAAGACCCACATAACCAGCAGTGACAATGTACCGCCGCACAGGGACAGGAAACCTGCTGTCGGACCACTGACCAAAAAGACGAACAACGCTTTCAGAACATCCAGCAACAGGGCTTGTTTGGTGCCCATAAAGAACAGCGCATACATGACGACGATGTTAGCAAGCCCCATTTTCATACCAGGCAACAAACCCGGAAATGTAATCATACCCTCAATCAGGGAAAGTGTCATTGCCAGTGCAAACAGCAGCCCCGTCAAAGCCACTTGTTTAATTTTCTTAGAACGATTTACCACGTTGCTCAGCCCTCCTCTTCATAGGACTGCTGTTCTTCCACAGCAGCTTCCCATGCCATAAACAAATCTTCCTGGCGGGCGCGCGTATCTTCCAATTCATCGCTCTTCTGCCGCAGCAACATCGGATCACTGTAAACATCCGGTGTGTTGATTTCATTTTCCAGTTCTATCTGGCGTGCGCCCAATGCTTCCATCTCATCTTCCAATGCTTTCACCTTAGCACGCAATTCCGCTTTGCGACGACGCTGCTCTTTGCCATAACCGGAAGACTTGGGCTTCGTTTCTGCAACAGCCACGACAGGCTCTGCTTTTGCACCACGACCCATCATGGTTTCGTAATCCGGATAGAAAGTCACCTTACCATCTTCCAGATACAAGATGGGACAAGCCAGCTGATTCATCAGATAGCGATCATGGGTAACCAGTACCAATGTACCGGTATACTGGCACAGTGCTTCGGTAAGGGTTTCGCGTGTGTAAATATCCAAATGATTGGTGGGTTCGTCTAGGAACATCAGGTTCGGACGCTCCAGTGCAATCTCTGCAAAACGCAGACGTGCCATTTCACCACCGGACAGCGAGGTACAATCCTTGAAGACTGTTTCGCCGCGGAAACCTAGCTTCGCCAGATGACTGCGTACTTCCAGTTCCGTAAAACGGGGATATTTGTCCCAAATTGCATCGATTACACGACCGGCATGACGTACCTGCTGCTGGGTAAAAATGCTGGGACTTGCACCGGAACCCAGCCGCACCATACCACTACTGGGACGACGCTGACCATACAGGACCTGCATCAAGGTTGATTTACCTGCACCATTCGGACCTGCAATAATCAGGCGTTCGCCGCGATGCACCACATAGTTGAATGGCTCCAGCAATGTGCGTTCTCCGATGTCGATTTTCAGATTCTTCAGAATCACCAACTCATTCCAAGGTTCCAGATCATACTCGAATCGCAGTTTCAGCTGCGTCTCTCTACCCTGCGGTGCCTGCGTGATTTCCAGTTTTTCCAGCTGACGACGGCGACTCTGCGCCATTTTTGTCGTAGATGCGCGCACTAGATTGCGATCTACATAATCCTGCAATTTTTCCGCCAGCGCCACATCTGCATCATGTTGTTTTTGCAACAACGCATCTGCTGCTTCTTTCTGCGGTAGATAAGCCGAGTAGTTGCCCTTATATTCTTTGACGCCAGCGCCTGCAACCTCCCAAATACGGCTGCATACATGATCCAGAAAGAAGCGGTCATGGCTGACCACCAGAACTGCACCGGTATAGCTATTTAGATAGTTTTCCAACCATTCCATAGTGACAAAGTCCAAGTGGTTGGTAGGTTCATCCAGAATCAGAACATCGGGCTTTTGCAGCAAAAGCCGTGCCAAACGTAAACGCGTCAACTCACCACCGGACAGGACAGCCACCGATTTCTCCCAGGTCTCCTGCGGGAAACCCATGCCGTTCAGCACCTTGCGGATGTTGACATCCATATTATATCCATCGGCAGCATCCACAACAGCCTGCAAATCCGCGTGCTGCTGCAACAGTTCTTCCGACTGAATGTGTTCCATTTTGCGCTGCAGCATTTCCATCTGTGCCATTGCATCCAGCACCGGTGCAAACGCAGCCCGCATGGCACCATAGACATCCAGTGAATCATCCAACTTTGCATTCTGTTCCAGATAGCCAATGCGGGTGTTCCGTGCCAATGTAAATTCGCCATCATAGTCCTGATATTCGCCAGTAAGCACTTTCAGCAGTGTAGTTTTACCTGCACCATTCTCACCAACAATACCAATACGGTCACCCGGCTCTACTTTTGTGTTTACATCTTTTAGCACGACTTTCTCACCAAAAGTCTTGCCCAGTTTTTCCAGTACAATCAACATTTCGTTTTCCTTATGTTTCCCTATGTCACTTACACAAATTAACCCATGTGCTTGCGGTTTTTGTTTCCCAGATTTTCCAATTCGTAATCTTCCATCACAATGGGGTAAAGTTCTTCCAAGCTATGAATTTCATATTTAGGATGAATATCAGTTTCATTGACAACTCTATTCGGGTTGAACCAGCAGGTATCCAGACCTGCATTGATACCACCTTGAATATCGCTGGTCAGGCTATCGCCTACGACCAGTACATGACTGCGGTGCTCAATCCCCAGAACGCGCAATGCATAGTCAAAGAATTTGCGGCTTGGTTTATCGCAGCCAACCTCTTCCGAAACAAAAATTTCTTCCATATATGCTGCAATACCAGAGTCTGCAGCACGCTGCGTCTGCACTTTCTCCACACCATTGGATGCGATTGCCAAAGTAGCAACCTCTGCCAGCTCATCCAGTACATTCAATACACCAGGAACGGTATCTGGGTGCTGTGCCAAATGCTGCAAATAGCAGCGATTCATCTCTGCACCATTGCCCTTTGCCTGCAACGCAGACAAAAGCTGTCCAAAGCGCTCAGACAAAACCTTTTCGCGGCGAATTTCACCTTTTTCCAGCCTTTTCCACAGTTTCTCATTAATTGAGCGATAGATCGCCATCGTTTCGGCATCTGCCTCCAGGCCAAAATCATACAATGTTTCTGCAAGCGCCTTATTTTCTGCTGCGTCAAAGTCCAGCAGTGTATTGTCAGCATCCAGTAAAACGCAATAATATTTTGCCATAATATGAACCTCTTTTTTCTATCAAGTCTATTGATATTGGAAACAAGCTCTCAAGCAAGATTGTTTCTTAGTATATATTCTATTTTATTATCTTATCTTTCCCCATTCTTGTCAACTAAAATAGCCCGGAGAACACTCTCCGGGCTTGTTTTATTCCTGAATAATATCGTATGCTTCGTCGTCTGGATTATCCACTGTCTCTTCTGGCTTTAACGGCAACTCAGGAACATTCTCGTTTGTGTCAACGCTCTCTCCGGGTGATGCGGGATTATTATTCTCCCACCACTGGAAATCATAGTACGAGATGCTCCCCTGCCGTGCATTTAATGCTTGTGGATCCAAATAAGGGCTGTCCCACTGAAAATCCTGGTCCATACTGTCACCTCCCGTACCATCCTATGCAAGCTGTCTCTCGATGGTGCAAAAAAAGAACAGCCCCTTCCAATCAGAAAAGGCTGTTCCACATGTACAATGTTTAATTATTATTCTGCATCTTGCGGCTGTGTTTCGGGAATCTTTTCCCCATCCGGATTTTTGCCCGGTTCAACGGGAACTTCCGGCTCCGGTTGCTTGTCCGGTGTTTCAGGCGCAGGTGATGCAGTGGGTGCAGGCGTGGGCGTAGCAGTCGGCGCAGGAGAAGGTGTTGCAGTAGCCTTTGCCTCCACTGTAATTTTCACGGTATTCGAACGCACGGTCTGACCGTTGTAGGTCACCTCGGCAGCGATCTTCAGGGTCCCAGCTTCCTCAAATCTAAACTTGTAAGAACCACCGGCGACACCATCAATCTTCTCACCATCTACAAACCAGACAACGTCGTCGACCTTTGCATATTTGTCACTGTTTAGCTTTGCCTTGAACTGAATTTCATCATCAACTGTACCCTCTTGTCTGTCAGCGCTGATCGACAGACTCAAAGGCGCAAACATCGCCGTTACATCCAGATTCTGCTTGAATTTCTTGTCGGTACGTTCCATGGAAGTAACACCGTCACTCCACTTAACAAAGATATTGCCTTCATTGGGAACCGCCTTGACTGTGACGGAATCGCCTGCATCCTTGATATCTACCTTAAAGGAATCTTTACCGGATTCATTATTCATTGTCAACGTGCCGCTTCCACTGGGCTGTGCATGATAAGAGGCTGTAAATCCAGCAGCAGGTTCTTCTGTCGGCTTCGCACTACTTTCCGGTGTAGGATTCGCAGTGAAATCCTCTGCGCGGGTGGCAATGTTCTTTGTATCGGGGCGGCGATCTTCCGTCTTGTATGCATGAGACGTATAGTAATCCAGCATTGCTTTCAGACCGGAAGATGTCAGATGAATATCATCTTTATTGTAGTAAGTTTGTTTACCATAGCCATTCTCGTCTTTCAATACCTGTGCAGAATTCAAGAATTTGCAGTTGGTTTCTTCACAGAGCTTTGCCAGGGCGATATTGTAGTTATCGATTACTTTCTGATCCAGATCCGGATACTTCGCATGGCTCTGGGGAATAGCAGGAATTGCGTTGATAATAATATCCGTGTAGCTATAGGCTTTCTGGATGCTTTCAATCAGCTTGCGATACGACGCGATAAAGTCCTCTTCCGACAAGCTGCCATCTGCATTGTTTGTGCCCAGCGTAATCAACACACGACGCGGTTTCATTTTCGTAATCGCATCCACGATGGTGTACTGTTTTGCATCCTTCTTAAAGCTGACGATTTCCATCGTATTCGCATCTTGAATGGTCAAACCTTCTTTTGCACAGTATTGCTGCAAGGTAACCATACCATTGTTATATAAGCGAACCGTATTCGAGTCGCCAATAAACAGGGTATCTTTCAAATATTCCGCACCTGCATCTTCTGTTTTTTCCAAAACAGCACTAGAGTCGATGGTGTAGTTGTTATCATCGTAGTCGCTGGTCTGGCTATCCGGATCTTGCGGATTCTGAGATGCGCGAATCTGTTTTGTAACCAAAACTGCTGTAACACTGATGGTGATGACCAACACCAGTGCGCAAACAGCACACACCACAACAGCCTGCTGCTGTTTCTGCGTCAACCGACGCCATTTCTCGTTCAGATTCATATCAATTCACCTTTCAATATATAGCTCGTCAACATTTTGCAATCTTTTGCCAATATGCATGGACGAAACGGTTCCAACTCTGCTGCACTGCCATATCCATATAGGACAGCTGCAGCCGGCAAATTACAATCAGCTGCACCCTTCATGTCATCTCGGCGATCGCCTACCATGAGAACACGCTTATCATTAAAATCATGTTTATCCAAAAGATCTTGAATCACCGCAGTTTTTGTGTCGCGTGCCGTATCCAGCGATGCACCGCCAATCTCCTGAAAGTAATCAGCAATTCCCAAATCTTTCAGCATCTCAGCAGCGACTTTTTGCGGTTTTGAGGTAGCTGTATACATTGCAACGCCAGACTTCTTCAGTTCCTGCAACATTTCTAGCACGCCAGAAAACAGTTCACATTCATAGCGGCCTTTTTCCTGATAGCTTGCACGGTAAAACGTAACTGCACGTTCTATTTCTTCCTCGCTGTGATAATACTCAGAAAAAGTTTTACGAAGCGGTGGTCCCAAATACTGAAATAAATCTACACCGGAGATATCGGTCCCCATTTCGGCAAACGTTTCCTGCATGGTATGCAAAATGCCCGGCGCGGAATCAATCAGCGTTCCATCCACATCAAAAAATACAACATCATATTTATGCAAACTTAGTCACATCCCTATTCAATATACGTTTTAATTATATCATTATTTCAAAGGATAGGCAATTCCGTACAGATAAATAGCAAATGAACAAACCGTAAACAAAAAAGGTGTTCTACGTTAAAATCGCAGAACACCTTTTTAAGCATCTTACTTCTGTGCTGGATAGAACAGATTGTTTGCCACAAACTCCAGTTTATCCTTTAGAACAAGCTCAAGATTGGCGACAGCGTGAACCATGTCCGTAACAGAATCGTTGACTTCCAGCAGTTTGCCGATATCCACACACTGCATGGCGATTGCCGCCTGAATCTTTTCGCCTTCGGCATTTAGAATGTGGCTCAGTGCAGTTTCTTCCAGTGCGATGCTTTCAATCAGATCCGTGACCGCCTGGCAAACGCTAATGGGGTTATCCGGGGCTTTAATGACTGGCATAGACATAAGTGAAATCCCTCCGTATCGTTTTGATACGCTATCCTATGCCTCTACCTAACAAAGTGTGCATTCCAGTATTGAACTTTGTTTAGGGTTCCATTTCTTCATGGCGACATTTTGCAGAACACATATACAACGGAATTGCCGCCAGTTGCGTAACAACCGAAACAACAATCATCAAAGGAATACTCCTATCATAAAGAACACCCAACAACCAGCTGCCTAAAAACCAAAATATACCAAAGCAAAATTCAAAAATACCGTATCCAGTTGCTCTACTCGTCTTCGGCACCATAGACGTTACCGCTGCCTTTAAAATAGATTCTTGCGCTCCCATTCCAACACCCCATAGTGCAACTCCGAAAAGAACCGCCGGTACAGACCGCCCCCAAAAAACAAATACACTAAATGGTGCTGAAATAATCGTAGACCAAACTAGTGCTTTCACACCTTTTCGATCGTATAACAAACCAAACAGCAATGCTGAAATCGCATCAATCAGCATTGCACCAGCGTAGAGTAGCGGAATCGTGCCTGTATTAACAAGAGAACTTGTTTTTGCAAGACCTGTAGCTAAATCGGTATAAGTACGGGAAACATGCATGATAACCAATGAATAATCCATAAATCCAAATGCGAACAAGCTAATCCCCGCTATATAAAGTATAAATTCTTTTTTCAATTTGAAAGGAACATACTCTTTCGGCGTAGGCTCAAAATTTTCCGGATTGGGAAACTTATGCTTGGTTACCAGCAATAAAATCAGCGTAATTGCGCCAGGGATCGCCAATATCGCAAAACATTTGGAGTATATCTGAAACGTTGTTCCCTCTGTTTTAAACAACATCACCAAATAAAGCAGTACAGGACCTGCAAAAGCGCCAATTTGATCCAGCACTTCCTGAATACCAAAGCTTTTTCCGATTCCCTCCTGAGATGCCGCAAAGGACATGATGGTATCTTTGGCTGGCTTTTTGATTGCTTTTCCCATTCGTTGTATTACCAGCAAGGCACAAGCCCAAAACCAACCATAGTCCCCACCTACGAGCGCCAACGCAGGTACAGCAGCTACATCCAAAACATAGCCAACAATGGTCAATGTCCAATATTTTTGTGTTTTATCGGCTACTTTTCCAAATACATATCGCATGGAATAGCCAATTAATTCTCCAAGCCCTGAAATGAAACCAATCATCCCAGCTGAGGCGCCTAATAAAGTAAAGTACGTTCCTCGAATACTGGCAGCTCCCTCATGTGTCATATCTGAGAAAAGGCTTACCAACCCGAACAATAAAATAAATCCCATTGCTTGAGAGATTGTATTCTTATTTTTTCTCATGGATCTCTTCACGCTCCATCTTTGCTGTCATAGTCGCAAATCCAGCCTTACTTTCCGATTTGCACTTTACATATAGTATGTCTAAAAGTCTTTCAAACTCGTCCCGTTCCGCTTCACTCAGCGCATCCATAAGATACTCATAAAATATTGTTTCTATATGTACCTTAGATTTTTTCAAACATTCCGCTTTTTGAGTCGCAAATAAGATTCGACTTCGACCATCCTTCGGGTTTTGCTTTCTCTCTAAATATCCTTTTTGTTCCAAATTCGCTATTTTCCGCGCAACATCTCCTTTATCCATACCCAATAATTTGCAAATCTCTGTTTGCGTTATTCCCGGATTTTTTCGGATAATATGAATCACATCAAACTCCGAAGTACCAATTCCCTCTTGCCTCAATGTTCGTACAGTAAATTTATTCACCTCTCGGGCTATTTTTGTAATTTTTCTTTTTGACTGATCCATGGGAGCACCTCGCCATTAATTTAGTTGTATATATCAACTAAATAGTAATTTTATCACGTTCCTTTTTCTTGTCAAGAAATTTTATTATTTTTCCATTAGTGATAAAGCCAAACCGGATATGGGTATGAGAATGCAATCGAATCGGCACAAAAGACTTTCTGGTGGGCAACGCTGCATCAAGCATGATCAGAAAGCTTATATATGAAATACGCAAAAGCAGAAAGGCTGTCATAGGCCATCCTGTACGCAGGAACACCTATATAACTGGAACAACCGAAAGTGAATTCTTTGAGAAAACAACTCCGCCTGGGAAGGTTTTGGGGACGAATGGAGAACAACCTGTTCTATTCCTATCCCTTGGAGCTTTGAGAATTTTATCAAACAGGCAGAGAGCTATATAGCATCCAGATTTGCACATCAAAGCATTATTGGGAGGTCTGAGGCTAACAGCATCTAGAACAAGAATGGGCATGGCGATTCGTCAAAAAAATGTCTTTCACCATGTTATCTCCCTTCTGGTAGAAAGGTATATAATATAAAAATACGTTCAGTCCAAATGGACTGAACGTATTTTCATCAATGATTCTGCTTACGTTTTACAATCAATACTGTACCTGCACAGACTACGCTGGATAGCATCATAACTGTCAACAGTACAATACTTCCAGAGTCGCCTGTTTTAGGCGATTGAGGCTTTGCGCTAGGCTCCGGCTTTGCGCTAGGCTCCGGCTTTGCGCTAGGCTCCGGCTTTTGCTCTGCAGTAAGCCCATCCATCGCCGCAAGAAGCTGTTTCAGTGCCGCATCCACTACGCCTTGATCTTCTGTGCTGAGGTTTTCGTCAGCCAGAACGGACTGGGCGCGCTGGAGTGCCGACTGGAATGTTTCTACGCTCTGTGCAGTATAACCTTTGAGATTTAGTTGCCCTGCCTGTACGGCTGCTTCCTTCAGCGCAGCCTTATCTGCCTTAAGCAACTGTTTCTGCATTGCATTTAACAGAGCATCAGCAGCAGACTGTACATCTTTTTGCTGGGCGTTTTCATTGCTCATCACAGCCTTTGCTTCGGCCAATGCATCCACCAGATTCTGCCAATGATTCTGGACGTATTTGTCCTGATTCAAAATCATCTCTTCCGCCTGGGCGATTGCCTGTTCCAAAGCAGTTTTATCCACTACGTCACCTTTGGTATCGTGATTGATTTTCAGCACCATAAAAGAGTGCTTCGGCACTTTAACAACAGGCGTTTTATCCGTGGTTAGCTGCGTTGTGTGAACTGCAACATTGTCCGGATGCTCCAGACTGTTTTCATCTGTAATATTCTCCGCGGCTAAGGTCTGCACGTCCATCGTATTTCCGGAGAAATCAAATCCCGGGATATTCACACGCACATCATAATCTTTTTCGCGATCCACATTGACCAATGCAAGATAGACATTTCCCTGATTATCTTTGCTTGCCAGTGTAGTTACTGCAGTAACGCCATTCTTGAGCGTGGGCGCAAACTCCAGTTTAGATTCCACAACGGCGTCGCCAAATCCCGCATTAAGCATCTGGAATACATGCGCAGAAGGAGTCGAGAAGAATTTAAAGTCGCCCTCGCCGGTTTGCGTGCTTGCTCCGTTCTGGGGTACAACCTGAATCACCGCCTGCTGCGTGGGGCCAAGCGAGTCACCCGAAGCGATAAACCAGTCAGACAGGCAATGCTTCTGGATATAGGGGCTGCCCAATTTTACATATTCCAGAAGAACTTTAGCCGTATACAAAGCATTTGTCTGCGACCGCAGCTGCGCTTCAGTATTTCTGAAAATACCGAACTCGCTGATTACAGGCACTTTACCTTCCGGCAGCATATCTACATATTCCTGCACATGGTGAATGCCTTTATCCTCTGCCAGTTTCATAGCATTATCATAGAATGCATCCGGGTTATTGCCGCCGGAAACCGTGCCGGAATAAGGATGAATCGTCATACCGTCATACCACTCGTTTGCACCCAGACGAGCCATATGATCGATAAATCCACGGGATTCAAAGCTGGTATACACATTGGCAGTGTAATTAGTGCCCTCTGCCTGATTGATCTGCTTTGTGGTATTTTTAATTGCCTTAGAAACATCGAGGAATCCCTCGCGGTCTACACTATAAGTGGCATAGATATTCTGCCCTGCCGCTGGGATCTTACCATGCGTACCGTCGCCAAACAGAATCGATCCATTTGCATAATTCACTACACAATGGGTATCGTCCGGCCCGGAATTTTCCAGATTATCCACTACAGTCCATTGGGTCAAATTACCATCTGTGCCCACATATACTACGACACCATCATTCATAGCTTTGAAAGTGGGATCTTCTGTAATGTTGCCGTTTTCGTCCAGCGTACCTGGATTTACATTTGCATAACGCAGATACCGCACCAAATTTGCGCTTCCGTCAGACTGAGAAGCTACCTTGTTCCAGTTTTCTTCATCTACGGTATATTTCTGCACAAATTGTGCCGTTCCGCCTTCGGTATAAGCATTTTCCGGGCCACCAGCAACATACTCGGTCCAGTAGCCCTGCGATGCGGTACCATCCGAACCTTGCCCGTATGCCTGCTGCATTTCATTGCCAATTTCAAAATAACGCACATTGTAAGGATCCGGGTGGCCATTATTGGCACGCACCTGCGCCCAATCAATACCGCCATTGGGGTTTGTTCCTACTTTTGCATTCAGGAACTCTACCAAATCCGCCGCATCCTGTGCACTTCCGCGGCCTAGGCTGTAAACATATACGATTTCGGATTGCACATCAGAGGCAAAGTCCGCAATTTCTGCAATACCAAAATTCGGTTCAATACCGCCCTGCCCCGCATTATTATAAAAGCCGTGAATCTGCTTCTTGCGCCCCGCTTTGGGCCCCAGCGTCGTTTTCCAGTTAAACAGGTTGGAAATCGTTCCACCAGGATAGCGAATAGACCCAAATCCCGCCTGCTTATAAAGCTGTACGAAGTCATCTTTCATCTTCATGGTGTTCGGGTCAAAAGTACCATAACCATTAAAAGCATACCGGTGATTGATGCCAAAAATGGAGTCCGCATCAATCTCACGTTTGACCTGATCCAGGTTCACGTTTAAGTTCAGCGGTTTTGCTGTGCGATAGGCATCCATCGCGGTTTCCAGCTCTGCATATGCTTGCTGCATTGCATCCAGTGTAACAGCCGCCTTAGCGGTTTCGATGGCATTTTTCAGCTGAACTGTGCACGCATTGGCACTGTCCAAATCATTTGTATCATACAGCGCCTGCGCTTCGGTTATCAGCGTTTGCAGTTTTTGCTGATACAGGGGGGCTGCCTTTTCTTCATATACAGCCTTTGCTTCTGCATCGCTCAAAACTTTTGTATATACGCAGAATTCATCCACGTCGCCACGCATGGGGTGCGGGTCCGCATTGCCGGGATTTTTGTGTGCGCCCAGACGTAAGGTCAGCAGTTCATTTACCGGCTGATCCCCTAAAGGCTTTGTACTATCCAGAACACCATTGATATAATATTTGACCTCTTTGGCATTTTGGTTAAATGTCACCGTAACGTGCTGCCAGTTTCCTTTTGATACAGCATGTTCTGAAATGACATCTTTGCCATTTATAAAGGTATGATACTTTCCATCTGCGCGCAGCGTAAGCAGAGAACGGCCATTGCCCTCGTGCTGGAGCATAACAGCGCTGCCCTTATCGCCGGCTATTGCGGTATCGTAGCGATACCACATGGAAAACGAAACTTCACCTGCTCCGGTATTGATGTACTTTTCCAGTTTCAGGAAATTGTCTGTCCCTGCCCCGAAACGAAGCACCTCACCAAAAACCGGATCGCCGCTGTCCACCAGTGAAACCCCATTGCCTTCCAACGTTGCAACGGTATGATCGCCCTGGTCACTGGTTAAAGAGGTAAAATCCCAGTGGTCCTTAAGCTGATCGGATGGATATTTCATTGCTGCATATGCGTTCATGGTAGACGGTACCAGAATGCTGATTGCCAGCAACGATGATATCGCGGCTTTAAGCCTTTTTGATTGCATGTTTTTCTCTCCTTTGCTTATTTTTAGACATTGATAATATATTACCATATTGTAAAATGCGTGTCAATGTACGTTTCAGCACATCATTTTTTTGTACACATTGTTGGTTCGTGCAATCTAACAATGCGTGCCTACTGTGCTTTACGCCCTGAGAAACTGAAAATTCAGAAACAAAAAGGAGATTCATAGGGACTTTCCGAGTCACACTTTCTTGCGAGAAAAAACAAACCAAGAGCGAAAACAATAAAAAAGGGGATGACATGCTGTTAACACATCATCCTCTTGTTCTATGTTAATTTACCATTCCGGCTCGGGTGCAACTTCATGGTTGCCAGCATATAGCAATAGGTAATCATTTGTTGTATGAATCTGCCCACTGGGGATTGTCGTAGGTTTACCAATCATAACCGCCTTCCGCTTGTTGGGCATTTCCCATATATAGCAATAGGTAATCATTTGTTGTATGAATCTCCCCACTGGGGACTGTCGTAGGTTCACCAATCATAACCGCCTTCCGCTTGTTGGGCATTTCCAAGTCTACGCCTTTTGCCATCTATATCAATGGGCCATTACCATTCAGGCTGGTCCCATCCTTCAGGATATTCTGCATTACCACCATATAGCAATAGGTAATCATTTGTTGTATGAATCTACCCGCTAAGGCTTGTCGTGGTCCTGTTCTCCATCCAATCTAGGGCGTAAACCGTTTGCTACAACGCTTGATTTTCCCCTGCTCCGCACGGTACGTGCGACTTTCATCGCATACCGCGCTCCACCGACATTTCTGCCGGCTTGAGGCCATTTCTCCACTCTTGTTACCAGAGTTTCCTCGATTCGACCTCTACTTTTCAGTATTGCTTCAGCTGCTTATTGTCTTATTTCGTCAGCTTATATCGGAGATACGCAATACCTTTCCGTGTTCCGATAATCCTATCCGTGCATATACTTTTAGGTTCTTGCTATGAAACAATCAACTGGGACTCTCCTGTAAAGAGCCAGGGTCTTTCGTTAACACCAAAGTCTACTTGACCACATTGATTTGCGTTTCCGTTTCCAGAAACTCTACATTTCGTACATTCGCAAGTTCGTCAGTTCCCATTCTCGTTTCGAGATTCTCGGTGAACATTCTAACCATGAGTATTTTATGGACTCCCGGCATATCACGCACCATGCCCAATCTGGGTTTAGGTTTGTTTCTGCCGACTTTACCGAGCTTCATACGATATGTTTTCGCATGTCGGAGTTCAGAGTGTATGTTTCAGGGCGTTACTCCATCATTCCATACATCGGATTACCAGTTCCCCTGCATTGTTGCAGGAGCTTGAGCTTTTTTAAAGATTCACTTGGCTGTCTTGGAATACATTATCGCTTTTTATCGCTTTTGTTTCATGAAAGTGAACCTTACTCAAGAACGCGTCGCACCAGTGTCAGTAGAATGATGACCATTCTCCAAATCGATGTGGTCTACTCGGCCATCATTGCCATGAACTACACCATTTTCATCAGGCTGAGGACGAGGAGGCTGGGGCTTCGGGGGTTCGGGCTTAGGAGGCTCAGGCTTTACTTCAGGAGCCGGAGCCGGAGCCGCAGGCTGTTCAGGAGCCGGTGCGGGCGCTGCAGGCTGTTCGGGAGCCGGTGCAGGTGCTGCAGGTTTCTCAGCGGGCTTCTGCTCAGGTTTGCTTGCAGGCTTATCGGTCTTATTGGTATTTGCAGTAGAAGAGCCCTTGTTGTTAGACGGTTTTTCTGCTGCGGGCTTATTGGAAGAGCCCTTATCCGTAGAGGTCTTGCCTTCATTCTTAGAGGAAGTCTTGTCGCTCTTGTTGGAGGATGCAGGCTTATCTTCCTCATTGGAAGTTTCGGTCTTCTCTGTAACAACGACCTTGGTTTCTGCTTCTACATCAGCAGCCTTGGTAGTGATAACACACTCCCCTGCGCCAACAGCAGTAACCGTACCATTCTCATCAACAGTAGCTACCTTTTCATCGGAAGTGGTGTAAGTCATTTCGACTTCAGTTGCATCTTCCGGCAGAACCTTTGCATTCAGGGCTTTGCCCTCATCGCCAATGGTCAGTTCCAGGTTCTCAGGAACATTGATTTCGGTGGGTGCGACCACAACCGTAACTTTACAAGTCGCGGAGAATTCGCCAACCGTTGCAGTGACATCTGCCTCACCCTTCTCGACTGCTACGACATTGCCGTCCTCGTCGATAGCCACAACAGACTCATCACTGGTGGTCCACTGCACCTCGCCCAACTTTGCGGCCGCCTTTTCGATGTCCTCCGTCTCGGCATCACCGGCAGCGTACTTCAGTTCCAGTACGATGTCAGACCCCTTCTCGACGGTCATCTCGGTCGGCAGCTCGATGGACTCGATTTTTGCTCCACCACATGCAGTCAGTGCCAGCGCCATGCTCAGCGTTGCAACTGCCGCAACCACCTTATTCAGTTTTTTGATTTTCATATAGTGCATAACTCCTTTCCGTGCTATGGTTGATTTGCCTTACGTCTATACTATACCACATATATTTACAGTTGCGTCAAGTTTTACCGCAAATTGTTTTGCAGATTCCTGTGTAATCGTCCCGAAAAAATGGACAAAAAAGTCCGCTGCCCGTATGGCATCCACGCCCACTTCGGATTCAGCCAGATATTCACGCTTTTGCATTGCTCCCTCATTTCTAAAGATATTTTTTCAGCAACTGGCTTTTTATCATCGTGGCATTCCCCCCTGCACAAGGCATACATATTGCTATCACCGATCATCGTTTACCTACCCGAACAAATATGCAAAATACATATTTGAGAAAGTCTGAACTCCTTATACCAAAATTTATATCAAACACAAAAGCCCCGCAAGCTGAACATTTCGTTCCTACTTGCGGGGCTTTTGCTTACTGTGCGCTTTTCCTCTGGTTTCAAATGCTGCGCATCAAAAATTCAAATCAACAGCACAGAATTTCTTTGATTATCACATCGTTTCCGGACAAAATCTCCATGTCTTGGCCGCCACAATCTGGGCACACAAAATCATGTTCCATTGCATTGAATTCTCTGCCGCAATCTTTGCACTTCACAATTCCGGGAATTGTCTCCATTTCCAGAACGGTATCTTCCATAAAGGTTTTGTACACGGCTGCCGGATAACATACTTCCATATAGCGCGGAACTACGCCGGAAAGCTCACCCACTTCCAAAACCAGCTTTTGTACTTGTGAAAGCCCCTGCTCCTTTACAATTTGTTCAATGCTGTTCACCATTGCACTGATTACACCCAGTTCATGCATATGGAATCTCCTTTTCCAGAAGCTGAAATTTATTTGCCGATTTCTTTTACTGCGGTAACCGCAATCTTACCGACACGCTTAACAGCATTTGCCGCCATCTTCATCGGTAGATGTTCATAGGTATCCGGTGTACTGTTGTGGGTACGCACCATATGAATTGCGTCAAACTTACACTTAGTCGTACACTGGCCGCAGCCAACACACATATAAGAATCCACCTGTGCTGCGCCACAGCCCAGGCAACGTTCGGTTTCCTTCTTCATCTGCTCTTCGGTGAAAGTCATGCGGGTATCCTTGAAGGAAATCTTAGCCTGTGGATTGTGGCCAATCTGCTGACGTGGTGCGTTATCGAAGCCGTCCATCACCACATTACTCTTGTCGAATGCATGATACTCACGGCGGTCACGCCCCAGCGTCAGGCTCTGGCCGGGCTGGACATATCGGTGAATCGAGATTGCGCCTTCCTTACCGGCAGCGATTGCATGGATTGCAAACTTCGGACCGGTGAAGGCATCGCCGCCGACAAACACGTCAGGTTCAGCAGTCTGATAGGTCAGGCTGTCTGCAACAGCAGTATTGCCTCGACCCAGCTGTACCTTGCTGCCCTCTAGCAGACCGCCCCACTGGATAGACTGACCAATCGACAGCAACACGCAGTCAGCCTCCACTGTCTTGATGTTTTCTTCATCAAAGACAGGTGCAAAACGACCGTCCTTATCCAATACAGAAACACACTTGTGGAATTCTACACCAGTGACCTTTCCATTTTCGGTCAGGATACGGCGTGGACCCCAGCTGTTATTGATTGCAATGTTTTCTGCCAGTGTTTCCTCCACTTCCTCATTCAGAGCAGGCATTTCTGTGCGGCTCTCCAAACAGAATAGCGAAACACTATCTGCACCCGTACGAACCGCCGTGCGCGCTACGTCGATTGCCACGTTACCACCGCCAATAACGACAGCTTTGCCGGACAGTTTCACGTCATGGCCCAGATTGACCTCACGCAGGAAGTCCACACCAGTGATGACACCCTGCGCATCTTCGCCTTCTACGCCCAGCTTGCGGCCGCCCTGTGCGCCGATTGCCAAATAGAATGCTTTGTACCCCTGCTCACGCAGCTGAGGCAGCGTTACATTCTTACCCACTTCAACGCCAGTCTTGAACTCGACACCCAGCTCACGCAGAACTTCGATTTCGGCTTCGACCACATTCTTTTCCAGACGGAATGCAGGAATACCCAGCGTCAGCATACCGCCGACCTTTTCCTGTTTTTCGAACACTGTAACATTGTAGCCATCGATTGCCAGATAGTAAGCACAAGCCAGACCAGCAGGACCCGCACCGACAACGGCAATCTTCTTACCGTAGTTATGGCGCTTTTCGGGAACAAAACGATGTTCGCTGTTCAACTCCTGATCCGCAATAAACTTTTTGATTTCATCGATTGCAATCGGCTCATCCATATCGCCGCGGGTGCATTCGCTTTCGCAGCCGTGCGGGCAGATACGACCGCAAACCGCCGGGAACGGATTTTCCTTTTTGATCAGCGCTAAAGCCTCACGGTATTTGCCCTGGCTTGCCAGCTTGATGTACCCCTGAACTGCAATATGTGCCGGGCAGGCTGTCTTACAGGGAGAAGTGCCCTCCTCTGCAACGTCCTGGCGGTTCTCACGATAATCCAGATTGTAGTCCTTTTCGCTCCACAGATGGTCACGAACGGTACGCACTTTCTTTTCCGGTGCAGGATTCTTTGCGCACAGACGCTGACCCAGCTGTACAGCATTCACCGGGCAGTTTTCTACACACTGACCGCAAGCCACACACTTGCTGGAATCTACTTCTGCCGTAAAGTTCGAGCGAATCGCATCCGGTGTACGGAACAGGCTTGCAATACGCATGGAGAAGCAGGAGCAGCCACAGCAGTTGCAGATTGCAAATGCTTCGCCCAGCTCTTCGGTATGGGGCATTTCATGCATCATACCCAGCTCTTCTGCTTTATGAATAATTTCTTTTGCTTCTTCACGCGTGATCTGACGGGCACGACCGGTCTTAATATAATATTCTGCACCGGAACCCATCTGCAGACACATCTCATGCTCCAGATGTCCACAGCCTTCGTCCATATGACGGCGAGAAGCACGGCAGGAACAATCCGATACACAGAAAGTATCATACTTATCCAAATAGTAAGACAGCTTTTCCCAAGGCTCAACACCTTCCACACCATCCAGCGAAGATTCAATGGGGATAACGCGCATCATTGCCATGCCTTCAGGCAGCATCGGCGTCATGGGTGCCAAACGGGTACGGGTATACAGTTCAAATGCACGACCGATTTGCGGGTGTGCTTCCAGCTGTTCCCGGTTGTTGACCATCATTTCCAGCATACCGGGTGCAAAAATATTCACCCAGAACAGTTCCTGACCATCCTCATGCCAGACTTTGCAGACGCCAATCTGTGCCAGCTCCATCAGAACTTTGTGCGCATCCTCCACGCTCTTGCCGCTCTTCTTTGCCACATATTCAGCAGTGCGGGGTTTGCGCAGTCCCATCGTCAGGGCAACATCTGCCTGCTCATCGCTGACAACACATTCCAGTGCCATATACTCGGGGGAATCTTCGGTGATTTTATTCATAACACCAGCCAGGCCGCCGACCATTTGTGCCAGTTTTACGATTTTCGGTCTTAGTTTCGTCATTCCTCTTCATCCTTTCCTTGTTGCGTGTTGTGCGGCAATCAGCTTTCCTGCCAAGCCTTTACCTGTATACGCAGCCAGTTTGCCCACTCATCAATACCCTCACCTGTTTTGGCACAGATCGGAATTACCTGCGCCTTAGGATTGCGCATATGCACATACTCCCGGCACTTATCCATGTCAAAATCGAAATAAGGCAGCACATCAATTTTATTGATTAGTACCACATCACAGATGGAGAACATCAGCGGATACTTTAGCGGCTTATCGTGACCTTCCGGCACAGACAAGATCATTGCATTTTTTACCGAGCCGGTATCAAATTCTGCGGGACAGACCAAGTTGCCCACGTTTTCCAGAATGGCCAGATCCAAGCCTTCGGTTTCCAAACCTTCCAGACCTTGACGTGTCATCTCTGCATCCAGATGGCACATACCACCGGTATGCAGCTGAATTGCCTTTACGCCTGCATCGGATATGGTTTTTGCATCCACATCCGAATCAATATCTGCTTCCATCACACCGATGGACAACTCATCCTTTAATGCTTCGATGGTACGGGTCAATGTGGTGGTTTTGCCCGACCCGGGAGAAGACATCAAGTTCAACAGAAAGACTTTTTTCTTTTTCAGTTCCTCTCGCAGCAGCTGTGCCTGTTTGTCATTGTCTGCAAATACGCTCTGCTTAATTTCCAGCACCTTATATGCCTGCATAGTTCCTCCTTACGGCTCCGCCGCATTTTGTTGTGTTTTCAATACCGTTCCGCCTGAAACGCCTTACAGGCAGATGGAAATATCCGAAATCGGATATGCTTTACAAGAATGGATGTAGCCATATTTTTCGTCCGCCTTGCGCAGCAGCATTCCCTTTGACAGGAACACCTTACCGTCTGTCAGCTGAACACGGCACAAGCTGCATTCACCACTGCGGCAGCAAACATTCATACGAACACCTGCACGTTCCAACGCAGTCAAAATTGATTCGTTTGCCTTAGCGGGAATCTGACGTTCTCCGTCTATCGTAATTGTAAATACCTCCTGACCAGAAAGTTCTGCCGGCCAGCCAGCTTCTTTTGTAATGTCCTTTGCTGCGCCAAACATTTCCCGGCGAATATTCTTGGCAGCAAGACCCAACTCGGTCAGTTGGCCTACACAGAATTCATTCATGATTTCAGGACCACAGATATAGGCGGTTCGCTGAGTATAGTCCGGGCACAAACTGCGAATCAGCTCAGCTGTCATCAAGCCGCGTGCACCAGACCAAACAGACTGCTCATCTGAAACAACCAATGCATAACGGAAGTTTGCAAACTTTTCCGACAGGCGGGTCAATTCATCGTGGAACAGTGCAGCTTCCGGGGTACGGCAGCCATACAAAAGCACCATATCACGGTCAAGCCCTGTTTCCAGCACTTCCCGAATCATGCTCATAAAGGGTGTAATACCGCTGCCGCCTGCCAACATCAGCATTTTAGGGCTGTGGAACACCGGATGAAAGTGGAACACGCCCGCTGGGCAGGATGCTGTAAATTCATCCCCTGCCCGCACTTTGTCCAGGAAATAATCGGATACAAAACCACCTGTCGTGCGTGCCACAGTGATTTCATAATAAGCACGCTGGCGAGGCGAAGAGCAAATACTGTAGGGACGGCTGGTGCGCACACCATCAATTTCCGTAAAGATATTCAAATATTGACCCGCCTCAAACGGTGGCAGGTGACCATCTTTTGCAGAAAGGCGAAAGATTTTTGCATTCTTGCCGGTATCCTGAATATCTGTTACAACCAAATGTAGCTGCTTTGGATGAATCCCGGCAAGCACTGCGCCGTCCGGTTCTTCAGCATGAATGGGATCTGGTGCAACCTGACGCAGAACACGAATCTGCTCCAGCGTCTCTTCGCCATGGACCAACGTGCCCAGCAAGGTTTCTTTGATTGATTTTGCCATGATTATACCTCCTGTGCGACTTTAGTCGCGATGGTGTCTGCATATGTGTAATTGGGGCCAAACCCACAGGCATTTACCCAGCCGCTGGCAAACTCCAATCCCTCCAGCTTACTCTCTGTGGGGAAGAAGAATACCGACTGGCGCAGATCCTGCTCAAAGCCGTAAATTGCACCACCCGGGTGATGCAGATACCGCATATGGGTCAATGGGGTTGCGATTTCCATTTCCTCAATATGCGAGGCAAATCCGGGATACATTTCTTCTAGACGCGCCACAATACGGCGGCCGGCTTCGTATTTCATTTCATAATACTGCTCGGGGGGCAGTTTTTCCCATGCTTCGCCATATTTCAGTGTACCGGCTGTGATGACAGAAGTTCCTTTTGGAGAAACCTGTGGGTCATCCACCGTATAGCAGGTTGCGACCAGAGGATCGTTTTCAGGCAGCAATTTATGGGAATCCTCAAAGTCACGGTTTACATCAAAACTCTTATAGTTCAGCGTAAAGGACGTGGTAAAACCGATTTCCTCCGGCGGACAATCCAAACCAATGAAACAGGTAATCGCAGAAATGCCAACGGTATAGGGTTTCAGATATTCACGGGCAGCTGCCGGTACATCTGCCGGGTCCATTAGCTTGCCATAAGTTGCCAGCGGAGAAATATTGGAGATGATTTTCTTGGCTCGGTATTCTTGGCCCTTTTCATCGCGAACACCTACGGCTCGACCGTTTTCCACCAGGATGCGCTCTACACCGCAGTTCATATGTGCTACACAGCCCATCCGCTTTGCAGCTTCCAAAATTGCTTGGTTCATCATCATGGACGTACCGCGCAGATAGTAGGGCTTATCCTCCATGTAAATGTAGGTGCATTTTGCCAGAATCGACCAAGGAAACCGATTGGGTCCCATACCCATAAAGCACCAGTACACGCTCAAGGCCAATTGCAGTTTCTGGCAGCCTGGGAAGAACTCATCCAGCACTTCCTGTGCGCTCTTCAAACCATACTGCGCCAATGCCGGATACAACTTGGGAAATCCTTTTTTCATCATGAATTTCTTCAAATCACCCGGTTCGCCAGTACTTTCTGCACTCTTTGCGGAAAAGGCTGCTGCCTGCTGGCAGAAGGTATAAACCGTTTCAAAATAGCGATGGATGTTATCCGTAAACTCCGGGAATTCTTTGGAGAGAAACGCTTCGCACTTTTCTCTGCCAACCGGGATGCTGATCCCCGTTCCATCCGGGAAATTCACACGATACAGCTCTTCGATTTGAATCCAGTCGATTTCCTCTTCCATCCCATAGCGACGGAACTGTTCGCGTAAGGGACCGGGCTTTTCCGGTGTTCCCATGTGGCTCAGCTGGTGCAGCGCAACCTCAAATTCAAAGCGACCGCGCCGAAAACTGGTGCCACAACCGCCGGGAATATTGTGTTTTTCAAAAAGAACAACACTCTTGCCCTTTTCCGCCAGCGTAGCAGCCGCAGCCAGTCCGCCATTGCCTGCACCGATGACGATTACATCATAACTGTTCATGTGTAAATTCTCCTGTTCTGGGCGAAAGTGCCCGATTGTTAGCCTATCTCCAGGCAGGGATCAGTTCAAAAACAAGGGAGCAAACGTAAACTGAATCCCGCCGTTCATCATTGTAATAACGATGCAAGCGCCGATCAGAACCAAGTTGATGACCATTGCAACCATCTGAACATTGCGCTGCTTGGTCCACTTTACAAACTTAGAAAACCGCGCATTTGCAAATTCACGCTCAAACCAGTCCTTTGCACCAATCTGCATCCAGCCGCCGATTGCTAAACTGTTTGCCCGCAACAGCAGCCACATACCCAGACCGCCAAACGCCCCCATACCAGAAGTAAACAGGCAGCCCAGCAGCGGAGCCGACAGAAAACCAACGTGCATCAGCGCAACAGAATCACTGAACTCATTAGAAACAAAAATCCAGTTCCAGATGGTGTAAGCGATTGCGTACATCAGGGTAACAGCAGGAATCACACCGCGGGTCAGGTAGTAATCGCCGAACGGAGCATCCCACTGCCACAGACCACGTAGGGAAATCACGCCCAATGCCAGCGCAAAACCGGAAATTGCATTACAGTATTTCTTATAGCGCAGCAAATCGGTAAAGGTGGCTTCCAGAATATTGATAATCAAAGCCAGCATAATCAGGTCAACATAGACCTGCGGATTAAACAGCTTCAGCGCTGCAAAGACAACCAAAATACGCATGGTCAGCAGCGTTGTCAGCTTGAGGCGCTCAAAGAAAACCGGTTTTGCAAAAAGTAACACCAGAATGGACGGAATCACAATCATCGGCACGTTACCCGCAATGGGATAAAATGCGCTGAAAATTGCCATGCCGGTAATAGCCGCCGTAAACATGATCCATTTAATCAAACTGTCCGCTTTGCCGCAAGCAGGGGTCTTTGTTTCTTTCATACAATAATTCCTCCTAACATATCTAACCCATCTCACACCAAAAAAGATGGGGCTTACCAAACATCTGGGCGATGCCTGCCGCAAAACAGGTAAAGCCGTCGCCTTGAAAAGCAGTCTTGTACTATTGTATAATAAAATAAATACGATACCGAGAAAGGAATGATGAGGATGTCCGCTGCGGACCTCACCAAACAGACAATCGTTGCCAAAACGAAAGAACTCGCTGCGCAAAAAAGTTTTGAGAAGTTGTCTGTTATTGAAATCACCCGGCATTGCGGAATCAGCCGCAATACATTTTATTACTATTTCAGGGATAAATACTCTGTCATCGAATGGATTTTCCAGACGGAAATCGAGCCAATTCTGATGCCCTGCATGAACCAGAGCCATTGGTCCGAAAGCGTTATCGCTCTCTGTGAAAAAATGAAAGTTGAAAAAGACTTTTACACAAGTGTACTGTACGACCAGGATTGCCGCTGTCTGCGTCAATTACTGATTGACTATTACAAAGTGTTTTTGATGGAAGCCGCGCGCGAACACTGTGAACGCCTTAACATCTCGGAAGTAAGCCGGGAAATCATTGCTCGTTTTTACAGCCATGCCATCATAGGCTTAATTTGTGACTGGGTACGCGCCGGCATGAAAAAGGATGCAAACTTTGCAACAAAAGCGATTCATCTGGCCGCAAAAGAGCGTTTCTTTGCCTGACAGAAAAGGCCCCCGCAAAAGGCGCTTTTGTCGATTGTTATTTATTTCACTACGCTCGTCTAAGAATAAACAAAGTTATCGAAATATGATACTGTCAAAATAAGTAACTGTCTGATTTTTGGGCATATTCTCATTTCCGTAACAAAAAGAGTCGGCAAAGTGACTATCCTTTGCCGACTCTTTTTGTTTATTTCTGATTTTATCTGGCTCTGAGCGTATCCCTACAAATTGGATATCGCGTCCCGTTTTCTTTTATTGTAAAGGCGACCTGAGACAATCTGCCGCCGGCCGTTTAAAAATTATTTCAGCATATCCAGAAACTCCTGCTCTGTCAAGACCGGAACGCCCAGTGCCTGCGCTTTGGTCAGCTTAGAACCTGCTTCCTCACCCGCTACCACAAAATGGGTTTTCTTTGAAACAGAGGAAGAAACTTTGCCGCCCAGCGACTCGATGAGTTCTTTGGCTTCGTTTCTCTTTAAAGTCG
>JARHYC010000020.1 GCA_029264955.1 Faecalibacterium sp. | reverse complement strand
TTTGAAGCCGTTCGCTTTTCAGCGGGCCGTCGGCCGTCGTGCGGCTGACAAGATAGTATTATACTCGCTTTCAAAAATAAGTCAACACTTTTTGCGCACTTTTTTCGTTCTTTTACTGTCTTTGACACTTTATCCAGTTTCTATCCAAAATCCATTAGTCGTACTATGTAAAAGTATCACTATTCCTGTTCTATTCCCCGCAAATCTCTTCCTATTGCCTTTTCTGATACCACAGGCTACTATATAAGATATCTGATCCTTATATATAATAATGAAACAGGAGACTGTTCTTGCTATGATTCTCACCGTAAATATCGGAAATACCAAAATCACGATTGGCGGATACACAGATGACCACCAGATTTTTTCCGGCAAGCTGCATACTGACCCGCTTGCTACCGCCGATGAATATGCCATTCGTATTCGCAGCCTACTCCTTTTGCACGGCATCCAAGACAGCTGCCAAATGGAAGGCTGCATCCTAGGCAGTGTTGTCCCCAATGTAACCCCCCATATTTTATCCGCTTTAAAGATGCTCGCACCAGTTCGCGTACTAACGGTTGGTCCTGGTCTGAAAAGCGGAATGCGTTTGCGCCTGGACAATCCTGCTCAGTTGGGTGCCGATTTGCTGTGCGGCATTGTTGCTGCTGTCGCGCGGTATGATGGCCCTGTTGTCGTAATCAATGCCGATACCGCTCTCTCTATGATGGCGGCTAACAGTAAAAAGGAACTTCTGGGCGGTTCAATTCTGCTCAGCCCGCATTTATCTTTACCGAATATGGTTCGCGAAACCGCCCAACTGCCTCAGATTGATCCTAACACCGTTACCCATCCGGAGATCATTAGTACGAATACCACCGCCTGCCTGCAGAGTGGTGTTGTGTTGGGCACCGCATCTATGATCGACGGTATGGCGGCGCGCTTCACCAAAGAGCTTGGTCTCGACACAAGATTCTTTGCCACAGGCAGTATGCCAGATAGTATTCTGCAAGTTTGTGAAACTCCCATCACCTATGACCCAGCTCTCATACTGGATGGTCTGTATGCAATCTGGAAACGCAACCGAAAATAACTCTAACGCAAACGATGCACCAATCCTTTCCGGTGCGTCGTTTGCCATTTCTTTTTTCATCCGCCTTACACCTCTCTCCTATATAATGTAAAGAGGCGCACTCTTCAGCCTATTTTGTGCACGAAAACACTTGTGGTATCAAAATCGTGCATACACATATTTCGCATCGTTCTGAACCCGTCTTATCTATCAGAATTTGTCCTAATTCGGCCCGCGCTGTGCCAGTGGTAAATAGTAATCGTCTATATAGGCCATCCTACAGGTAACCTTTTCCCGCTCTGGCAGCGTTGCCTTTCCACCGCTTCCTCGTTCATACATCGCTGCCTTTTCCCTTAACGATTCCTATCGGCAGCTGTCTCCCACCCTTTTCGTTCGTGCAAGCATCCTCAAAAAAACGTTATCCCTTTCTCTGCTACAGCATTTATAAGGACGTACACAATTCCTGCCCCATTGCAACACACGTTGTCTCCTGTTCGTTTATAGATGCCACGTTATTATTTTTGTTCCAGTATACAGCCGTCTTTTCACACCACCAACCCGCTTTTCCAATCACAACTCCTTCGCCTTTTTTCATTTGCTTTTTTATAGTGCATCTGTTATAATGAACAGTATGAATAAGCGCTCGTGGCGCAGTTGGATAGCGCGTCAGACTCCGACTCTGAAGGCCGCTGGTTCGAATCCAGTCGGGCGCACCACAAACGAGATTTACCGGTTGGTAAGTCTCTTTTTTTATTTTACATTGCGCTTTTCGCCTGTCTGTACCGTCGCCTGTACACTTGCCACCACAAACAAAAAAGACACATCCTAAGATGTGTCTTTTTGTTTGTCATTTTGCAGTTGGATCAACCCACATTTGCGAACTGACTCTGGTACAGTTCCGCATAGAAACCGCCCTTTGCCAACAGTTCCTCATGTTTACCAGTTTCTACAATATCGCCGTCCTTCATAACCAGAATCACATCGGCATCCCGAATAGTAGACAAACGGTGTGCAATGATAAAGCTGGTTCGGCCCTCCATCAGATGATCCATCGCCTTCTGGATAGACAATTCCGTACGGGTATCAACGCTGGAGGTTGCCTCATCAAAAATCAAGACGCGCGGATTGGAAACGATGGTACGGGCAATGGTCAGCAGCTGCTTCTGCCCCTGACTGATATTGCTGCCCTCTTCGTTCAGGACCGTGTCATAGCCCTGGGGCAAGGTGTGGACGAAATGGTCCACCTGAGCAGCTTTCGCTGCTGCCATGACTTCTTCGTCGGTAGCATCCAGACGACCATAGCGGATATTCTCCAGGATGCTGCCATTATATAGCCAAGTATCCTGTAACACCATGCCGAACATACCACGCAGATCATTGCGGGTAAACTGACGCACATCATAGCCGTCCAGCAGCACGGCGCCTTCGTTTACATCATAGAAGCGCATCAGCAGCTTGACCATAGTCGTCTTACCTGCACCGGTAGGACCAACGATTGCCACCTTCTGACCCGGCTTAATAATTGCCGAGAAGTCGTTGATGATGGTCTTTTCCGGATTGTAGCCGAAGTGGACGTGTGCAAAGGTCACTTCGCCCTTAATCAAATCGGCAGGCAGCGGATTTTCCGGATCGGGTGTTTCCTCTTCTTCTTCCAAGAAGCTGAACACACGCTCTGCTGCTGCTGCCGTCTGCTGCAAAACATTGGAGATGTTCGCAATCTGCTGTACAGGCTGGGTAAAGTTACGCACATACTGGATGAATGCCTGGATATTGCCGACCGTGATTTTACCCTTCAGAGACAGAAAACCGCCCAGAATACAAATTCCCACATAGCCCAGGTTCCCTGCAAAGTTCATCAAAGGCATCATCATGCCGGAAATAAACTGGCTCTTCCAAGATGCCTGATATAGCTTTTCGTTGATTTCATTAAAGGTATCAATGCTTTCCTGTTCGCCGTTGAATGCGGTAACGACCAGATGGCCGCCATACATTTCTTCTACATGGCCGTTTACATCGCCCAGATAGGCCTGCTGTTTCTGGAACAGTGGCTGACTGCGCTTGACCACGTTGCTGACAATCAACAAGCTCAGCGGCAGAATGCACAATGCTACCAGGGTCATCAGCGGGCTGATGGTCAGCATCATAATCAACACGCCGATAAACTGGGTCACGCTGGTGACGATCTGGGTCATACTCTGGTTCAGCGTCTGGGTCACAGTATCCACATCGTTGGTGATGCGGCTCAGCACTTCACCGTGAGAAACGCGGTCGAAGTACGCCAGAGGCATCCGGTTGATTTTTTCGCTGATGTCCCTGCGCATGCCGTAGCTGATTTCCGTAGAAATCCGGGTCATGATAAAGCCCTGAATGTAGGACAGTACCGACGACACCACATAAATCACAGCCAAGAAAATCAAAATCTGTGCCACAGCGGCAAAGTTGATACCGCCGGTACCTGTCATCTGTGCCATTACGCCGTTAAACAATTCGGTCGTAGCACTACCCAAAATACGCGGGCCCAGAATCGAGAAAATAGTAGACGCAATGGCAAACAGCATCACCATCACGATTGCGGGCAGATAACGACGCAGATATGCAATCAACCGTCTCATCGTGCCCTTAAAATCTTTTGCCTTTTCGCCCGGCATCATGGCGCCGGCTCCTCTTCCATGTCCTGCCATTACGCCAATTCCTCCTTCGAAAGCTGACTTTCCGCAATTTCACGGTAAGTCTTACAGTTCTTCAGCAGTTCCTCGTGGGTACCCATACCGGCCACACGACCTTCATCCAGCACCACGATCTGTTCTGCGTGCATGATAGTGGAAACACGCTGTGCCACGATCAGCATCGTTGCATCTGCCGTGCGCTCTTTCAGTGCGGCACGCAGCTTTGCATCGGTCTTAAAGTCCAATGCAGAGAAAGTATCATCAAAGATAAAGACAGGTGCATCCTTAACCAATGCACGCGCAATCGACAAGCGCTGACGCTGACCACCGGAAACATTCGTGCCGCCCTGACTGATCGAAGTTTCCAAACCTTCCGGCAGGACATCCACAAACTCAGCAGCCTGTGCCGTTTCGATAGCATCACGCAGGGTTGCTTCGGTGGCCTGTTCATCACCCAGACGCAGGTTGGATGCAATATCACCACTGAACAGAACACCCTTCTGGGGCACATAACCAATCTTACTGCGCAGCTCGGTTTGAGGCAGATTGCGGATATCTACACCATCCAGCGTAATAGAACCTTCCGTTACATCGTAGAAACGAGGAATCAGGTTCACCAACGTAGATTTACCGCTGCCAGTAGAACCGATAAATGCAGTTGTTTCACCAGGCTTTGCGGTAAAGGAAACGTGCTCCAACACATTCTCGTCTGCGCCTTCGTAACGGAAGGTCACATCGTGGAACTGGATCTCACCCTTTACAGTTTCCGGCAGATGCTGAGGCTTATCGCTATCCTGCACACTGCTGTCGGTGTCCAGCACCTCAGCGATACGGTTTGCGGAAACCACAGCACGAGGCACCATAACAAATACCATACTGATCAGCAGGAAGCACATAATGATCTGCATCGTGTACTGGATGAACGCCATCATATCGCCGACCTGCATGGTGGATGCTGCAATACGCTGACCGCCTACCCAGACAATCAGCAGAGATACGCCATTCATCACCAACATCATCACAGGCATCATGGTTGCCATAGCGCGGTATACAAACAGGTTATTGTCTGCCAGCACACGGTTTGCTTTCGCAAAGCGTTCTTCTTCAAACTTCTGGTTTGAGAATGCGCGGATGACCATCATGCCGGACAGGTTTTCACGACTGACCAGATTCAGGCGGTCAACCAGTTTCTGCATGATTTTAAAGCGAGGCACTGCAACAGCAAACAGCACACTGATTACACCAAAGATAATCACAGCTGCCAGCGCAATAATCCACGCCATGCCTGCACTCTTGCTCAGCGCCATAAAAATACCACCAATGCCAATGATAGGTGCGTAGAACATCGTGCGCAGCCCCATGGACAGTAGCCCCTGAATCTGCATCACGTCATTGGTGCTGCGGGTAATCAGGCTGGCGGTACCGAAACGGTCATACTCATTGTTGGTAAAGCCGGTAACGCGCACAAAAATATCGCGGCGGATATCGCGCGCTGCGCCAGTACCCAGTCGGCAGCCACAGAAACCTACGCCAATGGCACACATCACCAACAGCAGGGTCATCAGCAGCATCTTTGCGCCGACACGGAGAATATATCCCGTCTGCATACTGCCCATATCTGCACCCAGCTGGGTGTAAAAGATCTTAATAAACGCTGCCGACATCTGTTCCAGCATGGTGTCCGGTGCTGTGGCGGCAGCTGTAATCACTTCGTTTAGGGTGTCCTGCGGCAGTGCAGCCAGCATCGGCGCAAGGCTGTCAGACTGCAACAAATCCATCGGAGCAGTTTGCTCGCCTTCCACCGGAGACTCCATCTTCTGTATCATCTGGGACAACGCATAGCAGCTGCGTCCAAATGCCTGACCTGCCTGCTGCTTTGCGGCTGCATCCACAGCAGTCAGGTATACCACACCGCCCTGCTCGGCAGCAGGCCATTCCTCGATAAACTTGTTCCATTCTTTCTCCGACATTGCCTGTGCATCCGCCGGGGCGTAGCTGGACTGCATCACAGCCTGATCCTCAGGCGATGCAAAATACAGCATCATGTCCAGCGCGTTGGCTCTAATGGCTTCCGGCGCAGTATCGGTAATACCGCCACGCTGAATACCCACATTGACAATGTCACTCATGAGATTGGGCAGGTTCAAATCCACCACTGCCTGACAAAACAGCAGCGCAATGATTGCGAACACATAGCCCAAGTATGGTTTGACATAGTGTTTTAATTTCATCATGTTTCTGTTCCCTCTTCTGTTATTTGCTGTTCCACTGCGGCTTCCAACGCATCGGCCAATTCCGCCAGCAGCGTGACCAATGTTTCCGCATGATCCTCTCCAAGTTGTTTGATTGCCTGCGAAAGCATTCCATCAAAACGCTGTTTTGCTCGGTTCAGCACCTGTACGCCTTCCTGTGTCAAGCGTAAACCTGCTACACGGCGGTCATTAGCGTCTGGTACACGTTCTACATACCCTAACTCCTCCAATGCATGAATACGCTGGCTTAAAGCCGGGCGGCTCTGATGCATTGCATCTGCCAAAGCAGATGGCGTAATGACACCATCCTTTTTTTCGCTATCTGTACCGCAATGCCCCGTTTTGCGAAAAATAGCCAGCAAGGTCGCAAATTGTGATTTGTTCAAAGTTTCGTGTGGGGTCACGCTGAGCCACGCACGGCGCACCCGATCCATCAGACGAAACAACTCTACACTTTCCATTTTCGGCTGATCCATAATGCCTCCCTATATTTCACATCGCAATAGTTAACTATCATAACTATTAGGTTGCTTAACTAGCATACGACTAACTTCTTTTCCCGTCAAGTAAAAGCCATCAAATTTACATTTTTTTCAAATATTGCTTTTTACTTTCAAAAAATAGTGCCGCTGAAGTGAAATGCTTCAGCGGCACTACCATTTCTATTTTCTTTTCGAGTCATTGCTGCTTTTTGCCCGCCATATAAATAGAGGTGAACAGGCTGCCTAGATAGACAAACAATAAAACCATATTCTTCGCCTGACCCCAGCTTTCCGGCAGCCACAGGTGCAGTACAAATGCTATCATCGGTGCAGCCGTCAGCATGATACAGCTCCACAACACAGCCGCTTTGCAAATGTACGTCCAGTTTTGATTGTTGAAGTACAACCCCGGCATATGTATTCGTAGTGGTCCATCACAGAAGAAACTGATCTTGTGTTCATCATACATCCCAGGCAGTTGCAACGGTGCTATCCAAGCAAAATATCCGCCATACGCAACTCCGAGCCCCGCAAAGGTCCATTCAACTGCACCCAGACATCCTAGCTGTCCGCACAAAAACAGCAGCACTGCCCCCGCCAGCACCGAAATAAAATATATTGTGTGCCAAGGGCTTTTCTTTCGCCACGCACGCCGCGGCTTTTCTGCGCCAGCACAAGAGACAACCGTCTTTACTACAGATTCTACTTCGGCTGCATCCAGTGGTTCTCCTTCTGGGTTGCGCTGACATTGCAGCATCTCTGTCACCGTCACCCCCAAAAGCTCTGCCAAAGGTATTAGTAAAGCCGTGTCCGGAATGCTCGCTCCCGTCTCCCATTTGCTCACGGCTTTGTCGGAAACATACAGCTTCTGTGCCAGCTCTTTTTGCGTCAGTCCTTTTTCTTTGCGCAGTGCCGCCACAAATGCACCGAACTTGTGTTTTTCAATCGAAAACATCTCCATCACCTCGCCGCAAGGATAACACGCACACATGAATTACGCAACCGAACAGTAGTAGAGTTACATCATATCGCCGTTTTCATGTTTTTTCTGCTTTTCTTTGGTGGAAAGGCACTGCCTTTCTTAGGCATAAAAGTATCCTGTCAAAAATTATAAGCGTTATATAATTTTTCCTTTGTGACATCGTTTGTGCTACAATAGGAGCGATAAAACAATCTTGGGAAGTGATTTTTTATGCGTCGCTCTCGTCACGAATGCCGAATTCACTGTCTGAAACAACGTTTTCGGCAGGCCGCAATTTTGCTGGCTGGTTCTGCATTGATTGCTTTACCGATTTGGGGAGGGCTCCATTTATTCCGTAAATTTCATCTGTCTGAAACGGTATACTCCGCTAAGGACTTCCACATCGAAACCATCTATAGCACAACAGATTTTAATGAGAACAGCACCGATGATTACACAGATTTCCTCTTAGGCGCACGGCAGGACGCCAAAAATCATCCTACCTATAACGGCGATTACCAACCCGGTGGCTATCCCCCCGACCATATTGGTGTGTGTGCCGATGTTGTTTGGCGCGCTTTCAAACATGCCGGTTACTGCCTGCGGGATATGGTAGATGCCGATATTGCCGCACGGCCTGCGGCTTATCCCAATGTCACGAAACGAGACCCCAACATTGATTTCCGCCGGGTAAAAAACCTGCGGGTCTTCTTTGATGCTTACGCCATTTCACTCACCACAGACCCTGCTGAAATCGATCAGTGGCAGCCCGGAGATATTGTTATCTTCCAGGAAGATAAACATATCGGTATCGTCTCTGACAAGCGTGATGCTGACGGCTTGACCTTTATTATCCACAACAGCGGTCAGCCACACCGGGAGGAAGATTATCTGCCCACGAATCGGCCCACCGCACATTATCGCTTTGATGCGTCACAGGTTCCGCAGGGTTTGCTGATTCCGTGGCATGAATAGTTAAATTTCAATGTTTGTCCAGGCGCCTTTGTGGAAACGTTTCCAGAATAGATACCAAGTCAAAATCTGCTGGAACAGAATACCCAACCATGCGCCAGCCAGACCCATACCCATCGGATAGCACAGCACCCAGCTAATGCTGACACGCACAATGGTAATAGAAACCAGGGATACCATTGCGGTATATTTTGTATCACCTGCGCTGCGCAATACCCCGCCATAAATAACCTGCGAAATCTGGAAGAACAAAATCAGGCAAAGCAGCAGAATGATGGTCGAACCATAAGACAGCACCACTGGATCCGCAGAGAATAAATAATAAATCTGCTGATTGAATACGAACAGCACCACCGACAGAATCACTGCGCAGGCCAAGCCTACCCGCTGACATACCGATGCGTAGATGCGTGCCATATCCGGTCGATTTCGGCCCAGATTCTGGCCGGATAGCGCAATGCTTGCGGTTTGCAAACCGTCACCGATACAGAAGGAAATCGTCATCACATTCATGCCAATGACATGGGCTGCCATTTCCAGCGTTCCCAGCTTTGCCACAATAAGCGAGAATGCCAGAAAACCGACACGCATAAAAATCTGTTCTACAAAGGCACTGCCGCCTACATCCACCAACGAACGTAGGTTGCGATGGTCGAACCAGCCGCCAAAGGATGGGGTCAGAATCTTGCGGGCGTGAATATAGGTATGCTTGCTGAACAGAGATGCAATACTCATCATGCAGCCCACAAAGGTACCGATCACCGTTGCAATCGCCGCACCGCGGATGCCCAAAGCGGGAAATCCAAAATGGCCGCCAATCAGCAGATAGTTCAATACAATGTTCACCAGATTGGACGCCACATTCGTTTTCATCGAAAGCTGGGTATTGCCGCAGCCACGCTGCACCGCATTGATGATATTGCCCACCACGGTGAATACAATACCGCCCATGATAATCTGTAAATACTCTGCAGATGCCTGCACAATATCCTCACCTGCACCCGCCAGATAACAAATCGGCTTTGCAAAGCCTACGAACAGTACGCTGACCACCAGCGACATGACCAGCGCAATCACCAGCGTCATCCGCAGCACCTGAGTTGCGCTGGCTTCATTTTGCTCCCCTTTGCGGCGGGCAGCCAAAGCAGAAACCGCCATACCCAGGGACATGAAAAAGCACAAGCCGATAAATTTCGGCTGTGTCGTAATACCAACCGCAGCAATCGCGCTTTCGCCTAAACTACTAACCATGGCAGTATCTACCAGACCTACCAGGCTGACCAGCAGCATTTCCAGCATAGACGGCCAGGCAACTGTCATAACCTGGCGCAAAATATCCTTTTGTCCGGGGATTTCGCCGCATTTCGGCGTATTGCCCAGCGCCCGTTCTATATTGATGATTTGCATAGATTTACTCCTTTTCCTTTACTTTCTCATTTTACTAGTCCCTACTATATCACGGCTTTTGAAGTCTTGTCAAAATTTGTAGCTTCTTGTTTTTGACACAAAAACGGCGCGGCCCAATACTGGGCTGCGCCGTTTTTCGCAGATTCTTTTTTCGTTCAATAGAGCGCACGAATCAAATGCAGCAACAGCATATGCGCTGGATAAAACGCATACACCGCATATTGCAGCGGTTTACTGGTGCGCCCTTTTTTGCCGTTATACATCCAAATAAAAATCAGAGCCAAAACAGCAAATCCCTGTAAGGGAAATTCGTATTTCCATGCACCAATCTCCAGCAGGAATGTAAATCCATTCGCTCCTACAATATTCAGCAGCACCATACCTACCAGCTGGAACACCCAGCGGTACGGCAGCTTGCGACTCACCCAAAACATCAGTACTGTAACAACACCCATGCTGCCATAGTCTGTCATACCTATCGTACCCATCAGGATACATAACAAGCACAACATTGACCAGCCAAGCCGCGCCGTCACTTTTTCCGCTGCACTCGCCCGCTCCCAGCAGCGAATCGCCAACAAGCCTAGCAGCAGGGTAAACATCACATTCTGATGGAACGGAAACAGCGGTGTCGATTCCAGCATATAGTCAAACGGAACCTCGCTGATGAGCGCAAACAAAAACAGTCGCTTTGCATACACCTTCCAGTCGTGGGTGTGGGCGTATCCCTCTGCAATCAAAAATGCAAAAATCGGAAATGCCAGCCGCCCCACGCAGTTCATCCAAAGCTGACCGCCGATCACTGTCCCCCACATATGATCCAATAACATAAAGAATACAGCCAGCAGCCTCAGCTGGTTGCTATTCAGACCAACGCGGTTTTTATAAATCGTATTCATCAGATTCATTCTCCTTTATCGAGAGGCTTTCTTGCCTTTCTGCGGTTTACCACTTCGGGGATATTTTGTTGCTTTCTGCCATATTTCCGCCGCATTGCGGCCCGCCAAAATACCACTGCCGAATGCCCAATATAAGTTAAAACCACCACAGCTTCCGGCACAGTCTACCGTTTCGCCCACAAAATACAGCGTCGGGCATCCCTTTACTGCAAAGCTGCTGGGTTCCAGCTGATCCAATCCCAATCCGCCACCGGTGGTCTGGGCATTTTTCCAGCCCGTCGGTATCAGATTGGTGAATCGCCACTGCTTAAAAGTTGCTGCCAACTTGGCCCACTCTTGCGGTTTCAGCTGCTCCGCCGGGCGGTTTTCCGAACCAAGTCCACAACGTCTCCATACCGCAAGCCCTACTTTTCGCTGAATTAAGCCGGTCATGAGATCTGCAACAGTTGCCCCGGGCATGATCTGGCCACGGTGTGACAGATAGTCTGCCAACTCTTTTTCGCTCATATGTGGAAACACATCCAAACAAATCGAAACATCCTGTTTCCTACCGGGATGCAGCAGACCCGACAGTTGCATCACCGCAATACCAGAAATCCCGTAGTCTGTAAACTGTACCTCGCCGACCTCTTTCCGCAAAGGCTTTTCGCCTGCGTACAGGGTCACATCACCTTTTACACGAATACCTGCCAAGTCTTTCACCTGACTCTTTTCGCATTGCAGCGGAACCAAACAAGGATATTCCGGTACTACACGCAGCCCCAGCAGTGCTGCAAGGTGTGTACCGAAACCATCGGTGCCAAACTGCGGTCCAGCGCTACCGCCCAACGCACAAATTACCGCCTGACCGTTCAGCTTCCGACCGTCTTCCAGCTGTACGGTATAGGTATCCCCTTTCATCCAAAGATCTTTCACGCGGCTGTCACACAATACCTCTACTCCGGACTGTTCCAGCCAGTACAGCAGCAGATTCCATACATCCGCCGCCTGATTGGAGTAAGGATAAATCCGGCCGGCTTCGTCTGGTTCCCGACACAAAAGCCCATGATCTGTAAACCATTTCAGCGGATCCGCCTTGGTCCGGATGGTTTCCAGCATGGTCTGCATATTTCGGGTGTCCGATGTAAAATACCATGTCGGGCGAATATCTGCATTGCCCAAATTGCACCGCCCGTTTCCTGTTGCCAGCAGTTTTTTACCCAGCTTTGCGCTGCCCTCCACCAGCACCACATGGGCGGATTCCCCCGCCTTTTCTGCTGCTGTAATGGCTGCAATCATACCCGCTGCGCCACCGCCTAAAACCAAGATTTGCCTCACGATATCCCCCCTTCTCATTTGTGCTGTAACAGTATACCATATTCCCCACGGCTTTGAAAACGATAGGCCTTTCTTATATTTATGCCTGTACTGCCGCCAGAATCTCGTCACAAATTGCCTGCGGCGTTTTACCATCTGTTGCAATGGTAATCTGTGCTGCTGCTTCGTATACTGCCTGTCGTTCTGCCATCAGTTCAGCGATGCCTTCTACCGTTTTACGACCACGCAGCTTGGGGCGAGTATCGTCATCCCGCAAGCGTTCCAAGATGGTTTCCGGGGTTGCGGTCAGCAGTACGATTTTTCCGGTACGGCGTAGGGCATCCACATTTTCCTGTTTCAGCACTGCACCGCCACCGCAGGAAATTACGGCACCTTCTGATTCTGACACACGGCAGACCGCCTGGGTTTCCAGCTGTCGAAAATGCACCTCACCGTATTGTGCGAAAATATCCGATACCGGCATTCCCGCCATTTTCTCAATCAACGTATCCGTATCCACACCGGGCAAGCCCAGCTGTTTCATCTGTTCCAATATGGTGGTTTTGCCCACCCCCATAAATCCAATCAGTGCAATGTTCTGCTGTAGCTTTGTTTCCATCTGACAAGCTCCTTTCGTTTCTATCCCTTTGTCGTTAGTAAATCGTATCTTCCTGTCAACGTCAAGATTTCCCGGGCAAAAGGCTGCTTTTGCTTGCGGAAATCCCTGTGGTACGATACAATAAAATTATTCTGGAATACTGTGCCTGTTTTGTTTGTCAGGCACCCGAATATAAAGGAGTCAATCTATGGGTAAAAATGCTATTGTTGGTCAGTCCGGCGGTCCTACCGCTGTCATCAACTCCAGTCTGGCAGGCGTTTACGAAAGCTGCCTGGCTTGCGGTGCAAAAACCGTCTACGGTATGCGCTTTGGCGTAGAAGGTCTATTAAAGAAAAAGGTCGTTGACCTGTCCGCCGTACTGCCCACCAGTATGGAAGTGGAACTTTTGAAGCGTACCCCCTCCAGCTTTTTGGGCAGCTGCCGCTACAAGCTGCCTGACTGGCAGACTGAGCCTGCTGTGTACGAAAAGCTGTTTGAAATTCTGAAAGAGCTTGATATCGGCTGGTTCTTCTACATCGGCGGCAACGATTCCATGGATACCATCTGCAAGCTGGCTGGCTACGGTGCATCCGTCAACAGCGACATTCGTTTTATGGGCGTACCCAAGACCATCGACAACGACCTGATGGGCACCGACCACACCCCCGGTTATGGCTCTGCTGCCAAGTACATTTCTTCTGTCATCAAGGAAGTTGTGCGCGACTCTCTGGTATATGACATCAAGTCCGTTACCATCGTGGAAATCATGGGCCGTAACGCTGGCTGGCTGGCAGCTTCTGCCGCACTGGCTAAGGGCGACGACTGCGAAGGTGCTGACCTGATTTATCTGCCGGAAGTTCCTTTTGATGTGGATGCTTTCGTGGAAAAGGTGCGTGCTTTGCAGCAGGTCAAGCCCAGCATCGTCATTGCGGTTTCCGAAGGCGTAAAGCTGGCAGACGGCCGTTATGTATGTGAGCTGACCACGGATGACCGTGCTGTGGACGTATTCGGTCACACCATGCTGACCGGTACCGGTCGTGTGCTGGCCGACCTGCTGAACCACCGCCTGGGCACCAAGGCCCGTGCTATTGAACTGTCCACCTTGCAGCGCTGCGCTTCTCACCTGGCAAGCGGCACCGACATCAACGAAGCGTATCAAGCTGGCGGCGCAGCAGTTCATGCAGCCGCAGCGGGTCACACCGGTGAGGTTGTCGGTTTGAAGCGCATCTCTGAAAAACCCTACCTGTGCGGCACCGAACTACTGCCCATCGAGCAGGTAGCAAACCTAGAGAAGAAAGTGCCGCTGGAGTGGATCACGGAGGATGGCACCCAGATGCGTGACGAATTTCTGGCTTATGCCCGCCCGCTGGTTCAGACTGAACTTCCGGCTATGTATATTGACGGCACCCCCCGCCACATTCATCTGTAATTTTCGGAACGCTATATCGCAGATTTACAAATCTTTCATATCCCTGTCACGTTTCTGACTGATTTGCGGGATATACTAATGCCATGATGAATGAGCGCCAAGCATTCATCATTCATTTCCTTTTTTCTCATCCTTTTCTTTTCGAAAAAACAGATACCCACAAACAAAACGCCCCGATGCAGGAACTCCTGCGCCGGGGCGTTTCTCGTTTTATTTTACTTTACAAATACATAGGCAGTCGATCAAAGGCTTCCTGTATGCGGGATAGCAACATCCATACCGGGGAACTTCTTTGCATTGTAGCCACAAGCGTAGTCCCCGGTGCCTGCCAGTACCAGGCACAGCATATCGCTCCACTTACAGCCTTCTGGATGGTATGTCCCTATTAGTGCTCACATATTCCGCACATTCATGTGGTTGAAATATGCATCCGCAGGCTGGAAATATCCAAACGACAGATGCTTCACATGGTCAATGGCAGCCTTCGGAGTTGCATGCTTATGCAAATGTGCTTTTCATCATCCAACATTTTTCTGTAAAATGCACTATTTTGTTGACACGCACTTCACTTTAGTGTAGTATCGGTGGCATAACATTTCTGCCGCGCATTTTTTGCGAATTTCGGTATGGGATGGCGGAAAAGAAAAGAGGGAAAATCATGGGACGAGAAAATTTTAAGTCGCGGCTTGGCTTCTTGCTGGTCAGCGCGGGCTGTGCCATTGGTATTGGTAATGTATGGCGCTTCCCCTATGTTGCGGGGCAAAGCGGCGGGGCAGTCTTTGTTTTACTGTACCTGCTGTTTTTGGTTATTCTGGGCATACCGGTCCTGACTATGGAGCTTGCAGTTGGTCGTGCAAGCCGCCGAAGCGCTGTGCAGGCATATCAGGCGCTGGAGCCAAAAAACAGCCAATGGCACATACACGGCTGGTTCTGCATGGCAGGCAGCTATCTGTTGATGATGTACTACACCACTGTAGCGGGCTGGATGCTGTCGTACTTTTTCAAATTTCTGTCCGGTACCTTCGACAGCCTTTCGGCAAATGGCTCCGAAGCGGTGTTCAACAAAATGCTGAGCAACCCCAGTGAGATGGGCGGCTGGATGGTCGTCATTGTCATCACCGGTTTCTTTGTGGTGAGCATGGGCCTACAGCAGGGTCTGGAGCGCATCTCCAAGTTTATGATGAGTGCCCTGCTGCTTCTGATTCTTCTGCTGGCTGGTCACAGCCTGTTGCTGCCCGGCGCAAAAGAAGGTCTGGCTTTCTATCTGCTTCCCGACTTGGAGCGCGCAGCAGCTGTCGGCTGGTCTACCGTGATTGCCAACGCCATGAACCAGGCATTCTTCACCTTGAGTCTGGGCATTGCCTGCATGGAAATTTTCGGCAGCTATATGTCGAAAGATCACACCCTGACCAGCGAAGCGGTCCGCATTTGTGGTTTGGACACCTTCGTTGCGCTGGCAAGCGGTCTGATTATCTTCCCGGCGTGCTTCAGCTTTGGCGTGCAGCCCGATCAGGGGCCTGGACTGATTTTCGTCACCCTGCCGGATGTATTCGTCAATATGGCAGGCGGCCGCCTGTGGGGCGCAATGTTCTTCCTGTTCATGACCTTTGCCAGCTTCACAACTGTTATTGCTGTGTTTGAAAATCTGATTTGCAGCTGTGTGGACAACTTCGGCTGGGACCGAAAAAAAGCAGTCATTTTCAACTGCATTTTTGTTTTGATTGCTTCTGTCCCCTGTGTGCTGGGCTTTAATGTGTGGAGCAATCTGCACCTGCTTGGCGGCCGCAACGTACTGGATACCGAGGACTTCCTGGTGTCTGCTCTGCTGCTGCCCATTGGCTCCTTGATTTATCTGCTGTTCTGCACGACCCGCTGGGGCTGGGGCTTCGACAAATATCTGGAAGAGGCCAACACCGGCGACGGCATCAAACTCAGCCCCAAGCTGAAGCCGTTCTTCTTGTTTGTTGTTCCGGTTTTGATTCTTTTTATTCTGGTACAGGGATTGCTTCCTGTGGGCTAACAGAACGCACTACTTCCTATGATAAAAGGCACAGCCCTTCCAGCTGTGCCTTTTATTTTGCAAAATAATACCTTACTGTGCTGCACGCACCGCATCCTGCAAAGCGGCCAGATCTGCTGCATTGGGGTGTACTAGTGCCTTATCGAAGTTTTCGATCATTGCCTGTGCATTGGGCATTTTGCCTTCCTGCTGCAGCTGCTCGTAACGATTGCGCACCGACATGGGCATCTTGCCCTGACACATAAAGCTGCCAATCAATGTAGCTTGCGGGTCAAAGTTGGTTGCCGCTTTTTTCAGCACCGTATCAAAATACTGCTGGCTCTCGCCAAAGCCTGCGGTACCAAACAGGAATATCTGACGCTCGCCTGCCTGGTTCAAAAATGCGCTGATTTCTTCGCTGCTGCTGCCTTTATCCGTCCAGAAGCCAACATACAGACGCTCTGCCTGCAAGGCTTCGTCAGAAGGCGCACCAATATACACACAGTCCTCCTGAGGCAGTACCTGCTGAATTGCTTCTGCCAGTTGTTTGGTGTTGCCGGTACGGCTGCTGTAAACGATTGCGTAACGCATAGGGTTTCCTCCTTATGTTTGCATTTTCTCTGCTCTGTACTACTTTTGTCCGCCAGAGCCGCTTCGCTGCATGTCCTGATTTATTGTTCTTCTGTTCGGTCTTCTGGTGCAGTCAACTTGTATAACAAGGCAATCAGCTGTTCTTGTTCTTCCGACGGTAAACGATTCGTTTTGCTTATATCCCAGGATTCCACTACGGCATGGATTCCTTCCAACGCTTTTTCCCCTTCTTTTGTCAGAAACAACTGATAGTTGCGCGCTTCTGCTTTACTGCGGTTTTTAATCAGAAATCCGCTTTCCACAAGTCGGGTAATACTTCGCTGGGAATGGCCCCAGTCCAGATGCAGTTGATTTGTCAGCTCCGCCGGGGTACAGCCGGGATGCTTGCCCACATACAGAATAAACGGTAACTGACCATAATTCAGCCCCAACTTTTTCAGCTCGCCAGTGCTGTACGCCAAAAAGTCTCGGTACAGCACTGCCGTTAAAAATGCTACGGATCGTTTCATCTGGGTTCCCTCCTTTCTTTTCTTGACAAAGTCAAGTTTATATTAGTCACTTGACTTTGTCAAGTACAAAAACAAGAAAAGCGACCTGCCAAACAGCAGATCGCTCTTTTGTTTTATTTTATTAGATGGCAGCGGCTACCAGCTCTACATTGTGGCTCACATCAAACGCACGCACCAGACGGGTCTTTTCCATAACAGCAGCAACCTTGTCTGCCAACGATACAATATAGCTCTCCTTGTAGCGGGGCATTGCCAACGTTACCGGCCACATATGCTTCACGATAATATCTTCTTCCCGCAGGGTCAAACCAAAGCAGCGTGCATTTTCCAGTGCAGCTGCGGGATGCGTACGCCAACGGCTCAGTGCACCATCTTCGCTGCCGGGCCAGCACTCATGATACAGGTCATGCAGCATACCGCCACGGGCAGCAGCCTGATAGTCCCAGCCAAAACGGCGGCACATCAAAAAGCTCAAATACGCGACCAGAACGCAATGGTCATAGCGGGTGGTAGCAGCTGTATGCTGGTGAAACTCTGCCAGACGCTGCACCTGTGGGTCCGCCATAATCGAACCGACACACTCCAAAAATTCAACACGGTTTGCTTCTTTCCAACTCCGCATAGGAACTCCTTTGTTCTGTGGCGCCGTACAAACGGCTCAGGGGATTTTCTCTCGCAGTTCATTTTCTGCGCTTGGGCTAATATATCATATTTTCATCGTTGTGTCGATAGATTCCAAATTTTTTCACACTTTGCGACAGTCTTTCTCACTTTTTATTGAATCTTACGGTTTCTTGTTGCCGAACTTGTTCAGAATGTGAATTTTTTGCGATGATTGGTCTGAAACGGATGAAGAATCGCCTTTTTCTGGTATAATGTACTCGTTTGCGGGGAATCTGCAATTTTTTATAACTAAAATTACAAAAGGAGCGATTCCTATTTTTACAAAATACAAAAAGATTTTTTCCAGTGTCCCGGTTCGTGTTGCGCTGGTCACAGCTGTCACGCTGCTGTGTACTGCAGCAGCGTGGCGTCCTGTACAGCCGGAACCGAAACCACCGAGAGATCTTTCTCAGAACACCCTGGCACGAACTGTAATGATTGGCGGCAGTGACGTATCCACCGCCTCCATCGGTCATCTGAGCACCGAATCCACGGTTGCTACTGTTACGAGCGATCCGCAGGTAACGGTAGATCAGTACCACCGCACCCAACTGCAAAGTTTTGCTGTGCAGGACTGGCAGGGGCGCCCCTATCTGATCAACTATACCAGCAGCGATGAAACCATCTGCACCGTAGATTCCAACGGTCTCGTATCTGCCCTTACCCCTGGCACAGCAACCATTACCGCAACTGCAACAGATCCGGAAGGTCACACCGCATCCGGCATCTGCCAAGTTCAGGTAAATGAAGCACCACCTCCTATTGAATCCGTCAAGCTGAACCGCAAATCTGTTAAGCTGCGCATGGGTGGTACGGGTACCAATCTTTCTGCCACCTATACACCGGAGGATATTCCCGGTGAACTACCTCCCATGGTTTTCTCCAGCAGCGATGAGAGCGTCTGTGTGGTAGACGAAACCGGTCATGTAACCGCTGTCGCAAAAGGTCAGGCCGTTGTCACCGTATCCATTGGTGATGTGAGCGCAGAATGTAATGTCACAGTTATGGACTCTCAGATGCAGGAAGCTTCCGGCATCCAGCTTTTGAATTTTGACCATAGCATGATTGCCGGTATCGGCAACCAGACCCCCGGTCGCTGCAGCTGGTTCTGCCTGCGCTATGCCCGCACGGTTCTGGATGGCGCCCCTTGTTCCGGCAGCGGTATGTGGTCCAACGGTGCTGTTTGGAGCGCTGCTGGCTACCGCGACTATAACGGCAGCCTGTCCGACACCTTAAATAAGCTGTACAACGAACTGGATGCTGGACGCCCCGTTATCGTACATTTGCAGAATGCACCTGGTCAGGGTCGCTGCACCACCCATGAATACTGGGAAAGCAGCAACGGCTGGAACAAAGTCAACTATCCTCACAAGGCTACCAGCAGCACCTACGGTCACTGGGTTGTGGTGGTTGGTGTATCGGCAGATGCTGACCCTGCCAACCTGCGAGAAAGCGATTTCTACGCATTGGACCCCGCACGCGTTACCGATGGCAGCCGTATTTGTCTGACCCGTCTGATGGATGATACCATCTGGGTCGGTAACAGCCCTTTGAAAATCACAGGCTGATTTTTCGCATAACAAAAGAAGCGATGTATAACCTGCAAGTCAGGTGTACATCGCTTCTTTTTTGTTTTCATATCACTGCTTTTCAGCAGCCACGCACCTTAAAGCTGCGCTCTTCAGGCAAAACGGGGATTTCTTTTCGGTCCATACGCTCAATTTCGATCCATGGTGAACCCGCTGTAATGGTAGGCACCCAGCGTGCGACCATCTCAACAGATCCTTGTACTTCACCAATGACACTGCCGTCCCATTCGTTTTCTACCCAGCCGGTCAGCTCTAAAAGCTGTGCCGCATATTTAGCACGGTAGCGAAAACCTACCCCCTGTACTGTCCCATAAAACTGATAGCGGCAGCGGATATTCTTTTTCTCCACAGCGGCACACCTCCCCTTTACCCTGAAATACTACATCTTACATCTGCTGGTATGCAGCCATCACAGCAGGCAGGAACTGCTTCTTACGGCTGACAACCCCCTCCAGCAGAACCACACCGTTCTGATCGGACTCCGCGTCAAAGCCTTCCAGCAGCACCTGCTGGGCACGGTGACCGGAACAAATCACACTACTGGTGCTCTTGGGCACATCGGTCAGCAGAACGTATACATCTTCCACGCCCTGACGGCTGCGTGCTTCTTCCAGATAGGGCTGCAGCAATGCACGGGCAGCCTCCAGGTTATTATGGGTCATGTAGTTGCCCTGTGCTACGCCAAAGCGCACATCGCCGCACATGAACACCTTAAAATCCTGCAGGAACACCTGCTCAGCAGAGCGACCCTCCAGATTTTCAGCAGCTTGGAACATATCAGACGCAAAACTCTCGATTTCTTCGCCCGCAATTCCTGCCAGCTTCTGTGCAGTCATCTCGTCGATACGGGTGCAAGTGGGGCTGCGGAACATCAGCGTGTCCGACAAAATAGCTGCCAGCAGCAAGCCCGCAATCTGGGGCGTGGGCACAATACCATGCTCCTGATACATCTGATAGACGATGGTTGCGGTACAGCCAACCGGCTGGTTGCGGAAGTATACAGGACCGCTGGTTTCCAGCGAACCAATACGATGGTGATCGATGATTTCCAGAATCTCGGCACGATCATAACCTTCCACAGCCTGTGTAGCCTCGTTGTGGTCCACCAGAATCAGCTTGCGCTGCTGGAGATTCATCAAATTACGACGGCTCAGCATACCGATATATTTGCCCTCGGCATCTACAATGGGGAAGTAACGATGGCGCACCTTACCCATGATATGCAGTGCATCATCCACCGGAGTAACCGGAGTAAAGTGAACAATATCCCGGGTTGTCATATAGTGCGAAATGGGTGCACACTGGCTGATCAGCTTTGCAGCCGCATAACTGTCATGGTTTGTCACAATAATTGCAACACCATTTTCTTCTGCCAGCTTTAAGATAGTACGCCCCACAGTTGCGCCGGAACAAACAATGATCAGGCTGGCTTCCATCTCAATGGCGCACAACTGACTCTCATAGCGGTTGCTCAGCAGCACAATGTCGCCTGCCTCCATAGCCGCTTCCATCAGTTCCGGGCTGGATGCACCAATCAACAGCTTGCCGCGCTCTACGATTGCATCGGGATTACCAATCAGCATTTCGCCGGACAGGGTCTCCAAAATATTGCGATAGCTAGTATGGCTCTTTGCCAGAACGTGCGTGTCAAACACGTCCATGTTTGCGGTCGCAATATCCTTAACGGTAATGACGCCCAGCAGTTCCTGATCCGGTGCCACTACCGGCAAGGTATCGATCTGACGGTCACGCATCAGCGTCCATGCACGGCGCAGGCTCATTTCGCCGGGTACGCCTTCCATCTCACGATATTCCACGTCACGCACTTTGGGCAAAACGTCGGTACACATACGAGGCGGCTCCACACCGAAACGCTTTAACACAAAAGCACTTTCCTGATTTAGACGCCCCGCACGGCGTGCCTCATAGGTCAGCTCGCCGCCTTCCTGATTTTTTAGTGCCGCATATGCAATTGCGGAGCAGATGGAATCCGTATCCGGATTTTGGTGACCAATTACTACAACTTTTTGATTTCTTTTGGGCATACTGCCCTCCTCTTTATTACTTATGGAAATTTACCACACACATTATACTATTGGTATGGCAAAATATCCGGTTTTGGTGTACTTTGGGGCTTTCAGTATAACAGCTTGCCCTTTTCCGTGCAAGGGGTGCTTTTTCACGTTCTAACAAGTAAAAAGTCCTGCGGTAAAAAACCGCAGGACTTTTTGAAAGAAACAATCGAATTTGAGATTAAGCCCACAACAGCCACAGCAGAACATATCCGCTGATTACAGCTGCCAGAGTAAAAGGTACACCAATACGCAGGAAATCCTTGTTGGCTACTTGATGGCCCTCACGGCGAAGGATACCAATACCGGTAATATTTGCCGATGCGCCAACCGGCGTCAGGTTTCCGCCCAGGGTTGCACCCACCAGCAAACCAAAGTACAGCAGCGTGGGGTCTGCACCCAACAGTGCCGATACCTGTTCGGTCACGGGCAGCATGGCTGCCACATAGGGAATGTTATCAATAAAAGCAGAGCACGCCACACTGACCCAAACCACAGCACTATACACCAACAGCATACTGCCGCCGCCCAGCGTAGCAAAGCGTGCGCTGATCCAGTCCAGCACACCGGCAGCTTCCACACCTGCTACAACCAAGAATACACCTGCCAGCAAAGCCAGCGTCTGGAGATCAATTGCCTTCAGGCTGCGCTCCACGATCTGCTTTTGTCCGCGCAGCAGATACCAGCTCTGCCCAATCACCATCAAACTGGAACAGATAATACCATTGATCATTGCGGGTGTATTGGGCAGCAGAGATGCACCTGCCAGCAATACGACCATACCCACCAGCAGCACTGTGGGGAAATAGTCACTGACAACCGGCTTTTCACCTGCTTCAATGGTGGTCTTTTCCTTGCGGAACAACCAGAACAGAATCAGTGCCGATACCACAGCGCCCGCTTGAACGACCCAGAAAATACCGGGGCGACCCTGATACCAGAAGAAATCCATAAAGTTCATGTCAGCAGCAGCGCCCAGCAAAATCGAAGTGGTATCCCCCACCAGCGTAGCAGCACCCTGTAGATTCGATGAAACTGCAATCGAGATAATTACCGGCACAGGCGAAATCTTGGCACGTTTTGCCACAGCCATTGCTACGGGAGCAACCATCAGCACGGTAGCCACGTTATCAATAAAGGCAGAAATCAATCCGGCAAACAGTGCCAGAGCTACTACTGCGCCACGCACGGTGTGGATTTTCTGCAACAGCCAGTAAGATAAAAGGGACGGCATCCCCGATGCGATAAACAATTCTACCAGGCCCATTGTGCCGCCAATCATTAACAGCACGTTCCAGTCTACTGCACCCGGCACAGCTGTCAGGGGCAAAAGCCCAAATACTACGAATGCTACACCGCTGCCCAGCGCTACCACTGCACGATGATTCGGCAGTGCCAGCAGCAGGCCATAGGTAATAACAAACAGAATTCCCGCTACGATCATTGGTTCCATTTTCTTACTCCTTTTACTTGTTTCAGGGTACAAAAAAGGCGAGGCTTCTACCGCTGTTAAAACGGTAAAAGTCTCGCCTTTCGCTTCGTTGCGATGATCTGCCCGGGCCTTGCAGCCGAAATGACGAACAGACCGCACCGACACGATGCCGGTGATGCTACTCCCTTTTATTGGCTTATTATACTTTGTATTCCAGAAAAATGCAATCATTTTTTTAGAAAAGTCCTTCCGGCAGAGTCACATCTTTTTTCGGGACCTTGGCCCAGTCAAAGCTGTCGATCAAATCTGCCGGCATTGCCGGTTCCGGTGTGGGTTGAATCCCATATACCCATGCCAGCTTGCCGATGATTTCTGCCGCCGAATATTTTGCCCGCAGATTTTCCAGACTGTCATCCCCATCCCGCTTGGACAGCCGACGTCCGCCGGGTGCCAGCAGCAAAGGACAATGATAAAATTCCGGCGCCTGCAATCCCAGCGTTTGATACAAATACAACTGCCGGGGCGTACTGGACAATAAATCCGCACCACGCACTACTTCCGTCACACCCATGCGGGCATCATCTACCGTGACCGCCAGCTGATACGCATATACACCGTCACCACGGCGCACCACAAAATCACCGCAGTCCTTTGCTAGGTTTTCTGCGTAGTGCCCCAGATGCCCGTCGGTGAAGGCAATTTCCTGATTCGGCACAACCACACGCACCGCAGGTGCTTTTTTCTGTCGGCGCAGGCTGCGTTCCGCTTCGGTCAGCTTGCGGCAGGTACCGGGGTAAATCACGTCGCCATCGCTGCGGTGGGGTGCGCTGGCTGCGTGTAATGCTGCACGGCTGCAAAAGCAAGGATACAACAGTTCTTTTTCTTGCAGCTGCGCAAAGGCAACATCATAAATCGAACTGCATTCACTTTGGTAATAAGGCATATCCGGACCTCCGGCACTGCCCCCTTCGTCCCAGAAAAGTCCCAGATAATCCAAATCCTCCTCGATCTGATCCGCAAAGCTGCGGGGGCAGCGGGCAGCGTCCAAATCTTCAATGCGCAGAACGATTTTTCCACCTTTGCTTTTTGCACTGAGCCATGCCAGCAGACTGCATCCCAGATTGCCCAAATGTAATCGGCCGGACGGGGACGGCGCAAACCGCCCCACAACAGGGCGCTTGGTCTCTTGTATCATGGAGCGCTTCCTTTCCTTCTCTCTACCAGGGAGCGTTTAGTCCGCAATGGTCCAGTTGCCGTCAGTGGGCTGTGCCAGACGGGTATTATAGAATGCTGCCACAGCCTTAGCCATGTAAACAACATCCTCACAGCCAGCGGTTTCTACTGCAGAATGCATTGCCAGCTGACCCATGCCAATATCAACCATCGCAACACTATTCTGCCAGCTCAGCAGATTGCCTAGCGTACTGCCGCCGGGCATATCCGGGCGGTTGTAGTAAGGCTGTACCGGCACTTCAGCACGACGGCAAATTTCACCGAACAATGCGCCCGTCAGTGCGCTGGTGGTGTACTTCTGGCTGGCATTGTACTTAACTACCACACCGCCATTCAGTGTTACCGGGTGCGCGGAATCGCTCAGCTCCGGATGGTTGGGGTGGGTTGCATGGGCATTGTCTGCACTGAGCATCAGGGTGTTTGCCTGTGCGCAAACGTGCTGTTCTGCCGTTACGCCCAAAGCCTGCTCCGCACGAGCCAGTACGCTGGACAAAAAGTTGCTCAGTGCGCCCTGACGGGTACCGCTGCCCACTTCCTCGTTATCGAACAGGCACCACAGATCACCACGGTCATCACTGCCCCTGCCTGCCAAAAAGCCCTGCAAGGTTGCATATGCTGCCCCCAAGTCATCGATGCGAGGTGCCATAAAGAACTCCTCGTTCATACCAACCGTAACAGCCTTCTGGCGGGGAACCAGAACCAGATCATATTGCAGCACGTCCCCTGCGCCGGCAATTTCACGGGCCAGGTCCGCGCCTTTTGCGCCAAAGATGGGCTGCAGGTCGGTTGCCGCATTCAGCGGACCGCCCTTTGCACCATCCCGGTCAAAGTGAACGCACACGGAAGGAATACACAGCAGATCCTTATCTGGGCAAACCAGACGGGTTTCCACACCGTTTTCCGTGCGCACCAGCACACGACCGGCCATAGTCAAAGGGCGGTCAATCCAAGTAGCGGGGCGCATACCGCCGTAGCCTTCCACACGAGCACGGGCATAACGAGGATCATCCACCTTGGTAGCGGTGATGCGGTAGGTGGGGCTGTCGCTGTGCGCAGCTGCACCACGCCAGCCCCCCAACGTTTCGCGGGGCATACGCCATGCAATCAAAGAAGAACCATTGCGGGTGGTGTAATACTTACCACCCTTTTCCAAACTCCAGGGCTGGCTCTCTTCCAAACGAGTAAAGCCTGCATCGTCTAACCGGCGTGCAGAAGCCTCCACCGCATGAAACGGGCTGACACCTTCATCCAAATAATCCAAACAACCTTTTACCATGGTATCCATTGCGTTTCAAACCTTTCTTTTCGTTTTTCCTCCGCTGGTCTTACGAGCATTTTTACGCACATCTGCGTTTGTGACACCGAATGGAAAGAAAAATCCGTATAATACACGATTGATAGTCCATTTTGTATTTTCTTATGCCAAAGCGGTAGCGGCAGCAGCCAGCAGAACCACAACGCCCAGAGCGATACGGTAATAACCGAACACCTTGAAATCATGCTGCTTGACGAAATTCATCAGAAAACGAATTGCCACCAGACTGACCAAGAAAGCAACCAGACTGCCCAGACCCAGCGCACCCAACTCCAAGGCCGTGAGGCTGTTGCCTGCCAGCAGGAACTTCAGCAGCTTGAATCCGGAAGCACCCACCATTGCGGGGATTGCCAGATAGAAGGTGAACTCTGCCACGCAGGCACGGGACAACCCCAGCAGCAAACCACCTACGATGGTAGCACCGCTGCGGGAGGTACCGGGAATTACGGCAAGCATCTGCCACAGACCAATGATGATTGCATCGCGGTAAGTAATCTGTGAAACATGGTTCATAGTGGGATGCACCAGGCCCTTATTCTCAATGATGATGAACAGAACACCATACACGATCAGCATAAATGCTACTGTGAAAAAGTTATAGAAATGGCTGTCGATCCAGTCATCGATCAGCAGGCAGCTCGCTGCGGGAATACTTGCTACAACAATCTTCAACCACAAACGCCAGGTAGATGGTACCGCCACTACACGACCCTTTCGATCGCGCGCAAAGGGCCACAGCTTGGACCAGAAAATGATGACAACTGCCAAAATAGCACCCAGCTGAATCACCACGCGGAACATTTCCATAAACTCGTCACTGAATGAGAACTGCATCACCTGTTCTGCCAGAATCATATGGCCTGTGCTGGAAACGGGCAGCCACTCGGTAATACCTTCGATAATGCCGTAAATTACGGCTTTCAACATATCTAACATTTCGAAACCTCCCTGAATTGGTAAGCCGCTTTGCGTATCTTTCCTGCGATTGGGAAAGATAACGCAGACGGCTTGCTGATTTTTATTCTATAGAATACCATTGTAAATTATAACATAAAAGTCGGCAGGTGTATTCTCTTTTTCTTTTTTCTCCGGCATATCTGTTGAAAGGAGTCCTGATTTATGCTGCAGTCCCCTATCCATTTCCCGCTTGTCAGCCGTGTGATGCTGTGCGCCGGCTGTTTTTTACTTGGCGGATTCGTTGCGCTGCTATGCGCTGTCTATGCTCAGCCCCTTTCCGCGTTCTGGCCGCTTGCACTGGGGACTGGTGCCGCTTGTGTGCTTTGGATTTTGACAGGACGCACGATTTTTTTGTCTCCGGGAGCCATCACACTACGCGGTGGGCCCCTTTTTGATAGCGTGCGTATTTTACGCCGCCGCACAACGCATAGCGTGTTGTGTATTGCTACGCCATTTTTGCGTCTGGCCGGGTGTCGAACGATTTTGCTTTCTACTACCGAGGGGCGTATCTGGCTACCTGGCCTTTGGAAATCAGATGCCAACCGCATCCTGGAATGGTACCGCATCTAAGGATTTTGGGGGGTTGTTCATAATTTCTGCTTGTTTCGCCATGCAATTTCTGCTACACTAAAAAATAGACTTTTTCGATTACCCTTTTGTATCGAGGTTTTACTATGTATCGTTATGTGATTTTTGATTTGGACGGCACGCTGCTGGACACACTGGAAGATCTTGCAGATGCTGGAAACTGGGTCTGTACCACCAATGGTTGGCCCACCCATGATCTGGAAACCTACAAAAAGATGGTCGGCAACGGTATCCCCAAGCTGTGCGAACGCTTCAGCCCAGACTATGCCCGTACCCCTACAGATCTTGCCGGTACACTTGCCCAGTACAGCGCACGTTATGCTGCTCACAAGGCGGACAAAACAAAGCCTTATCCCGGCATCGAAGAGTTGCTGGCTAATCTGCGCCGCGAGAATGTTCTCTGTGCAGTATTCTCCAACAAGACCGACACATTGGTCCAGGATATTGTGCAGCGCTACTTTGGCAATTCCTTTGTAGTGGTACGCGGCAATCAGCCGGGTATTCCTCACAAACCTGCCCCGGACGGGCTGTTCCCCATTTTGAAGGAGATGGGCGCAGATCCTGCACAGACTTTATATGTAGGCGACAGCGATGTGGATATCCTGACGGCAAAGAATGCTGGTCTGGACAGCTGCGGTGTCTTATGGGGCTTCCGTGGTGCAGACGAACTGCGCAATGCAGGTGCCGCACATCTGGCAGCGAACGCTGCGGAATTGTGCCATCTGATTTTGAGCAAATAATTCCAACGGAATCAAAGCAAACAAAAACGCGGTGCGCTGCTCTTATGAGTACACACCGCGTTTTCCTCTTTTTCCACCGGTTTTTCCCCAATGGTGGAAAAGGTATTCCACCGGGAACGAAGCAAGAAAATGCCGAAAAACAGTACTTTTCTATGCTTCCTTGCTCTTTCAGCAAAGTTTTACGCCGGAATTACTCACACTTTCCACTGAGTTTTCCACATTCAGATGGAAAACTACGGGGGAAAACCAGTTAATCCCCTGTTTTTGCTTTGTGAAAAGCCTTTTTTCGTGTTTTCCGGGCTTTCTTCTGATGCCAGACTATCTTTCCACCAAAACTTTCCACAATTTTCTATATTTCGGTGGAAAATCGGCCCTCTTACCTCTATTTTGCTTGTTGTCTCAGCGCAACTGTCCTTCCGAGGTGAAAGTACACTTCAATGCTCGCTCAGTGCAGGAAATAGACACCAGCATCGGAATCAGCTGCAAAAGGCAAACAATGCTGCCTGCAATTCCTACGGTATCTGTACTCTCGCCCATCACGCCCAGCATCACAAGAAGAGTTAACAGTAGAACGGCGATTCTCCATCGTCCCCATAATTTACCGCAATATCGATGTGCAAACTGCCAAGTATCCTGATTCTTCATGGACATGGGGCAGTACGGTAACCAAATACCATGTTGATCTGTTTCGGTGGGTGCTGATAAAAGTAGCGCCCCAGAACCACCATTACAAGCGGAATCAGCAGATCCATTACCAACATAAAACACCAGAATCCCATATCAGTACCTCCTTTTCAGTGGATGATTTGGCTCATTATAACATTCTGTTTTGGGGAACAAAATATGAAAAATATAAAAGAAAAGCGCACCAAACTGTGCGCTTTTCTTTTTCATTTCTCTTTTACAGCAGCTTGCGTGCCAATGTCCACGCTGGGGAAAACCAAGCTGTAAACTGTTCCGGTTTGGTTTCCATCCAATGGTTCAGTTCCTCCACCGAAATCCATTTCAGCTCTGCGATTTCCTCTGGGTCTGGAGAAATCGTCATGTCATCTGCGCATTGCTCCACCAAGTACACATGATCCAGCTCATGCTCTGCCAGCGAACCAAAATCCGCAAAGTAGCAAAAACTGCCGGCTTTGTGTGCGGCAACCGCTCCGGCAGATGCTGCCTGTTTGCCGGAAACGATTTCCAGCGGCAAATCCAACCCCAGCTCTACCTTCAGCCGATCCCGCAAAGACTGCTCCATAGTCAGCCCCTTGCGCGGGTGAGAGCAACAGGTATTGGTCCACAAGCCGCCAGAATGGTATTTACTAAAGGCACGCTTTTGCAGCAGCAGCTTTTTCTGCCGTGGGTCCCAGATAAAAATCGAAAATGCCCGATGCAGCTGCTTTTTCACATGGGTATCCATCTTTTCGCCGCTGCCCACTTCACAGTCATTCGCATCGACCCAAATCAGCTGTTCGTATTTTGTTTCGCACATTGCCGCTCATCCTTTCAGTGCTTTCTTTGCTTCATTATATCGGAAAGCAAGCGCAATGTCATCTCTGCGCGGTGGCGCAGATAAAAAAATAAGAGCACACCGAAATGGTGTACTCTTATCTTGGTGACCCGTACGGGAATCGAACCCATGTTACAGCCGTGAAAGGGCCGTGTCTTAACCGCTTGACCAACGGGCCTTAAAAAACAGGATCCCACTAAAAAGCTTTGATATACCCTTCTCTGCTCTTGCAAAGAACCTCACTTTTCACGCAAAACCCTGTGCTTTGGTAGCGGTAATCGGATTTGAACCAATGACAAATCGGGTATGAACCGAGTGCTCTAGCCAACTGAGCTATACCGCCATATTTATTTCGTTCGCAGAACGCTTATTTATTATATGGCACAGATGGCTGCTTGTCAAGTAGATTTCAAAGATTTCTGCTGCTTTTTTTGCGTTTTTGCGGGAAAAAGTTTCCACAGTAGTATACGATTTGTAATTATCTTATTGAATATATCTCATTGTTTTCTTCTGCGTTGACATCCTGTCGTAAATCGCCGTATACTTACCGTCAGTAGAATCGATCTTTTGAAAGGAGTATCTCCCATGTCTGTCTATTCCATTCACTTCAGCCCCACAGGCGGAACCGAAAAAGTGATGGCTGGTCTGTGCGCCACTTTCGAAGCAGTAACAACCATCGACTTAACCCGCCGCGATATAGATTTTTCACAGTATCATTTTACACCACAAGATGTATGCTTAATTGGTATGCCTGTTTACGGAGGTCGTTTCCCTGCTATTGCTATTGAGCGCTTTGCTGCGATGCAGGGTGCAAACACGCCTTGTGCATTGGTTGCGGTATACGGCAACCGCGCCATCGACGATGCTCTGATTGATTTGGGCGACGTTGCTCAGGCACACGGTTTTGTACCGATTGCCGGTGTAGAAGCCGTCGCTGCACACAGCTTGTTCCCCCAGGTCGCTGAAAATCGTCCCGATGCAGATGATCTGGCACAGCTGGCAGAAATGAGCGAAAAAATTAAGGCTGCTGCTCTGTCCCCTGTTGCTGTGGAAATGCCAGGTAATCGCCCCTACAAAGTACGTAAACCAAATGGTGTGTTCCCCCAAGTGACAAAAGACTGCACCCACTGCGGTCATTGTGCATCGGTCTGCCCGGTTGGTGCCATTGCCCCTGCCGATCCCACCAAACTGGACCAGTCCTTGTGCATTGGCTGTATGCGTTGTGTAACCCAGTGTCCTACTGATGTCCGTGTGCGTCCCGCAGATACGCTGGCATCTGTATGGGCACGGTTGGAAACTGCTTTTGGCGGACATAAACCCAATGTGCTGTATCTGGCAGATTGATTTTTTCGTCTTCGACAAAAAAGCCTCCGCTTTGGCAATACCAAAGCGGAGGCTTTTATTGTAAAATCAGAGCAAATGCTTAGTCGTGCTTGGGAACCAGAACTTCCAGGCCGCCCATGTACGGTTGCAGGCACTTGGGAATGGTCACACTGCCGTCAGCCTGCAGGTGGTTCTCCAGGAATGCGATCAGCATACGCGGAGGTGCCACACAGGTGTTGTTCAGGGTGTGCGCCAGATAGGTCTTGCCGTCATCGCCCTTAATGCGAATCTTCAGGCGGCGCGCCTGTGCATCACCCAGGTTGGAGCAGCTGCAAACCTCAAAGTACTTCTGCTGACGGGGGCTCCATGCCTCGATGTCACAGCTCTTAACCTTCAGGTCAGCCAAGTCACCGGAGCAGCACTCCAGCTGACGCACCGGAATTTCCAGATTCTGGAACAGCTCGACAGAGTTGCGCCACAGTTTCTCGTACCACTCCATGCTTTCTTCGGGCTTGCAGACAACGATCATTTCCTGTTTTTCGAACTGGTGGATACGGTAAACACCACGCTCCTCAATGCCGTGTGCGCCCTTTTCTTTACGGAAGCAGGGGCTGTAGCTGGTCAGAGTCTGGGGCAGCTGTGCCTCCGGAATGGTCTGGTCGATGAAACGACCGATCATCGTGTGCTCACTGGTACCGATCAGGTACAGATCCTCGCCCTCGATCTTATACATCATGGCTTCCATTTCGGGGAAGCTCATAACACCCTTAACCACGTCGCCGTGCATCATAAAGGGAGGAATAACGTAGGTGAAGCCCTTCTCGTCGATCATGAAGTCACGCGCATACGCCAGAACAGCCTCGTGCAGACGAGCGATATTGCCCATCAAGTAGTAGAAACCATTGCCCGCAACACGCCCTGCAGCGTCCATATCAATGCCGTCAAAGCGCTCCATGATCTGGGTGTGGTAAGGAATCTCGAAATCCGGCACAACGGGCTCACCGAAGCGCTGCACTTCAACGTTGCAGCTGTCGTCCGGACCGATGGGCACACTGGGGTCGATCATGTTAGGGATGGTGTACATGATTTCCTGAATGCGTGCAGCCAGCTTGCCCTGCTCGTCTTCCAGCTCCTTCAGGCGGTCAGCCTCAGCGGTAACCTTTGCCTTGGTCTCTTCGACGGTTGCCATAGCAGCTGCCTTTTCCTCTTCGGTAGCAGCCTGCTTGACAGCGCCCATCAAACGACCGATGCTCTTGGACAGAGCGTTACGCTCAGCACGCAGCGCTTCTGCTTCCTTCAGGATTGCACGATGCTTTGCATCCAGCTCGATGACTTCATCGACCAAGGGCAGCTTTGCATCCTGAAATTTCTTCTTGATGTTTTCCTTTACAGCGTCCGCATTGTCACGGACAAACTTGATATCCAGCATGGTTTTTCCTCCTGAAATAGCATTTGTACGCTATTTTTTCTTATTTATTCAACTCACCGGTCTTGTCGTACTGACCCAGCAGGTTTGCAAAAGCGCGCAGCTGATTATCCGAATAGAAATGCACTGTCAGCGCACCTTTTCCCTTTTTATAAGTAACCTTTACCTCATTGCCCAAAACTTCTTTCAGGCTTAACTCTACCTCAGTGGGCAAAGCTGGGCGCAAAATTTCGACTTTTTCCGCCTTCGGTTCTTCCTGCAATTTCTTGCACAACATTTCTGTCTGGCGTACATTCAAATCCAGTTCGACAATTTGCGCAGCCGCGATACTCTGCAAATCCGGTGTGGGCAACCCCAAAATCACCTTTGCATGACCGATGGAAAGTTCGCCGTTTTTCAACTTTTCCAGCACATCGGCAGGCAGATTCAGCAGTCGCAGACTATTTGCCAATGAGGATCGACTCTTGCCCAGACGTGCTGCAGCTGTTTCCTGAGTCAAATCACAGCGAGCCATCAGCTCCTGAATGCCCATTGCTTGCTCTACCGGGTCCAAATCTTCCCGTTGGATGTTCTCGATCAGCGCCAATTCCATTGCCTGCTGCTCGGTTACATCTTTGATTACAACCGGAACTTCGGTCAGGCCTGCCATACGGGCTGCACGCCAGCGACGCTCACCTGCAATAATAATATATCCACCTTGCGGACGAGGACGTACCGCAATCGGCTGCAAAAGGCCGTGTTCTGCAATAGAAGCGGACAATTCATACAATGTTTCGTCTGTAAATGTCTTGCGGGGCTGATCCGGATCCGGTTCAATTTCTCGCAGTGGCAGCATATCAACGCCGCCGGATGCACTGGGGGTTGCATCTTCAAACAGGCTGTCCAGACCGCGACCCAGACCACCTTTTCCTCTTGCCATTCTCTCAAAACCTCCCTTTTACTCTAGATGACGGTTATTGCGCACAAATTCCAACGCTAAATCCAGATAAGCCTCGGTACCTTTACCATTCGGATCATAAAAATTGATTGGCTGGCCGTAGCTGGGTGCTTCCGACAGGCGTACGGAACGGGGAATCGTGGTTTTGTACACTTTATCGCCCATAAACTTCTTGACCTGCTCCACAACCTGAATGGTCAGATTCAGCCGACCTGCAAACATTGTAAACACAACGCCTTCCACATCCAGGTACGGATTATACTTTTTCCGCACAGTTTTCAGCGTGCTCATCAGTTCACTTAGACCTTCCAGCGCGTAATATTCGCACTGAATGGGAATCAGAACGCTGTCACCAGCGCAAAGTCCGTTCAGCGTGAGCAGATCCAGGCTGGGCGGGCAGTCAATGAAGATAAAATCGTAGTTATCCGTAATCGGCGCCAGCGCTTTACGCAAGCAGAACTGGCGTTCGGGTACATCAACCAACTCCAGCGAAGCACCTGCCAACTGGGTATTGGACGGAATCAGATCGACACGGAAATCCGTTTTACGGATCACCTGCTCGGCTGTAGCCTCGCCAATCAAAAGTTCGTACACACCAGTTTCTACGCTGCGCTTGGCAACACCGAAACCGCTGGTTGTATTGCCCTGCGGGTCCAAATCAACGATCAGAACACGCTTCCCCAGTGCCGCCACGCAGGAGGAAAGATTCACCGCGGTGGTAGTTTTCCCTACACCGCCCTTTTGGTTTGCTACTACAACGATTTTTGCCATGCTTTTCCTCCCTTGGTTGTCTTTTCATGTATTCTATTACTTTTCTGCGCTGTTTTTATAGTATATCACAAAAACACAGCCTTTGAAATGCTCTCCGACTTTTTTATTTTGTTCCACGTGGAACATTTGGCCTTTTTCAGACATTTTTCTATTTATAGATAATTTCCTTGATGAAAATGTTCCACATGGAACATTTTCTGACGCCTTTGTCGCAAAGCACTCTTTTTCTCGAAACTCTTAGCCTCATATTCTATATGATAGCCCATTTCCAAGGGAAAAGCCGCATTATATCACAGCAGAATTTTCTGACTTTCTCTCCGTCATCTCATTTGTTTGCTTCATTTTTTAAGGTATGCAGAATTTCTTTTTTTCATTCTATCATTTCTCATGTGTTTCTCTTTATTTCCTTTTTTATCTCTCATTATGTTCCTTGTAAAATAATCTTTGATCAAGTCTGATAAGATTCTCAGTATCTCACATCTTGTAGAATATTTTTGTGCTTATTATCTGTATTATTTGTAATTTTCATTTCCCTAAGTTTGGTCACCTGTTTTACGAAAAGCAATGCTAATCTCCATCGCTATACCGCTGGCATCTTCATGTCTTAATGTTGCACAAGCACATTCAATAAATCAAATATTTGACGAGCAGTTCCTAGCGCTTCTTCTTTTAATATCGTTTGATAGAATTGTCACTATGCACCTTTTCTTTTCTTATCTTGCCTTTTGTTTGTCCCCCCAACATGCCATAGTTCCTAAAGCAGTCAAAATGTTCCACGTAGAACATTTCTCTACACAAAAAGCCCTCTCCCGGCAGGGATTGGGCTTTTTGTGTGTTAAGGGTCGATACTAATATTTATTTGCACCCTGCCAAGCAGGGACGAACCTATTCTATCGTTCTGACGAGCCAGAACCAGCCGTTGTGGGAATTTTTATCGTATATTCGATGTATCCTTTCCCTTCTCGCTTAGTTGTACTAGCTTGAACACCATTATCTGTCATCAAGCGAATGGCATTATTGATAGTGTTGAGAAAAATCCGCACATCCCGCACCATTGCCGTACGCCTAGGCGGCGTTTTTTTCTGGCTCAGTAATTGATCTATATATACATCTGTCGCACGGACTGTCATCTTGTGCCGCGCAATATGCTCTAACGCAGCCATCCGCTCTTTGTTTGGCAGACGTAAAATACTTCTGGCATGGCGCTCTGTCAGATTATAATCCAATATGTACTGTTGTTGCGCATCTGACAACTGCAAAAGCCGCAACTTATTGGCCAGCGTTGGTTGTGCCAAACCCAAGCGTGCCGCCGCTTCTGCCTGACTACATCCCCAAAGTTCCATAACATCTCGGATACCTCTTGCCTGATCAAACGGATTTAAATCGCGCCGCTGCATATTTTCCAAAAGCCCCAGCGCAGCTACCTGATCGTCCTCCTGATCGTATAAAATAGCCGGTATTTTCTCTAAACCCACTCGTATACAGGCGCGCAACCGCCGTTCCCCTGCAATCAACTGATACCTCTCCTCATGCCAGCGTACAGAAATCGGCTGTAACAGACCATTTTGCCGAATGCTTTCCGCAAGTAAATCAATCTCTTCCTGCGAGAACTCTGTTCTAGCCTGCCAGGGACTGGGCGCGATTTGATCCGGTGGCAATAACAAGAGTTTCCCTGCTGACTTTTCTCGCCGAAACTTCATTCCAAGACCTCCTTTCCAACAATCCACCCCTATTCCGGCTCCTCGTTCAAGATTGGACAAGGTATTATGGTTTACGGGAACACTTTACCACAAAACCACTCTTTCTGCACGGAAAAGCGTTCGTCGTTTCCTGACCAAATCCTGCAAAAAATGACATCAAGGTTGTCGGTATCGCCCATTAAATGGAAAAAATGCAAACATTAAGGCAAAGTATGCGATTTATTTCCCCTAGGAAGACGACATTTCCCACGTTTTTTCGTCGTTTTTTCATTGTCGAGTAGTGCCTTGTGTCGCTGTAGGATAAACAAAAAAGGAATAACCGAGTCATACGCTCAGCCATTCCTTTCGTATATTTATTCATCCTGCGCATCAACTCTGACAACAGAAATCCATGTAAAAATGGTGTGTTCTTTTCTTATTTCAGCGGAGCCTTCGCAATTTTACCGCCGTTACGTGGATATACGCTCGGTGTTTCTGTCACTTTTCCACACAAGATCAGACTGCGTGGATCTCCATTAGGCAATGTCAAATCCTGCATGGTAACCAATTTACCGCCCAGTTTTTGAATTGCACCCCGCGCAGCGGTCAATTCATCTGCTGCCGCAGAGCCTTTCATCGCCAAAAAAGAACCGCCCGTTTTCACCAGCGGCAGGCAGTACTCTGCCAAAACCGGCAGCGAAGCAACTGCGCGCGCACCTGCCAAATCAAATGCTTCTCTCCACTGTTTGCGTGCTGCTTCTTCGGCACGCTCCTTGGCAAATTCCACACCTGCCAAACCCAGCTGTTCACAAGCATACTGCAAGAAAGTCACACGCTTGCCTGTCGGCTCCATCAATGTCAGATCCAAATCCGGCTTATAAATCTTTGCTACAATACCGGGAAAACCTGCGCCGGTACCTACATCTACCATATGCCCGGCTACCTGCGGCTGGCTGGCAAATAACAGGCTATCCACAAAGTGCTTGTCTTCAATCCCTTCCGGATCGGTAATTGCGGTCAGGTTGACCTTTTGGTTATACTCCACCAAAACTTCTGCATATCGGTCCAGCTGATCCAACTGGATACCGCTTAAAGCAATGCCGTAGGCAGCAGCTTTTGCTTCCAATCTGCTTTTATCAATCATTCTGTTCTCCTTATGTTCCACGTGGAACATTTTTCTTCCTTTTTCGCCTTTTTGTCATTTTGCGCAGAATCAAGTAAATGATAACATCATACCTGCTTCATTTCTTTGCAAATAAAACCACGCTCAGCTGCGCAATGTCGCTGGGGGAAACGCCGGGAATACGTCCTGCTTGTGCCAAATTATGCGGGCGAATCTTCGCCAGCTTCTCTCTCGCCTCCAGCGTTAGCCCCGTCTGCACCGAGTAGTCAAAATCCACCGGAATGCGAGTTTGCTCATGTCGTGCCACATCCCGAATCATACGTTCCTGTCGCGCAATATAGCCCTCATACTTGATTTCTGTAGCGATACGCTCTGCCAAAAGCGGATTCATATCCTCCCCCGCACCAATCAAACGCTCGATCAGTGAATAGGTAATTTCCGGTCGGCGCAGCAAATCATATGCTGGGCCACCTTCCCGCTTCACCGACGCAGCAGTAAGGCCCTCCTTGTCCAGTGCCTCACATAAATCAGCTGTGCGAACACGCGCTTCTTTCAGGCGAGCAATCTCTTTTTTCTTGGCTTCCTGCTGGGCTGTGAAGCGCTCCCAGCGTGCATCGTCCACCAAGCCATACTCTCGGCCAATAGGGGTCAGGCGCTCATCTGCGTTATCCTGACGCAAAGTTAAACGATATTCGCTGCGGCTGGTCATCATACGGTAAGGATCCATAACACCTTTTGTCACCAGATCATCCACCAGGGTACCCAAATAGCTGGTGTGGCGGGGCAGTGTCAGCTGTTCCTCACCCTTTACCTGACGTGCCGCATTCAAGCCTGCCAGTAAGCCCTGCGCAGCAGCTTCCTCGTAGCCAGATGTGCCATTGAACTGACCTGCACCATACAGACCGCCCACAATTTTGCTTTCCAACGTGGGTTCCAAGCTGGTGGGGTCTACACAGTCATACTCAATGGCGTATGCCGGACGCATGATTTCAATGTTCTCAAAACCTACGATACTACGATAAAAAGCATTTTGTACATCTTCCGGCAAACTGCTGGAAGCGCCCTGCAAATACATTTCCTCGGTATCCTCACCACAGGGCTCCACAAAGATGGGATGACGTTCTTTTGTTGCAAAGCGCACGATCTTATCTTCGATGGACGGACAATATCGAGGACCAACACCTTCGATCATACCACCGTACAGTGGGCTGCGCTGGATGTTATCCAGAATAATTTTATGGGTTGTCGGGTTTGTATATGCGATATAGCAGTCCAGCTTATTGTGCATAGGGGCATCTGTCATAAAGCTGAAAGGCTGTAATTCATTTTCCGGGTCACCGGGCTGCACCTCCAGCTTGGAAAAGTCGATGCTGCGGCGATGTACACGGGCGGGTGTACCTGTTTTGAAGCGACGCAAAGGCAGTCCGGCCTGAACCAGGCTTTCGGTTAGCTGACGCGCAGCGTGCATTCCATCCGGACCAGACCAATACCAAGCGTCGCCCACGAAAATTTTACCGCCCAGATTGGTTCCCGTTGCCAAAACGACACACTTTGCCCCATAAACACCATGCAATGTGGTCTCAACCCCCACTACACGTCCGTTTTCCACCCGAATAGAGGCGATTTCCGCCTGTTTTACATCCAGACCTGGGGTCTGTTCCAGGGCGTGCTTCATATACTCCTGATAGCGTCGGCGATCGGTCTGTACGCGCAGTGCATGAACAGCCGGTCCCTTCCCCTTATTCAGCATACGGCTTTGCAGGTAGGTTGCGTCTGCAGCAATTCCCATCAAACCTCCCAGCGCATCCACCTCACGCACCAGCGTACCCTTTGCGGTACCGCCGATAGACGGGTTACAAGGCAAATTGCCAATACTGTCCAGGCTCATGGTAAAAATAGCTGTTTTTACCCCCAGCTTTGCCGCTGCGTGGGCAGCTTCGATGCCGGCATGACCTGCACCAATTACGATAACGTCATAATCTCCCAAATGGTTCATATATCTTTTCACTCTTTGCTGTTTGGTTTCTCTTATTTGCCTACGCAGAAGGTCTCGAATACCTGCTCAATGACTGCGTCGGTGGCATTTTCTCCAGTCAAGCTGTACAACGCGTCCAGCGCATCATCTACACAGACGCTTACTGCATCCAGGCCAAAGCCTGTTGCTACCGCTTCCTGCGCACTCTTTACCGCATCCCGGGCACGGGTGGCCGCAGATAACTGGCGTTCATTCGCCAGCGATGCTGCATGGGGGTCGATCACATGGGTACAGAGCAGTTTTTCCACCGCATCTGCAATTCCCTGTCGTGCTGAAGGTTCTTTGCAACTTACATACAGCAGCTTGGCAAAGCACCCCTCTACTGCTTTCGTGTCAAACATCAGCGCTTTATCTTCTTTGTTGATCAGGGCGATTGCCGGACGGCCTTTACAAGCTTGTGCCAAACGCAAGTCTTCTTCGTTTGTAGGTTCGCTGCCGTCAAAGACAGCCAATACCAGACCCGCTTCCTCCAGCTTTTTCCAGCTGCGGCGAATGCCTTCTGCTTCCACAATATCTTCGGTTTCCCGCACCCCTGCCGTATCAAACAGGTTCAGGCGAATGTCACCTACCATGACCGCCTGTTCCACCACATCACGGGTCGTGCCCGCTACCGGGGTCACAATGGCGCGGTCAAAGCCCGCCAGCAGGTTGAGCAAGGTGGATTTACCTGCATTAGGACGCCCCACAATGGCGCAATCGACCCCTTGCCGCAGTACTGCGCCCGCACCATAGTTACAAATCAGCTGATCCAAAGCCTGCTCTACTGCCGAAAGGGTCTGCGTCAGCTGGTCATCCTCCAGCGCAGGAACATCTTCTTCGGGGTAATCCACCCATGCGGTCAGATGCGCCTGCAGGCTGGTGAGCTGCTGTTGTCGGGTGCGAATTTCTTTTGCCAATGCACCATCCAGTGCCGCATTTGCCAATGCCACACCCTGACGGCTGTCTGCGCTGATCATATCCGCTACTGCTTCTGCCTGAGTCAGGCTAAGCTTTCCATTCAGCAGCGCACGGCGGGTATATTCACCACGACCTGCAGGTTCTGCACCCGCTGCGATACAGCTTTCCAGCAGAATTTGTGCAACAGCAGTTCCGCCGTGACAGCTCAATTCCACCACATCCTCACCGGTATAGCTGTGAGGTGCACGGAAGAACAGTGCCACGCCATTATCAAACACTCCATTCTGCCCCAGAAAGCTGCCAAACAAAGCTGTGTAGCCCTTGGCATCCCGCACCGATTTAGCCGAATTCATGGGCTGAAACACTTTTTCCGCAACGGCATAGCTTTCCGGACCGGACAAGCGCACAACAGCAATGCCGCCCGCACCGGGTGCAGTAGCGATTGCTGCAATCGTGGAAATCAACGTGCTGGACATAAAACCCTGCCTCCTTTGGGTAGAAAAACGCATATGTATACAGTTTGCATTGTAACACAAATCTGCGTGCTTGCACAACATTTTCTCAGTAAAACCCATGTGCCAATTTTGCGGGATCTTAATTTTTCCACCAAAAGACCATTTCCTGTTGAAAAGTCAAAGCTCCAAAAATCACGTTTCCCGCCTCGGTTAACGCACAAAAAAACGCCGGAAAAGCGTCTCGCGCTCTCCGGCGTATTTTTTGTTTTAAGCTTACAGCTCGATCTTACCGAAGCCAAAATCTGCAAAGTCGTCCACGCGCTCGGTGCGCTTGGGTGCTACAGGTGCAGCTTCCTCAGTGGTCACGGTCTCATACTCACGCTCTGGCACAGCGTTGGGGCGAGCGCCACGATCACGGCGGCTGTTATTGCGACTGCGGTTATCTCGGCGACCGCCCTTGCGATTGTTATCGCGGCGGTTACGGTTGCCGGAATGGCTGCGCTCGATTTCCGGCTCTTCGGTAGAAGCGTCGGGCGCGGTAGAGTAAATCACAACACGGCGATCCTTGCCCTCACCGCGGCTCTCGCTGCGCAGGTCTTCCATCTCGGTGATTGCGCTGTGAATGATGCGGCGCTCATACGGATTCATCGGCTCCATTGCAAAAGCACGACCGGTACGGCGCACCTTATCACCAATGCGCTGTGCCAGAGCAGTCAGATCCTGCTCCCGCTTGCCACGGTAGCCAGCAACGTCCAGACCCAGTTTCAGATAGTCGCCTTCCATGCGGTTTGCCACCAGGCTTGCCAGATAGGACAGACTCTCCATCGTTTCGCCGCGGCGGCCAATCAAGGCGCCCAGCTTATCGCCGTCCACCTTGATGATGATTGCTTCGCCGTTCTTAACAGCCTTGAAGGTTGCATTTTCTGCACCCATCAGACCAGCGATTTCTGCCAAGTAATCCACAGCAGCCTTGATCTTTGCGTTTTCAGGTGCCTGGATATCGATATCAATTTCCTCTGCAGAAACCTGCTCCACCTCTGCGGGTTTTTCCGCCTTCTTAACCAGCTTTTCTTTCTTGGGTGCCGGAGCAACCGGCTTTTCCGCCTTCTTTTCGGGCTTAGCGGCAGGTTTTCCTGCTTTTTCGGCCTTTTCTGCCTTCTGCGCAGATTTGACCGGATCGGGCAGATCCACAATGATTTTTACCTTTGCCTGCTCTGCCTTTTTGGTCGTGAAGAACAAGAATTTCTTTTCTGCAACAGGAAAATCCACAACCTCATAGCTGACGTTCAAATCATCTGCAGATACGCCCAACTGTGCACAGCCAGCAGCATAAGCCTCCTCGACCGTAGCACCCGTTGCAAACAGTTCCTTCTTCATGTCAGATTAGTCCTCCTTTTTGTCCGGATTCGACAGGGGTTCTGTACGCTCATCCTTGTAACGTTCTTCATCCAGCTTGCGCGCGTATTCCAGGCGCAGGCGGTTCATTTCGCTGGCAGAAACGTGCTTTTCGACCACATTGCCATCGTTATCCTTGACTTTAACGACGGTTTCTTTCACACCGCGTCGCTGCTGCTTGCGCTTTTCTTTGATTTCTGCTTCGATTTTTTCCTTCATCTTGACGGGATCGTAAACGCGGCGCATTGCCTCGCTCTTAACCATCATCAGAACGTTAGAAACGGTATAGTACAGGGAGAATGCCACGGGAACGGTAAAGGAGAAGTAAACCATCATCAGGGGCATCATGTACATGGTGATCTTCATGGCACCCTTGACCTCCTGACCAGAAGCCTTCATGGAGTAGTGGGTGGACAGGAACATGGTCAACAAGGACAGGATGGGGAAAATCAGCAGAGGCAGGTTTGCCGGAGACAGGTTGAAAGAAGGTACCTGAGTCAGGTCAATGCCAAAGAAATTCATGGCACCGGAGAAGCCGGTAATAGTTTCCAGCTGACCTGCGGTGAAGCAGTTGATCACAGAGCTTTCGCCTGCCAGAATCTGGTGAATGATGTGGGTGTCACGGGTAACAACGGTTGCATTGATGCCCAGACCGGTCAGTGCAGCACTTGCAGCATTCAGCGTAGCAGCCGGAATGTGGAAGATGCGCTGCAGGGGACGGTACACAACTTCGATGACGCCGAACATAACAAAGAAGTTCAGCAGCATAGGCAGACAGCCGGACATGGGGTTGTAGCCAAAGTCCTGCTGGAGCTTGGTCAGCTCCTCAGCCTGTTTGTCCTGATTATTCTTGTACTTTTTCTGGATGTCCATGACGATGGGCTGGAAAGCGGACATCTTTGCCATACTCTTCTGCTGGTAAATATCCAGCGGCAGGCTGATCAGGCGAATCAGCAGCGTGAACAGGATAATGTCCCAGCCATAGTTGGGGATCAGGTTGTAGATCCACTCCATCACATAGCCGAGGGGGGTGCCTAGGATGTAAAACAGATTCATATTGCTTCCTTTCGCTTTGTCTGCGGCCAAAGCTTTTATTTTTTATCGTAGGACTTTGCCCGCCGCAGACAGGAAAGTCACAAGTAGCAAAATTATTTGATCAGCCGCCGTTTTTCATTGATCCATTTTCCCTTTTCGGGTACCGGATCATAACCCCATCGACACAGCGGATTGCAGCGCGCAATGCGCCAAATGGATAAAATCATCCCTTTGACACAGCCATGGACCCAAATTGCTTCCATCGCATATTCGCTGCAGGTCGGAGTGAATCGGCACCGATGCCCCAGACCCGGGCTGATGCATTTTTTATATACCCGAATGGGCACAATCAAAATGCGCCGCGCACCCAGGCGCATTTTTTCAAACAAGAGGTTCTTCCTTTGCAGCGAGAGCTTTGTCGGGCAAACCTGCCATCTTGAACAGCTTTGCCACAGCCTTGCTCACCTGCTGGCTTTTCAAATGCGGCGTTTTTCCTCTGGCCACAAAAACCAGATCATACTTGCCGATATCATAATCCAAATGCTCCGCAATGGCTACGCGCATTACACGGCGTGCCCGGTTGCGTGCTACTGCCTTGCCCACTTTTTTGGTGGCTGTCAAACCCACGCGGGTGCGACCGCTCTTTTTCTTCAGCACATACAGCACCAGCTGGGGCGTTACATAGCTTTTGCCCCTGGTATATACTCGGCTGAATTCGGTATTCCGGCAAATAGGCCGATAGCGCATGGTCACAACCTCCCTTTCCTTGGGAAACTTTCGCAGTTTTCCTTTTGCGTATAGACGCTTATATTGCATTATAGAACAACTGCCCCGCAAGGCGCAAGCCCTTTTTCGATTTCGACAAAAAAATAAGACCGCTCCCGCACCATCTTGGGTGCATCGGCGGTCTATTTTTGCGCTTTCAAATGCCCTGTCGATTAGACAGTCAGGCTCTTGCGGCCCTTAGCACGACGAGCATTGATGACCTTACGGCCGTTCTTAGTGCTCATGCGGTTCAGGAAACCGTGTACGCGGCTGCGCTGGCGCTTCTTGGGCTGAAACGTTCTCTTCATAGTCGCTCCTCCTAAAAACTTGTCCCCGGAACGGGGGTGCGTATACGCTTTTCCGGCCCCTAAAAATGGGGACAGTCTTGCAAAGTGAAATTATAATATATAGGCGGACAATTTGTCAAGCCCCTCTTTTCTATTTTTTATCGCTGCTGTGCTAAAAACTTTTTCACAAATGGGCACCATGCTGTGGAAAACTTATTTTTCAGCCACTACATCTTGTGGCTGAACTGCTTTTGCATCCATTTTGGAGCGGATTTCTGCCATTTCTCTACCTTATATATATATGGACAGAATATCAAATTTTTGCTATAATTCGTTAAGATAGACTTTTCTGTGGAAAACTCCGTGGAAAAGTATTTTATTTTTCGAAAATTTTTTCCGATACCGCGGGGTGCTTACCGTTGGTCACTAAAAATACGTGAAGAAGGGAATGCCATGGATTCATTTAAGGACGTTTTGCTGGCCGCCCAGGCCTACTGCAAAGAACATCTGGCGGAAGCCACCTACAACCTGTATATCGACGGACTTGAGCCGGTCAATTTTGAAGATTCCAGCCACATTACGCTTTCTGTTCGAAACGACTTCATCTGCAAGATCGTTTCCGACCGCTATCTGGATCTTTTGAAAGAAGCGTTCAAATCCGTTTTGGGCTTTGATGTAGAAATCAGTCTAGTCGTGCCTTCCACCCCGCCCCACGAGGTGATTTTGTCTCAGCAGTATGACAACAATCCCCTCAGCCCGCAAGGCAATTATGAATTTACTTTCGACAATTTTATCAAGGGTTCTTCCAACTCCTTTGCATTTGCGGCAGCACAGGCAGTTGCAGCCAACCCAGCTTTTGCCTATAACCCGCTGTTCATCTACGGCGGTTCCGGACTGGGCAAAACCCACCTTTTGACGGCAATTCAGACCGAAATCAAGCGTACCCACCCGGACTATATGATCATTTACACCACCTGTGAGCAGTTCACCAACGATCTGATCGCATCCATCCGTAACGGCAGCACCGAAGAATTCCGTCTGCGCTACCGTGCAGCCGATCTGCTGCTGATCGACGATATTCAGTTTATCGCCGGCAAGGAATCTACTCAGGAAGAATTCTTCCACACATTTAACACCCTGTACGATGCACACAAGCAGATCGTTATTGCTTCCGACCGCCCCGCCAAGGAAATCAAGAGCTTGGAAGAGCGCCTGCGTACCCGCTTCGAGATGGGTCTGAACGCAGATGTACAGCCCCCTGATTTTGAAACCCGGGTGGCTATCGTAAAGCGTAAAGCTGAACTGCTCAACCTGGAGCTTCCCGAAGATGTGGCTGAATATATTGCACATCACCTGAAAAATAACATCCGCCAGCTGGAGGGTGCCGTGAAAAAGCTGAACGCCTATCATATGCTGGAAGGCATTCAGCCAGTGATCAGTGTCGCGCAGAATGCAATTAAGGATATTTTAAATGAAACTCAGCCGATTCCCGTCACTATTGATAAGATTTTGAGTGAGGTCAGCCGTACCTTCAATGTTTCCGCCGAGGACCTGCGCAGCGCAAAGCGTAATGCGGCAGTTTCCGGCGCACGCCGCGCTGCTATTTACATCCTCCGGGAAATCACCGGCATGAGCACGGAGGAAATCGGTCGTGAATTTGGTGGTCGTGACCACTCTACCATTGTCTATTCCCTGAAAACCATTGAACGGGAAATGCGCGACGACCAAAGACTAAAAGAAACGGTAGACGATATTATTAGCAATATACGCGCGTAAAAACGTGAAACGCCTTATTTTCCACAAGCGGCAGCAGCAAGGAAATGCGCATATGTATTTTTGATACATCCCTAAATACAGTTTTCCACTTTTTCACCCAGTTTTTCCACAAGTTGAAAATTCTTTCCACCGTTTTTGTGGAAAGAAAAATATACAAGTAACTTTCAACAACTTGTTCCTGTGAAAATCCCCAAAGGGAAAAGTGCTCTTTCTCCGCAAGCGATTGCCATTTTTTTTAGTTTTCCACAGTTTCCCCACCCCCTACTACTAATACTGCAACAAGTAAGTTTTATTCCGCTGCGCTTTCAAATAGGCGCTTGTTCATACAACAGCATTTCTACCAAACGAAAGGAGCCCCTATTGTGAATATTGTCTGTGATAAATCTACTCTAAGTAATGCAATCGACGGTGTGTCTAAAGCAGTCACCGCGCGCTCGTCCATTCCTGTGCTGGAAGGCATTCTTTTGCAGGCCAATGGATTTCAATTAACGCTGACCGGTTACGATCTGGAAATGGGTATCACGAAAACCATTGAAGCCAATGTTCGAGAAACCGGCGAAATCGTACTAAATGCCAAGTTACTCAGCGATATGATTCACCGTATGCCGGCGGGCGACGTTACCATTGCTGTAGCAGAAAACGGCAAAACACTGATTCGCGGTGGCGTTGCAGAATTTGAAATTCAAAGTATGTCTGCTAGTGATTTCCCTGAGCTACCTACCGCAGTAGCAGAAGAACACACCCTGATTATGAAAGCCGGTATGCTGAAAGAAATCATCGGCCATACCCTATACGCAGTCAGCCAGGATGACAAAAAACCTGCACATACCGGTGAACTATTCGAAATTCAACCGGATAAATTGACCGTTGTTGCTTTGGACGGTTATCGCCTGGCAATTGTAGAACGCCCTGTGATGGCAACCAAAGAAATTCGCATTATCATTCCGGCAAAGACCATGAATGAAGTGAACCGTTTGTTGCCCGATGATGAAAACGAGGACGTTTACCTGTTTGCAAACCGCCGCTATGTGGTGTTCAAGACCAATGGTTATACCATCTTGAGCCGCCTGATCGAAGGCGAGTTCCTGAACTATCGAAATGTTATTCCTTCTGGCAGCCGCACCGAGGTCATTGTGGACTGCAAGGAGTTCATCGATACTATCGAGCGCGCTTCTCTGATTATTACCGAGCGACTGAAGAATCCGTTGCGTGTGTTGTTCGAGGACGGACATGTTACGGTGCGTTGCCAGACCAATCTGGGCCGTGTTGTGGACGAATTCGATGCCAAGACCGAAGGAGAAACCGTCGAGATCGGTTTCAACAACCGCTACCTGTTGGACGCATTGCGCTATGCTGATACGGATAAGGTTCGCTTTGCGATCAGCGGTCCGCTGAGCCCGGTTAAGGTTTTACCGGTAGAAGGCGAAGATTTCATCTATCTGGTTCTGCCGGTCCGCTTCAAGAACGATTGATCTAAAATAACGGAAATACGTAATTTATAAAATTGCATTTTGTAGATTCTTAATACACTATACAAAAAGGAATGAAAAGATCATGGAATATATTCAGATCCATACGCCTTTTATCAAGCTGGACGCACTGCTGAAATTTGCAGGCATTTGCGAAACCGGTGGTGAAGCAAAAGAGGCTGTTCAGGCTGGTGCGGTAACTTTGAACGGTGAAGTTTGCACCATGCGCGGTAAAAAGTGTGTACCCGGCGATGTAGTTGAATTGGATGGCCAGTCTGTCACTGTGCGTGCGGGGCAGTAAGCGATGCGGCTTTTGTCTTTGAGAGCAGTACAGTATCGCAACATCGAACAGGCGACTTTGATACCCGGCCGGGAGCTTACCGTTATCTGTGGTAACAACGGACAAGGCAAAACTAACCTGTTGGAGGCGGTCTGGCTTTTGACGGGCGGCAAGAGTTTTCGCGGCGGAAAAGATACAGAACTCATAAAACGAGACGCACCTTTTGCTGCTTTGGATGCTGTCACTCAGCGGGATGATGGCGTTGAAAGTAATGTGCGTATTACAGTTGGTCCACCGGGCAGTGAAAAGCCCGGTCGCCGCGCAAAAGTGAACGATGTGGATCGAGGTCGTGCGGCCAGTATTGCCGGCAGTTTTCCTGCTGTCGTGTTTGACCCGGGACATTTGAGCCTGGTAAAAGGCAGCCCCGACGGACGACGAAAATTTTTGGATGCCGCGTTGTGTCAGATGTATCCCGGTTACTTGGCGGTATATCGCCGCTATACCCGAGCAATGACCCAGAAAAACGCTCTCTTAAAAAAATATGAAATCACTACTGGTGCTGCGGACATTCTGGAAGCTTTGAACTGCGAAATTGCAGCGCGGGGCGAGGAAATCCAGCGCAGACGCCTCGCCTATTTGGAGTTACTGAGTCCCTTTGCCGTAGAAAATTATGCGCGGCTTTCCCATGGGGCAGAAACCCTGTCGCTTGCTTATGAGCCGATGTTTGAGCCAGGCAAGTTACTGGATACGTTGCATCAGCACCGAGGCGAGGAGATCCGGGCTGGTATGAGTTTGTATGGTCCCCACCGGGAAGATTTTGCAATCTCGCTGGATGGGCACAGCGCAAAAGTTTACGCCAGCCAAGGTCAGCAGCGCAGTGCGGTGCTGAGTTTGAAACTGGCAGAAGCGGCCTGTGTAAAAGAAATCACTGGGCAATGGCCGGTCATGCTGCTGGATGATGTTCTGAGTGAGCTGGATGAAAGTCGTAAGGCATATCTGCTTACCCGTATGGAGGAAAAGCAGACCTTTGTGACCAGCTGCGATGACGCAGATTTCTTAAAGACCGATGGCGTGATTTACCGTATGGATGGCGGCGTACTGACAAAAGTAAGAGATTGAGCTTTGGATGATAAAGCTATAATAGAAAAGAAAGGGGCCTATCATGTATTTGCATTTGGGGCAGGATTATGTCATCAATACCAGGGATGTGGTAGGCGTGTTTGATATGGAAACAACCACGATTTCCAAGCGGGGGCAGGAATTTTTGAACCGCTCGCAAAAAGAAGGTGCAGTGGTTGCCCTTTCTGATGACATCCCGAAAAGCTATGTGTTGACCACCGGCATAATGGTGGATACCGTTTATTTGTCCGACCTTTCTCCTGCTGCGATGGAGCGGCGCATCACCGTTTGACAGCGGAGAATTGCAAGATATAATCAAGTAACTGATAAGTAACTACAAGGATTCATTTTCCCGCTCCTTATGCTAAGGAGCAATGATACGGAGGTACGGAATGGCAGAAGAAATCATGCAGAAAAATGAGGTGAGCACCGCTACCGACCACGAGTACGGCGGCAGTGAAATCCAGGTTCTGAAAGGGCTGGAAGCAGTGCGTAAGCGTCCCGGTATGTACATTGGTTCTACTGGTCCGCGCGGCTTGCATCACCTGGTGTACGAGATCGTAGACAATGCCATCGACGAGGCTTTGGCGGGTTACTGCGACCACATTGAAGTTACTATCGAGGAAGGCGACGTGATCCGTGTTTCCGATAACGGCCGTGGCATTCCCGTGGATACCCAGCCCGATACCGGCTTGCCTGCTGTGACGGTTGTTTATACCATCCTGCATGCTGGCGGTAAGTTCGGCGGCGAGAACTCCGGTTATAAGGTAGCCGGTGGTCTGCACGGTGTTGGTGCTTCGGTTGTTAACGCCTGCTCTGAATGGCTGGAAGTCAACGTCAAGCGTGACGGCTTCGAGTATCAGCAGCGTTTCTGCCGTGGCGATGCCCAGGGCCCGCTGGAAAAGATTGGCTCTGTAGCAGACGGCAAGACCGGCACAGTGGTTCGTTTCAAGCCTGACCCGGAAATGTTCCGTGAAACCACCCACTACGATTTTGATACGCTGGAAAAGCGACTGCGTGAGGAGAGCTTCCTGAACGCTGGCGTGCGTATCACTTTGACGGATGCGCGTGAGATGTACACCCCCATTGACGATGACGGTAATGAGGGCGAGCCTTGCTACCGTCAGGAGTCCATGTGCTACGAAGGTGGCATCCGTTCCTTTGTCACCTTCCTGAATAAGAAACGCGCACTGGATGTACTGCACCCGGATGTGATTTATCTGCACGGTACCACTGACCGCGGTGAAGCGGAGATCGCCTTGCAGTACAACTCCAGCTATAACGAGCTGTTGCTGAGTTTTGCAAACAACGTCAATACGCCCGACGGCGGTACCCACGAGGAAGGCTTCAAGTCTGCTTTGACCCGTGTATTCAACGATTACGGACGCAGCCACAACATCCTGAAGGATAAGGACGATAACCTGTCCGGTGCGGATGTGCGCGAAGGTTTGACCTGTGTCATCAGCGTGAAGCTGCAGGAAGCAGAGTTTGAAGGTCAGACCAAGGCAAAGCTGGGCAATACCGAAATCCGTACGCTGGTCAGCAGCATGACCTATACGAAGCTGATGGAGTTCTTTGAGGAGAACCCAGCAGTTGCAAAAGCTATCTTTGAAAAGGCAACGCAGGCAGCCCGTGCCCGTGAAGCAGCAAAGAAAGCCCGCGAAATGGTGCGCCGTAAGTCTGCACTGGAAACCACCCGTATGCCGGGCAAATTGGCAGACTGCCGTGAAAAAGACCCCAGCCGTACCGAATTGTTTATCGTCGAGGGTGACTCTGCAGGCGGTTCCGCAAAGATGGGCCGAGACAGTGCCATTCAGGCAATCCTTCCCCTATGGGGTAAGATGCTGAACGTAGAAAAGGCACGCGCCGATAAAATCTACGGCAACGAAAAGCTGATGCCCGTTGTGCAGGCACTGGGCTGCGGCATTGGTGAAGAGTTCGACATCCAAAAGCTGCGCTATGATAAAGTCTTTATCATGGCCGATGCTGACGTGGACGGCTCGCATATCTGTACCCTGATGCTGACCTTCTTCTTCCGCTATATGCGCCCGCTGATCGATGGCGGTCATGTGTATGTGGCACAGCCCCCGCTGTTCAAATTGCAGAAGGGCAACACAGTCAAGTATGCTTACGACGACGAGGAAATGAAAATCCTGTCCAACGAGATGCCTGGTGCAAAAATCAACCGTTATAAAGGCCTTGGTGAAATGAACCCCGAGCAGCTGTGGGAAACCACCATGAACCCGGACAACCGCGTGATTGTGCAGATCACCGTAGAGGACGCGGAAAAGGCAGATGAGGCCTTCTCTATTTTGATGGGCGACCAGGTGGAACCCCGCCGCCAGTTCATTGAGCGCAACGCCAAGTATGCAAACTTGGACGTTTAATGCGTGAAGCAAGGAGCAGAGAATGGAAGAAAATGTTGTTATGATCCCTGGCACGGGCACGAAAAAAATCGTCCGTGACGTTAAGCAGGAAATCGAGGCTGCATTCCTGGATTACTCGATGTCTGTTATTGTGGCCCGCGCATTGCCCGATGTGCGCGACGGCCTGAAGCCGGTACACCGCCGTATTCTGTACACCATGCATGAGCGTGGCAACGATCCCAGCCACCCTTATCGCAAGTCCGCCGATACGGTTGGTGCGGTGCTGGGTTCTTATCACCCCCACGGTGACGCTTCGGTTTATGATGCAATGGTTCGTCTGGCACAGGACTTCAGCCTGCGTTACCCGCTGGTTGACGGTCAAGGTAACTTCGGTAGCGTGGACGGTGACCCGGCCGCTGCTTATCGATACACCGAAGCGCGTATGAGCAAGATGGCGGTCGAAATGCTGACCGACATCGAAAAGGACACCATCGACTGGGACCCCAACTTTGACGAAACCAAGAAGGAACCCAGCGTTCTGCCCTGCCGTTTCCCCAACCTGCTGTGCAACGGCAGTCAGGGTATCGCTGTCGGTATGGCAACCAACATCCCGCCCCACAACCTGTGCGAGGTCGTGGACGGTTGTGTGGCATTGATCGACAACCCGGAAATCGACCTGCCTGGTTTGATGGAGCACATCAAGGGACCGGACTTCCCCACTGCCGGCATCATCATGGGCCGCAGCGGTATCCGTGCAGCATACGCTACCGGTCGTGGCAAGATCACCCTGCGGGGTCGTGCTACTATCGAGGAGAAAAAGAACGGTCGCTCACAGATCATCATTACCGAGATTCCTTACATGGTCAACAAGGCTCGCTTGATTGAGCATATCGCTGACCTGGTCAAGGAAAAGCGTATCGAGGGCATCAGTGACCTGAACGACGAAACAAACCGCAAGGGTATGCGTATCGTCATCGAGGTCAAGAAGGATGCGAATGCACAAGTCGTTCTGAACCAGCTGTACCGTTACACCCAGTTGCAGGACACCGTTGGCGTCATTATGATTGCGCTGGATAAAAAGACTCCCAAGGTCATGACCCTGAAGCAGATGCTCCAGAAGTATGTGGAGTTCCAGGGCGAGATCGTGCGCCGTCGTACCGAATATGACCTGAAGAAAGCAGAAGATCGTGCCCACATTCTGGAAGGCTTGAAGAAGGCTACCGACATTGTGGACGAGCTGATTGCTACTATCCGTTCCTGCAAGGGCGGTATGAGCGAGGCAAAGGCTGCTATCATTGAGAAATTCGGCTTTGATGACCCGCAGGCAGATGCAATCGTAAAGCTGCAGTTGGGTCGTCTGGCGGGTCTGGAAATCCTGAAGATCGAGAACGAGCTGTCTGAGCTGCGTGAAAAGATCGCAGACTGGAAGGATACCCTGGCACACGAGAGCCGCATCATGGAAATCGTCAAGGAAGAACTGCTGGAGATGAAGCGTCGTTTCGGTGACGATCGCCGCACCGAAATCATGGCGGTTTCCGGCGAAGTAGATATCGAGGACCTGATTCCTGAGGAGCAGTGTGTCTACACCCTGACCCATGCAGGCTACATCAAGCGTACCCCCGAAGCAACCTATCAGGCACAGCATCGCGGCGGTCGTGGTGTAGCGGGTTTGACCCATAAGGAAGAAGATTTCGTGGAAGAACTGAATGTGGGTTCGACCCATGACTATATCCTGTTTGTGACAAATCTGGGGCGTATCTTCCGCTTGAAGGGCTATCAGATTACGGAGGGCAGCCGTACCAGCAAGGGCATGAATATCGTGAACCTGCTGCAGATGCAGGAGGGCGAAAAGGTCACTAACATGATCTGCACCAAGGATGAGGAGAAGGAAGGCTTTGTGACAATGGTCACCCGTAAGGGTCTGATCAAGCGTACGCCGCTGAGCCAGTACGCCAACATCCGTAAGTCCGGCCTGAACGCGATTGCACTGAATGAAGGCGATCAGCTGGCATGGACCCGCCTGACTACCGGCGAAGATTACCTGATTGTCTGCACTCGCTTTGGTCAGGCAATCCGCTTTAAGGAAAGCGATGCACGCGCTATGGGCCGTAACGGTCACGGTGTGCGTGCCATCAAGCTGGCCGAAGGCGATGAAGTCATCGGCGTATCCATCTGCCGCCCGGATGCAACCATCTTTACCGTTACCGAAGGCGGTAAGGGTCGCCGCAGCCGTATTGAGGATTACCGTATCACCGGCCGTGGTGGTAAGGGTGTCCGCAACTACGATAAGGAACGTGACATGGTTGCCGGCGTTAAGGTTCTGGATGAAACGGATGATATTATCCTCATCAGCCAGGAAGGCATCCTGATTCGTATGCACGCAGCGGATATTCCGGTACAGAGCCGTTACGGCAGCGGTGTCCGCGTGATGCGTGTGGATGACGGCGATAAGGTCGCTGTGCTGGCACGCACGGCACCTGTGGAGGACGCAGAAGTGTCCAAGCCGGAAGCGGACGATGCAGAGCCGGATCTGTCCGAGGAAGAGCTGGCTGCACTGAACGCAGAAGAAGCAGCAGAAACCAACAGCGAAACTCCTGCTGAGGACTAAGTAGTACGTCAAAACAGTTGGATTTCAGCAAATAAAAACAGCCACGCACAGTTGCCAACGGGTACTTGTGCGTGGCTGTTTATTGTTTTATCCGTGGCTCAGCGATTGTGTACGGCGTGTTTGATCTGGGTCAAAGCACGCTCCAGCACAGAGCGTAGGCAGGCGGTGTTCATGCGCAAAAAGCCTTCGCCCTCTGCGCTAAATTCGGTGCCCATGGAGAAAGCTACGCCAGCTTCGTTGAAAATGAAACGCTTCAGGGGTCCATGCCCAGTGCGTGGGCATCGATCCAGTTCAGATAGGTGCCTTCGGGCGTGTTGGGAATCCGTTTCGGCAGATGTTTCGCGAAAAAGTTCCGCACAAAAGCCATGTTGCCGGACAGATATACCAGCAGCTGGTCCAGCCAGTCGGCACTTTCGTCGGTGTAAGCTGCCATGGTAGCTACCGAGCAAAGCAGTTGCTGTGAAAACAGTCATCCCGTTGAACATCTTCATCATAGGTCAGGCGGTGTGCCACAGTGCCAAATGGGATGTTGGAGGATTGCAAACCAGCCGGATCAAAAGTTTTTCTGGGTACGGTAACCGCCATGGTGCGGGCAGTGATTTCAGGGGAAAGATATGCGATGCAAATGGATTTGCGACTATCCAGCACGATGCAGCCTCGTTGCAGGAATGTGCATCCGGCTGTCTGGACAATATAAAAAAGTTATGAGACAAAATTTTACGCAATGCGCATAATCTACGGAGATTCTGTGAAAAATAACGTGTTTATGGTGAAAAGAAAATGATTCCCATGTTATACTAAACTGCATAGAAAGAAAAGAGGGATGCTGCATGAGTCGGATGCTGCGCCATGAAGAAAAATACCCGGTCACGCCGGAGCAATACCGCCAACTGCGGGAGATGGGGCGGCGTACCTTGCTGTGCGATCCACACACCACAGATGGTATTTACCTGGTTAGAAGCCTGTACTTCGATACATGGAGCGGTAAGGACTATCATGCTGCCATGCACGGCGAGTTGGCACGTCACAAAATGCGTCTGCGCACCTACGACACCGACGAAGCCTTTTATCGGCTGGAGGAAAAGTATAAAAAGAACGGTCTTTCCGGCAAGCGTGATAGTCTGCTCACCCCAGAGCAGGCACATGAAGTGGCAGCGGGCAACTATACTCATCTGGAACAAACAGTCCCCTACGGTCCTCGGCTGGCAAAGATTTTGCAGCGGGATGATTACCGCCCCGCGCTGACAGTAAATTACTGGCGGGATGTGTTTTATCTACCGGAAGATGATTTCCGTCTGACCTTGGATTGGGACATTGCTTATGGTGCGCCGGAAGCCTTTTGGCATCCGGGACAAACACTTACACCGGACCCGGACAGCCCGATTGTGCTGGAAGTAAAATATCGGACGGCTCCCCCGGCTTGGCTGACGAAAAATCTAGAAAAAATCGGCGTGGAGTTGGGTCAACACAGTAAATACTGCCAAGGAATTCAACAATTGTATCGAGACAAGCTGTCAATTTAAAAAAGGGGGTACCGTATGGAATTTACGTTTCAAAGTGAATATGATACAAAAGCCATGACTGCGCTGGCATACGCAATGCGCAAGACGCTTCGGAAAAAACACAGCCGCATTTCGCATATCTTTGCGGTTGTGATCATTGTGCTGACATTGATTGCGGTTGTCCCGTTTGGGGATAAAATCTTTGTTTGGAACACGATTACATTCCTGAACTTGGCGGTTGCTGTGGTATTGACTGCAACCCTGTGGTTTGAGGATCGGCTCAACGGATCTATCGCCCGCAAACGTTTGATGCCCGGTACAGAGAAGAATACGGCGGTCTTTGGTGAAAACAACTTTACAACAGTATGCGAAGTAGGAACTACCGAGTGGAATTACGAGAATGTCTTACTGGTTGCAGAAACCGGCAACTACTTTGTGTTTCTTTATTCCAAGAACCATGGCCAGATCTATACAAAAGCCAGCATGACCGGCGGTACACTGGACGAGTTCCGCACCTTTATTGAGGAAAAGACAGGCAAACCCATTCAGAAACTCTAAAGCAAAGAAAAAAGCGGCATAGCGTGGAAGCTATGCCGCTTTTTTGTGTCGAATAAGCGCTGTCAGTTTTCGCCGGTTGCTTCTTGATAGCCCGGTGTACCCGGCTGGCCCCAGCCGGTTTTGCCGCTGGGATACAGATCGCCGGTTTCGTAGCAGAAGCCATAGCTGTTCCGAATCTCAGAATCCGCAACAGACCAAGAGCCATCCTCTGCCTTTTGGCAGATATAGTATACATACAGACCGCATTTTCCGTTTTTGGAATCCCTGTCATACATCAGGTACTCAATGTGGGTATCATCTTCTGCCAGTATCACATAGCTGTTGCCCTTGGCGGTATATTGTTCGATACAGTTCTTGTTCTGCCCATCGAAGAATAAGTCGTAAATGGCATAGTAGCCATCCATTACACCGAAAGACATTTCGTGGCCTTCGATCTCCGGTGGAAGTTCCGGCTGAGCTTCTACCGGAGAAGATGCGGTTTCCATCGGAATTGTTTTGATGGAGCCATCATAGCCTATTTGAATGCAGGCGGGCTCCTGTTCGGAACCATCCAGCAACACTTCTACCCAGTGATCCCGCCAGTGTACCTGCCAAGTGGTGGGGCGAAGCATAGCACCGTCATCGGCTACACGGAAGCGATATTTGGCAATGGTTTTCGAACCGTGTTTTAGAATCAAACGACCTTTTGTCCAGCCAAACAGAAACGGTTGTCCTATGGATTGCAGTTTTAGTTCGCAGCGCATGTCAGGGCTGTGAGAAATATCAACGGTATGAATCACATAATCCATTTCGAATACAAAAATTCCACAGAGAAAAGCAAAAAACAGTACAAGCCCAGCCAGCACTGCGGCAAGTTTTTTCAGTAAATGCATCGTTTGCCTCCTGAAAGAACTATGATGTTTAGGATATGGGTATCATAGCAGACCTGGTGTCAAAACGCAACAAAGCAATGCGTAGAAAGCGGAAATAGCTTCTGTAAAAGTAACTTTTATTGGAATAAATGTAATATATACTTGACTTGAAGAAAACTATATGATACTATTTAGGCACAAGAAAGGGGGCTTCGATGTGGCAAGAAATATGGCATTGAAACTCGCACGAACCAAAAAAGATATGACCCAGAAAGAGCTGGCGGAAAAAATAGGCGTATCACGCCAGACCATCAACGCAATCGAAAAAGGCGAATACAACCCCACCATTAAATTATGCCTGAAAATCTGCTGGGCGTTGGATGCACAGCTGGATGAACTGTTTTGGGAGGATGAGAGCGATGAAGAAGCGTAAAAGTAATCTGGACGAGATGCAGGAGCAGAAGTTGCTGCGCATCGAACACAATGCATGCTGGCTGTGCTTCTGGGGTCTGCTGGCTGTAATTTATATCCAGATGGCAATGGGAAACAACGATATTCGCGCTATTGGCGGAGAAAGCTTGATTTTGCTGATTGCTAGCGGATATATCCTGTTTACCTGTCTGAAGAATGGCATTTGGGATAGAAATCTCAAGCCGAATGGCAAAACCAATCTGGGCCTCAGCTCATTAGCGGGTCTTGCATTCGGCGGTTTCTGGGGGATTATCAGCTACGTTCGATACCATGCACTGGCAGGTTCTGTGGCAACCTTTGTGGTGATGTTCCTCTCGATCAGCGTGCTGACGATGCTTGTGCTGACGTTTACATCAGGTATTTGCAAGCGCAGAAAAGATCAGTTGGATGCCAAGATTGACGAGGAAGAAAACGAAGGATAAGCGTTTGATCCGTACACTTTGGCGCAGAAAAACAGATTGAAAAAGGGATGGCGTGACCGTGGTTGCGTCATCCTTTTTTGTTATATACGAACCATATAACAAGGATTTTTGTTGCATGACGGCCGGGTATAGACAGACGTGAAAAGAAAGAAAAAATTTTTTGAAAATCCAGGAAAAGTATTGCCATGCCAGAAGGAATCTGGTAAAATGAACGCGTAAGTTAGCAAAGACTAACTAACACGCGCCTTTTGTCAGACGATTTCCCCCAATCGGAAGAAAAGCGCGGGTTTCTTTGAGGCCGTGCCTACCACTGCACGGCTTTTTCAAAGAAAAATAAAACGCATTGCTTTCATTCTTTTGCCGAAAAAGAGAGATAAAAACCAACCGACAGCTGTTTTCTCTGCAATACGATGGGCAAGACCACCTTTTGTGAAAAACATAAAAAACCAAGTCGCGAAAGAGGAGAAAACTAGTAGCTATGTTCTGCCGTGTGCATCATGGACAAAAGGATGCCAAAAAAGATTCGTGAAATGCTTGTCATTTGCTTGACATTCCTTTGTGAGCCTGTACACTAAAAAAGTATCATGCGGCATAACAAGGCGCTTGCCTGGTTGTCCGATTACATAATGTGTTAGAGGAATTGAGGAGGCCAATTGTGAAAAACGAATGGACAGGCTTTGTTCCCGGTGTGTGGGAACGCGAAATCAATGTGCGAGATTTCATCCAGAAGAACTATACTCCTTATGATGGAGATGATGCATTCCTGGCTGGTCCTACCCAGGACACCAAGGATCTATGGGATCAGGTTATGGACCTGACCAAGAAAGAACACGAGGCCGGCGGTGTCCTGGATATGGACACTCGTGTCATTTCTACCATCACCTCCCATGGCCCCGGTTACCTGAACAAGGATAAGGAAACGATTGTTGGTTTCCAGACCGATAAGCCTTTTAAGCGTGCGCTGATGCCTTATGGTGGCATCCGTATGGCTAAGAAAGCTTGCGAGGATAACGGTTACACGCTGGACCCCGAAATCGAGGAGTTCTTTACCGTTCACCGCAAGACCCATAACGCAGGCGTTTTTGACGCTTACACCCCTGAGATGCGTGCTTGCCGTTCCAACCACATCATCACCGGTCTGCCCGACGCTTACGGCCGTGGCCGTATCATTGGTGACTACCGCCGTGTTGCTCTGTATGGTGTGGATCGCCTGATCGAGGACAAGCAGCACCAGAAGGACACCACCCGTGTCATCATGTACTCTGATGTTATTCGTGAGCGTGAAGAGTTGAGCGAGCAGATCCGTGCGTTGCAGGAACTGAAGAAGCTGGGTGAAATCTACGGCTTCGATATTTCCAAGCCCGCTACCAACGTCAAGGAAGCTATCCAGTGGCTGTACTTTGGCTACCTGGCGGCTGTTAAGGAGCAGAACGGCGCTGCGATGAGCCTGGGCCGTACCTCCACCTTCCTGGACATCTATGCACAGCGCGACCTGGCAAACGGCACCTTTACTGAGGATCAGATCCAGGAGTTCGTCGATCACTTCATTATGAAGCTGCGCCTGATCAAGTTTGCTCGTACCCCCGAGTACAATGATCTGTTCTCTGGCGATCCCCAGTGGGTTACCGAGTCCATTGGCGGCGTAGGCATCGACGGCCGTCACATGGTCACCAAGATGAGCTACCGTTACCTGCACACTCTGTCCAACCTGGGCACCGCTCCGGAACCCAACCTGACAGTTCTGTGGTCTACTCGCCTGCCGGAAAACTTCAAGCGTTTCTGTGCTAAGACTTCGATCGAGTCTTCCAGCATCCAGTACGAGAACGATGACCTGATGCGCGTTACCCACGGTGACGACTATGCCATCGCTTGCTGCGTATCTTCTATGCGCATCGGCAAGGAGATGCAGTTCTTCGGCGCTCGTGCTAACCTGGCAAAGTGCCTGCTGTACGCGATCAACGGTGGTGTTGATGAAATCAGCAAAAAGCAGGTCGGTCCCGCATATCGCCCCGTTGTAGGCGACTACCTGGATTACGACGATGTTATGGCTAAGTACAAGGAAATGATGAAGTGGCTGGCTCAGGTGTACGTCAATACCCTGAACATCATCCACTACATGCACGACAAGTACTGCTACGAGAAGCTGCAGATGTCCCTGCACGACAAGAAGGTCACCCGCTGGTTCGCAACCGGTATCGCTGGCCTGTCTGTTGTTGCGGACTCTCTGTCTGCTATCAAGTACGCTAAGGTCAAGTGCATCCGTGATGAGGATGGCATCGTGGTCGATTACGAAGTTGAGGGTGATTTCCCCAAGTACGGCAACGACGACGATCGTGTTGACCTGATCGCAGCTGATCTGGTTGATACCTTCATGAGCTACGTCAAGGGCAACCACACCTACCGTGGCGGTATCCCCACCACCTCCATCCTGACTATCACCTCCAACGTTGTTTATGGCCGTAACACTGGTTCTACCCCCGATGGCCGTAAGCGTGGCGAACCGTTTGCACCTGGTGCGAACCCCATGCACCGTCGTGATACCCACGGCGCAGTTGCTAGCTTGGCATCTGTTGCAAAGCTGCCCTTCAGCGAAGCACAGGATGGCATTTCCAATACCTTCTCCATCATCCCCGGCGCACTGGGCAAGGACGATCAGATCTTTGCTGGCGACCTGAGCGTGGAGATGGACGAGTTCGAGTCTGAGAACTAATCCAAAACTACTTTTGAGAATCGAGGCGAATCCCAATGCAGGAGAAAAACGAAGAGCAGCGCATCGACGAGCTGATTGCTCACATTGATGCGTTTATGGCAAAAGGCGGCGGCCACATGAAAGTTACCGGCGGTGAGGGGGAAGCCTCTGAAACCCGCTGCACAACTTGCTGCGGCGAATTTTCTGACGTCGCCTGCAATACACCGGTTAAGAAATAACCGAAAGAAAGAAAGGAAAAGCTACTATGGAAGCAAATAAGCAGCAAATCGACAACCTGGTTGACCTGTTGGATGGCTATGCAGCCGAAGGCGGCCATCACCTGAATGTTAACGTTTTTAACCGCGACACCCTGCTGGATGCTCAGGCGCATCCTGAGAAGTACCCCCAGCTGACCGTTCGTGTTTCCGGCTATGCAGTCAACTTCAATAAGCTGACCAAGGCACAGCAGGACGAGGTCATCTCTCGTACTTTCCACGACGCAATCTAATTCGATGGCAGCGGAAATCAAAGGACACATCCATTCTCTGGAGAGTTTTGGTACCGTAGACGGTCCCGGCGTGCGCTTTGTGGTGTTTCTACAGGGATGCCCCATGCGTTGCAAGTATTGCCATAATCCCGATACTTGGCAGCCGGGTCTGGGTACCGAAATGACGACAGACGAGATTTTGACTCAGTACGCACGCAACGCTTCGTTTTATAAGCGTGGCGGTATCACCTGCACCGGGGGCGAACCGCTGTTGCAGATGGATTTTGTGCTTGAGCTGTTCCGCAAAGCGAAGGCTAAGGGGATCCACACCTGTGTGGATACTTCTGGTATCACCTTCCGCGCGGATGATCCCACACAGCTTGCTCGTTTTGATGCGCTGTGTGAAGTGACAGACCTGTTTTTGCTGGATATCAAGCACGCAGAATCTGAAGCGCATAAAGAGCTGACAGGTCAGTGCAACGATAACATTCTGGCTTTCGCCCGTTATCTGGCGGCGAAAAACCAGCCAATGTGGGTGCGGCACGTTGTTGTGCCGGGCATCACTGACAGCGAAGCAGAATGGACCGCACTGGGAACCTTGCTGGCAGAGCTGCCCAACGTGAAAGCGTTGGAAGTACTGCCTTACCACACCATGGGCGTGGCGAAATACGAAAAGCTGGGTATTGACTACCCGCTGCAAGGTGTACCGGCGCTGGATAAAAAGACAGCGGTGCGCGCACGCGAGGTCATCTTGGCTGCTCGCAAAAAGGCCCTGAACGGGTGATCTGAAATAAATAAAAATGCCGACTGCATTACGCAGTCGGCATTTTTTTGTGTATTCAAAGCGCGATAAATAATCGCACAGGAGATTATTCCGGAAAGAACGGCTCAAATGCGCCTGCGGCAGGCGGTTCCTGAAAGAAAATGCGGGGCTGATCTTCCCCTGGCAGGATAAATTCCAGTCGGGCACACCAAAGCCCCAACGCGCATTTAATGCGGCTGCCGTATTTTCCGTCACCATACAAAGGGTGGCGACGACTGGCGAACTGCACGCGGATTTGGTGAGTACGGCCGGTGTGCAGCTGCACACGGCACAAAGAAGATTCTTCGTTTTTTTCCAGAACTTCGTAATCCAGCAAGGCTTTCTTGGCACCTTTGCGTTCCTTCTTAACGGGGAACACCTTGTGCTGGCGGCTGTCCTTAAACAGCCAGTCCTCCATAGTGCCCACATCCGGCTGGGGAACCCCGGCACAAACACACAGGTATTCCTTGTGGAAGCTGCCGTCTGTCATCTGGCGAGACAGTGCTGCTGCCGCAGCTTTGGTGCGGGCATACACCATCAGACCGGAAGCACCCATGTCCAGACGGTGTACCACACCCACATAAGCAGCGGGTTTGTTCCAGTGTTCTCGCAGCAATGCAGGAACACAAGGTGCAAAAGCACTATCTTCACTGGAATAACCAATGGGCTTGATACAAATAGTAATATTCTGATCTTCGTAAACGATTTGGAGCATTGCGTTATTTATCCTTGTCAAAGTAGTGGGTGCGCGCATTACAGAGCGCCGTTGGCACGCAGATACTGTGCCTTCAAAATACCGGCGACGGTTTTGCCGTCCTTGATGCGGCCGTCCATCACCATGGCGATGGCTTCATCCAGCGGTACCCGTTCCGGTGTCAAAAATTCACCGTCATCCAGATGCATCTGGGTTTCGTGCAGACCGGTGGCAATCCAGCAGTAGATCACTTCGGTGCAGTAACCGACGGTGGGGTAAAACGCACCCAGAGAGATGAAGTTGTCTGCAACCAGACCGCATTCTTCTTCCAGCTCACGTTTAGCGGCTTCAAAGGGGTCTTCGCCGGGTTCCAGCTTGCCGGCGGGCAGTTCCCACAGTTCCTGCTGCATGGCATAGCGGTACTGGCGCACCAGGCAGATGGTGCCATCGTCAAACAACGGCAGGATGCAGGCGCCGCCGTGGTGGTGGACGACCTCGCGGGAACGCTCACGCCCATCTTCCAAACAGACCGTATCGCGGGTAACGGTAAAGATGCGTCCGTGGAAGATTTCCTCGCTGGAGAGCTTGTCTTCGGTGTAGTGATGAGTAGTCAAGCTGCATCGCTCCTTTTCAGATTTTTGGTGTTGTTTGGTACGTTCTATATTGTAGCCGTCTGGGTAGAGTGCGTCAAGCACAGGCAAAATAAAAAACACCCGCCGAAGCCGACGGGTGCAGAAATGCATTTTGTGCAGAGTGATTACATCACAAACTGGAATACGCAGAATGCTGCGTAGATGCACAGCAGGGTGATGCCCTGGAAACGGCTCAGCTTACCACGGAACAGCGGGGGCAGAGTCATAAATGCCATAACGAACAGCATGACGGGAATGTCAATCAGCAGAGAGGCGTTGATGCCTGCAATCATGCTGTTTGCGGGGATTGCGAAGGGTGCCAGAGTGACGGAAACACCGGAAACCAGAACCAGATTGAACAGGTTTGCGCCGATGACATTGCCCAAAGACAAAGAACCATGCCCCTTTGCCAGGCTGGTGATAGCGGTGACCAGCTCGGGCAGGCTGGTGCCCAGAGCAACAAAGGTCAGCGCGATGACAGATTCCGGAACGCCCAGCGCTTCGGCAATCAGAGTGCCATTGTCGACCAGCAGGTCGGCACCCACAGCAATCAGCGCAGCGCCAAGTACCAACAGGAGCAGGTTCTTGGACAGGGGGCGATCTTCTTCTGCAGGCTCTTCAGCTGCTTCCAATGCAGCGTCAGCAGCGGAGGCGGGGCTGCTCTTCATCTGCTTGACCGTGACAATCATGTAAACAACGAACAGAGCCAACATCAGCAGGCCAATGGGGCGGCTGAAGTAGCCGGTGGTATAAGCCACCGCAGAATAGATAATCGCTGCGGTAAAGAAGAACAGGACAGGAGTCTTCAGGGTCTTAGGGTCAACCTTGCCCGGGCGCAGAGAAATGGTGATTGCGGCGATCAGTGCAGTGTTGCAGATGATGGAGCCGATTGCGTTGCCATAGGCAATCTCACCGTGACCGCCCAGAGCGGAAGTGGTAGAAACCATAACCTCAGGCAGGGTGGTGCCGATGGAAACAACGGTAGCACCAATCAGAAGTTCGGGCAGGTGAAACTTGCGGGCAATGCCAACAGCACCGTCGACGAACCAGTCGCCGCCTTTAATCAGGCACAGCAGACCGACGATGAACAGCAAAACGGGAATGAGCATAGGAAATCCTCCTGTTTGTTTTATAGTGATAACGAACGAACACTCTTTTTTACTTGGCTAGGCGAAAAAAGAATACATAAAAAAGCACAGGGCGCTGTGCGCCCTGTAACTTAATCATTATAACGATTAGGCGTTCTCTTGTAAATTGACGAAAATGACAAGATTTCAAAAATCAATCTAAACATCTTGGTCATATCACTGCGAAAAAAGCCTGAAAAGGATTTCCGTTGTAGAAAATTTGGAAAAAAGACGCGGAAAAAGAAAAAAGAACGAATATACTTCTTTTTTTCTTCTTTTCAAAAGATGAAAAAAAGAATGAAAAAGAAATATGGAATGTTCTGTATTTTCTTAAAATGTGCGTAATGACGAAAAAAATAATCAAAACTATACAAATTGCTCAAAAAGGTGTGGTGTGTAAAAAAGATACAATTATTCTTTTGTGGATTTGTACAGATTGTCTGGTTTAATTATCAAATCTTGTCACTTTTTTCCGAATACGGCACGTTTACAAGCGCACTACATTTTGTTAGAATAGGTATAAGCCAAAGTGCCTTTACTGAAAGTGCGCCATTTTTTAGGGAAAATGGGGCCTTTCAGGGGGGAGGCTCCCGGGGGAACTCCCCCAGAAGGCATGACTATATTAAAAAATAAAAATCTAAATGGAGGAAGAACAATGCCTAGAGCAAAGCAAACCATGGATGGCAATACCGCTGCTGCTCATGTAGCATACGCCTTTACCGACGTAGCTGCCATCTATCCCATTACCCCGTCTTCTCCTATGGCAGACTTCTGTGATCAGTGGTCTGCTGCCGGCCAGAAGAACATCTTCGGCAACCAGGTTAAGGTTGTTGAGATGGAGTCTGAGGGCGGTGCTGCAGGTGCCGTTCACGGCTCTCTGGGTGCTGGTGCTATCACCACTACCTTTACCGCATCTCAGGGCCTGCTGCTGATGATCCCCAACATGTACAAGATTGCCGGCGAAATGCTGCCCAGCGTTTTCCACGTTTCTGCACGTACCGTTGCTACTCAGTCCCTGAACATCTTCGGTGACCACAGCGACGTTATGGCTGTCCGTCAGACCGGCTTCGCAATGCTGGCTGAAGGTTCCGTGCAGGAAGTCATGGACCTGTCCCCTGTTGCTCACCTGGCAGCAATCGAAGGCCGTGTACCCTTTGTTAACTTCTTCGATGGTTTCCGTACTTCTCACGAATACCAGAAGATCGAAAAGTGGGATTACGCGGATCTGAAAGAAATGTGCAACATGGAGGCCGTTGAGGACTTCCGTAACAAGGCACTGAACCCCGAGCACCCCAAGATGCGTGGTTCTCACGAAAACGGCGACGTTTTCTTCCAGCATCGTGAGGCTTGCAACTCCGCTTACAATGCTCTGCCCGCAGTTGTCGAAAAGTACATGGGCAAGGTCAACGAGAAGCTGGGTACCAACTACGATCTGTTCAACTACCACGGTGCACCTGACGCAGAGCGTGTCATCATCGCTATGGGTTCTATCTGCGATGTGGCAGAGGAAGTCATCGATTACTTGGTGGCAAAGGGTGAGAAGGTCGGCCTGATCAAGGTTCGCCTGTTCCGTCCCTGGTCTGCAAAGCACCTGCTGAAGGTTCTGCCTGCTACCGCTAAGAAGGTTGCAGTGCTGGATCGCACCAAGGAGCCTGGCTCTCTGGGCGAGCCCCTGTACCTGGATGTTGCTGCTACCCTGCGTGAGGCTGGCCTGAACGACATCGTTCTGACCGGCGGCCGTTATGGTCTGGGCAGCAAGGATACGCCCCCGTCCTCTATCTTCGCTCTGTTTGCTGAGCTGGCTAAGGACGAGCCTAAGGCACGTTTCACCCTGGGCATCACTGATGACGTGACTTTCCTGTCCCTGCCTGAGGTCAAGCCCGCACCCATCACCGCAGCAAAGGGCACCAAGGAGTGCAAGTTCTGGGGTCTGGGCGGCGACGGCACCGTTGGCGCAAACAAGAACTCCGTTAAGATCATCGGTGACCACACGGATAAGTATGTTCAGGCATACTTCCAGTATGACTCCAAGAAGACCGGCGGCGTAACCATCAGCCACCTGCGTTTCGGTGACAACCCGATCCACAGCCCCTACTACATCAACCAGGCTGACTTTGTTGCTTGCCATACTCCTTCTTACATCAACCAGGGCATCAAGATGGTGCAGGACGTTAAGCCCGGCGGTATCTTTATGGTAAACTGCCAGTGGACAGATGAAGAGCTGAGCCAGCACCTGAACGCTGCTGCTAAGAAGTACATTGCTGACAACAACATTCAGCTGTACACCATCAATGCTATCGACAAGGCAATCGAGATTGGTATGGGCAAGCGCACCAATACCATCCTGCAGTCCGCATTCTTCAAGCTGGCTGACGTCATGCCCATCGACGACGCTGTTACCTTCATGAAGAAGGCAGCTGAGAAGTCCTACGGCAAGAAGGGCCAGGAAGTTGTCGAGATGAACTGGAAGGCTATCGACGCTGGTCTGGAAGCGATCCACAAGGTAGAAATCCCCGCAGATTGGTCCAACCCGGCTGCTGATCCTGCACCCGCAGAGCTGCAGGGCGCACCCGAACTGGTCAAGCAGATTCGCGAGGTTACCGAGCCTATCGCTCGCATGGACGGCGACAGCCTGCCGGTTTCTGCATTCAGCAAGAACCCCGACGGCGAGTGGGAGCAGGGCGCATCCGCTTATGAAAAGCGTGGTATCGCTGTTACCGTTCCCGCTTGGGAAGCAGAGAAGTGTGTTGGCTGTAACCAGTGTGCTTTTGTTTGCTCTCACGCTACCATCCGTCCCTTCCAGCTGACCGCTGAGGAGCTGGCAAACGCACCCAAGCAGATCACCTGCCGCGACAACAAGCCTGCTAACGACTACAAGTTCGTTATGGCTGTTTCTCCGCTGGACTGCATGGGCTGTGGCGAGTGTGTTACCGTTTGCCCCACCAAGGCTATCACCATGCAGCCGCAGGAGAGCCAGGCAGATCAGCAGGAAGTCTTCGACTACTGCGTTGCCAACATCTCCAAGAAGCCTACCCGCTTTGCGGATGACACGGTTATCGGTTCTCAGTTCAACCAGCCCCTGCTGGAGTTCTCTGGCTCCTGCGCCGGCTGTGCCGAGACCAGCTATGCACGTCTGATCACTCAGCTGTTTGGTGAGAAGATGTACATTTCCAACGCTACCGGCTGCTCCTCCATCTGGGGCGGTACCGCAGCAATCTCTCCCTACACTGTCAACAAGGATTCCGGTCACGGTCCCGCATGGTGCAACTCCCTGTTCGAGGATAACGCACAGCACGGTCTGGGTATGTACCTGGGCCAGAAGACCATCCGCGAGAATCTGATTAAGCGTATGGCAGAGATCGCAGCTGATGAAACTGCTCCTGCATCCTACAAGGAAGCATATGAGCAGTACATCGCTACCAAGAACAACACCAAGGCAAATGATGAGCCCGCAAAGGCAATCACTGCTGAGCTGGAGAAGCTGGCAGCTTCCGGCAATGCTCTGGCTAAGGAAATCCTGACTGAGAAGCAGTACATCTCCAAGAAGTCCGTCTGGATCTTCGGCGGTGACGGCTGGGCATACGACATCGGTTACGGCGGTCTGGACCACGTTCTGGCTTCCGGTGAGGACGTCAACGTGATGGTCTTCGATACCGAGATGTACTCCAACACCGGCGGACAGGCTTCCAAGGCTTCCAATATCGGTGAGGTTTGCCAGTTCGCTGCTGCTGGTAAGGAAATCAGCAAGAAGAGCCTGTCTGAGATCTGCATGACCTACGGCTATATCTACGTTGCACAGATCGCTCTGGGCGCTAACATGACCCAGGCTGTCAAGGCTATCGCAGAGGCTGAGGCTTACCCCGGCCCGTCCCTGATCATCGGCTATGCACCTTGCGAGCTGCATGGTATTAAGGGCGGCATGACCAACTGCCAGAACGAGATGAAGAAGGCAGTTGAGGCTGGTTACTGGAACCTGTTCACCTTCAACCCGGCACTGAAGGCACAGGGCAAGAATCCGTTCACCCTGACCAGCAAGCCCGGCAGCTACGACAAGTACCAGGACTTCCTGGCAACGGAGACTCGTTACAGCCGTCTGAGCCGTGCCTTCCCCGATCGTGCACAGGAACTGTTCGATCGTAACCAGAAGGCTGCTGAGGCACGCTACGAGCACCTGACTCGTCTGGTTGACCTGTATAAGTAATTTGTCTTAGGACAAAAGGTGTGCAGTTGATACAGCAAACCCAGTTGGTTCTGATCGCGCGGATTCGCTGGGTACGCTGTATCCCCCTGCCGCATAAAATGACAGTTCGATTCTGATCGCGCGGAGCGAACCGTCAAACTATGATTTTACGCGTGATACCTCGGTAATAAAACGAAATCCAATCGCAGCTCTGTTCTGATCGCGCGGAGAGAGCAGCACGAAGGATTCTGGTTCATCCCGGCAGGCTGAGCGCATAAAATACCAAAAGCGCCCGTGAGGGCCCTTGAGAGTACGACAAGCTCGTACCAGAAGCATAAGGTCCGTGTGCGGATACCTTGCTTCAACGTCTGCATAAGATCCGCTTTTACGGAAATCTTGCCGACGGAAAAAACGAATATCGTTTTTAGCCTCCCTTTTGCTGCAACGGGCAATCGGGAGGTGTTTTTTTGGCAAATAAATTGAAAAAGGCAGTCCTTTCCGTTACAATAAAGAAAGGACTGTCTTTTTTTGTTGAATAGTTCTGGATGTTCAACACCGCGTTAAAGTACGCAACACAATGCAAAAAATGATAAAAAATCGGCGTAGATGCGCTGTTCACATAAGGAGATGCCATGGAAACGATTATTCGAGGAAAAGATAAAAATGAAACTTTGTCAGAAGCGGAAATCGAGCGTCTGGAATGGACCCGCAGCCGTACACTGGAATTTCGTCGGCTGATGTCTTATTATCGCTGTGCCATCAAGGAGGTGCAGACCAAGTTTGAAGTGCTGGACGAGGAGTCCTCTCTGCAGAATGACCGCAATCCCATTAACAGCATTAAGTCCCGCCTAAAATCGCTGCCCAGTATCATCGAAAAATTGGAGCGTAAGAAGATGCCGGTCAGCGTGGAATCCATGGAAGAGAACTTGAATGATATTGCCGGCATACGAGTGGTATGTTCCTTTGTAAAGGACGCTTATACCTTAGCAGAAGCGCTGCTCAATCAGGATGACATTTCCCTGATTGAGATGAAGGATTATATTGCAAATCCGAAACCAAATGGATACCGCAGCTTGCATCTGATTGTGGAAATTCCTATTTTTTTGGAAAAGGAAAAACGCATGATGAAGGTGGAAATTCAGCTGCGAACGATTGCGATGGACTGTTGGGCATCTTTGGAACACCAGCTGCGCTATAAAAAGGGAACAGAGTTTACTGCAGAGATGCAGCAGGAGTTGCTTTTGTGCGCCCAGAACTGTATGGAACTGGATCAAAAGATGGATAGGCTTCGCAGTCAGGCAAATATTTAAGGCTATGTTTGCGGGCGATCGAAGCGGAAAGTTTTCCACGGAAAAATCAAAATCAGTGGAAAACAAAATCTGTTCCGTGCGGGGTTGACCCAATAAAAAGCGGGTGTTACAATAACTAAGGACTGGATTTTTATGAAGTAATTGCAGGAGGTGAACGCATTTTTATGGACCCTGATCATAGTCCGCAAGCCAGTGTGTCTGGCAGGAAAAACAGCAAGAATGCGTACACCTTATTTTACCGGAGAGCCGCAGTGTAAGATTGCGAGTTTGCGGCAAAATGGGGCACGGTTTATTGCGGCTGAAAAGCGGTGATGGGCTGTGCGCTTTTTGTTTTCTGCCGGATACCTCCCAATATGTAAAAGGAGGAATTGCCCATGGAAAAGCAGAAGAAAGAAACCATTAACCAGATTGAAGATCTGGCACGCGAGCGCATCCCCACCCCGACCGAAACCAACGAGGCAGATTTACCCCAGCTGCCGCCCGAAGAATTGCCTGAGGATCTGGCGCCTGAAATCAAGGTAGCGCTGGAAGAAGACATTGCGGAAACCTTGGAGGATATCCGCGATGATATCCAGCAGGCGGAGTGGGAGGAAAAACACGAAGAAGAACCCGATGATCGTGAGCGTCTGACAAAGTCTCAGATTCTGAAGCTGTTGATGAAAAAGCAGTATCTGGATCTGCGGGAAGCAACGGAGGAAGAAAACCCCGTTGACTTGGCAGAGCTGTTGGAAGAGCTGGACGAAAACAACCGTCTGGTAATTTTCCGTCTGCTGAAAAAAGAGGTTGCAGCGGAAGCCTTTGCCTATATGTCGGATAAAGCCCGTACCGATTTGGTAGAAGCCTTCTCGGATACTGAGCTGGTAGGCGCATTGGAAGAAATGAGCCTGGACGATGCGGCTGACCTGCTGGAAGATATGCCCGCAGCTGTTGTAAAGCGCGTGCTGGCAAAATCCAGCAAGGAAACCCGTGACAGCCTGAACAAGCTGCTGCGCTATCCGGAAAGCAGCGCAGGCTCGATCATGACGCTGGAGTATGTCCGGCTGAAAGAAAATATGACGGTGCGTGAAGCCATTGCTGCCATTCGTGAGCAGGGCGAGAACGCCGAAACGGTATACACCAGCTATGTTGTGGAAAAGAACCGCCTGCTGGGTGTTGTTTCCGCAAAGGATTTGCTGCTGTCCCAGTTTGACACCCCTATTACCGAGCTGATGGATGACAATGTGATTTGCGTCCGTGTCACCGATGACCAGGAAGATGTTGCTCGTGAGATGCAGCGCTACGACCTGACCGCGATGCCGGTTCTGGATGCAGAAGGGATGATGGTCGGTATTGTTACCATCGACGATGCAGTGGACGTTTTGACCCAGGAATCCACCGAGGATATGCACAAGATGGCTGCTATTATGACTGAAGACGCAGAAGCAACTTACTTCGGTACTTCCGTCTGGCAGCAGGCAAAACAGCGTTTGCCTTGGCTGTTGATTTTGATGCTGTCCGCTACCGTGACCGGTATGGTCACGACCCATTACGAAGCAGCGTTTGTTACCATGCCGCTGCTGGTTTCCTTCATGCCCATGCTGATGGATACCGCCGGTAACTGTGGTAACCAGACCAGTACCCTAATGATTCGTGGTATGGCGCTGGATCAGGTGACCCCCAGCGATATTATGAAGGTTCTGAATAAGGAACTTCGTATCGCTGTCATCATTGGTGCCATTTTGGGTGTCGTCAACGGCGCACGCATTTTGCTGATGTACGGCGTTTTCTATGCGGGTCAGTATGAACATGTGTTCGGCTATGCAATCACCGTTAGCCTATCGCTTTTCTGTGCGGTTGTGCTGGCAAAGCTGGTAGGCGGTGCACTGCCGCTGCTGGCAAAGAAGATTGGTCTGGACCCTGCGCTGATGGCCTCTCCCTTCATTACGACTATTGTGGATGCTTGCAGCTTGCTGCTGTACTTCCGTATCGCAATGACAGTGTTCGGGATGTTGTCGTAACGCAGTTGTCTGTGCAGCAAGGATAGAATCATCGTCACCAGATAGCGTATGAAAGGGTGTGTATGGAAGATGCCATGGAAATGGGACGCGGATAACTGGAAAGATTTTCTGATAGATAATCTGTATGATATTTTGGGCGCTTTGATGTTTGGAATTGGTTTTTATACCTTTGCTGAAAATGCGGGCTTTGCCCCCGGTGGTGTGACCGGCATGGCACTTCTGATCCGCGAATTTCTGCCTCAGGTGCCGCTGGGTTTGTTGAGCTTTTCGATCAATGTTCCCATTATTTTAATTTGCGGCCCACTGCTGGGCAAGCGCTATATTCTGCGCAGCCTGCGCACCTTGATTTGGGTCACGATTATCATGGACGGTGTGCTGGCGCGCTTCCCCATTTATGGCGGGGATCCGCTGCTTGCCAGCTTGTTTACCGGTGTGTTTGCTGGTATCGGTCTGGGCCTGATTTATATGCGCGGCTCCAATACAGGCGGCAGCGATTTTATTGTGGCAGCCATCAAAAAGAAGAATCCCCATCTGTCCTTTGGTCAGGTAACTGTTGCTATGGATGCGGTCATTATCCTGATGGGCTGGCCGGTGTTCGGTTCTTTGGACGCTGTTTTGTATGGCCTGATTGCCTGCATGACGTACAGCCTTGTGATGGATAAAATCATGTACGGTGCCGGCGGTGGCAAGCTGGTTATCGCCATTACCAACCATGGTCAGGCTTGCGCCGATGCTATTTCGGAAAATGTCGGTCGTGGAGCAACGATTGTGCAAGCACGCGGCAGCTACACAGGCGAAGCGCGTGAAATGCTGTACTGTGCTTGCTCAAACAGCGAGGTATACCATGTACGCCATGCCGTAAACAGTGTGGACCCTGGTGTGGTTATGATGGTATGTGAGGCAAATGACTTGGTGGGCGAAGGCTTCCAGGACGCAAATAAGTAAAAGAAAATCCCCCGACAGAAATTTCTGTCGGGGGATTTTTTATGTATTATGCTTTGTCCTGTAAAATCAGGTCATGGCTGCGCCGTCAACGCTCAGTACTTCGCCGGTTACATAGCTGGCCAAATCGCTTGCCAGGAACAGGAACGCGTTTGCCACTTCCTCCGGCTCGCCAACACGCCCCAGCGGAATGGGGGCAGAAATGCGCTCGACAACATCCTTGGGCAGAGCAGCAACCATGTCGGTGCGAGTCACGCCTGGAGCAACTGCATTTACACGAATGTGGTCACGGCCCAGCTCACGAGCCAGAGAACGAGTCAGACCATTTACAGCAAACTTAGTGGTAGGATAGCCACAGCCGGAAGGCTGACCATACAGAGAAACCATAGAGCTGGTGTTCAGGATAACGCCGCCGCCCTGGGGCTTCATCACGCGGGCGGCAGCCTGACAGCCGTTAAACACGGACTTTAGGTTCACGTCCAGGATTTTATCAAAATCTTCCGGTGCGTAGTCATACAGGCTGTCGCGAGCAGAAATACCGGCGTTGTTGACCATGATGTCCAACTTGCCGTACTTCTTGACGGCCTGGTCTACCAGATCAGCAACCTGAGCAGCATCGCCCAAATCCGGGCACAGACCCATGACACGGTCGCCGTATGCGGTCAGTTCAGACATAGCCTTGTCGACTGTGGCCTGACGGCTGCCGGTCAGTACAACGCTGGCGCCGTTGTCCAAAAATGTCTTTACAATAGCCATGCCAATGCCGCGGGTACCACCAGTAACAATCGCAACTTTACCTTCCAAAAGCATTAAAATAACCTCCATTCATTTGCCTTTTATAAGGGCTTTTCTATTGTTTTCAGTATAGCTACAATTGCAGGAAACGGCAAGCAAAACCCCGGTAGGAGGCTGTAAATCTTTCCGGCATAATTTTGGCAAAAATCCCAGAAAAGGCGGTGTTTTGCAGCAATGCGCACGGTCGTTGCGCAGTTGCGCACCAACGTTGCTTGAGAAACGGGGTGCAATACGATACAATGATGCCATCAAACACAAGGGGAGATTCGATTTATGCTAGGAGAAAACATCCGCAATGCCCGCCAGAAACAAGGGATGACACAGGAGGAACTTGCTGTTCGACTGCACGTTGTGCGACAGACCGTTTCTAAGTGGGAGAAAAATCTTTCTGTGCCGGATGTGCAATGTCTGCAGGAGATGGCACAAGTTTTGCAGGTTCCGGTCAGCGCGCTCTTGGGTGCAGAAGCAGAACAGACACAAGACACAGCAATAGAAAATCAGATTGCGAATCAACTGGCACGTATCAGCCAAGAGATCGCAATTAAAAACCAAAGAGCCCATACGCTGAGCAAATGGCTGAAAGGTATTTTGCTGGCTTTCCTGCTGGGATGGGTGCTGATGATTGTTTTGGCACTGAGTGGAGGTCTTATATTCAGCAGTGCAACGACCAGTTCTACACAAACTGTGGAAATCGGTAGTGAACAACTTCCTGCCCTGGAATAAGTGAATAATAAGTTTCTCAGTTGACAAAATTCCTTTTCGTTCGACAAGATCCGGCTGTAAAAAGCTGGGTCTTGTTTTATTTTCAGTAGTGGAAAGATTTTCTTACGGTACAGTTTCATGCAGCAGATAATCGAATCTCCCTAGGAAAGAAAAAGAATGGTTGTTTTTTGCGTGTTGGAAGCGCAAAAAACCTTGAAAATACAACAGAAAGCTGTATCTCTGCGATATCTCTTTTGGGGGTGCACAAAAAGACAGGAATACGATTTTGTGCGCAAAAAATCTATGGAATTTCCCTGGTTTACACTTTTGTCGTCTGGAGTTGATGTATTTTGATTACAAAAGGTATAATGCGCAAAAACCCATCTTTGTGGAAAACTCTGTGGATAAAGTGGAAAGATGGTGAATTTAACTTTCTCTTTCCACTTTTCGAGTGGAAAACTCTGTGGAGAAAGTGGATAGTTTATCCCATTCGTTTAAAAAGGAAATAGTAACCTAAAGTTCCTGTTTCTTTGCAAAGTAACGCAAGTTGCTAAATTTTGCAACAATAGAACATAAAGGGCGGGCTTTGGCGTCAAAAAACCACATTTTGTCACTTTCTGCGGGAAAAAAGCGGAATGCATTGGCAAGTTTGGGGTTTCGTGCTAAAATAAAACAGTGAAATACTTACAAAGGGTCGGCGAGGTGTGGGCTATGATGCTGGAAGAACGTCTGGTGGGAAATGCCCCACTGAAACAGTCTGTTATGCACATGATGCAAAGCGGTCGGATGGGTCACAGTCTGCTGTTGGTGGGCGAATCCGGCTTAGGTGCAGGATTTGCGGCTCGGTGTATTGCTGCAGATTTGCTGTACCCACAAGGCGGTTCGGCTGCGGAACATATGGTGCAGGGCGATTGCTGCTACGCGGTGGCAAAATCCGGTGACCGTTCCAGCGGACACATCGAAACCGGTATCGTGCGGGAAGCCATCGCTGTGCGCGGTGGTGCAAAAAACGGCGATTATCTGGTCGGTCAGGTCATGGCAGCCCGCAGCGAGTGTTTCAACTCCGGCTTATCCACCCAGGGGCGTGTGATTTTGCTGTATCATGTGGAACACATGAACGAAGCCAGTGCAAACGCTCTTTTGAAAGTGTTGGAAGAGCCGCCGGAAAATGTAACCTTTTTGCTGACAGCGTCCAGTTTGGCGGGGGTGCTCCCCACCATTCGCAGCCGCTGTTATGATTTTACGCTGGCGCCGGTCTCCCCGGCTGAATGTTCCGTCTATTGCACCAAGCAAGGTGTGGCGCAGGACGAAGCAGAGTTGCTCAGTGCCGTGTTTGATGGTCGCATCGGCACGGTGCTGGCCGTAGCGCAGAATAAAAGCCGACGCGCCCGCTTGGAAACTGCGCGCACGCTGGCCCAAGCTGCTGCGGACGGAGACGGCTACCTGCTGGCAACTGTTCTTGCTGGTCTGGAAAAAGACCGCGCTGGTACCGACGAAGTGCTGGAGGATCTTGCAGCGTTGGCTGCCGCCACATTGCGTCAGCCAATGCTGTGCCCCTTGCACGGAGAAAAAGCAGTTGCGGCCATCCGAACAGTAGATACAGTGCGCCAGCGACTGCACGCCAATGGCAACGCCAAATTGGTGTTGAGCGTAGCGGCAGCAGAGTTTGCCTCCCTGTAATGGGATATTCTTTCCTTTTTTGACCCTGTGCTGATATCTGCCGAGGCACAGGCTGTGAAAAAACGCCGCCCACGGCAGCGGCAAAGCGAAAAAGCATATGAAAAAAATCGTATCTGTTCGATTCAAACCCAATGGCAAGAGTTACTATTTTGACCCTTGTGACATGGATATCAAGACCGGTGAGTATGTTATCGTCACCACTGCCCGCGGCACGGAGTGCGGTGAGGTTGTGCAGGGCATCCATGAAGTGGCAGACAGCAACTGCAACCGTGATTTGAAACCGGTTGTGCGTATGGCGGACGCAGTGGATGTGCGCCGCATGAAGCAGAATCGTGCCGATGAGGAAAAAGCATTCCAGCTGTGCCAGGAGCGCATTGAAAAGCACGGTCTGGACATGAAGTTGGTGGAAGTGGAATATAATCTGGATCGATCCAAGATTCTGTTCTACTTTACGGCAGACGGACGTGTGGATTTCCGTGAGCTGGTCAAGGATTTGGCGGGTGTATTCCATACCCGTATTGAGCTGCGCCAGATTGGCGTGCGTGACGAAAGTAAAATGCTGGGCGGTCTGGGCATCTGCGGCCAGCCGTTCTGCTGCAGCCGCTTCTTGAAGGATTTCCAGCCGGTGTCCATCAAGATGGCAAAGGAGCAGAACCTGTCTTTGAACCCCAGCAAAATCAGCGGCTGCTGCGGTCGTCTGATGTGCTGCCTGGCTTACGAGCAGAAAACCTATGAGTATCTGAATGGTGTTCTGCCCATGGTTGGATCTACCGTTCGCACCCCGGACGGCGTGGGTACCGTTGTAGAGGTCAGCCCGGTTTCCGCTACGCTGCGTGTCCGTACCGGAACCGACAGCCTAGCGCCGAAAACCTATAAAGCAAGCCAGTGTCAGTATATTTCCGGCGGTAAGCGTACCCCTAAAGCACCGGACCCGTATGATGATTTTTCCGGCATGAACCCGAAGCCGATTCCCCACCCTGGTTTTGAATCCGAGGAAGATGCGGAATAAGATGTAAAATTTCTTGCACATCATGCGCAGCAAAGGCGTTACCACTTGCACCAAAAGGGCATTTTATGATACACTGCCCCTAGGGAGTATTCCTGTGGGGCAGATTGACTGCCGTGCTGTTTCTGCCCCAGAATTGCAACGCACGGAGTAAAGGAGAAACACTATGGCACACAAGGTTACTGAGTCTTGCGTCGGCTGTGGCGCATGCGAGTCCGCTTGCCCCGTTGGCGCTATCACCGTTGAGGGCACCGCTTCTGTTGACGCAAATGTTTGCATCGACTGCGGCGCTTGCGAGGGCGTTTGCCCCACTGGTGCTATCGTTGCTGAATAATCAATCAGCCGATTGCGCTTGAACAAGCAAAAATAAGGGCGCACCCATTGGGTGCGCCCTTATTTTTTATGTGGGAAAGCGTCAAATCCCCTTTCCCGGTAGAAAAAGCGGACAATAGCGTGTATAATATTCCTGTATGTCATATGGGAGGAATGTACCTTCATAACGATTTCTCAAACAGAGCGGAGGGGCGGTGCGCGTGAGTAATACCAAGGAAATTTTGACAAACGGTACACAGGTGTACTGCAATACGGAGCATCGCTTCGGCACGGATGCGCTGCTATTGGCGCGGTTTTGCCCGCCTCATCGGGCACAGCGTGCAGTGGATTTGTGCAGTGGATGTGGTATCGTAAGCCTGGAATGGCATGATGCTGGACATCGTGGCTCGTGCATGGCGGTAGAAATTGCCCTTGAAGGTTCGGCTTTGCTGCGCCGGGCGGTGCAGGAACAGGTTGAACTGTCCCACATTACGCCGATTTTGGCAGATTTGCGTGGCTGGACCCCACCGGATGCCGGATTGTATGACGTGGTAGCCTGCAATCCGCCTTATTTCACGTCCGGCCAGCAAAGTGCCAGCGCTGCCCGCGCAACTGCCCGCCATGAACTGGAGTGCAGCTTGAATGATGTATGCCGCTGTGGCGCACGGCTTTTGCGGGATGGTGGTCGCTTTGCCATGTGTCACCGCCCTCAGCGCTTAGCAGAAGTGTTCGCTGCTTTGCAAGCAGCTCGGCTGGAGCCGAAACGTCTGGCATTCGTAAAAAATAAAGCTGGCGGTACGCCTTGGCTCTTTTTGGTGGAAGCCCAAAAGAACCGCCGCCCCGGTTTGATTGTGGAACCGGATGTACTGATTTCGGCAGGTGCGGCTTTATACGGTCCTGCCGCACAAAAATGATAATAGGAGGCAAAAATATGCCCGGTACCCTATATATTGTCGCTACCCCTATCGGCAACCTGGAGGACATGACACCCCGTGCGGCGGCAACCTTTGGGATGGTGGATTTTATCGCTGCGGAAGATACTCGTGTTACCCTGAAACTGCTGAACCATCTGGGTTTGAAAAAACCACTGGTCAGCTATTATGAACACGCTTTGCAAAAGGGCGAAGCCATCTTGCAGCGCATCGAAGCGGGAGAAAATTGCGCGCTATGCAGTGATGCCGGTATGCCCTGCGTGTCGGACCCCGGCGAAGTGATTGTGCGCGATGCCATGGAGCGCGGTATCCCGGTAGTTCCGGTTCCGGCAGCTAGCGCTGCAGTTACGGCGTTGGCGGTGTCCGGCCAAAAAACCGACCGCTGGGTGTTCGAGGGCTTTATTCCGGTGGAAAAGCGCCAGCGCCGTGCCCGATTGGAAGAATTGCTGCACGAAAAGCGAACCATTATTTTCTATGAAGCACCCCACAAACTACGCAATACACTGGATGATATGTGTGATGCCTTTGGTGCTGACCGCAGCGTGACCCTGTGCCGTGAGCTGACTAAGCTGCATGAAGAAGTGGTCAAAACCACACTGGGCGAAGCGGTTGCATATTATAAAGAAAACACACCCCGTGGTGAGTATGTGCTGGTTATGGCGGGCGCGGCGCAGGCAGATGCACAGGCAGCCCAGACGTTGGATGGTGTAGCCGCTCATGCGCGCGCTTTAATGGAAAACGAGGGTATGCCCGCCAGTGCCGCAGCCCGTGAAGCCGCAAAGGGTACGCCCTTTGCCAAGAGCGAAATTTACCGTGCCCTGCTGGCACAAAATGAGGAGGAAGTATGACCAAGCTCATTATTTGCAGCGACAGCCACGGTGCCGAGCCTGCATTGGAACGCATTTTTAAGGCAGAGCCGGATATGGATGTTGCCATTTTTCTGGGCGATGGTTTGCGAGACTATGACCGTGCAGCGTCTTTTGCTGGGAAAGCACGGCTGTACGGTGTAGCAGGTAACTGTGATTACAATGTGCTGGAGCCCAACGAGGGTCTGGCAGCCTTCGACAAAGTGCTCTTTTTCTATACGCACGGACATATGTATGGCGTAAAATACGATTTGGATACGATTGCGCAGGCAGCAAAAGCACGCGGTGCGGATGTAGCCTTGTTCGGTCATACCCATCATGCCTGCTGTGAGCAGCGGGACGGTGTGCTGCTGTTCAATCCCGGCAGTTGTGGACGCACTTATACCGGCATGGATACTTACGGCGTAATTCTTGTCGATGCGGGTAAAATTGTTTCTGCCGAGCATAAATTTGTGCCCAGTGCAGCAGAAAAATAAAGAAACGGCGGACCAAGTGGTCCGCTTTTTTTGGAGGTGCTTGGATGCAGGTGCATTATCTGTCCCAGTGTGATAGTACAAACCGCTGGGCAAAGGAAAATTATAATCAGCTGATGCCGTATGGTGCGGTGTATACCCTGAATCAAACTTGTGGTCGGGGGCGGCTGGGACGTCGTTGGGAAAACGCTGCCAATCAGGCATTGTATTATACTGCGGTAGTGTCTATGCCAATGGTCCAACCAGAAACTTTGCCCCAGCTGATGAGTTTGGTAGCGGTAGATGCGCTGCGTCAGCAGTATGGCGCGGTATGTCAGATCAAATGGCCCAATGACCTGCTTTTGCAGGGCAAAAAGATTGCCGGCATTCTGTGCGAAAGTACCGCTGACCCGAAAAATCCTGATGTGCGGATATGGGTATTGGGCATTGGCATCAATCTGGCACAGCCTAAGCAACAGTTTGATGCTCAGAATTTGCCACATGCCGGTTCGTTGGCGATGGCTGGTTATGCAGTGGATACCAAGCGAGATGTACCGGAATTGGTTACTCGCATTACAACGGGTTTGGCACATCGGTTGGAAGATTTCGCGAAAGAAGGTTTTGCGCCCTTGCGCAAAGACTACTGCGCTGCTTGTGTGAATCTGGGCCGCCATGTTACTTGGCAAGCCGGAGAAAATACAGCCACAGGCAAATGTGCAGACGTGGATGACATGGGTCGTCTGGTGGTAGAAACTGACACAGGAACGAATGAAATATTCACAGGCGAAGTATCGGTACAGGGCATTTATGGCGTTTTGTGAAAATTGTGTGCCAGATTCCTTCCCGTTTTTACAAAATCTTCACACCAACTTCATCAATTCACACAGGAAAGTGAGTATACTAAAGTCACAAGGTTCGGAGCCGCAACCGATACCTTGCACATGATTCCTCCTCACACCAAACGAATACCCCAAGCAATTAAGCCCCCTGCGTACCGCAAGCGCAGGGGGCTATTTCATTGTTTGACGGTTGAGATATAAAGGGCGAAAGAAAAGCCAAAGCGGATTGCGATAATCTCCAGCCCGGCGGCTTTCGCTTTCTGAAAAAATGTGGTATGCTTACTAATAATGTTCTGAAATGGATGCGGGGGTAATCCCTGAAAAAGAAAGAAGTGGAGCGAAAGCAGCATGAAAAAGACACTTTTTAACCGCCTGACCGCTTTGGCGTTGGTGCTGGTTTTGGTGGTGGCGATGGCTGTACCGGCAAGTGCCGCATACGATATGCCTATCACGACCAGTATGGATGATGAATCGGTTTACATGGTAAATCTGGATGATGGTACGGTTCTGTTGGATCAGAACAGCACCGAATCCCGCTATGTAGCCAGCCTGACCAAGATGATGACGGCGCTGCTTGTATTGGAAAGCGGCGAGGATTTGGAAAAGACCATCACTGTGCCGGAAAGCCTGACACAGGAGTTCAAAGATATTCAGAATGCTAACGGATCGGATATGCGCCTGATTGTGGGCGAAGAAATCCGCCTGATTGATTTGATGTATGGTCTGCTGGTGGCAAGTGCCAACGATGCAGCCAGCGTTTTGGCGGATTACTTTGGCAATGGCAGCATTCCCGCTTTTGTGGATCAGATGAACCAGAAGGCTGTTGCTTTGGGCTGTACCAATACCCAGTTTGGCTGCCCCCATGGTTTGTATGATCAGGGCAATGTTTCTACTGCGCAGGATATCGTTAAGATTGCCACCGCCTGCTGGCAGAACGAGCAGTACATGGAAATCGCCAATACCGTCAAGTATACTGTCCCTGCAAACAATAAACACGATCAGCCGCGAGATTTGGAAGCAACCAACCTGATGCTGCTGCCAGATGGCGACTATTATCGCGAAGGTATTTCCGGTGTGAAAACTGGCTTTACCACGCTGGCCGGTCGCTGCTTTGTCACCACCTCCAGCCACGAAGGGCATAACTACATGTTGGCCATTCTGGGCGCGAAAAAAGAAAAGAAGAATGAGCCTTTTTATATTTACCCGGAAGCAAATTCCATTTTCGATTGGGCGTTTGCCCGCTATTCGGACCGTACCCTGCTGACCAAGGGGGAAAAAGTAGGTGAAGTTCCACTGCGCGGCTGCGATGAAAGTGAAGTAGTGACCCTGCACGCCAATACAGATTTGGTACAGCACGCGTACGATGATGCCAGCCTGACCGTTGACATCGAAGCACCGGAAGAGTTCAAAGCACCTATTAAGGAGGGGGAATCTCTGGGTACGGCAATCGTAAAGCTGGACGGCAGTGAAGTAGGTCGTGTGTCGCTGATTGCAGACAAAACATATGAATCTGCCCTGCTGAAAGGTAGCATGAGTGCGTTGCTGCTGGTGCCCGCGGTGCTGGTGGTTGTGGCTGCATTAGGTTATCTGACGGCTCAGTTGAGCCACAGCAGAGTGAACTTTGTGGTGTTGCTCCGCAAGCGTCATCCGCAGGCACGCGGCAGAAGAAGAACCACAGTGCATAGATAAGATAAGAAATTTCTCTGATTAAAAAAGCCGCAGCGTAACCGAGTGTTACGCTGCGGCTTTTTTGTTTGCCGAAAATGGGGATATACAAAAGAAAACAACAGTATTTTTACAGAACATTCATGGTATTGGATGCCCTCAAAGCGTATACTTTGAACTGTAAAAAAACCGACCGACTAGTCGGTCGAAAGAGTAAGTACTAAAGAGAGGATTTCCTTTTATGGAGCGTTTCAGTGTAAAAAAGCCCTATACCGTACTGGTGGCGGTATTGATGGTGCTGGTCTTGGGATTCGTGTCCTTGACGAACATGACAACCGACCTTTTGCCGCCCATCAATCTGCCGTATTTGTTGGTCATCACTGCTTACCCTGGCGCAAGCCCCGAAAAAGTGGAGGATGCCGTCACAAAACCGATGGAGGACAGCTTAGGTACCGTGACCGGCGTAACCAATGTGTACTCCACATCCAGCGAAAATGTATCTATGGTACAGCTGGAATTTGAAGAGGACACCAACATGGATTCCGCCATGGTCAAGGTGTCCAGCGCCGTACAGCGAGTTTCGGCAGAGCTGCCGGAAATGTGCGGTACCCCTTCCATTATGGAAATGAGCCCGGATATGATGGCAACCATGTATCTGGGTGTGGGTCGTGAGGGCTATGACGTGTACGAAACTACCGCTTTTGTGCGGGATGAAGTCGTACCGTACATTGAGCGTCAGCCTGGTGTCGCCAGTGTTTCGGCGGCAGGTCTGGTAGAAAAAAGCGTACAAGTGGACCTGAATCGGAATAAAATCGACCGTCTGAACGACCAACTGCTGGGTCTTACTGACCAAAAACTGGCGGATGCACGTCGGGAACTGGATAAAGCGGAACAGCAGCTCAAGGATGGCAAAGCTGCACTGGAACAGCAGAAAGGCTCGTTCGGTTCGGCGTTGGCATCCGGTGTGATGGGGCCTGTACAGCAGCAGCTGACCCAGCAGGCAACCCGGATTCAGCCGATTCTGGATGCGCTGACCGAGCAGGCAAGCGCTTTGCAGGATAATATTTCAGACCCGCAGGTACAGCAGGCACTAACACAGGTGCAAACAGATGTTCGGGATATGCGTACTCTGTTGGATCAAATCAAAGCCGGTACGGCTTCGCCGGAAGATGCCGCACAGGTCATTGTGCTGGCGGCGCGCATTCAGGAAAACATGAAAACAGTTTTGGATGCGGTGCGTACCTCTGTATCGGAAACGGATACCCCGGCGGAAAATGAAACCCCGGCACAGGATTCGGCCTTAAATACCGTAGTGGATGCCGTGGCGCAGACCTTGGAAAAGCTGGCCGCACAGGTAGAAGCCGTTCCTCAACTGGTAGAAGCGCTGAAAGCAGCTATTGGCGGTTTGGGTCAGGCACAGCTGGAAGCTGCGGTTGGCTTTGCTACTGGACAGAACCAGCTGATTGCACTGGAAGCCCAGCTGAAAGCTGCGCGGGAACAGTACGAAACCGCACGCGAGCAGGCACTGGAACACGCCAATCTGGACACGCTTTTGAATGTTTCTACCCTCTCCGGTATGATTTACGCTCAGAACTTCTCTATGCCGGCGGGTTACATTGACGATGAAAATGATAACGCTTGGCTTCTGAAAATCGGTGAGGAATACACAAGCAGCGAGGATATTTCTCAGGCTCTTTTGTGCCATGTGGACGGCATCGGTGACGTGCGCTTGTCCGACGTGGCAGATATTACGGTCATCGACAACGCACTGGACAGCTACACCCGCCTGAATGGCAGCAATGCTGTGGTTCTGAGCGTGTATAAAGGCTCCACAGCAGGCACAAACGAGGTGTCCCGCCAGTGCAAGAATGCGCTGAAGGAGCTGACCGAAAAATACGATGGATTTACCTCTGTTGTGCTGATGGACCAGGGCGACTACATTACCCTGATTGTGAACAGCGTTGTGTCCAGTATGGTACTGGGTGCACTGCTGGCAATCTTTGTTCTGGCTTTGTTCCTAAAGGACTTTAAACCGACGCTGGTGGTTAGTATCAGCATCCCGCTGAGCGTTTTGTTCGCTATCGTGTTGATGTACTTCTCCCACCTTTCCCTGAATATGATGACCCTGTCTGGTCTGGCGCTGGGTATCGGTATGCTGGTGGATAACTCGGTGGTCGTCATCGAGAATATCTACCGGCTGCGTGCACGCGGTGTTTCGCCTGCTCGTGCTGCGGTACAGGGTACCAAACAGGTGGCGGGGTCTATTATTGCCAGTACCCTGACCACAATTTGCGTGTTCCTGCCCATGGTGTTTACCAAGGGCACGGTGCGTGAGCTGCTGATGCCTATGGGGCTGGCCATTACCTATTGTCTGGTGGCATCGCTGATCGTGGCAATGACGGTTGTACCTGCGGCTGGCAGTACCGTTTTGAAAAACAGCAAAAACCGCCCGCATCCCCTGTTTGATAAAGTACAGAATCTGTACGGCAAATCGCTGGATTGGTGCTTGCGTCATCGTGCGGTTCCGCTGGCGATTGCAGGCGGTCTGCTGGTGTTCTGCGTGTATCGTGTGACGGTGATGGGCGTGGTGATTCTGCCGGAAATGACCTCCAGCGAAGTTCAGGTCATGATTATGACCAATGAAGATTTGAGCCAGACTGAATCCTATGAAGCGGTCGATGCGGCAATGGATGCAATGATGCAGGTGTCCGGTGTACAGGATGTGGGTATTATGAGCAACAGCGCCGGCGAGGATGGCATCATCCGCAGCTATATGGGTTATGTGACCACGGAAAATGAAAACCCCGGCGCAGATGAAATTGCCCGGCTGTGCGAGGATTTGACAGCTGCCGCAGAGGGATTGAACTGTACTATTCAGGCGGGTGCTGGCGGTATGGCGGATATGTCCGGCATGATGGGCGGCGGTCTGTCGCTGGAAGTGTACGGCAATGACTTGAAAACCATTACACAGGTCACGGAAGATGTTGTAGATATCGTGAACAGTGTTGAAGGCTTTACCAACGCATCCAATGGCTTGGAAGAAAATGGCGACCAGACCATTCAGTTGAACATCGACCGGGATGCTGCAATGCGTTATGGTTTGACGGTGGCACAGATTTATCAGGAGATTTCCAACCGTATGACCACGACAGCATCCTCTACCAGCATTACGGTGGACGGTGTGGCAATGCAGGTTACTGTGCAGGATATGACTGATTTGGTCACAGTGGAAAATCTGATGGAGATTCCCTTCAACTGCACGGTTATGGACAGTATGGGCGGTCAGACCACCGAACAGCATACGCTGAGCGAGTTCGCTTCGATGGAGCATACCACCAGCGTGGATACCGTGCATAGAGAAAACCAGACCCGCTATATGACGGTTACAGCCGAAACTATGCCGGGTTACAACACTACCCTATTGTCTCGTGAGTTGCAGCAAAAGCTGGACGAGTATGCTGCATCCGACCGTATGCCGGATGGCTGCCGCCTGCATATCGGCGGCGAAACCGAGCAGGTCAAGGAAATGATGCGGCAGATGCTGCTGTTGCTTGTGGTCGCACTAATTTTTGTCTATCTGGTTATGGTAGCACAGTTCCAGAGTTTGCTGTCGCCGTTTATCGTGTTGTTTACGGTTCCGCTGGCATTTACCGGCGGTCTGCTGGGCCTGATGCTGTACGGCCAGCAGCTGAGTATGTTGAGCCTGATGGGCTTTTTGGTGCTGATGGGTACGGTCGTCAACAATGGTATCGTATTCGTAGACTACACCAACCAGCTGCGCATGGGCGGTATGGAACGCAGACCCGCACTGATTGCAGCAGGCTGCACTCGTATGCGTCCGATCTTTATGACAGCACTGACCACAATTCTGGCAATGGCACAGCTGATTTTCGGTGACGATATGGGCAGCCAGCTGGGCGGCGGTATGGCAGTCGTCATTGCGGGCGGTCTGCTGTATGCAACCATTATGACCCTGTATATCGTGCCGATTATGTACGATATTTTGTTCAAGCACCAGCCACTGAATGTGGATCTGGGTGAGGACGATTTGGATACCGAGCTGGATGATGCGGCAGAATTTTTGGCTGCAGCCCATATGGGCGACAGGAATGTCAAATCGGAGGAGGAAACAGCAAAATGATGGATAAAATGCAAAGCCCCAAGGCACAGCAGGTGTACCGTGCAGTCCTGACTTTGGCGGATCAGGGCGCAGACCTGCATGGAATGCGCGTGCAGCAGATTGCGGATGCTGCCGACATGGGTAAAGGGACCCTGTACGAATACTTTTCTTCCAAAGAGGAGATTTTGCGAGGAACCTTGTCTTATTGCCTGCGTCAGGAAGTAACCCGCCTGACGGCCTGCGTAGAAGAAGCTGAAGATTTTACCGAACTGACGGGTCAGGTCATGGATTATATTCAGGATTTGGTTGGACACCGCTTTGCTGTGTACGAGTTGGTCATGCGCGTCTTACAGCATGGCGAGCCGAAAGCTGGTGAGCAGGAGCTTTTAGGTCCCAATACTCCCTTTGCACAAACGCTGGACGCATTGCTGCGCTGTGCCTACCAGAAGGCTGTGCAGGCTGGCATGGATCCACATATTTCAAAGGATTACTTTGATTTCTGTATTATTTCTGCACAGGCCGGGTTTGCAGCCGGGCTGCGCCGCAATGGAAAAATATATGCAGAACCCCTGCGTCAGGATGCAGTACAGCTACTTAGCCGGGGTCTGGGTGTGACACTCTAAATCTGGTAGCAAACATAAGCGGATAGGACTACAAAAAATAGGCGGAATTTTGTGCTGAATGACCATGAGTATTCATTGGAAATTATATAATTTTGTGATACAATGATAACAATATAGAGAATGCTAATTTGTGACATTTCCTTTAGATAGGAGGCTTACATTATGGCAAAGATCACTTCCCGGCCTTTCGGTGTCAATCAGGCTGGCGCCTCGGTAACAGAGTATACGCTTGCAAACCCGAACGGCTTGGCTGTGTCGGTTCTGGATTATGGTGGTATCATCCGCTCAATCGTCGTGCCTGCAAAGACCGGTGTGGTGGATGTGGTGCTGGGCCATGATACGCTGGCTGATTATGAAAACGAAGATGCATTTACCGGTAGTTTCGTGGGTCGATATGCAAACCGTATTCAGGATGCACAGTTTACTCTGGCGGGCAAAACCTACCAGCTGGAAGCCAACAATGGCCCCAATCATCTGCATGGCTGTTTTTCCAGAAAGATGTTCCGGGTAAAAGTATTTGGAGATTCGCTGCTGCTGGAAGCGGACAGCCCTGACGGCGAAGATGGTTTCCCCGGCAATATGAAGATTTCAGTGCGTTATACACTGACCCCGGATAATGCATTCCGCATGGAGTATCGTGCATCCAGTGATGCGGATACGCTGGTCAATCTGACCAACCACAGCTATTTCAATCTGGACGGCGAAGGCACTATTGAAAAGCAAAAGCTGCGCCTGTATTGCTCCCAGTATCTGGAGGGAAACGAGCAGACTTGTCCCACCGGCCGTATTTTGCCAGTTAAGGGTACGCCGATGGATTTTACGGCTGGCAAGTACATTGGTCAGGATTTCGGCAGTGGTTACCCACAGATGGAGTTGGTGGGCGACGGCTACGACCATTGCTTTGTAATTGATCGTCCCCGCGGCGCATCCCAGAGCATTTGTGCGTGGGCGTTCAGTGAAAAGACTGGTATCAGCATGAAAGTATATACCACCCAGCCGGGTGTGCAGTTATATACCGCCAACTTCTACGGCGATGTAAAAACACCGCTGAAGGATGGCGCAAAGGCGCAGAAATATGCTGGCTTTGCGTTGGAAACCCAGCACTTTCCCTGTTCGCCCAGTTTCCCCAATTTCCCAAGCACAGTGCTGCATGCGGGCAAGGTGTTCCGCGCAACCACTACGCTGCGGTTCTTTACCGGAAAGCAGTGCGGAAAGCTGTAAAATTACATTAGGAAAAACAACGGCTTCTCCGACTGTATGCAGGGGGAAGCCGTTGTTTTTGTCTTTCCACACAAATATCCATTGCAAAACTGTTTAATTTCCCGATATAAAACGGCTTTTGGTAAAAATGTGCAACAAAAGGATATGCTGTGTATACATGTTTCCTCTTGATTTTATTGGGTGACAGCGGTATGCTGAAAATACAAAAGAACGATTTCTCAAACAGGTAAAAGGAGTGTTTCATTATGGCAATTTTGGTCTCTGGTGGTGCTGGTTACATTGGCAGCCATACTTGTGTCGAGCTGCTGGCAGCAGGTTACGACGTTATCGTAGCAGACAACTATTACAACTCCTGTCCTCTGGCGCTGGAGCGTGTGCGCCAGATTTCCGGCAAGGACCTCCGTTTCATCGAAGCAGATATGTCCAAGAAGGAAGATGTACAGAAGGTTTTCGCACAGTATCCCGACATCGATGCAGTAATTCAGTTTGCTGCATACAAGGCTGTTGGCGAAAGCTGCCAGAAGCCCATCGAGTACTACAGCAACAACTTCAACTGCACGCTGAACATTCTGGACGTCATGCGTGATTACAACGTGAAGAACTTTGTGTTCAGCTCTTCCGCAACCGTATACGGCGATCCCGAAAAGGTGCCTCTGACCGAGGATTCTCCCCTGCGCGAGACCACCAACCCCTACGGTGCAACCAAGGCTTTCACCGAGCGTATCCTGCAGGACGTCTGCAAGGCAGATCCGGAGATGAACGTGGCAATCCTGCGTTACTTTAACCCCATCGGTGCACACGCAAGCGGTTTGATCGGCGAAGATCCCAATGGTATTCCCAACAACCTGGTTCCTTACATCGCTAAGGTGGCAGCAGGCAAGCTGGAGAAGGTTCATGTCTTTGGTGATGATTATCCCACGCCCGACGGCACCGGCATTCGTGACTATATCCATGTTGTTGACTTGGCAGCAGGCCACGTTTGTGCAATCCGCAAACTGGAGACCAAGTGCGGTCTGTTCATCTGCAACCTGGGTACCGGCAACGGCTACAGTGTGCTGCAGGTGATTCATGCCTTCGAAAAGGCTTGTGGCCATGAGATTCCCTACCAGATCGATCCCCGCCGTCCCGGCGACATCGCTGAGTGCTGGGCAGATCCCACTAAGGCAGAGCGCGAGCTGGGCTGGAAGGCAAAGTACGGCATTGAGGAAATGTGCCGTGACAGCTGGAACTGGCAGAGCAAGAACCCCGACGGCTACAAGACTCAGGGCTAATTGCGCCAAGGAGAAAATCCAGCGGTTTGTGTGAGCTTATAAAATCTGTACGCCTGGCAGGTGTATAAAAATTGCGGTAAAATCGGCGGTAACGCAAAGTGCGTTACCGCCGATTTTGTATTTACAGCAACACCCGACCGAAAAGCAGGTTCGGTATCGTTTCGTTGTGAAAAAATCAGGTGAATTTATAAAATGCCTTGTCAGCGCATAAAAACAGATGGCTTGGTGCGCATGTGAACTGCTGGCAGAACGCAAAAAGAGCAAAAGTTGTTTTTGTAGAATTTCCATAAAAGCAGAATTATCAGAAAAAATAAAAAACTTTTGAAAAAAGCTTGACAACACCTTCCCAGTTTGGTATTATAATGGAGCTTCAAGCGAAGCGGTTTGCGTTGGTAGCTCAGCTGGATAGAGTGACTGGCTACGAACCAGTAGGTCGGGGGTTCGAGTCCCTCCCATCGCACCAAAAAGACACATCGAAAGATGTGTCTTTTTTGTTTTATCTGAAACCTTTTTCGAGAAGAGAAAACGCAGATTCCAACAAGTGGAAGAGGAATTTTGACCCGCTGGAAGATATTCACGTTTGTTTGCGCAAGGCATAAAAAAAGCTGTGCGCAAGCAAAGATTTTGAAAAATCGCGTTGAAAAGCAAAAAATATCAAAACCGTGCCTGCAAAAGAAAAAACAGAAAATTTATCAAAGCAGGTTGACATTCTCGGAGAAGTGGTTATAATCAGACTTGTCCAATCGAAAAATTACATGATAGAGGCGCGACGCGTCAAGAGTAGCTTTTCCAAGTTAAGGCAGGCAGCCGGGAAAAGTGAAAGGGGCCGTTGCCGAGGTGTTTTCTGTTGCCTGACAGAAAATTGCCGGATCTTGGGATAATATCCTCTGGTCTGTCACGGGTCTTTGCGGCCTGTGGAGCGCTGTCGTGGTCTTGGGAACGTGTACTTGTAGCAGAGTAAATTCCGGGAGTCATGGCAACGTGCCGTGGCTCCCGTTTTTTTATGTGTTTTTTCAGGACGAGGAAATAAAGTAGGAAAAAACAGAAATCGCCGTCGGTGTGCTGGCACACATCGATGGCAAGGAGGAAATCATGGAAAATCACAGTCGTTCGAGACAAGTCGGCCGTATCGCCCTGGGCGTGCTGCTGGCAGTGGCTGCTTTGACCGTATGCGCGTTTGCAGAGGGTGAACCTGCTGCGGCAGAGTATGTCAGCCCCTTTTTCTGCACCGCATGGTCGCTGCTGCCCCCGGTTGTTGCAATCGGTCTGGCACTGATCACGAAAGAGGTCTACTCTTCCCTGTTCGTGGGTATTTTGGTAGGCGGTCTTCTGTATGCCAATTTCAATTTCAGCATGACCATGGAGCATGTATTTACTTGGGGCATGGTAAAGTCCTCGCTGGCAAATGCAGGAAACGCAGGCATTCTGCTGTTCCTGGTTCTGCTGGGCTCGATGGTTTACCTGATGAACAAAGCCGGCGGTTCGGCTGCGTTCGGTCGCTGGGCAGAAAACCACATTAAGAGCCGTGTGGGTGCACAGCTCGCTACTGTGGCACTGGGCGTGATGATTTTCATCGATGACTACTTCAACTGTCTGACAGTTGGCAGCGTGATGCGTCCCGTCACCGATGGTCACAGAGTCAGCCGCGCAAAGCTGGCATACATCATTGATGCTACGGCGGCGCCCATCTGCATCATCGCCCCGATTTCTTCCTGGGCTGCTGCGGTTACGGGTTTTGTGGAAGGTGTCAACGGCCTGGAGCTGTTCATTCGCGCAATCCCCTATAACTTCTACGCATTCCTGACGCTGGTCATGCTGATTACGCTGGCTGCTGGCAAGTTCGATTACGGTCCCATGGCTTTGCACGAGGCAAATGCTCGCCTGAACGGTGACCTTTACACCAGCGGAAAGCACCCCGACAGCAGCACCGAAGGCGAACAGCCCAACCCGAAGGGTCGTGTGTATGATCTGTTGATTCCCATTACAGTGCTGATTGTTTGCTGCATCGTGGGTATGCTGTACACCGGCGGTTTCTTCTCCGGCGTGAACTTTGTGGATGCTTTTGCAAACTCGGTTGCATCCGAAGGTCTGGTTTACGGCTCTGCCGTTGCGTTCCTGTTCACGGTTGTGTACTATCTGTGCCGCGGTATTTTGAATTTCCGCGAGTGCATGGAAAGCCTGCCCGAAGGCTTTAAGAGCATGGTTCCCGCTATTATGATTCTGACTCTGGCATGGACGCTGAAGGCTATGACGGATTCTCTGGGGGCACGCGAGTTTGTTGGCGCACTGGTGCAGTCCAGCGCAGGTGCGGTGTTGAATCTGCTGCCCGCAATCGTCTTTGTGATTGCTGTGTTCTTGGCATTCTCTACCGGTACTTCTTGGGGCACGTTCGGCATTCTGATTCCCATTGTTACCTATGCATTCCAGTATGATATGAACAATGAAATGATGATCATTGCCATTTCTGCCTGCATGGCTGGTGCTGTGGCTGGCGACCACTGCTCTCCCATTTCGGACACCACGATCATGGCTTCCGCAGGTGCGCAGTGTGACCATATCAACCATGTGTCCACCCAGCTGCCGTATGCGTTGACAGTAGCCGCAGTCAGCTTTGTATGTTACCTGATTGCTGGTATGGTGCGCAATGTATTCATCATGCTGCCTCTGTCCATCGCATTGATGGTTGGTACGCTGCTGGTGATTCGTGCATTTGTCAAGAAACGCGAAACGTCTGAAATTTGATTTCCTAAGATAGCTTTGCAATATAAAGATAAAAACAGCATCCGCAACAAACGGATGCTGTTTTTATTATATGAATAAATCCCTCTGCCTACGGCGTAAAACCACAAGGCAGAGGGATTGCTTTTTACAGTTCCTGGCCAGCCATCTGCTCGGCGATGGCTTTTCCGGTGGGGGTCTGTGCCAGACCACCCTGAGCTGTTTCTTTCAAATCAGAGGACATCTGATTGCCGATGCGCCCCATGGCGTCAATCACTTCGTCGCAGGGAATCTGGAAAGGAATACCAGCCAACGCCATATTGGCACAAGCAACAGCGTTGACAGCACCGGTTACGTTGCGTTTTACGCAGGGGATTTCCACCAGACCGGCTACCGGATCACAAACCAGACCCAAAAGCCCAGAGAGAGCCATAGCTGCTGCATGGCTGCACTGATCGGGCGTACCACCGCCCAGCTGAACCAGTGCAGCAGCTGCCATTGCGCTGGCAGAACCTACTTCGGCCTGACAGCCGCCCTCAGCACCAGCCAGCGTTGCGCGTGCGGCAATGACCTGACCAAAACCAGCCGCTACATATAAAGCATCACAGAACTGCTGCTCGGTATAGCCACTGTCTCGCAAGGGCAGCAAAACAGCGGGTAGAACACCACAGCTGCCTGCCGTCGGGGCAGCAACAATGCGCTGCATACAGGCATTGCATTCGGCGGTTTTCAATGCTTCGGCAATGACATGATTCAGGTATTCACCGCCGAACAGGCTGTTCTGTGCAGCAGCGTCCAGCAGCTTTCCGCCATCGCCGCCGGTCAATCCGCTGGCACTGCGGCGCGCCGGATCATACTGCAAGCTGGTTGCCTGCATGACCTGCCACAGATGACGCATCTGTGCCTGAGATTCTTCTTCGGTGATGCGGCTTTCTGCCAAATCGCTTGCCATGATGGTGTGTGCCAGATCACGACCAGACGAGACAGCCGCCAGCATTTCGGATACAGAAACAAAACTCATCAGCGGTCCTCCCCTACATTCAGGCTGGTTACTTTCAAAATACCGGGAACCTGCCGCAGTGATTCGGTCAGTTCCACAGGGATCGGCTGGTCGCATTCCAATACCATAACTGCATAACCTCCCGGGCTTGCACGGAACAACTGCATAGACGCAATGTTGATGCTCTGTTTCGACACAGCGGTACTGACCTCCGCCACATAGCCGGGAGTGTCGGTGTTGTGAATGATCAGCGTATTGGTGTCTCCCCCAAAATCTACCGGAACGCCATCAATATGAGTAACGCGAATACGCCCGCCGCCAATCGAGGCTGCCTGCAGCTCCAGCCGACGCCCATCGCTGCCCCACAGCCGCAATTGGGCGGTGTTGGGGTAGGCATCCCGTAGTTCAATGGCGTGGATGGAAAACTCCAGCCCTGCCTCTCGCGCCAGCGAAAAACTGTCGGGCAGGCGGGCATCGTCCGGGTGCATTCCCAGCAAACCGGCAATGATGGCACGGTCTGTACCGTGGCCGCGGCCGGTTGTTGCAAAGCTGCCGTGCAAATAAACTTCAGCCCGTACAGGAGTTTCCCCCAGTAGTTTGCGGGCTGTATAGCCGATACGGGCAGCACCCGCGGTGTGGCTGGAGGAAGGGCCGATCATAACCGGACCCAAAACATCAAATAAGCGCATTCTGTCCTCCTTGGCGAATGGTCGATAAAATGCAAAAATGCCTGTATATCAGGCAATTCTTTTGATTTATTATACCGCTTTTTTTCGGATTGTGCTATAATAACTATAATATGCTTTGAAATATTCAGAAAAATCACCGTTTGGGTGATTCTTTCTGTGTGCTATGGCACACCAAGAAAAGCAAAAATACCTGCACAGGCAGGTTTACGGAGGACGTCATCCATGAAACTGGAAAAACTGGAATACCCGGAAAAATATGTGGTCAAAATGACCTTTACTGCGGATGCAGCAGAGCTGGAAAATGCAGCACAGGCTGTCTACGAGCGTACCCGTGGCGATTACACGGTCCAGGGCTTTGAAAAGGGCGAAGCAGACCGTGCCGCCATCGAAGCAGAAAAGGGCGAGCACGTCTTCTGGTATGATGCCATTAACGACGTGATGGACGCACAGGTACAGTCCTTGATTGATGCAGTGACGGAGGCAAACAAGTTCGATTTCGTAACTGAACCTGCCTACGATCTGATCAGCGTAAATAAAGAGGATGGCTTTGTTGCCTGCGCTACCGTTGCCCTGCGTCCGGAGCTGACCCTGACCTGCACCGAAGGCTTTACCGTAAAGTGTGAGCCTATCCCTGTAGCAGAAAAAGATGTGGACCAGCAGATCGAGCGTACCCGCAGCGCAAATGTAGATTTGGTTCCTCATAAGGGACCGGCAGTAAAGGGCAATATTGCGATTGCAGACTATACCGGCTACCTGAATGGTGAAGCATTCCAGGGCGGCAGCGCAAAGAATGCACAGATCCCGCTGGGGGCTGGCCGTATGATTCCCGGCTTTGAGGAAGGCATTCTGGGCCACAGTGCAGGGGAGGCGTTCGATATCACGGTTACCTTCCCCACCAATTATCAGGCGCGTGAGCTGGCTGGTAAGGAAGCGGTGTTCCACATTGTGCTGCATAGCGTAAATGTACGCCAGATTCCCGCACTGAACGCAGACTTTGCTAAGAAGGTTGGCGGCGTGGATACCATGGAAGAATACCGCGCACAGATTCGTGCCAAGATGGCAGAAAGTCGCCGTGAAAACGCAATGAACATTGCACGCGGTCAGTTGCTGGATCAGCTGGGTCAGGCTTGCGAAGGCGAGCTGCCCACTCCGCTGCTGGAAGAAGCATACCAGAAGAAGCTGAATCAGTTCCAGATTCAGCTACAGATGATGCGCACTACATTGGGGCAGTTCCTGCAGCGTACCCGCCGCACCAAGGAAGAGTTTGATACACAGCTGCGTCAGCGTGGTGCGCTGGAAATGCGCACCGGCTTTGCTTTGGAGCTGCTGGCACAGGAAAAGGGTTTGGTCCCGACCGATGCCGAGCTGGATGCTGAGATTGCAGCGCGTGCAGAGAAGGCAAAGAAAACGGTGGAAGAATACAAGGCACAGCCTTTTGTGAAGAATCTGCGCCACGAAATGATGCTGGACCGTGCCCGCGAATATGTCTGGGCACATAGCACCATCGAGGAGTAAGCACTGTTTCTATCGTGCTCGCCGGAGTGATTCGGCGAGCATTTTTCTGTAAAACTCTTGTATACTATGTATCATAGAAAGGAAATTTTCAGTGGACGCAAAAGAGAAAAAGCCGGTAAGCGGCAAGAAAATGAATTTGATTTTTGTACTGGTGGTGTTGGTGCTGGCAGCAGTACTGGCGGGCTGGTACTGGCTGGATCAAAAGGATGCCCACGAGCTGTGCGCGTTTGTGCAGTACGAAAACAAAGATGGCTCCCAGCAGATGATTCTTCCGCTGGATGTGGACAAAACCTATGATATCGAAACGGTATTTGACACGGTACATATTCAGGTCAAAGACGGAGCGGCAGCTTTCGTCAACAGCCCTTGCCCCGACCATGTGTGCGAAGGGTTTGGCTGGCTGGATAAACACGCCTCGTTTGCATCCTGTGTGCCGAATGGTGTATTCCTGACCATTGAAGAAAAGGGCGACCTGCGGGATTTCCAATAAAAGAAAACGCCATCCGCCAAGGCGGATGGCGTTTGTATTGCAATCAGGTCAAAAATCAGCCTAGTTTACCCTGCTCCAGAAGGTCACGCACTGTAAACAAATCCTTGCAGCAAGCGTCGTACAGTTTTGCCATTTCTTCGTTTGCCGGCATCAAATCTGGAACCATGACAGTAATAAAATCGCCGGCACGACCCGCGCGCACACCGTTGTAGCTGTCTTCCAAAACCAGTGTGCGGTGGCGGTCTGCGCCCAGAAGCTCAGCAGCTTTCAGAAAAATATCCGGTGCAGGCTTGGAGTGCTCGATCATATCGCCGCTGACAATCGTAGAAAAGTACGATTCGATGTTGCCGTTCTTCAAATTCTGGTGGATGTAATGAGGCAGGCTGCTGCTGGCAACCGCAACCGGGATGCTATGTTCCTTCAGCCAGCCCAACAGTGCATCCAGGCCGGGCTTTTTGGCAACGCCCTTGGCAAAAACCAAATCGCCCTGACGCCACATTTCCTCCAGAATTTCTTGGGGGTCGTGGTTTGGTCCGCAATACTGACCTACAATGTTGCGCAACTGTACGCCTGCCGTACCACGGGTTGCGTCAGCAAGCCCAGCGGGCAGCGGAATACCAAAAGTTTTCAAAACCGGCTCCCACAAAGAGGTCCACACACTTTCCGTGTCGAACATCAAGCCGTCCATATCAAAAATAACCGCTTCTACCATGATAGTCTCCTACTTGCTGTGATGTATTTTCAGTATATTAGTATAGCATAAAATTGGCGAAAAGGCGCACTTGTGCGAAAAGATGTGCTTTTCGACCAACAAAAATGCCGCCCGACTTGCGGGCGGCGTTCTTTGTTTTTAGATTTAAGCGGCGGTGGGCAGCGCTGCTTCCCGCAAAAACTGATACACAGCTCTTGCAATACCGCCAGCTTCGGACCAAATCACATCTGGATTGATGGAAAGCTCGTAATCGGCAGGGTTGGTCATAAATGCGGCTTCCAGAAGTGTTGCGGGGCAGATGTTGGAGCGAGTCACATAGTAGTACCCATAGGAATTCCCGCGGTCCTGATGGGGTTCAGAGCGAACGGCATTGATTGCGCTGGTAACGTTTTCGGTCAGCAGGCGGGCAAGCTCGGTGCCTTCCTCATAGAACCAGTAGGCTTCGGTGCCGTTTACGCTGTTTACGTTGCGTGTCAAATCGATACTGTTGTGGTGAATTGAGATGAACAAATCAGGGTGCTGGGTATTGAGTGCAGTAACACGGTCACCTAGTGTAGGAAACGTATCTTCCGTGCGAGTCATCACAACCGTTGCGCCCAACTGCTCCAGACGGGTGCGGGTTGCCAGAGCAAGTGCCAGATTGGCGTCTTTTTCCACAGGAGCCGAAAGACCACCGCTGCCGACTGCGCCGTTGTCTCCTTCTCCATGACCGGGGTCCAGCATGATGGTCAGACCGGTCAAGGGCTTTGCACCGTCGGCCAGCACAGGCTTGTGCTTGAAGTACAGGCGGGTGATACCGTCTTCGTAGTTGACTGCCCAGCCATACAGCGGATCTGTGTCAGAGAAGTTTAGGGTCAACAGAATATCCTTATCCTGCTGTTCAATGGAAGCATTGAATCGCTCGCTTTCAGGCAGCGTACCGCTCCATTGTGCGCTGAGCAGCCGCAAGGTGAGCTGGTTGTTTTCCCAAGTGTGATATACAGCGGGGGTGCCGTTTCCGGTAAATTCCAGAACAGTGCTGCGGCTGGCTTCGTCCTCAGAAATAGTTGCACCAGTAAAAGCAGCATCCGGCAGGTCTACGATGGTACTGGTCTTTGCGCGCACCCAACCGCCGGTAGACAGTTTGTAAGCATGGGTCATAATGTTGCCGGACTGGTACTCAGTCACGCCTACAACCTCTGCAACCGCACCCTGATACAGTGTATCCTCAATGGAAGAGGACTTCCAAGGCTCGGTCAGTGCGCTGGCAATCGCATCGGTAATCTGCACTTTCTTGCCGATTGCTTCTTCGCCCGGGGTGCCGTCCGGCTGGGGCGGTTCCGGTTTTGCAGGCTTTTTATTGGGGTCGGGCTTGGGCTTTTCGATGTGGAATTCCAACGGTTCACCGCCGTTTTCCAGCGTGAATGTATTGGTGCCGTATTCCAGCGGAACCAGAATACCCCAGCTGCCCTGCTGGGTAAAACGCTCTACAGGTTCCCCATTCAGAGTCAAGGGTGCATCCGGGTTACTCGTACCCATCAGGAAAACATTCTTGTCATACAATTTGGCGTTGTCGTGCTGCGGATAAGTAACTGCCAAAGTCTGGGCAAGCTCCTTGCCCGACCATGCTTGGGTCGGGTCGTCCAGCGTGCCATCCAGAAATGCGTTGAACAGAACCGCTTCGGAAGGATTTTGGCGCAGGACACTCCAGTCGCCCAGTATGACACCAGCAGCGGTATTGCCCTGCTGCAAAGCCAGTGCGGCACGCTCGCCGCCAGCAGATGCATCCAGCAGCTGCACCTCGCCGGATTCCCAGCCGGGGGTCTGGTTGCTGAGAACGTTAGGTGAAAGCAGCGGCATTTCATGTTTTTCGGCCAGAGTTGTGATGACTTCGTCTTCCGGGTTCGGCAATAGGCGTTCCAGATAAACGGTCAACTCAGCATTCTCGGCAGCATGAAGCAGATAATCCATCGCATCAAAGCGGTCAGATAAAAAAGCTGCGTGTGGCAGCGTTTTGGTGTCATCAATAAACAGAGCTTCGCCGTCTGGAGTTTTGCCGTCCCAAGAAATGGCATTGATACCAAACGGAGTCGCCGCAATTTCGGCAATGGTTTGGTCGATAAAGGCTTTTACGGCTTTGTCGTTGCCGCATTGAACCAGTTGATCGGTCCAGCCGGCATCCAGCCGCACAATGCGGGGCTGTTCCGGCATGGGCAGGGCTTTTTCCGTCGGATGAAAAACAAACAGCACAACGGCAATCAAAAGTAGAACCAGAAGCGCCGTCAGAAAAAATGTACCGCTGTGTGAGGATTTTCGCCTTTGGGCAGCGGTGTGATGCGCATGGGCTTGAGTGGAAGAACGCATGGGGACACCTCCTTGGAAACGATAAAATAGATTACTGATATTGTAACACAGGATGCGGCAGAAATCGACACAAAACCGCTTTGGGGTGTGCTTGCGTCAGCTGCGTGGAGTATGCTAATATAAGATATTACGCAGGGCGCAGCCCTGCTGAAAATGATAACTGCGGCATTTGTCGCTTTACCTAGGAGGTTCTATCATGAAAATTCCCGCAAACGGTTTTACCCATGGCGGTAAATTCCATGCAGATGACGTATTCTCCACGGCGCTTTTGCAGATTGTTCGCCCCGACATTCAGATTACCCGTGGTTTTACCGTGCCGGATGATTTTGACGGCATCGTATACGATGTAGGCTTTGGAATGTTTGACCACCATCAGGAGCCCCGCGAGTACCGGGCAAACGGTGTGCCTTACGCTGCCTTTGGTCTGCTGTGGCAAGTGCTCGGGCCGGGTCTGGTAGGTGAAAATCAGGCACGTCTGATTGACGAAAACTTTATCCAGCCGCTGGATTTGAACGATAATACCGGCGAGCAGAACAGCCTGTGCGATGCCATCGGCTTTTTTAATCCGGTTTGGGATTCGGATCGGGACAGCGACGAATGCTTCTTCCAGGCGGTTGCGGTGGCACGCCAGATTCTGGAGCGCCAGATTGAGTCTGCCCGTGCGGTAAACCGTGCAGATGACAAGGTGCAGGCGGCATATCGAGAAAGTCAGAATGGCATTGTGGTGTTGCCTTGCTACCTGCCATGGAAGAACGGTCTGTACCGCACTGACGCAATATTTGTGGTGTATCCCAGCCAGCGCGGCGGCTGGAGCGCACAATGTGTGAATGACCGCAAGACGAAGCGCAGTAAGTTGCCCTTCCCGGCTTCTTGGGCGGGTCAGACCCCGGAGGTCATTGCCCAGAAGAGTGGTCTGGAAGGCATCCGTTTCTGTCATGCAAGCCGCTTCTTGATTACTGCTGACACCAAGGAGCAGGCAATCGAAGCCTGCCGTCAGGTGCTGCGCAATAATGGTCGCCTGTAAGCGATTTCATTGCCTGAAAAAGGAGGGAACGCCATGGAACCCAAAAGCCAGCGCGCAGCCTTTGTCTATATGCTGCGCTGCGAGGGTGATCGGCTGTATACCGGCTGGACGGATGATCCGCCAGCTCGGCTGTACGCCCACAAAAACGGACAGGGTGGTGCCAAGTTTACCCACGCATTTCCGCCGGAAGGCTTTGCTTATTTGGAACAGCTGGCAGATAAATCTGCCGCTTTGAAGCGGGAGGCCGCCATTAAAAAGCTGCCCAAGGCGAAAAAAGAAGCGTTGTGCACATCCTGGAAGGAAAAACGCCGCCCACGGCTTTCGATTGCCACACAGGCAGACACCGCCGATATTTTGGCGCTGTATAACTGGTATGTGGAAAACAGTCGTGCGACCTTTCAAATCAAGCTGTCTACTCTGCCCCAGTATGAAAAATGGGTGGCAGATACTTTGGCGGTTGGGCCGATGCTGTTGGCACGAGATGATGCCGGCCGCTTGATGGGGTTTGCCTGTACACATCGCTGGCATGAGAGAGAAGCGTTTGACTGGGATCGAGAAATCACCATTTACTGCGCACCGGATGCCCGCGGTATGGGCATAGGGGATGCGCTGTATGCCCCGCTTTTGGAGATTCTGCGGCAGCAGGGCGTATGGAATGTATATGCACTGATTGCCGACCCTAACCCTGCCAGCGAAGCGTTTCACCAAAAGTACGGCTTCGTGTGTGAGGGGCGTGCCCCGCATACCGGTTATAAAATGGGCAAATGGATTGGGCTTTCCACCTGGCATTTGGCGCTGCGTAAAGGCAATACAGCACCGAAACCGCTGACAACTCTAACCCAGCAGCAGGTGCAGGAAATCTTGGACAAAAAGCCAAAATTCCGCAAATAAAACAGAACAGTGAAAGGCATCTGCCCTTTTGAAAACGGCAGATGCTTTTCTTTTTTGAGACGAACCGTGTGCGTTGACGCTGGCGGTTTTGCTTCGTATAATGGGATAGGGCGAACGCCCCTATCAAAATAAGGAACCAGGTGAATCACACATGATCGCAATGATCTGTATTGACGATAACGGCGGAACTATGTTTAATCACCGCCGACAAAGTAAAGATAAGGTGCTGCGTGCAGAAATGCTGGGGATGCTGGGTGATAAAAAGCTGAAGCTGTCCCCCTATTCTGCCAAGCAGTTTGAAGCAGAGGAGCAGGTACGTCTGGATGCGGCAGAAGATTTTATGGAAACTGCGCGGCCCGGTGATTTCTGCTTTGTCGAGGGTACCCCGCTGGTACCTTATGAAGAAAAGCTGGAACAGGTGATTCTGTTCCGCTGGAACCGTACCTACCCGGCGGATACCCATTTTGATCTGCCGCTGCGGGAGCACGGCTGGACACTGGTGGAAAGCTGTGACTTTTCCGGTTCGTCCCATGAGAAAATCACAAAGGAGATTTATAACAAATGAAGAAATTAAATGCAGCGTTGCTTGCGCTGGTATTGTTTGTATCTTGTCTGGTTGGCTGCGGCAGCGACGCCGCGCTCAACAATTCTCAGCCGGGCAGCAGCACCGTTACGGCGCAGGCACCTGTGGATGGTGTCTGGGAGCCGAATGCAGAAATCCCCTTTACAGTGGAAGACATTCCGGCGTATACCGGCGATGCATATGTGGCAATCAACGATAATGTGCCGTTTTTTGATTTGAACAACATCCCGGCCAATTCGATGGAGTATTACAGTGAGCTGGACGAGCTGGGACGCTGTGGAATTACATATGCCTGTGTGGGGCAGGACATCATGCCCACCGAAAAGCGTGGCAATATCGGCCAAGTAAAGCCTACCGGCTGGCAGACTGCTAAGTATGACAGCGTGGATGGCAAATATCTGTACAACCGCTGCCATCTGATTGGCTACCAGCTGACGGCAGAAAACGCCAACAAAAGCAATTTGATTACTGGTACCCGTTATCTGAATATTGATGGTATGCTGCCTTTTGAAAATATGGTGGCGGACTACGTCAAAGAAACAAACAATCATGTGGCATATCGTGTGACCCCGATTTTTGACAGCGACGATTTGGTAGCGCAGGGCGTCTTAATGGAAGGCTACTCGGTGGAAGATGCAGGCGAAGAAGTGATGTTCTGCGTGTTTGCCTATAACGTTCAGCCCCAGATCACCATTGACTATGCTACCGGTGAAAGCTGGCTGAGCAAGGCCGGCCCTGTGCAGCCACAGGCAGAAGGAACAACCTATGTACTGAATACCGGAACGAAAAAGTTCCATAAGGAAAGCTGTTCCGGTGTGGATTCCATCAAAGAGGAAAACCGCAAGACCTATTCCGGCAGCCGTGAGGATTTGATTCACGAAGGCTATGAGCCCTGCCAGCGCTGCAAGCCATAAATAAAGTGTGAAAAGCCGTCTGCGTGTGCAGGCGGCTTTTCATTGCTTTTGTTTTCCACTGAAAATGGATTCTCTGTGGAAAAGCATACGGCATACAGAAAAAGATGCGAAAACTGAGTAGTTTATGGTATGATAAAGAAAGTGTTTATCAAATCGGGAGGTTATTATGCTCTTATCTGCGGAACATCTTTCCATCAATTTCGGCGCGCGTCAGCTGCTGGATGATGTAAATTTTTATTTGCCGGAAGGTGCCAAAACCGGCATAATCGGCATTAACGGAACCGGAAAATCTACCTTTCTGAAAGTGCTGGCGGGTGTCATCGAGCCGGATGGCGGCAAAATTTTTCACAGCCCCAGGGCACAAATCAGCTATCTTTCGCAGAATCCTGCTATGCAGGACGATGCGACCGTATTGGAACAGGTGTTTTTGCATCTGCCTGCCGATTTCCAAAACGTGAAAGAATACGAAGCAAAGGCGATGCTGAACCAGCTGGGGATTCCGGATTTCCAGCAGAAAATCGGTACCCTTTCCGGTGGTCAGCGCAAGCGTGTCGCACTGGCAGCAGCGCTGATTCAGCCGGCAGATGTACTGATTCTGGACGAGCCCACCAACCATCTGGATGCAGAGATGACGTCTTGGCTGGAAGACCATCTGCGCCGATTCCGCGGCGGGCTTATCATGGTTACTCATGACCGCTATTTTTTGGAGCGTGTGGTCAATCACATCACCGAGCTGGATAAGGGCAAGCTGTACCATTACGAAGCCAACTACTCCAAGTATCTGGAGCTGAAAGAACAACGTCAGGAGATGGCAGAAGCCAGCGAGCGCAAGCGTCAGTCCATTTTGCGTGTAGAAAGAGAGTGGATTATGCGCGGTTGCAAGGCACGCTCCACCAAATCCCGTGAGCGGATTCAGCGTTATGAGGATTTGCTGAATCAGGATGCCCCAGAATATGATGATGCCATCCAGCTTACAGCGGCATCCAGCCGCCTGGGCAAAAAAATCATCGAGCTGGAGGACGTGTCTAAGGCCTTTGATGGTCGCCCCATCATCAGCCACTTTACCTATAAAATCCTGCGGGGTGACCGTATCGGCATCGTAGGTCATAACGGTGCAGGCAAGTCTACCCTGCTGAACACCATTGCAGGTGTGCTGGAGCCGGACTCCGGCGCAGTGGAAATGGGAGCGACCGTAAAAATCGGCTACTTTACCCAGGAAGGCCGAGAACTGGATTTGAACCAGCGTGTTTACGATTTTATCCATGATATTTCCGACGAAGTGCGCACCGATGAAGGCACCTTTACGGCCAAACAGATGATGGAGCGTTTCATGTTCCCCGGCGATTTGCAGTCCGTGCCCATTGGCAGGCTTTCTGGCGGCGAGCGTCGTCGGTTGTATCTGCTGTCAGTCTTGATGGAAGCCCCTAACGTGCTGCTGCTGGACGAGCCTACTAACGATTTGGACATTATGACTTTGTCCATTTTGGAAGACTATTTGCAGAGCTTCCCCGGCCCGATTTTGACGGTTTCCCATGACCGATTCTTTTTGGATAAGCTGGCAGAAACTATTTTCGAGGTGCGCGGCGATGGCCAAGTCGTGCGCTATAATGGCAACTGGTCGGATTGGACGGCAAAGCACAAGCAGGACCAAATTTCTGTAAGGCAGAAAAAAGAGAAAGCTGCCGAGCGCACCCGCACCCGTCAGTTGAAATTTACCTATAAAGAGCAAAAGGAATACGAAACCATCGACGATGATCTGGCAGCACTGGAACAGCAGATTGCAGAGTGTGAAGCCGAACAGACACGATGCGTGACCGACTATGTAAAATTGCAGGAGCTGGCAGAAACCCATGCTGCATTGGAAGCTCAGCTGGACGAAAAGACCGAGCGTTGGGTGTACCTGAACGAATTGAAAGAAAAAATTGATGCCCAGTAAGCGGCAGAATACACTATATAAAATCGGTAGTACCTGTGTTGGGGGATTGCCAATTTTTTAGATGGGGCAATTTCTTTTTTGCGTTATGTATGCTATAATCTGGTTATAGTTTGGGGACAAGCAAACCGACAAAAAGGAAAGGGTGCATTTGCAATGGTTTACGAAGCAAAGAATATTGTTTTGAAAAACGGAGTAAAAGCTGTATTCAGAAGTCCGGTACCCTCTGATGCCAGAGCCATGAATACATATTTGAAAACCTGTGCGTCCGAAACAGAGTTCATACTGTGGTGTCCAGAAGAATGCACCGAAACTGAAGAAGAGGAAGCTGCATTTCTGGAAAGCGTCAATACATCACCGAACCATTTGATGATTGCCTGCATCCTCGACGGAAAAGTTGTGGGAAATTGTAGTCTCATGCGCAATTCCATGCAAAAAACAAAACATCGTGCAATGGTAGCAATCGGAATTCTCAAATCATATTGGGGGCTGGGGATCGGGACCGCAATGTTTTCTGAACTGATCACGATTGCAAAAGAAAAAGGAATTTTGCAATTAGAACTGGATTATATTGAAGGAAACGAGCGGGCGTGTAGGCTGTACCAGAAAATGGGCTTTGCCCATACGGGAGAAAAGCCGGATGCGATTCGGTTAAAGGATGGTACACTGCGAAAAGAGTTTACCATGATGAAGAAACTGTAAAGGCAGAGAGGTTCCATATTTGACTTGATGTTAGGGAATTTATCCCCCTGCCCGTTGACGCTAAGGATAGTTTTTGGTATACTAACTTAGATGTCATATGGAGAGTTGTCCGAGTGGTCGATGGTGCAGCACTCGAAATGCTGTGTTCCCAAAAGGAACCTAGGGTTCAAATCCCTAACTCTCCGCCAAAAAAGCCAGCAAGCGTTACGCTTGCTGGCTTTTTGATTGCAGACAGCATTTATGCAAGGATACAGGCTGTGAACTGTCAGAATCGCAATGAAAAGTTACGAATTCGAAAGAAATCTTGACAAAAAGATACGGAATTGTTACTATCAGCGTATTCGGTTAGATACATTATTGCATCTAAAAATCAACATAAATACAAAGGAGATTCTGTATGAAGAAGATCATTGCTTTGGCGCTGTGCGCTATTCTGGCTCTGGGTCTGGTTGCTTGCGGCAGTTCCGCAGCGGGCAACAAGCCGGCTGCTGACGCGGTTTCTACCCCCTCTGTTTACACCAACCTGTATACCAATCTGGATCAGGCTGCTGTGCTGGAAGAAATCGCAAAGTATTCCGGCGTAACAGTGGTTGCTACTGCAAATGCAGACGGTACACCCAACATTGCGATCCTGACCCCTGGTGCAGCTGGTGATGACAGCCATATCGTGTTCAATGTGGCGCCCAACACCACTCAGGAAAACCTGCTGCGCGACAAGGTCGCAGAGATGGTGTTCGACAAGTCTAATCCCACTGCGGAAACCAAGGAAGAGCGCCATCAGGGTGCTGTCCTGCGTCTGGAGCTGGAGGAGGATCAGGCTGTCCTGGATTCTCTGAAGGAAATCAACGAGTACATCACCGATTCTTCTCTGGTGTGCAAGATCGTTGAGGTTATGCCCATCGGCTAATCTTGGCGTCGCATAAAAGCTGAAAAAGCCTGTACCTAAGTGGGTACAGGCTTTTTTGCATTATTTATTCCAGTGCAATTCCGACCGAACAAAGCGGCAGAGCAGCCTTTGCTTGGGCGACATATTCGGCGGCAGAAGTGTGCAGATGCTGGATTTCCGTTTCGGTCAGTGTACGCACAACTTTGGCAGGGTTACCCAAAAGCAGAGAGCCCGTGGGTGCAAGGGTTTTCCCGGTGACCACAGCACCGGCGCCAACCATGCAGTTGTCCCCAAGCACAGCGCCATTCAGCAGGATAGCACCCATCCCGATGGTACAGAAATTGCCTACGGTACAGCCGTGTACAATTGCGCCATGCCCTACGGTACAGCCCACACCCAGCGTAGTTTTCTCGTGCAGGACGGCGTTATCCTGAATGTTAGTATTTGCGCCTACAGTGATGGTGCCTTGATCCCCACGCAATACGGCCCCGTACCAGATATTCACTTGCTTGCCCATGCGAACATCCCCTAGCACATACGCACCCGGCGCAAGATAGACTTTTTGTTCCATAAAGTTCTCCCTATGAAATAGCTGGACACAAACTAAAAATTATGCCTGCTTTTCGACCTGCACCTGTAATTCCGTCACATATTCCTGCGGGTCGGCAGATGTATGAATATCGATACGGAGCAGTTCCAAAATATCCCCTGCCAAGGTGTAGCCGTTTTCTTCGGCGTAAGTAATCATGGTGGGTACATATCGGCTGGTCTGCCGATAGCTGCCCCGATAGCAGACGGACAAATATTCCCCGGCGGGAAAGCTGCGATTGCCGTCTTTCGCCAGCAGAAAAGCACCGCTGTAACGGGAAAAATCTCCATTTTTTGCTTGTTCTAAGCGTAGAATGGAGCCGAGCTGCTGGCTGCCGATGATGTAAAAGTGATTTTTGTCCCGATTCAAAAGCCGCTTGATGAGAATATCCATTTCTGCATCGCCGGAGTAAGGCTCTTCAATTGCAAAACACCGGCGCTCCGGGTAGGTCGTGATGGTAAGCTGATCTACCGGCTGGCTGGCGGCAGTGCGAATGGTTTCCATGCGGGTTTCCACATTCGCCTTTAATTTTTCCAGTGCTGCCATTTTTTCGCTGATGGCACGGCTTTCGTCTGCAAGGGTTTGCAAAGTGGATTCGACGGTATGGTGGTTGAGATATTCTGCAATTTGCACCATACTGAAACCAAGCCCACGCAAATCCCGAATGACATTCAGGCACCAGATATCATGGATGCTGTAGAGACGATATCCACTTTGGGAGCGGATGGGATGAATCAGATCCAGCTTTTCATAATAGCGCAGCGAATCCACACCGATATCATATAAGGCGGATATTTCTCCGATTTTGAAATAACGTTCCATAAAAGTATCTCCCTATGCTTGACTCTGGTATTATACCAGAGTTTATACTAAGGAAACAATAGCACACCTTGAGGTGTAGTATTGAAAATGATGGGAGGAACGAATCGAAAATGTGGTGCACACGAGTGCAATCTTTCTTTGAAACCGTACAGAAAGCGTTTTTGGAAACGTTGCGGCAAATCAAGTTGTCTTATTGTATGGTTGCGATTTTAGGCAGCGGAATTCTGGCGTTTGGCTTGTACAATGTCCATTCCCTTTCCGGCGTAACGGAAGGCGGTATTCTGGGCTTGACGCTGTTGCTGGAATATTGGCTGGGCATTTCCCCGGCGGTATCCGGTTTTGTTTTGAATGTGCTGTGCTATCTTGCTGGCTGGAAACTGCTGGGTCATATCTTTATTTTTTACTCCATGGTGGCTTCCACCGGCTTTTCGCTGATTTATAAGATTTGTGAACAGTTCGACCCGCTCTGGCCGTGGCTGGCGGATACACCGCTGATTGCCGCTGTTTTAGGTGCGCTGTTTGTTGGCGTAGGGGTTGGGCTTTGTGTCCGGATCGGTGGAGCTCCCGGCGGCGATGATGCCATCGCTATGGTGGGAGCCTATGTATTCCACACCAACGTGGAGCGCATCTATCTAATGAGCGATTTGATCGTGCTGTTAATGGCACTTTCGTACATTCCGCTGCAGCGCATTGGGTATTCTTTGCTGACGGTGCTGCTGTCAGGGAAAATTATCGGCATGATGCAAAAAATTCCCTTGCGATATATCCAAAGGAAAAACGCTGCCTAACGAAAAAGCTTCTTTTTCACAGAAAACAGAAAACCGATTAGACAAACGACCATGCGTGCCCAAAATTTGGACCGCGTGGTTTTTTTGTTTATAGCGTTTTTGTGTAGGAAATTTAAAATCAAAGCATAGACGCCCCCGCGAAAAAAGTGGGGCGACTGGGCCGACAGAATGTGCCGCAAATCGACAGAAAAGTTGGTTCTCAGGGCGGCAGCGCTGTAAGGGGGAATTCCCCCTCCCCGCACAAATGTGATACAGAAAAGGAGCATACCATGGACGCAACAAGGACACTTAAAAAGTTTGGACTGGATCAGGTTTTCCGGTATCTGTACAAAGACCCGGAAAAAAACTTACTGAAGCTGATGGACTGGGCAGATACCTTTTCCCACGGCGAATTTGAAGAGCACCGACGTATTTTGCGGGATGTGTTCCAGAACCCGCAACATCCGTATCATGCCTATGTGATGAGCCTGCTGAACGACGTAGATCCGGAAGTGGTCAAAACGCTGGCCACGAACTTCTTTATCAATACCGCAATGATTGGCTGGCCCAAACAGGAAAAACTGCGCGAAGAACTGGGCTGCAACATCCCTTGGACGATTCTTTTGGACCCTACCTCTGCCTGTAACCTGCATTGCACCGGCTGCTGGGCGGCAGAGTATGGCAATAAGCTGAACCTGAGCTATGAGGAAATCGACAGCATCATTTGTCAGGGTAAGGAGTTGGGCGTATACTTTTACATTTATACCGGCGGTGAACCGTTGGTGCGCAAAAATGACCTGATTCGCCTGTGCGAAAAGCACTCCGACTGTGTGTTCCTGTGCTTTACCAATGCGACCCTGATTGATGAAGCCTTTGCGGATGAAATGCTGCGTGTGAAGAACTTTGTTCCCGCAATTTCGCTGGAAGGTGACGAGCAGGCAACCGACAGCCGCCGTGGACAGGGAACCTACCAAAAGGTGATTCATGCAATGGAGCTGCTGCGCAAGAAGAAACTGATGTACGGGATTTCGGCCTGCTACACCAGCGTGAACTGGGATTCGATTTCTTCCGACGAATTCTATCAGAGCCTGATTGATTTGGGGGCATATTTCATCTGGTATTTCCACTATATGCCTGTGGGCAACGATGCGTCGCCTGTGTTGATGCCCACCCCCGAACAGCGCACTGCAATTTATGAGCGCATTCGTCGTCTGCGTCGGGAAAAGCCGTTGTTCGCTATGGACTTCCAGAATGATGCAGAGTATGTGGGCGGCTGTATTGCGGGTGGACGCCGTTATCTGCACATCAATGCCAACGGCGACGCAGACCCTTGCGTTTTCATTCACTACTCCGACTCGAACATTCGGGAAAAATCTTTGCTGGAATGTTTGCAGTCTCCCCTGTTTATGGCGTACCATGATGGGCAACCCTTTAATAAGAATATGCTGCGCCCCTGCCCCATGCTGGAAAATCCGGATATCCTGCCCGAAATGGTTGCCCGCACAGGTGCAAAATCCACGGACCTGCAATCTCCGGAAACAGTCGTTCATCTGTGTGACAAGTGCAAACTGTATGCCGAAAACTGGTCGCCTGTGGCAAACGAGCTGTGGCTGGGCAGCAGTCGTTGCAGCAAAGCCTGCACAAAAGAAAAATAACTCGTAGGGATGCAGGGATAAGAACCATTTTTTGCTTTTGCCCATACAGTGAAAGAAAATAAGCAGACAAGGCGGTGAAACAATGAAACAGTCGAAGAAAACGATGCTTCTGGCGGCTGGTGCTGCGGCGGTGACCACGGCGATGGCAACTTGTGCCGTAACCAAACAAATGGTGGATTTGGCAATGGATCGTAACCAACCCAAGGCTGTCCAGCGTACGGGTCGACAGGTATCCGGATCCCGCAAGCCGGATGCATTGATTCAAGAAATGAACGCAGCATCTGCGAAATTAGCACAAAAAGACCATGAAGTGGTGAAGCTGCTCAGCCATGATGGGGTCGTGTTGACAGGGCACTGGTTCCCGAAAGAAAATGCCAAACGTGTGGTATTGGCGATGCACGGCTGGCGGTCATCCTGGAACCGTGATTTCGGTATGGTGTCGGATTTTCTGGAACAGCAGTGCTGCAGCGTGCTGTATGTAGAACAGCGCGGTCAGAATAACAGCGGTGGTGCCTATATGGGTTTGGGTCTGATGGAGCGGTACGACTGTCTGGATTGGGTCAACTGGATCATTGCACGATGCGGGGCGGAGATCCCTATTTATCTAAGCGGGATTTCCATGGGGGCAACCTCTGTTTTGATGGCGGCTGGGCTGGATTTGCCCGAAAGCGTGCATGGTATTCTCAGCGATTGCGGGTTTACCTCACCCCGCGCCATTGGAAAGCATGTTGCCAACAAAAATCTGCATATGCTGTTTGAGATACGAAGTGGATTGGCAGATTTACTTTGCCGCCGGAAAATCAGTATGGGTTTGGATGCGTATTCCACTTTGGATGCAATGCGCCACTGCAATGTGCCGGTTTTGTTTGTTCATGGTACCCAGGACCATTTTGTGCCGGTGGGGATGACCTATGAAAACTACAAAGCCTGCCGGGCACCAAAGCGGCTGTTTATTGTGCAGGGGGCAGACCACGGAATGAGCTATTACTGGAATCGGTCAGGTTATGAGGCGGTCGTAAAACAATTTTGGGCAGACTTTGACTGACTCGCCGTGCATGCTCTTGTTTTAGCGTGGCTGTGGGTGTAAAATGATACCCAGTGCAGAAGCTGCCGAAGAGAAAATAAGCGTAAAACGGACGGCATTGTGAAAGTGCCGTCCGTTTTTTATGGCGAAAAGCCGAAAGGTGCGAAGGAAGAATGAATCGAAAGTTTGCGATTTTTGATATGGATGGTACGCTGGTGGATTCTATGCCGTTTTGGAGCAATCTGGCAGGTGAGTTTTTGCAGGATCATGGTTTGCCCCAACCCAATGAAGCGCAGCAGGAGGCGCTGAAAACCATGACCATGACAGAATCTTCTGCCTATTTGGTAAATACGTTTGCTTTACCCTGTACGCCGCAGCAGGCTGCGGAAGACATGAATCGCCGCATGGCAGAGCATTATCGAAATGACGTGCCGTTAAAACCCGGCGTGCGGGAATATCTGATGCAGCTGAAAGCGTCCGGCGTGCAGATGTGTGTTGCGTCAGCTACCGCGCAGCCGCTGATTGAGGACTGTCTGGCGCGTCTTGGCATTGCAGATTTGTTTTCTTTCCTGCTATCCTGCGAAGTGGTAGGCGCAGGTAAAAATCGCCCTGGCGTGTATAATACTGCCGCACGGCAAATGGGTGCCGCACCGGAGGAAACCGCTGTCTATGAAGATGCGCTGCTTGCGGTAGATACTGCCCGCGCAGCCGGTTATTATGTGGTTGGCGTACAGGATGAAAGCGGAAAAGACCAATGGGATGCAATTGTTGCGCATACACAGGAGCAAATTTTGGATTTCCGTGATATGATTGAAAAATAAGAAAACCGCTCGGTGCAGATCGCATCGGGCGGTTCTTTTTTCATATTTATTTTAAGGGGGTAGTATCGGAGATGCTGCGATTCAAAAGTAGCTCCGCCTGGTGGGTCAGTTCTTCCAGCGAAATAGGCAGACTGCCGGCAAACCAGCTGCGATACAGGTTGGTCAGCCCACCGGCGCAGAACTGAATGGTAAGCAGATACTGCTCATGCGTGCCGAAACCAAAGGTTTCCTCATGGCGCAAAAGATAATCTACCGTTAGGCCCACCAAATGCTCTTCCATCAGCAAAGCAGCACTGGATGTCATCACCTTACGGCAGAAATCCAAGTCGTCCTCCAGGACTTCCTGAATGGCAGCGGGCAGCACATGGGATACATCTGGCAGCAAATGGTTTTCGTTAAAAGCAGTCTGCTGGATGTGCGAGAACATCTGCTCGATGATGTGATGCAGTACATCGGGAATGTCGGTGTAATGGGCGTAAAATGTGCCGCGATTGATTTCGGCACGGCGTACTACATCGGTAACAGTGATTTTGTCCAAGGGTTTTTCCTGCAGTAAATCTGCCAAGGCCCGGGTAATGAGTTTACGGGAACGAATGGCACTGCGGTATTCAGCCTTTGCCATAAAAAGTCCTCCTTTTCGTATAAAAAAAGACACAAAACGAATATTTGTACAAAAATATAAAAATTAGCGTCTGTTTGTTGGTTGCATCTTGCCGCAGTTGTCATTATAATACAGCTGCATATCAAAAATCAATATTTGTATGATTTTGAAAATATGAATGATTTTGTATGAAGGAGCTGCCTATGGACCATAAGGATTCCTCAAATGGATTTTTCCATAAGCTTGCCACATTTATTGTGGACAAGCGGTACTTATTCTTTTTACTGTATGGCTTTGCCGTGGTATTTTGTCTGTTTGCCATGAACTGGGTCGAGGTGGAAAACGATGTGACCACCTACCTGCCGGCAGATACCGAAACCCGTCAGGGTCTGACCGCTATGAACGATAACTTCGAAACCTATGCAATGGCGCAAATCATGGTGTCCAATGTGACCTATGAGGATGCACAGGCAATCAGCGATATGCTGGCACAGGTCGAAGGCGTGCAAATCGTGGGCTTTGATGATACCAAAGACCATTACAAGGATGCGTGCGCTTTGTATGATTTGAATTTTTCCGCCAAGGAAGATGACCCCATCGTTCTGGACGCCATGGAAACCATCATGGAGCGGCTGGACGGCTATGATGTATCGGTGGATACCACCATCGGCTATGATGAAATCGCAGAATTGAATCAGGAAATGAACAGCATCCTGGTGGTGGCGGTCATCATTATCATTGCGGTTCTGACCCTGACCTCCCGCTCGTACGCAGAAGTTCCTGTGCTGCTGATTACCTTTGGCGTAGCAGCGCTTTTGAACATGGGCACGAACTTTCTTTGCGGAAAAATCAGCTTTATTTCCGACTCTATCGCCGTTGTTTTGCAGTTGGCGCTTGCCATCGACTACGCAATTATTTTGTGTCACCGTTTCTCAGATGAACACGAAACCAAGGATGTGCGCAATGCCTGTATTGATGCGCTGGCAAAGGCAATCCCGGAAATCAGCGCTTCTTCGCTGACCACCATCAGCGGTCTGGGTGCGCTGTCCTTTATGAAGTTCAGCATTGGTCTGGATATGTCCATCGTGCTGATCAAATCGGTTTTGCTGAGTATGCTGAGCGTCTTTACCCTGATGCCTGGTCTGCTGGTGCTGTTCAGTCCGCTCATTGACAAGACCCAGCACAAAAAGCTGCTGCCCAACATTACCCCTGTGGGTAAATTTGCTGTGGCAACCCGCTATGTGATGCCCGGTGTATTTGCGGTTGTGCTGGTGGGTGCATTCTGGTTGTCCAATCAGTGCCCCTACTGCTATAGCTACAATGAAGTAGAAACCGCCAAAATGAGCGACCGTCAGGTAGCGCATTTCCAGATTCGAGATACCTTTGGATCTTCCAACATGGTGGCGCTGGTGGTGCCAAGCGGCAACTATCCCGCTGAACAAGCCATTCTACAGGAACTGGAATCTCGCCCGGAAGTCAAGAGCACCATGGCGCTTTCCAGCATGGAAGCGATGGACGGCTATATGCTGACGGATGCGGTCAATCCGCGCCAGTTCTCAGAGATGGTCGGTATGGATTATGAGGTGGCGCGTGCATTGTATACGGCGTATGCGTTTGAGCAGGATCAGTATGGCGAAATGCTGAACGGCTTGACGCAATATGACGTACCACTGTTTGATATGTTTCTGTTCCTGAAAGACCAGATGCAGACCCACAACGTGAATCTGAGCGGAGATGCACAGGAAGTAATGGACGATTTGTTTGAGCAGCTGGATACTGCACAGGACCAGATGCAAAGCCCGGATTACAGTCGTATGGTTGTATTTTTGAATCTGCCGGAAGAAAGCCCCGCAACCTTTACTTTCCTGGATGAAATCCGTTCGCTTTTGGGCAAATATTATTCCAGCAATTATTATGTAGTGGGCAACTCTACCAGCTCCCGCGATTTGGCAGCGTCCTTTGCGGGGGATAACCTGCTCATCAGTATTTTGTCAGCGTTGTTTGTTATTCTGGTGCTGCTGTTCACTTTCCAGTCTGTGGCGCTGCCGGTGCTGCTGATTCTGGTGATTCAGGGCAGTATCTGGATTAACTTCTCTGTACCTACCATCAATCAGACCCCGCTATATTTCCTGGGCTATCTGATTGTAAACGCCATTCAGATGGGCGCAAATATCGACTACGCAATCGTGATTTCCAGCCACTATCAGGAGCTGAAAACCCATATGCCCCATAAGGAAGCAATTGTGCAGGCGTTGAACGCCTCCTTCCCTACCGTATTCACATCGGGTAGCATTATGGCATCGGCAGGTCTGTTGATTGGCAATATGTCGGCACAGCCGGTTATCGCAATTATGGGCAACTGCCTGGGTCGTGGCACGATCATTTCCATTGTGTTGGTATTGGGTGTGCTGCCTGCTATTCTGGTGCTGGGCGATACGCTGATTGAGCGCACCAGCTTTAAGCTTAAGGGCATTGAACGCCGTACCCGCACTTCTACTGGTGCAGTAAAGCTGCAAGGCCATGTGCGTGGTTATGTATCCGGTATGGTAGATGCAGACTTTGACGGCGTGCTGCACGGTGAGCTGAACGCCTCGGTTTCTACGGGTTCCGTGGTCACAGACGAAGGAGGACAGGACGATGAAGAAAACAAATAAAGCGATCCTGGCAGTATGCCTGAGTTTGTGTATTTTGGTCTGCGGTATCTGCCCTGCTTTTGCGGCAGAAACCACACCGCAGGAAATCCATATCGCAGAAAAGGCAGAGTTCCTCCAGTTTGTGGAAGCCTGTCGTTTGGATTCCTATAGCAAAAATCTGATCGTGGAGTTGGAAACCGATTTGGACCTTTCCGATGTGAACTTTGCGGGAATTCCGATTTTCTGCGGCGAGTTCCGTGGCAACGGTCATACGATCAGTGGCCTTTCTTTGCAAGAGGAAGGCTCAGTGCAGGGCTTGTTCCGCTACCTGACAAAAACGGCGCTGGTGCAGGATTTGTCGGTGCGTGGTACAGTGTCGCCGGAAGGCAGCCGCTCTACAGTAGGCGGTGTCGCAGGTTCCAACAGCGGTACGATTCGAAATTGTACCTTTTCAGGTCAGGTATCCGGTGGACGTCAGATCGGCGGGATTGCCGGTATCAATACAGTCAGCGGCCTGATTGAACGCTGCCAGGTCGAAGGCAGCGTAGATGGGGAACATTTTGTGGGTGGCGCTGTAGGTGAAAATGCCGGTACAGTACGAGATTGCCGCAACGAAGCACAGGTGAATGTAACGGCAGATCAAAACAGAGTAGATTTGGCCGATGTTTCGCTGAATACCCTGACGGGTACCGAATCCGCACGAACCACAACAGATATTGGGGGGATTGCCGGAACCAGCAGCGGTGTAGTGCGCGGCTGTGAAAACCATGGTACGGTCGGTTACCAGCACATGGGTTACAATGTAGGCGGTATCGCCGGCAGCCAGACCGGACTGATTATGGATTGTGTCAATTTTGGCGTAGTCAATGGTCGTAAGGAAGTGGGCGGCATTGTGGGGCAGATCGAACCAATCCCCCACATTGAATACGGAAAAGATACACTGCAAATTCTGCAGCAGCAAATGAAACAGACGGCTTCTCTGGCCGATCAGGCAGCCGCAAACGTAAAAAACAGCACCAGTGCCATGCAGGATCAGGTAAACGCCATGCAGGGCTATGCGGGAACCGCAGTGGACGCCATTGACCAGTTGGTGCCGGATAAAGATAACCCGCATCTGCCGGATGAGGATGGAATCCTTGCAGCAAAAAATACGCTGAGCAGCAGCGTAAGCGCTATGAATGGCACCATGGACGGCATGGTGGAATCGGCACACAATACCGCAACCACGCTGGCGGGCGATGTGCAGGCAATGGCAAAACAGATGGAAGCCATCAGTAAAACGCTGGATAACGCCTCCGCCAATCTGGGCGGCAGTATGACGGACGTTTCCGACAAGGATACCCCGGATGATTTGACAGGTAAAGTGGCGCAGTGCACCAACGCAGGTGCTGTAGACGGCGATTTGAACATAGGTGGCATTGCTGGTGCAGTTGCTTGGGAAAACGATTTGGACCCGGAAGATGATTTGCGGGTCAGCGGCAATCGCTCGCTGCATTTTAAGGGCGAACTGCGTGCAGTAGTGCGTGACTGCGAAAACCATGCAGTCATCTCTGCAAAAAAACGTCAAGTTGGCGGTATCGTGGGTTGGCTGGCGTGTGGACTGGTAAAAGACTGCACTAATACAGGCTATCTGGATGCAGAAACTGCCCGTCAGGTTGGCGGTATTGCAGGCAACAGTGCCGGTTATATTCGTGGATGCAATGCAAAGTGTGAGCTGTCTGGTAACAGCAGCGTGGGCGGTATTGCAGGTGGCGCAGTGATTGCAACTGACTGCCGCAGCGTCGTTGCCATTCAGGACGGTACCGAAAAGCTGGGTGCTGTACTGGGTGAGCGATTGACGGGACATGAAGAAGAAACTGACCCGATTGCCAAGAACTGGTATCTGGTAACGGATCAGGATTTCGGCGGAATTGATGGCATCAGCTATGCGGATATTGCACAGCCGATGGAGCGGGATGCTTTCTTACAGCTGGAGAATCTGCCTGAGGTGTTCAGCACTTCTACTCTGACTTTCCGGCAGGCGGATGGAACAAAAATTCAGGTACAAGTTTCGCTGGGTGAACCGCTGGAAGAAGACGCGATACCGGCTGTCACAGAGGAAGATGGACAAATCGGAAGCTGGGACGGCTTGGAAGATGCGGACCAAACCCATGTTTATTTTGACCACACCTACCGGGCAAGGTATGACACCTATCGCACTACCTTGCGCAGTAAGCAGGAACGGGACAATGGTGCAGCGGTGCTGCTGGCAGAAGGCGAATTCTGTCATCACGACCAGCTCCCGCTGGAAACGCTGGACGATCAGCCCACACTGCCAGAAGGCGAAACGCTGTTGGAAAGCTGGCAGATTCCTCATTTTGAGGACGAAAAGCTGACCCGACTGCGTGTGGCTTGCCCGGAGAACGCAGACATCAACCGTATGCAGATTCAGCTGCGCAGCACAGAGGGAGAATGGCGTGTGGCAGACGTGCAGAAAAACGGTCAGTATCTGGTATTCTCTGTGAATGCAGAGGATGACGGGTTCTGTCTGGTAACACAGCCCGGGCAGACAGCTTGGATTGTGTCCGGCGCAGCTTGCGTTGGCGCGCTGCTTTTGCTGGTGCTGATTTTGGGCCATTCCAGAAGAAAGCGGAAAAAGAAGAAGCAGAACCCTCAGAAGCAGTAAAGTAGAGCGAACAAAAAGCTCGTATCCAGTGTGGATACGAGCTTTTTTGTTGCAAATATCGTTTTTAGCGCACCTGTAAATCGGTCGTCTTGCGGGGTGCAGTGCGGGCGTAAGTGCGTTCTGCATAGCCAGTGAGCATACAAGCTGTGACAGGAATACCTGCCAGCCCAAACGGCTCCAGCAGCTGGGGTGCACGCAGCAGCGCCTGCTGCAAAAAGCCGTCATGCAAGAGACCCAGACCGTTGGCAGAAGCCATCAACTCCATATTTCCGGCAGCAAGACCCGCATCCCAAAAGCTGCCGCCGCAGACCAGCAAGACGGCGGGAGCGTTCATAAAGAAGGGGTCATACCCGGTTTTCTGGTGTTTTTCGTAAAAGCGTGCGCACAGCCGTGCAGCGGGATCATCTGCACCGCAGGATGCAATCACATCCGGCATTGCGTCCCAAAATGCCTGCCGAAAAGCGGGCAGCTCTTTTTGCAGCGCAACAAAGTGCAGTCCCTGTACATTTTTTGCAGTAGGAGCGTGACGTCCTGCCTGTAAAATCTGCAGCAAAACCTCGTCTGGCACGGGCTGACTGGTGAAGGAGCGCACGCTGCGACGGAATTTCATTAAGTTCAGCAGGTGGTCCGGGTCAACAGAAAACGAGTCGGGGTCGTATTCTGTCACATCTGCCATATCCAGTTCCGGCATGGATACCGCGTGGGAGGGACAGATGGCAACGCAGTGACCGCATTCCAGACAGGGGCGCGTGCAGACAACGCCGGTTTCCGTCATTTTCAGTGCGTGCGAGGCACAGTCCTGAATACAAAGACCGCAGCCGACGCAGCGGTCGGGAGAAATTACAACACGGATAGAATCTTCCATAAAAACACGTCCTTTTCAATGATTTGTACTGGGTCAGGCTCGGATTTCGATGCGGCTGCCACCGGATTTATCCTTTTTGACCAGAATTTGCCGGTCGATTTTTTCTTTCAGCTCTGCCACATGGGAGATAATACCCACCAAACGGTCGCCTTCGGTCAGGCTGGACAGCGCAGCAACTGCCTGCTGCAACGATTCTTCATCCAGCGAACCAAAACCTTCGTCCACAAACATACTATCCAGTTTGATGCCGCCGGCAGAATACTGGATTTCGTCCGAAAGGCCCAGTGCAAGCGACAAGGAAGCCTGGAAACTTTCGCCGCCGCTGAGGGTTTTTACACTGCGCTGGGTGCCGTTGTAATGGTCGATGACATCCAACTCCAAACCGGATTGGCTGCGATTATTTTCTGCCTGTTTGCGGCGGATTAGTTCGTACTGACCGCTGCTCATCGTCATCAGTCGGCGATTGGCATGACGGATGATGCGGTCAAAATAGGTCATCTGTATGTAAGTTTCCAGCATGACCTTACCCTTGCCACTGATTTTGCCTGCGGCGGTTTCGTCCAGTGCATTGACCCAGCGATAGCGGGTTTCCAGTTCGTCTAATGCTTTGGCATGGCGGGTCATCTGGTCACGCGCTGCAAAGTTCGATTGATAACGTGCGTAGACATCCTGCTTTTGCGCGTCCAAACGGATACGATTTTGTTTTTGGGTGTCAATTTCGGTTTCCAAAGCGTCAATATCTACGGTGGGGGCTTGTTCTACTGTTTTGGTCATTTGCTGGATGCTGCCATCCAGCGAAGAAAGTGCTTTACCTAGATTTTCGCGTTTTTGCTGCAGGCTACATTTATGTTCTTCTTGTTCCGTACGCTGGTTTTGGTATTCGGTCAGCTGATTTTTTGCTTCGCTGGGGTCTGCCAGCGGCAAGGCATGGACCAGACTTTCCATAGTTGCCTTTTGTGCTGCACACTGTGTGGTCAAGGTGACAATGTGCGCACGACCGTTTTCCAGTGCGGATTCGGCATCAGATTTCGCGTTTTCCAGTGCGGGGATTTGTTTCCGTAGAGTATCACGCTTCGTTACAAGATTTTGCTGTGCACGAATCTCATTTTGCAGGGTGTCATTTTGTGTGTGGTACGTTTCCGATCGCTCCGACAGGTGTGCGGGGATCGATGCCAAATCCACATCACCAAGCAAGGCAGCTGCTTGCTGCTTGAGCTGGGTTTCTTGATGATTTACGGCGCTGTCGGCTGCGGAACGCTGGCTGAGAGTATCCGTGACAGCTTTCTGTAAGGTTTCCAGATGCTCTTCCAGCGCTTGCAGCGTCTGCTCCAGCCGTGTTTGCTCGGCTTCGTGCTTTTCTTTTTCCTGCACATCTTGTGCGCATTCGCGGTATGTTTCCCGCAGGTTGTACAGGGTTGCTTCGGCCTCGCAAATAGCGGCTTCGATGTGCTGGGGTGCCTGCGAAATAGATACCGCCTTCCCCAGAAATGCAGCAATTTGTTCATACAGAACCTTTTCACGGCTTTCTACAGTGCCTTTCTGACTGCTTGCTTCGGTGCTGGCATGTAAAGCGGCATTGTTGGCCTGTTCTGCCAGACCGCGTGCAGCGTCGACCTGCTCCCGGCTGGGTGCGTGGGCAGTCATAGTGGCGGGGTTGGGGTGATGAACGGAACCGCACACGGGGCAAGGCAGATCTGGTTGCAAAGTCTGTGCCAGAACACCTGCCTGTTCATCCAAAAATGCCTTTTGCTTGGCTTTATAATCGGCGTCCAATGCTTCCGCTTTGGCACTGGCATCTCGATAGGCACGTTGTGCCTGCTCCAGTTTTTGACGCAGTGCAGCGCAGTCTGCCAAATCCTGATGCATTTTTTGCAAGGCATCCCGTCGCTCGGTCTGGCGCATCCCGTCGGCTTTGATGCGCTCCAATTCAGCAGGGGCTTCGGAAAGTTTCGACACTTCGGCTTTTTCTGCTTCGATGGCATCTCGCAAAGGCTGTTGTTTCTCTTTGGCACTGTTGTATGCGGATTCTGCTGCAGCGTGTGCTTTGGCTGCTTCGCGTACGGTGTTTTGTGCGTGTTGGTAATCAGCCAGCGCAGTGTTCAGGTTGTTCAGTGCGCCGATTTGCTGATTCAGTTCGTCTTGTTTATGATGCAGCTGCGTCATTTGTACATCCACGTCTTGCAAGGTGTCTAAGGCTTGCTGTGCGTCGGTCAGCTGGTGTGCAGCAGAATCCACGGCTTTCTGCCGTTCGGTTTGTGCAGCATTTTCAAACACGATTTGCCGGTTTGTTTCTGCAACCAACTCCTGCTGTTTTGCCAGTTCGCCATACTGGGGCATGGCGTTTTCCAGCATAAGGATTTTCTGGTTCAGTTTTTTTTGTGCTTCCTGTGCATCCGCACTGTTCAATTTATCCCACTGAGAATTCAATTCCTCCAGCTGGGGAACCAGATTGCTGCGGTGTGCTTTCGCTTCAGCTAGTTCTGTCTTGGTTTGTTCGATGCGCTTGGCTTCGCCCAGCTGATTACTGGCTTGCTCCAAGGTGTCATTCAGCCGTGTCAGCTGTTCGTCCAACTGTTTTTTACGGTCTTCGTCTTGTTGCAGCAGTTGCTCTGCCAGAGCAAGCGTGTCAGCAAAAGGAAGCTGTTTTTGTTTTGCTTTTTCCAGCTTCGGGGCCAGGACATCTGCTTCGGGGCAGGTCAGGCTGTTAATATACAGTTCTACGCTTTTGCGAGCATTGATGCAGTCACTGCGCAAATTTTGTGCCGCCTTGCCGATGCTGTCCTGCAGCATTTCGAATTTATGTGTTTTGAATAATTCTCGGAAAATTCCCTGCCGCTCCTTGGTGTCAGCGAAAAGCAGTTTCATAAAATCGCCTTGGGCAATCATGGCAATGCGGGAAAACTGGTTCCGATTTACGCCCAAAATGCTGTTGATTCGCTCGGTCACAGGGACCAGCCCAGTAACAATGCTGCCGTCCGGCATGGTTAGTTCTGCCTGTGCAGTCTGTTTGGTCAAACCGCTGCCGCGCTTGGAGGGGCGCTCATATTCCGGGCAGCGCCATACGGTATATTCTTTGTTTCGGCAGGAAAAACGCAGCTCCACAAAGGTAGGCGCAGCGGGCTCAGCATATTTGGAACGCATCATGCTGGCTCTGCGGTTTTCGCCGCTGGCTTCGCCATATAGGGCAAATGTAATGGCATCAAACAAGGTGGTTTTTCCGGCGCCGGTATCGCCTGTAATCAGATACAGTCCGCCTGTGCCTAAGCGTGTCATATCCACTTCTGTTAAACTGGCATAGGGGCCAAAGGCGGAAATGCGCAGCGTTAAAGGTCTCATAGCTCCTCCTTTTCCCAAACGGTTTCAATCAAACCGCGCACGAAGGCGCGCTGCTCAGCAGAAAGGGGCTGGTTGTTTTGCTGGGTGTAAAATTGGTCGAACAATTCCAGCGGATCGATGTGCTGTACTTCTTCGATGGCTTCCAGCTGCGTCTGGGCACGGGTGCGTTGATTGTCATAATCCAGCTTCATCAAATTGGGATAAATCACGCGTAGTTTTGCGAGAGCATCCGGCACATCTTGCTCATCCGTTAGGGTGATGTGCAGATAGTCGTCCGTGTTGGTGTTTTCCCAGTTAGATTTCAAGGTTACGTCCGCATAGGTGCCTTTGATTTCCCGCAAATCGTGCAGCGGGGTCAGCGGTAGTGTGCGCATGGAAACACTGCCCTTTTCGGCAAGTTCCACCACTGTAACTGACTTTTTATGGCTGATCTCGGAAAAAGAATATTTCAGCGGAGTACCACAGTAGCGCACACGATTTTCAGCCAGTGTCTGCGGACCGTGAATATGCCCCAGCGCCACATAATCGAAGTCGTCAAAGATGGAGAGGTCCACATTATCCGTACCGCCTACGGTGATTTCTTCGGAATCCGACCGGGCAGCTCCGGTGACGAACTGGTGGGTCAGCAGGACATTTCGCTCGGTGTGATCGATGTGTAAGGCATTGACCGCGCAAGCCAACGCATCGGTGTAAGTTTCGATGGTTTCATCCGGAAAGAAGCGACGTACATGAATCGGTTTTACAAAAGGCAGCAGATAAAAATGGACAGGGCCGAAATCATCTTGCAAAGCGATAGGAGTTACTGCTCCGTTATAAACCGGGCTGAGATGGATGCCGCTGGCATCCATCAGTCGATTGCCAAAAGCCAACCGCTCCGGCGAATCGTGGTTGCCACTGATGATAAAAACAGGGATTTTGCGGGTTGCCAGCGCACACAAAAAGTCGTCGAACAGGCGCACGGCCTCGGTGCCGGGGACAGATTTGTCGTATACATCGCCGGCAATCAAAATACCGTCCGGCTGTTCGGTATCGGTCAGCGCCAGAATCTGGCGCAGGATATGGTCTTGATCCTCCAGCATGGAAAAGCCGTTTACACGCTTGCCCAGATGGAGGTCAGATAGATGAAACAGTTTCATGGCACCCTCCTTGGATACAGTTTTGATACACCAACAGTATACCACATCTGCCAGTATACAACGTAGATTTTTCCAGTGGGGTTGACTTTTCCCCTGGGATGTCATTTATAATAGAAAGCAATAGAATTGCGGCATAATGCAGAATAGAACAGAAAATAGAAGGGGGAATCTTATGAAAAAGAAACTCTTGTCGGGTCCCAACTGGGAGATGCTGTGTGTCATTGTGGCATTGGCATGGCCGACCATGTTGGAGCAAATGATGCAGACAGCAGTGCAGTACATTGATACGGCGATGGTCGGTACATTGGGTACTTATGCAACTGCTGCAGTTGGTGCGACCGGTACAGTAAACTGGCTGGTTACAGATACGCTGTCGGCGGTTGGCATCGGCTTTTTGGCGTATATTTCCCGTGCGCAAGGCGCGGGAGAAAATGACCGTGCGCGCCGCGCATCCGGGCAGGCGGTAACAATGGTTTTGTTTACCGGTATTCTGACAACGGTACTGACGCTGGGGCTAAGCGGACAAATTCCAATTTGGATGCAGGTGCCGGAGGCAATTCAGGAGTTAACATCCCGATATTTCTTTGTACTGTATCTGCCGATGCTACCGCGCACGGCCAGCATTGTTTTCGGTACGGTTCTGCGTGCAGCGGGTGATACCAAGACGCCGATGAAGATCGGTCTGTTGGTCAACCTGATCAATATTATTTTGAATATTCTGTTCATCTACCCCACCCGCACGGTGGAGTTGTTTGGTACGACACTGACCATTTACGGTGCAGGCTGGGGCGTTGTCGGTGCAGCAGCCGCCAGCGCGATTGCTTTTACCGTTGGCGGGATCTGCATTACGCTGGTGCTGTATAAGCATCCTACCGTTTCGCCAAAGCACCAACCGCTGCGCCCGGATAAATCCATTCTGCGCCCCTGTATGGCAGTTACGATCCCTAATATGATGCAGCGTTTTGCTACCTCTTTGGGCTTTGTAGCTTTTGCAACGATGATCAATGCACTGGGTGAAGTCGCTGCTGCGGCGCATACCATTGCGAATACCGTAGAATCTGCATTTTACATTCCGGGTCACGGCATGGAGATTGCGGCCGCTACGCTGGCAGGCAATGCCTACGGTGCCAATGATAACAAGCGCATGAAGCACTTGGCACGGATCTTGCTGCCGTTGGAAATCGGTCTGATGATGGTTTCCGGTGCAGCGCTGTTTATGCTGGCGCCGATACTGATGGGGGTGTTCTCTTCCAGCCCAGAAGTGATTGTACTAGGCACGACAGTACTTCGCATGGTTGCCGTATCGGAGCCGTTCTTTGGTTTTTATATCATCGTGCAGGGTGTGATGCTGGGCGTTGGCAAAACACGACAGCCGTTCCTATACGGTGTAGCCGGTATGTGGCTGGTGCGTATTCTGGGCACCTTTATCTGCACTCGCATTTTTGGGCTTGGCCTGATATCTGCCTGGGCTTGTATGATTTGCCATAATATGCTGATGTTTGTTTTGTATCTGCGCTGCTACATCAACGGCAGCTGGAACCCGCTGCACGCTCGACCGGAGTTGGAATAATGCTTTTGCATTTTGGATAAGGGAGGAATACAATGAAGTACATGATTGCATCGGATATCCACGGTTCGGCATATTACTGCCGCCAGATGCTGGAGGCAATGGACCGGGAAAATCCGGATAAACTGTTGTTGCTGGGCGATATTTTGTACCATGGTCCCCGCAACGATCTGCCCCGTGATTATGCGCCTAAAGAAGTAATTGCCATGCTGAATCCCCGCAAGGAAAAGCTGATGTGCGTACAGGGTAACTGTGACGGCGATGTGGACCAGATGGTGCTGGACTTTCCGATTCTGGCAACCTATGCACTGGTTGCGCTGCCCGGCGGACGCACCATGTTTGTGACGCATGGTCATAAATTCAATAAGGCACAGATGCCCCCGCTGGCTCAGGGTGATATTCTGCTGCACGGACATACTCATGTACCTGCCTGTGAGGATGTGGACGGTGTGCAGTATCTGAACCCCGGTTCGGTTTCGATTCCGAAAGAGGATAGCTGGCACGGTTACATGATGCTGGAGGATGCAGGCTTTACCTGGAAAGATCTGGACGGCACTGTGAAAAAGACCTGGGCGCTGTAAGCGGCCTGTAAAAAGAATAAAAAGGGACGGCACCACACGGTGCCGTCCCTTTTTGTTAGATTTGATTTGTGCAGAGCTTATTCGGTGGTGTAGTTGTCGAAGTAGCCCTGGATATACACAATAGGAGTGCCCTTGTCGCCGGAACCGGAGGTCAGGTCGCACAGAGAACCGATCAGGTCGGTCAGCTGACGGGGGGTAGTGCCTTCGGAAGCCATCTGGCCAACCAGGCTGCTGCCGTCCTTCTGCTGAATCTTTTCCTTGATAGCTGCCTTCAGCTCTTCGCCGGACAGATCAGCAAAATCGTTGTCTGCCAGGTACTTCAGCTTCAGCTCGTTGGGCGTGCCCTCCAGGCCGGAGGTGTAAGCGGGGCTAACAACGGGGTCAGCCAGCTCCCAGATCTTGCCGACGGGGTCCTTGAATGCGCCGTCGCCATAAACCATGACTTCAACGTGCTTGCCGGTTTTCTCCAGCAGCTGTGCCTGGATTGCATCGACAACAGCCTTGCAGTCGCGGGGGAACAGCTTGACGGTGTCTTCGGTAGCCTTGTTGGTACCCAGCAGGCCGTAGTTTGCGTTGTAGCCGCTGCCGTTGATGGACTCGGTCAGGATTTCATCCAGACCGAACACACGCTCGGCACCGTTCTCCTTCAGGATACGCTTGGTGCGTGCGCGGGTGTGAATGTCGCAGTTCAGCACGTTTTTGGTGTAGGGCAGGATTGCACGGCAGTCGTTTGCGAAAACGACCTCAGCCTCAGCGCCGCACGCTTCGATCAGGGATTTGTAGTAGTCTACATAATCCACGCCGGTGAAGCGGTGAACCTTATGGCCGAACAGTTCGCGGTAACGCTCCAGAGACAGCACATCACTGTAAGGATTGATGCCCTTTTCGTCCAGCTCATCCTGGCTGATCAGGTGGTTGCCCACTTCATCAGAGGGGTAGGACAGCATCAGAACAACCTTCTTGCAGCCCTTTGCAATGCCGCGCAGGCAGATTGCAAAGCGGTTGCGGCTCAGAATGGGGAAAATAACACCCACGGTCTCGCCGCCAAACTTGGCGCGGACATCAGCTGCAATATCATCCACAGAAGCGTAGTTACCCTGTGCACGGGCCACAATGGCTTCGGTCATGGCAACAATGTCCCGATCCTGGATGGTAAATCCAGCGTCTTCTGCAGCGTCCAGGACGGTGCTGGTGACGATTTCGACCAGGTTATCACCCTCGCGGATGATGGGGGCGCGCAGACCACGGGATACAGTACCTACCATACGGCTCATAAATAAACACTCCTTTGTGTTGCGTCCAGCCCAATCGGGCGGAACGGATTTAACGGATTTCCAACAAAGTATTATAGCAAGGAATTTTCATCTTGTAAATAAAAAAATGCGGCAGAGGATTAAAAAACTGGACTGGTTTTGTTGTGAAATTTTGCCTATTTTCGACAGAAAGATGCAAAACGCTGCATAGTGCTTTTTCAAGATGGAATAATTTACATGATCTGCATTTCATAAAAGCGCCTTGTGGGTGTTTTGTTACAGCCCGAAAAAAGGCAACTATACCGATTTTTGGGAAAGCGACACTGTCGCTGTTGCGGATTATGTAGAAATTCACGTTGTTTTGGTCAAAATGCTGGAATGAGAAAGTTTTTTGTGCTATTATAGACTAAAATAGGATTGCTGTGCGCTACGTTTTTCTTTTTGGAAAAATAGTGGGCGTACGGCGAAACAAAATGAGTGATTTCACGGAGGATCAGTTGCTTATGGAACTTGCTATGCAAAAAGAAAAGGCAAGGCTGTTGCGTGCCGACATCGTTAAGATGCTGTATCATGCAAAGTCCGGCCATCCCGGTGGCTCCTTGTCTATGCTGGAAATGCTGATGGCAATCTACTACAATACCGCTAAGGTAGACCCCAAGAACCCCAAGTGGGAAGATCGTGATCGCATCGTACTCAGCAAGGGGCATAGCTGCCCGGCACAGTATGCGATTCTGGCTGACCTGGGCTTCTTCCCCCGCGAGGATCTGTGGACGCTGCGTAAGATGCACAGCCATCTGCAGGGCCACCCCGACAGCACCAAGACCCCCGGTATCGACGTGAACAGCGGCAGCCTGGGTCAGGGCGTCAGCGTTGCGGGCGGTCTGGCTATGGCTGCCAAGTATCAGAACAAGGACTACAAGGTCTACGCTATCATCGGTGACGGCGAAATGCAGGAAGGCCAGGTTTGGGAGGCTGCAGAAAGCGCAGCAAAGTTCAAGCTGGACAACCTGATCGTTATGCTGGACCACAACGGCCTGCAGATCGACGGTTCCAACGACCAGGTCATGCCCGTTGGCGATCCCTGCGCAAAGTATGCGGCATTCGGCTTTGAGACCTATAAGGTAGACGGCCACGATATTGAAGCGATTGTGGAAGCAATCAATGCGCCCATCAGCGGCAAGCCCAAGTTTATCTGCTGCGAAACCACCAAGGGCAAGGGCGTTTCCTTTATGGAAAATCAGGTTGGCTGGCACGGCAAGGCTCCCAACAAGGAGCAGTACGAGCAGGCTATGAAGGAACTGGGGGTAGAAATCGATGAGTGAGTCTAAATCTCTGCGTATCGCCTACGGCGAAGCACTGCGCGATCTGGGCGCAAAGAACGATAAGATCGTTGTGTGTGATGCCGACCTGGCAGCTGCAACGATGACCCATATTTTCGGCGACGAATACCCGGAGCGTTTCTTCGACTTCGGTATTGCTGAGGCAAACATGGTTTCCGCTGCTGCCGGTATGGCACACAGCGGTCTGATTCCCTTCGTCAGCACCTTTGCTTTGTTCGGCACCGGCCGTGCATACGAGCAGATCCGTAACAGCATCGCTTATGTAAAGGCAAACGTGAAAATCGCTTGCAGCCACAGCGGTCTGTGTGTTGGCGAGGACGGCGGCAGCCACCAGAGCGTCGAGGATATCGCGCTGATGCGTGTTCTGCCCAACATGACCATTTTCGTGCCCTGCGATGCACGCGAAGTAGCAAAGGCAGCCGCTGCTGCTGTTGAGATGGATGGACCGGTTTACCTGCGTGTGGCACGTCCTGTATGCCCAATCTACACCACCGATGAGACGCCGTTCGTTCCCGGCAAGGCAAACGTGATGCGTGAAGGCACCGACGTTGCAATCTTTGCAAACGGCCTGATGATCGGCAAGGCTCTGGAAGCTGCTGATATGCTGGCAGAAAAGGGCATCAGCGCAGCTGTGGTCAACTTCCACACGGTAAAGCCCCTGGATGCAGAAACCGTGCTGGAGTATGCCGGCAAGGTCAAGGCAATCGTTACCGCAGAAGAGCACAGCGTGATCGGCGGTCTGAACAGCGCAGTTTGCGAAGTTCTGGCTGGCAAGAGCAATGTGAAGTATGATCGTGTGGGTATCGAGGATCGTTTCGGTCAGAGCGGCACCCCCGACGAGTTGTTCGAAGAGTACGGCCTGACCGCAGAGAATATCGTCAACAAGATGATGGCCCTGCTGAAGTAAATTCAAACAGAAAAGTGCCCCAAACGTTGCGTTTGGGGCACTTTTTTTATTGCTCTTTTTCGGCTGCGTTCTCGCTGGCGATACGGGCTTTGATGTCTTCCGGCATTTCACCGTTGCGCAGGCTTTCCAGAAATGCGGTTTTTACCTCAGAGAACAGCTCCGTCAGCGGGCTGGTGGGCTGGGTGCTTTCTGCTACGCTGATGAGATATTTGGCGACAGCCAGTTTATTTTCCTCGTACAGGCCCAAATCCTCGAACAGATCCTTGTAGTAAGAGAACAGCATGGCTTTCATGCCCATCATTTCCGGCAGATCCATTGTCTGGGTGTGAACCAAACTGGACGGATTTTGCAGGTAGTAATAGCCAGCATCCTCGATGGCACAGAATCGATCGGCCCAGCGAATGTAATTCAGGTTGAACAGGAAGTCTTCGCTCCAGGAAATATTGGTGTCACACCGAATATCATGTTGGAGGATGATATCCCGTCGGTAGAGTTTGTTCCACATGACGCCATAATAAAAGCTGGCGGGATTTTCCATCAGTGCGGTGGCAAACTGTTTTTTGTCCAGAATACCGGAAGAGAGAAAGCCGTTTTTGCGTACTTCCGGTTCCTGTTCGTCCAGCTCACGCATTTTGTCGGCAAACTTTTGTGCCAACGGAATTTCGCTGCGCTCTGCCCACTGGATACTGCGCTCACGCAAAGCGGATGCACCACCCTTGGGAATCACCATGTAATAGTGTGCAATGACTAGGTCTGCATTGGAATTCTGTGCTGCGTTTACCAGTGTTTCGGTGTAGTTGGGCGCTAAGTAGTCGTCACTATCCACAAACTGCAAATATCGACCCGCTGCCTGTTCAATGCCAATATTGCGGGTACGGGAAACACCTTCGTTCGGCTTATCCACCAGACGGATGCGGCTGTCTACGTTGGCGTACATTTGGCAGACCGGCAGAGTTACATTGTCGCTGGAACCATCATTGACGATAATCAGTTCAAAATCGGTAAAGGTCTGTGCCAGAATACTTTGAATACAGCGGGCAATGTGCAGTTTGGCATTGTACACTGGTAAAATAATGCTGACAAGCGGGGTATGAGACATGAGAAAAACTCCTTTTGGGGATCAGAATTATTTACTGGAAAAAGGTGTCGAAATTGATGGGCTGATAGAATTTCTGCTGCAATTCGGTAAAACTGCGGCAGTTCTGCGCCAGCAGCCACATGCACTTGGTATACACGGCTTCAATGGTCATGTCGTGGGCTTCTAGGAAAGAGAAGCGCTCATGTACACGCTGGCCAACTTCGTAAATGCCAACGTCACTGCCCTCGTAAGTAACCTGCGTGGTCAGAACCAGCACTTTTCCTGTTTTTTCATAAGTGCCCAGCCCGGCGGCAAAACCATCCATCAGTGCTTTGGGAATGCCGCCTACGCCGAAACTTTCCACGATCACACAGTCGTAATGTGCAAAAATAGATTCCAGTAGAGCCGGGGACATACCGGGCGTCAATTTCAGCAGGAACACTTTGGGCGAAAGCTCCCGATAAAAGGTCAGCGGTGCAGAAGGATACGGGGTGGGAATGTAACGTACCAGTTTGTTGCCCTGCACCTGAGCCAGTGCCGGGAAATTGACGCTGGCAAAGGCATCATAACTGATCGTTTTGTTCTTTTTGGCACGGGTGCCGGCAATTACTTTACCGCCAAACACCACCATAACGCCACGGCTGGCGGGATCGATGGCAGTGATGACGCTATCCCGCAGGTTCTTTTTCGCATCTGTGATTTCGCCGGAAATCGGCTGCTGTGCACCTGTCAGAACAATCGGCTTGTCTGCACCTTGAATCAGATAGCTGAGTGCGGCTGCGGTGTAGCCCATAGTGTCGGTACCGTGGCACACGATAAAGCCGTCATAACCAGTCCAGTTTTCCCGAATGGCATTCGCCAACATTACCCAGTGATCGGGGGTAATGTCGGTAGAGTCAATGCTGCAAAGCGACAAGGTTTCCGGCTGGCACAGTTCGCCCAACTCCGGAAGTTGTGCCAAAAGCTCTTTGCTGGTGAGCAGTGGGACCAATCCATTTTTGGTTTTGACCGAGGCAATCGTACCTCCGGTAGTAATGAAAAGCAGCTTGCGTTTTGCCATAGTGCATTCCTGTCCTTTTTCTATGATGCAATATCTATTTTTATTCTTTTTAGTATACCATTCGCGCGTGGAAAAGGAAAGTAAAATAAAACGGCGTGTCGAAGCCGACACGCCGTTTTATTACTCTGTTTGCAGGTTAGCATTATACCGTTTGCGGCAGGAAAGGCAGTTCCACACGCTGCACCCAGCCAATGATTTGACCAGATAGAATCACAGTCAAAAGCGACCAAGCCAGGCGTGGCAGCGGAATATAGCTGACCGACAAGGCAAGAATCACTAAGTCGTTGAATAAATATACCTTTTCCACACCGCAATGGGTCAGATGGTCTACGCTCATAACAAGTGCGTCATCACCACCGGAGGCACCGCCGCAGCGCACACTTAAACCAGCGCCAATACCCACGAACAATGCGCCCAGCAGTGCGGCTGCCAGCGGATGCTGCCCGATTTGGGGATAAATCGGCGGGAACAGTTCAACAAAGCCGTAAAAAGCAGAAAAGCTGACACCTGCAATTGTGGAGTAGAACAAAAAGCTGTTGCCCAGCAGTTTCCAGCCCAGCAGATAGCAGAACAAGTTGATAATCAGGCTGGATACAGCGGGTGAAATACCAAACCAGTGCTGAAGCAGCAGTGTGACACCCAGAATGCCACCTTCTGTTACACCGGAAAGCGAGTGGATGTTATATAAACCAAATGCCAGTATGGCATTGCCGACCAGGGTCCAGAGGATACGTTGTTTGGTGTTGCCGGAAAACAAAAGCAAAATCTCCTTTTCTCAAAACAACAAGTTAGAACAGAAAAAACCGTTCGGACGAAAACTTTGCTATTATATAAGAAAGGGCTGTCTTTTGTCAAATTTGCGGTCGGTATATCACAACGGAAAAGCGGAAAGCCCCCGATATTCTGCATTTGCACCCAAAGCAGCTTCGATTTCCATAAGCCGATTGTACTTGGCGCAGCGCTCACTGCGGCAGGGTGCGCCGGTTTTGATCTGCCCGGCGTTCAACGCAACGGCAAGGTCGGCAATCAGTGGATCGGCGGTTTCGCCGGAGCGGTGGGACAGAATCACGCCAAAACCTGCCTTTTGTGCCATCTGTACCGCCTGTGCGGTTTCGGTAAGAGTACCTACCTGATTGGGTTTGATGAGAATTGCGTTTGCACAGCGGTTCTGAATGCCTTTTTCCAGTCGGGTGGTATGGGTCACAAACAAATCGTCGCCCACAAGCTGCACGCCATCGCCGAGGGTGGACATCAAATGATGCCAACCCTTCCAGTCCTCTTCGTCCAAACCATCCTCTAACGAAAGCAGAGGATAGTTTTGTGCCAGCGTTTGCCAGTATTCGGTCAGCTGGGCGGCGGTATAGCGATTGCCCGATTTGGGCTGAACATATACACCCACTGCATCGGATTTCCATTCACTGGCAGCGGCGTCCATGCCCAGCATTACGTCTTCACCGGGGCGGTACCCTGCTAAACTGATTGCCTGCATCAGTGCCTGTAAGGCAGCTTCGGTGCCGGAAAGATCAGGCGCAAAGCCGCCCTCATCACCTACCCCGGCGGAAAGCCCTTCCCGCTTCAGCAGTGCGGCCAGAGAATGATGAATTTCAGAGCCCCAGCGCACGGCTTCGGCAAAGCTGGGTGCCCCCACAGGCAGAATCATGAATTCCTGTACGTCTAAACTGTTGGTGGCGTGGGCACCGCCATTTAGAATATTCATCATAGGAACGGGTAAAATATGGGGCGCCTTTACGCCGTAGGTTTCGCCCAGATACTGCCAAAGTGCTTTCCCCTGCGCCCGCGCCACAGTGCGTGCAACTGCTGCACTGACCGCAAGGGCAGCGTTAGAACCCAGTCGGCTTTTATCGGTGGTGCCATCCAAAGCGCAGATAGTTTGGTCAATAGCAAGCTGATCCAGCGGGTCGGTAGCTTTCAAAGCGGGCAGAAATTCGCGTTCCAGCGATGCGGCAGCTTGCAAAACGCCTTTGCCACCATAACGTGCGGGGTCACCGTCCCGCTTTTCTTTGGCTTCAAAAGAGCCGGTGGATGCGCCGCTGGGGACCGAAGCACTGGCGGTGGTACCGTCAGATAGGGTTACGCACGCTTCCAGTGTGGGGTTTCCACGAGAATCCAGAATTTCTCTGCCGCGGATGGATGTGATGTGTAAGTTCTGCATGGCGATGCTCCTTTCTTTTCCACAACAGTATGGGCATTTGGTGGAAAAATAAACCGGAGGCATACAGAATGACTTGCCCAAATTCTACGATGGAAAGGCACAGGAAGTACCGAGTTTGGTCGTCACTTTTTACTAGGAAAGTCTTACTTATTTGCGCAGTATCTACAAAAATATTTTGGGAATCTCTTGCATTTCCCATGGGGGATGCTTTATAATGCATCTATCAACAGAGTAGGGCGAGGCGCGTCAAGTGCTGTGGTGACGGGGAGTTGCACCACAGACGAAGGGACAAGCCCGCGGTGCATCGCCCGCATCCCGCTGCTGCATAATGGGAATGCAGACAGGGATGTCGAACTGCGGCTTTTAGCTGGAGTTTGCCGTCCCTTTTTTGCCTCCTGTCCTGCGGCGCAGCTGCTGAGGAATAAGGAGGTTGTTTTTATGTCGAAACAAAGTCGTCGTGTTGCCAAAATGACGTTGTGCGCCCTGTTGGCCGCCATGTATGTGTTGCTTTCCACCTATCTGGGCATCAAGGTGGGCAACTTTCTGCACATCACATTTGCTTCTTTGCCGGTGATTCTGGCTGCGATCCTGATGGGACCCACCTATGGTGTTCTGGTCGCAGGGATGGGCGAATTCATCAATCAGCTGCTCAGCTATGGTCTGAGCCCTACGATGCCGCTATGGATGCTGCCCCCCATGTGCCGTGGTTTGATTGTGGGCTTGCTGGTGCTGGTGGCTTGCAAAAAGGGACGTCAGGTAGAGAAAACTCCCCTGCTGCTGGGCGGTATTTTGATGACTGCATCGGTGGTAAGTTCGGTTGTCACCACCTTTGTTATGTGGGCTGACAGTGTGTTCTGGGGCTACTACTCCTTCGTAGTGGTGTTTGGTGCATCCATTCACCGGATGATTTCTAGTTTGATTACTGCTGTGGTGATTACGCTGATTTGCATTCCGGTGGTAACAGCACTGCGCAAGCTGCCGATGCTGCAAAAAAAATAAATAATTCGTATCCGAAAGCCGTCTCTCCCCAGACGGCTTTTACTATATTATATAAATAGGCATGGGCTGGCGGTTTTGGATGCAGGATATGCTCGAATGTGGTATACTGACGGGGAACAATAAATACCAACCCATACGTTTTGACGAAAAGGAGTATCTATGAAACTGGTCAGCTGGAACGTGAATGGTCTGCGTGCCTGCCTCACCCATGATTTTGCTGCGTCGTTTGCCGCACTGGATGCAGATGTGTTTTCTGTACAGGAAACTAAGATGCAGCCCGGTCAGGCAGAGTTTGCCCCAGATGGCTATACTGAATATATCAACAGTGCAGAGAAAAAAGGCTATTCCGGAACAGCCTGTTGGTGCCGTACGCAGCCCATCGTGGTAACAAAAGGCATTGACATCGAGGAACATGACCACGAGGGTCGTGTGCTGACGCTGGAGTATCCGAACTTTTACCTGGTCAACTGCTATACCCCCAACAGCCAGAATGAACTGCGTCGTCTGGATTACCGCATGGAGTGGGAGGATGCGTTCCGTGCATACCTGCTGAACTTGGATGCGAAAAAACCGGTGATTTTGTGCGGTGACTTGAATGTAGCGCATCAACCCATTGATTTGAAGAACCCCACCACCAACCGAAAAAATGCAGGCTTTACCGATGAAGAACGCGCCAAAATGACCGAACTGCAGAATGCGGGCTTTGTGGACAGTTTCCGTGTAATTCACCCAGACGAGGTAAAGTACAGTTGGTGGAGCTATCGTTTCCACGCACGGGAAAAGAACGCAGGATGGCGTATCGACTATTTCCTAGTTTCTGCCCGCATTGCGGACAAGATTCGTGCGGCAGAGATTCACAATGATATTTTCGGCAGCGATCACTGCCCCATCAGTCTGGAAATTGACCTGTAACCATAGAATTTACGAAAGTGCGGGCTTTTCATTTCCGCTGATTTCTGGTACAATGCTTTCTTGTATGAGCAATTTCGCTGCAACATTTTGATAGGAGTAATGATATGCTGAAATATTTGGCTGTTTTCCTGGTTTCCATGCTGCCCATCGTTGAGCTGCGTGGCGCAATCCCTATGGGTTTGACTATGGGCTTGCCTGTGGTTCCTACTTATATTATTGCTGTACTGGGCAATATGCTGCCGGTGCCTTTTATTTATTTGTTTGCTCGTAAGTTCCTGGTTTGGGGCTGCGATAAACCGGTAATCGGCGGTATCTGCAAGTTCTTCATTGTCAAGGGCGAAAAGGGCGGCCGCAAGCTGGAAGAAAAGGCAGGGCGCGGTTTGACTTTAGCGCTGCTGCTGTTTGTTGGTGTTCCCCTGCCTGGTACCGGCGCATGGACCGGCACGCTGGCAGCTTCGATTCTGGATATGAAGTTCAAGGATGTACTGATTGCCTGCATGGGCGGTGTGCTGTTGGCAGGTATCATTATGGGTCTGGCCAGCGCGGGTCTGCTGGGCGCACTCAGCAGCATCTTTGCAGTTGCCTGATTGCACAATCGTAGGAAAAAGTGTACAATAAAGGCGCTCTGTGTAAAAGCGGGGCGCCTTTTGTTGTATCTACAGGGAAACTGCAGGAAAGAGGAGCCATTATGCCTGAAGGATATACGCACTCCAGCATTGCATTGAAAGCAGCCCAGGCAGCTGGGTGGAACATCACCTCACGCGAGGCATTTATGACAGGTGCCAACGGACCGGATATGCTGTTCTGCTATCAGGCGTGGAAAAAAGCGGAAAAGCGCACCATGGATTTGCCCGATTTGGGGAATCGAATGCACGAAGAACGAACGGGAGCCTTTTTGAAAGCGTTGAGCCGCTATGCGTCGACACCGGTTCAGCGGGATTACTTTCTGGGATTTTTGTGTCACTATGCGACCGACACTGTGGTGCACCCCTATGTGGTCGCAGTTACCCGGTGCTGCTCGGCGTACGGTGGAACAAGTGGACATGGTGCATTTGAAATTGCGTTAGATAGTCACCTGCATCAGAAAGCAACGGGGCGTGGGGCGGTACCGCTGAAAGATATCAGTCCCAAACTGAAAGGCGTGGAACTTGCCGAAGTAGTTGCCCAGCTGCAGCGTGCGATCTTTGATACATACGGAGAAGATGTGCCGGGCAGCTGTCTGGTAGATGCGTTTAACCATTCCTATTTTTTGCGGGGATTGTTTGCATCTCGTACACCGTTGCATCTGCGCCAGAAGATTTTTCGGGTCGCAGAGTGCTTTATCGGCGGAAAAGGATATATTACCGGACATTTGACACCAGCGCCTTTGCGCGGTATTTCCGGTAGCGATGCTAAAAAAGGAATACGGTTGCCCAATGTGTGGCAGGATCCCTATACGGGAGAAACATGTGAGGAAAATATTTATCAGTTGTTGGAAAAGGCGGAAATGTATTCGACCCTGCTTGTACGAGAAGCCACTGCCGCCTATACGGGTTGGGATTTGTTCTGGCCTTTAGTGGGCAGTAAAGATTATACCTGGGGTGTGGAAACCCCAAAAAGCGCAGAACCAGCAGTCTGCCCGGAAAAGACGACAAAACCGTACCATAAAGAAAACCGAGTACCTGCGGCTGACTTGATGCAGGACGCAGCAGAAACTGACGGATTACAACAATAGTAGAATGAGATATCTCCTTTGTACAAAACCGTGCCAATCGGCTGTACAGAGGGGATTTTTTTATACTAAGACACTTTCGATATAAAAAGCGCACAAAAATAGCAAAAAAGCACAAATCGAGTGATTTCTGTGTGAAAAAATGTGGGGAATTCTCATTATTTTAGAAAAGTATAGCAACAAATTACAATACAAAATTTGTTATAATACGAGAGGAAGTTTTGTGGTATTTTCATATCCAAAGAACGTTCCGCCCCTGAAGGCCACCCCGCGGAAAGATGGGGCGGGCGCCTGTGTCTGGCGCAAATGCAGACACGAAGAGTTCATAAACAGATTAGGAGGAGACCACGAGTGAAGAAGAAGCTGGCACAAAAAGTCATCAGCTTTGTTTGCGCTGTCAGCGTGATGATGCAGATTGCAGCACCCGCTTTCGCCGCAGGCACTGACATTCCGGTGACACCTTCTGAAACAACGGTGGAGACACAGGTTGTGGAGGAAGAGCCTAAGGTCGATGAGGAATCGGCCATTGTTGAGGATCAGAAGGCCGAAGAGCCTGCTGCTCCCGAAGCAGAGGTGGAAGCACCCACTGCTCCCGAAGTAGAGGCCGAAGAGCCTGCTGCTGAAGAAGTCGCAGAGCCTGAAGTAAAGGCTGAGACGGTTGAAATGCAGCTGGTTGCAGGTGACCAGAATGGCAATGGCCATTTTGGCAGTGGTGAGCCGGAAGCATTCGTGCTGTCTGCTGATTCTTATACTGCTGACAATTTCAGCTTTACTTTCAAGCTGAACAGCGAAAAGAATGCTAGCCGTTTCCGTTTCGTCACAAAATATGTGAGCGACACGGAATGGGGTTACATTGCTTACGATGGAACGAATGATCACTGGTTCTATGAATATAAGAATGGAAACGGTGGTTACCCCGATCTGACTGGTTTGCCGGCTGTTAACACTGGCGATGTAGTCAATGTGAGTGGTGAGTACACCAACGAAGGCCTGAAAATTACAGTCACAAACACTACTACGAACAAGACAGGCAAAGTAGTTGCTAATAATGCTGATTTCCTGGGCTTGAAGGATAAGGCCGGTAAGGTCGGTTTTGGCGCGGCTAAGTATCAGACCCAAAAGACCGATGTTACCGTTTCCAACTTGGTTGTAGGCGAAAAGACTTACGCTAAGGCTGATTATGAAGCCATGACCAAGTACAACAATAAAGAGTTTACTTGGGCAGCCAAGGAAGAAACCGCTCCCGAGACTTTTGTGACCGTAACTGGTAAGGTCGTAAACGAAGAAAAGGCTGCTGTTGCTGGTGCAACGGTAACGCTAGGCGACAAGACTGCTACTACCGATGCAGAAGGTAACTTTACCCTGACTGAAGTTGCAGCAAACAAGGAATATACCCTGACAGTTACTGCAGAAGGTTATGAAACATTCACCAAGCAGGTTACTGTTGCGGCTGAAGCTGTAACGGAAAATGTTACGCTGACTAAGAAGGCAGCTGTTGACCCCAACTCCAAGCTGTGGCATGTACTGAAGGGCAATGGTGCAGGCGGCCATAACTACGGTAATGGTGGCCCTGCTACTGCACTGCATCAGAGTGTTCCGGCTAAGGCTGGAAGCACGCTGTCTCTGGAATTCAAGCAGCGCGATGAAGATTCTAACTTTGGCATTTTCTATTACTATCTGGATGATAGCAACTGGCTGTACATTGGTCGTGACAAGACCAGTGGATGGTATTACCAGTGGAAACTGAACGGTCAGGAAAAGTATCCCAAGTTGGATAAACTTCCGACGCTGGCTAAAGATGAAACCGCAAAAATTGAGATTTCTCTGGCAAATGAAGTTTTGTCTGTTACCGTTAATGGTGAAAAGAAAACTTTAAATGATCAGGATTTGATGAAAGTTAGCGAAGCTATTGGTTCTAATCCAAAGACGAAGTTTGGCGTTATGACCAAGGGTAATACCACCGTTGAGTTCTCCAATGTAGCTATTAATGGCGAAAAGGTAGAAGAAAATTGGAAACTGCTGGGTACTGGTACACTGACTGATCGTTATGCTACTCTGGTCAATGTAACTGGTAAGGTTGTCGACAAGGATAACCAGCCCGTGGAAGGTGCTGTTGTTCGTGTTGCTGACCGCAAGGTCGAAACTGGTAAGGATGGCATCTACACCATCGACAAGATGGAAACCGGCAAGTATACACTGGCTGTTTCCAAGCCCGGCTATAAGGCTGTCAGCTATGCTTTTGAAATTACGGATAAGCCGGTTCAGATTCCGGATCAGCAGCTGCTGCTGAAAGATAAGATCGATTTCGATGCAAAGTATTCTGTGATCGAAAGCGATACCATGAAGGTCTACGTCGGCAAGGAGTTCCCGCAGGTTGCTAAGTACGTCCTGAAGGACGGCAAGGGCGAAATGCTGGGTCAGGTCGAAGAAAATCTGAATACCATCGCAATCAATGGTCAGCCCATTACAGCAACTAAGAAGTCTGCTGAAATTAAGGGTAACACCGCTGCTTACACGCTGGGTGTTAAGAATGAATTGGGCATTGACCTGACCCTGACCATTGAGATCAGCGTCGAGGGAAATAACCTGACCTATCGCGTTGCAAAGCTGGAAAAGGGCGCAGGTTGCACCAGTCCTGTGGATATTATTGATGTTCCCGGCCTGAACCTGGTTACTGTTACCGACCTGGATGCCGTTGAGGCTGCTGAGGTCAACAAGCCGCACGTTGGTTTTGCTGGCGCAACTAAGTCCACTTCTACCACCAAGAATGGCGACGTTTACATTGGCTTTGAAGATGGTCAGGGCTTCCGCGCTGGCGAAAAGGATCAGTATCTGTACGGCTTTGTTACCAATGGCAAGGTCAGCGCAGGCCTGTTCTCCAACTCTGAAGCTGAGGGCGACCGCCGTGTCCTGCGCAACAATGGTGCAGACTGCATCAGCCTGACCAGCGCACCTTGGTACTATGAGCACGGCGATAAAGCCGCACAGGGTTACAAACCCGGCGACCTGAACACGCTGACCTTCCCCAAGAGCGAGCTGCCGGTTGCTAAGGTTGCTCTGGCAAGCGATCGCAACGAGGATGGTGTCATCGACTGGAACGATGGCGCAATCGCATTCCGTGATATTTACAACATTCCCCAGGGCACCGAAGTGATCAAGGATACTGTTAACTACCGTATCATCATGAACTTCGCATCTATGGCACCCAACCCCTTCCTGGAGACTGCTGACAACGTCCGTAAGGTCTTCTTGGCAACGGACGGCCTGCCCCAGGCACTGCTGCTGAAGGGCTACGGCAACGAAGGCCATGACTCCGCAAACTCCGAGTACGCTGACATCGCTGAGCGCGAGGGTGGCGTCGAGGACTTCCGCGAACTGATTAAGATTGCACATAAGTACAACACCGAAGTTGGCGTTCACGTCAACGCACAGGAAGCTTATCCTGAATCCAACTCCTTCAGCGACCGTATGCTGGCTTACAAAGGCTGGGGCGGCCACGGCTGGGGCTGGCTGGATCAGTCTCACGTTATCGATAAGATGTGGGACCTGACCAGCAACAACCGCTGGGCTCGTATGGTGCAGTTCTACGACCGCATCAACGGCACCAAGCACAACACCGCACAGTGGCCCGCAGTTGCTGCTACTGGCAAGGTTGACACCATGGACCAGATCCGTGACGAAGCAATGTCCCTGAAGGACAACATGGACTTTGTCTATCTGGACGTTTGGTATCAGGACGCATGGGAAACCCGCCGCATTGCAGAGCAGTTCAACTCTCTGGGCTGGCGTTTCTCCACCGAGTTCTCTGATCAGGGCGAGTACAACTCTACTTGGCAGCACTGGGCAACCGACGCAACCTATGGCGGCGCCGGCATGAAGGGCTTCAACAGTGAGATCATCCGCTTCATCCGCAACGATCAGCGTGACTCTCAGGTTCTGAACTATCCCCCGTTCGGTGGCGCAGCAGACAACCCGCTGCTGGGTGGCTACCGCGTACCTGGCTTCGAAGGCTGGCAGGGCGAGCAGAGCTACAATGATTACATCCAGCGTACCTTCTCCGACAACCTGCCCACCCGTTTCCTGCAGCACTACCAGGTTACCAAGTGGGTTGACTACACTGGCGCAGAAGGCGACAAGTCTCCTGTAGCTAACCAGGAAAAGCAGATCACGCTGAAGGACAAGGACGGCAACACCGTTATTGTTACCCGTAACGAAAAACAGCGTAAGGATGAAGTCATCGAGCGCAACATTACCCTGAATGGCAAGAAAGTTTTGGACGACGGCACTTATCTGCTGCCTTGGCAGGATTATCAGGGCGCGCAGAGCAAGCTGTACCACTGGAACTACGACGGCGGCAAGACCACTTGGGAACTGCCCGCAGAGTTTGCAGACGCACAGGTTCTGCACTGCTACGAGCTGACGGATCAGGGTCGTATCAACCACCAGGAAATCGCAGTGACCAATGGTTCTATCACTCTGGATGCAAAGGCAAAGACTCCTTACGTCCTGGTTCGTACTCCTGACGTGAAGAAGCTGGTTGACAACTTCGGTGATGGCGATCACGTTGCAGACCCCGGCTTCAACGGTTATGCAGACGGCGCAAAGCTGAATGCAAAGACCTGGACCGGCAGCATCGATAACGAGGCTGTGCAGGTTAAGAAGGCTGTTACCGGCGACCAGAATCTGGTGCTGGGCGCAACCAAGACCCCCGTTTCTATCTCCACTCAGATCACCGGCCTGACCGCAGGCAAGGACTATGTGGCTGAAATCTATGTCGACAACAAGAGCGACAGCAAGGCAACGATTTCTGTTGACACCGGTAAGGAAGTTGTTTCCAACTACACCTATCGTTCTATTGCAAGCAACTATGTACAGTGTGACGAAGGCCACCGTAGCAACAATTACGACAGTAAGCTGCAGTGGATCCAGGTACCGTTTGTAGCTGCTGGCGATACCGCAACCTTCACGCTGGCTCGTGAGGCTGGTGATGGCGAAGTCTTCTGGGACGATATCCGTATCGTTGAGAAGAAGCTGAACAATTTCCGTGAGGACGGCACCTTTGTACAGGACTTTGAGTCTGTTGTACAGGGTCTGTATCCCTTCGTTCTGGGCCCCGCTCAGGGCGTCAGCGATCCCCGTACTCACCTGGCACAGCGTAACGGCAAGTTCACCCAGTCCGGCTGGCAGGATAAGATCATTGATGATGTTATCAGCGGCGATTGGTCTCTGAAGCATCACGAAAACAACTACGGCATCATCTACCAGACCATTCCCCAGAACTTCCGTTTTGAGCCGGACAAGATGTACGAAGTTACCTTCAAGTATCAGTCTGGCCGCGGCAACGCATACGCAATGGTAGTTGGTAATGGCGACAACTATGAGATGCCTACTGAGTACTTCCCCAGCACCGCAGGTACTGTGGGCAAGGCAAATAGCGCAACCACCAAGACCCACACCATGCAGGTTATGGGCGCAGCAAATGGTCAGACCTGGATCGGTCTGTTCTGCAATAAGCAGGCAGGCGGCAATGATATGGGCGAGCGCGATTTCATCCTGGACGATTTGACGATTCGTGAGATGAGCGATGAAGAAGTTGGTATCGTTCTGAGAGCAGAAAACGAAAATCTGTACAAGGGCGAAACCACCAAACTGAGCGGCATCAATCTGGATAAGGCTACTTTCGAGATTTCTGATGCTGACCGCGAGATCATCAGCTTTGATGAAAAAACCATGACTGTCGGCGCTAAGAAGGCTGGCACCGCAACCATTACCGCACACTACAACGGTACGAAGCGCGAGCCTGCTAAGGAAGCATCCGTCACCATTACCGTTTCTGATACGGTTGTGATTAAGCCGACTGTGCAGTGCACCGGTATCAACAATCTGCAGAACCCTGCAGATTGGGACAAGACTATCGATAAGAACCACGCTACCGCTTGTGACGGTAAGTGGAACCAGATCACAAAAGAAAATCCGCTGCTGTTCATCTATAAGCTGGATAATTCTACCCCGCTGAACGGCTTCCGTCTGCTGAACCGTAACGGTACGGAGCAGAACGGTATTATTCAGAGCTACCGCTATACCATTGGCAACAAGGCAAATGAGAATGGCACCGAGATTCTGGATGGCGTGACCAGTGAGTGGATTGATGTTCCTGCAGAACAGCAGAAGAACAGCACTTGGGTAGAGTGCCCGCTGCCGGAAGGCAGCTACCAGTTCATTCAGATTGAGCTGGTCGGCAAGAACAACAATGCTACGTTGGCTGAGTTCGAAGTTGTTTACAACAAGAAGGTGGCTGACGAAGCAACCCTGACCGATTTGACCATGAAGGTTGGCGAAACCAAGGAAATGGCTATTGCACCTGTGGGCGACACTGTGCTGAAGGGCATCGTTTGGAGCACCGAGGACAATGACATCATCAAGGTTGATCAGAACGGCAATGTTACCGCTTTGAAGGCTGGCACCGCAACCGTAACGGTTTCCAACGCTGCTGGTCTGAAGGCAACCGCAACCGTAACCGTTACCACGGACGAAGTTCCGGTAACGCTGGATCGCGTTGAAGTCACCAAGAACCCCACTAAGGTGGATTACGTTGCTGGTGAAAACTTTGATGCTACCGGCATGGAAGTCACTGCATACTACAGCGATGGCACCTCTAAGGTCATCACTGAGGGCCTGACCATTACCAACGGCGATAGCCTGAAGGAAGGCGAGCAGACCATCACCATCAGCTACACGGTTGAGGGTGTTACCAAGGAAACCGCACTGACGGTTAACGTCAAGGCTGCTGCTCCCGTTGAGCCCGAGAAGCCTGTTGATCCTGTCAAGCCGGTTGATCCTGCAAAGCCGGTTGCTCCGGATTCTAACAACGGCGGGAATAACCAGCCCGCACCTGCTCCGGCACGTCCCGGCAATGGCGCAGCAACGGGTGACACGACCAATATGGGTCTGTGGATCACTCTGCTGGTCGTCAGCGGCGCACTGGCAGCTGGTGTTTACTACACAAGCAAGAAGAAATCCGAGAAGAAGTAATTCTTCCGAACGAAGGCTTGCGTAAAGGGCACACAGGATCGAAAGATTCTGCGATAAGCAAATAAAAAGCAGACACGCATTGGAAACAGTGTGTGTCTGCTTTTTTGTATTGTGGGAATTGGACATAAAAACGGCGCGGCATTTTTAGCCGCGCCGTTTTTGCTATAAAAAGAACGGTATAGTCAAGCAGGAGTATTGGTTTCACACAAAGCTTTTGCTTGGGCAAAATCCTGCTTGCGCACATAGATGGAATATTCGTGGCTATAATCCACAATAGGGCCTTGCAGTCCGTCCACCTTGCCGTCATTGGAATAACGGGTGAGTTTCATGCGGTATTGAATGCCGGCCTTACGCAATGCGATGCGTAAACGAGCCTGTTCGACCAAATCGGTTGTGACCAATAAAAGTTGTGCATTCCAAAAAGAGACCATAGAAAACCCCTCCATCCTTTTGCTTTCGATACATCTCATATTTATTATACGATAGACGGAAGGGGTTTATTTCAATTTTTATGAAAGAAGTTTTATCCGTTGAACAAAGGCCCAAATGCACCCATGGGGCTAACCTCTCTGTCATTTGCACGCAAATGCTGGGTATCCCCCATTACCTGACAGCGGAAACCGGCAATATCAGGCTGGCGCTGTTCGGTGTTCAAAACCGTGACAGAGGAAGCCGGCAAAAAGAACCCATGCCATAAAACGGGCGGGGCTACGTTCAGTAAATGGCCGCACGCGGCACCTGTCAGACCCAAATGGCAGAAGAACACCAGCATAGCATCCTTTTGTGCGTCTGCATCGACACGATAGTAACCGTTTTCCCGATGGTAGCCGTAACGTGCCAGAATCGAATCCAGACCATTCGTTACTTCGGCAAAACGCTGTGCAACATTTTGCGGCATAAGCTGCATCACATCCGCTTGGGTCCACTGATCCCGATTGCACAAAAGAGGGTCGCCGGTCCAATAGTCAGGGTAAAAATCCCAGGGGACACTCTTGAATGCCCGGCTGCCGTCCGGCGGGGTAAAATCGCCACAGCCAAATTCCCGCAGCCAGGGGCAGGTTTCCGCTGCACGACCCAATGCCTTCAAAGTGGGGTGTGCGGTATCCTGCGCACGACCCAGCGGACTACAAAAGATATCGGTTATAGGCCATTTTTGTGCGACAATACGCTTGGCCAGCAGGTCCGCTTCCAGAAAGCCCTCCTGTGTCAAGCTGTCGATTTCGTAATTAGGCTCGCCATGTCGTATAAAAACCAGCTGCATATGTTTACTCCATTTCTTATTCCGTAGCCCAATCTCGTGCGCGATCGACCGCTTTGGTCCATCCGGCACGGAGCGCTTCTGCTTTTTCGTCAGGCATCCAGTTGGTGAATGCCTGATCCAGTTCCCATTTTTGCTGCAATTCGTTGGAATCTTTCCAGAAACCAACCGCTAAACCTGCCAGCATGGCCGCGCCCAGTGCAGTGGTTTCCCGCACTTTGGGGCGATGTACTACTACGCCGGAAATATCAGCCTGAAACTGCATCAGCAGGTTGTTTGCGCAAGCACCGCCATCGACTTTCAATACCGGAATAGTCAGCCCGGTATCTGCCAGCATGGCGCGCAGTACATCGTTACTTTGGAAGGCAACGCTTTCCAAAGCGGCACGAATGATGTGGTTGCGGTTGGTACCACGGGTCATACCAAAAATTGCACCGCGTGCGTACATATCCCAGTGTGGGGCGCCCAAACCGGTAAAGGCTGGTACTACATAAACGCCGCCGGTATCGGTTACTTTGCGGGCGAAATATTCACTGTCAGCACTGTCTCGAATCAAGCCCAGCTCATCCCGCAGCCACTGAATGATGGCACCACCGACAAATACGCTGCCTTCCAGCGCATATTGGACCTTGCTTCCTGCCGAAGCGGCAATGGTGGTAATCAGTCCATTCTGACTGTTTACAATACGGTCGCCGGTGTTCATCAACATGAAACAGCCGGTTCCATATGTATTTTTTACGCTGCCAGGCGTAAAGCAGCATTGCCCAAACAAGGCGGCGTGCTGGTCACCCGCCGCACCCGCAATGGGAACTTCACAGCCGGACAGATTACACATTCCATAAATTTCGCTGGAGCCTTTTACCTCGGGCAGCAGGCTCATAGGAATATTTAGGGCACGGCACAAATCCGCATCCCATTCCAGCGTGTGGATGTTGAATAGCATGGTACGGCTGGCGTTGGTGCGGTCGGTCACATGTACTTTTCCGCCGGTCAGTTTGTAAATCAGCCAACTATCTACTGTGCCGAATGCAAGTTCCCCCCGCTCGGCACGTACCTGCGCGCCGGGGACATGGTCCAGAATCCAGCGAATCTTGGTAGCGGAAAAATAAGCATCCGGGCGCAATCCCGTTTTTTCCTGAATCACTGGTTCACCAATCGCGCGTGCCAGCTCTTCTGCCAGTGCCGCGGAACGGCGACACTGCCATACGATGGCGTTATAAATGGGGCGCCCGGTAGAACGATCCCAGATGATGGTTGTTTCACGCTGGTTGGTGATGCCAATAGCGGCGAGCTGTTCCGGCTCTACGCCGGTACGCGCCATGACTTCGGTCATCACACCGTACTGGGTTGACCAGATTTCCATAGGGTCATGTTCGACCCAGCCGGGCTGGGGATAATGCTGAGTAAATTCCTGTTGAGATACTCCGACCATGTGCTGTTCGTGATCGAACAGGATGGCACGGCTGGATGTAGTGCCTTGGTCCAGAGCAAGGATATAACGCTTGCAGGCTTCCATAGTTAAAAACCTCCGTCGTTGGGTGAATTTTCCAATAGAAAAGCCCGGCACAAACGGCCGGGCAGCTAACAAAGATGAGATGCTTTCTGGTCAGTTTCCCGTTTGGGGATGAGAATCGTCATAAAGGGTCAGATATTCGTCGTCCTTCTTTTTCTCTTCGCACAACAACATGAGCCCCAGAACAGCAGAAACCAAGGCGATTACAGCAAACAACAGCTGCAGCAGCTTTTTCATGAATAGAACGCCTCCCTTTATACAAATGGAAATACTACTTATTAAGTATAACATAAAGCAAACACAGACGCAAAGAAAAAACGCATGGCAAAAATAAATCAAAATTGAGAGAAGAAACTAAACATTATGAACAAAAAGAGAGGCGAAAACGACTTTGACAAAAAATTGCCATAATACAATGAGAAAATTTTGTCGTATTTGCCGAAAAATACGTTGACTTGATGAATAGAAATCCGTAGAATAGATATGTTAAGTGGTAGTTGTCTCGGGGGGAAGTGCGCCCTGCGCTGCCTTTTGAGGCAAAGAGATAAGCAAGAATGGGGGATTGTGTCATCCATGTTCAAAAAACTGAAGCGTTCCGCGCTGGGCGCAAAGGTGCCGCACGATAAGGCGACAGCTGGTATGAAGTCTGTACAGCTGCCCCTGCCCGAAAGTGTTCGTATCCTGATGAGCCAGCATATCGGTGCGCCTGCAAAGCCGGTCGTGAAAAAGGGCGACGAGGTGTGTGTAGGCACTCTGATTGGTGAAGCAAGCGGCTTTGTGTCCGCAAATATCCACTCCAGTGTTTCCGGTACGGTCAAGGCGATTGAGCCCTGGACTATGGCAAACGGCAAGGTGTGTGATTCTATCGTCATCACGACCGATGGCAAGCAGACGGTGGATCCGGCTGTTCAGCCTCCTGTCGTTACTGACAAAGAGAGCTTCCTGAAGGCTGTCCGTGATTGTGGTCTGGTCGGTCTGGGCGGCGCTGGCTTCCCGGCTGACGTTAAGCTGCAGCCCAAGCAGCCCGTTGATACCCTGCTGATCAACGCATCCGAGTGTGAGATTCTGCTGACCAGCGACAATCGTGAGATGCTGGATAACAGCGATACTGTGCTGTCCGGCATTTCTGCTGTGCTGAAGTACACTGGCATTCCCAAGTGTGTCATCGGTATCGAGAACAACAAGGCTGAAGCCATTGATTTGCTGACTCGCCTGACCAAGGATATGCCCGAAATCACGGTGCATCCGCTGCCCGCAGTGTACGGCACGGGTGCTGAGCTGATCCTGATCGAGAAGTGCCTGGGTCGTGAAGTGCCCCACGGCGGTCTGCCCGCTGATGCAGGCACGGTCGTTATGAACGTGACCAGCGTTTCCACGCTGGGCAAGTACCTGGCAACCGGTATGCCCCTGGTGGCGCGCCGCATCACTGTAGACGGTGACGCTTGTGCAAATCCCTGCAACGTGGAGGTTCCCGTTGGTACTTCCATTCAGGAAGTGCTGGATTTTGCGGGCGTTAAGGAAGGCGTCGAGCTGGGCAAGGTTGTCAGCGGCGGCGGCATGATGGGTTCTGCGCTGGCAGACCTGACAGCTCCCACCACCAAGACGGCTGGCGGCTATCTGATGTTGAGCATGGAGAGCGCAAAGCCCGAAACCATCAACCCCTGCATCAAGTGCGGCCGCTGCGTGGAATACTGCCCGCTGGGCCTGCAGCCCGTTTCTGTTGCAGAGGCTTTCAGCCGCAAGGATGTGGATGCACTGGGAAAACTGGCTGTTGATTACTGCTTTACCTGCGGCAGCTGCTCTTTCGTCTGCCCGGCTAAGCGCCCGGTCACCCAGATGATGACCATGGCAAAGGATTTTTATTTGACTGAGACCAAAGGAGGCAAGAAATAATGGAGACCAAACGCATCGTTTCCGCCTCCCCGCACTTCCGTGCACCGGAGACCACCCAGAGCCTGATGCTGAACGTGGTCCTGGCCCTGCTGCCCGCTGTGGTAGCTTCTGCTGTGCTGTTCGGCTGGCAGACCCTGGTAGTCATTGCTACTGCAGTGATTGCCAGCGTGGGCTTTGAATGGCTGTACTGCAAGCTGCTGAAGAAGGCAAACCCCATCGGCGATTTGTCCGCTGTTGTTACCGGCCTGATTCTGGCCCTGAATATGCCCGCTCCCGGCGATAGCCTGCCCATCAGCATGATGATGGCTGTGGTGGGCTCCCTGATTGCTATTGTTGTGGTCAAGCAGCTGTTCGGCGGTCTGGGCATGAACTTTGCAAACCCTGCTCTGGTAGGCCGTATTGCACTGTTCTCCGGCTATACCGGTTATATGACCAAGTGGGTGTTCCCGGATGCTGCTGTTGACCAGCTGGCTTCCGCTACTCCCCTGCAGGTTAGCAGCCCCGCAAAGCTGTCCCTGGTGGATCTGCTGTTCGGTGTGCACGGCGGCACCATGGGTGAAGTCTGCATCATTGCAATTCTGATCGGCTTTGTTTACCTGGTTGTTACCCACACCATCAGCCCTGTTATCCCTGTGACCTACATTGGTACCGTTTTCGTGCTGGATCTGATTGCCGGCATGGGCCTGCGCGGCAGCTTGGTGAATATCCTGAGCGGCGGTTTGATCTTCGGTGCTGTGTTTATGGCTACCGACTATGTCACCAGCCCGCTTACCCTGAAGGGCAAGCTGGTATTTGGTCTGGGTCTGGGCTTCCTGACCTTCGCAATCCGCACCTGGGCAAACATGGCAGAAGGCGTTTCCTTCGCAATCCTGCTGATGAACCTGCTGGTGCCTTATATCAATGATCTGACCATCCAGACGCCTTACGGCTATGTAAAGCCCGTAAAGACCAAGGCTAAGGCAGAGAAGGAGGACAGCGACAAATGAGTAAAAATAACGAAACTTGGAACGAGCTGGTCAAGCCTGTCGTTGTTCTGACTGTGATCTGCCTGGTCACCAGTGCACTGCTGGCTGTTACGAATGGCTTGACTGCTCCGGTGATCGCAGCAAACAAGGAAGCTAAGGCAAATGCTGTTTATGCAGCGGCTCTGCCTGAGGCCGAAGGTCAGTTCGACGATCTGACCGAGCAGGTTACCACCGAAAACATCGTGGCAGCCAAGAAGGCTTCCAACGGTTCCGGCTGGTGCATTCAGGCTACCGGCAAGGGCTTTGGCGGTGATGTGCCCGTTATCGTTGCGATGGATAACGATGGCGTGATCCTGAATGTCAGCTTCATGCAGAACGAAGAATCCGCAGGCTTTGGTAAGCGTCTGTGGGACGGCAGCGAAGACGGCCCGAAGTTCGCAGAATCTCTGGTTGGCAAGAGCGGCTCTGTTGCTCTGCACGAGGACGGCGTGGACGGCGTTTCCGGTGCTACCATTTCCAGCACCGCAGCGGTTAAGGCTATCAACAGCGCGCTGAACTGCTACAATGAGCTGGCTAACGGCGTAGCTCCCGCAGAAGAGCCCAAGATGGATACCGATGCCCTGATTGCTGAGGCTCTGCCTGAAGCAGATGGTGCTTTTGAAGATGTTACAGTTACCACCGCAAATATTACCGCAGCCAAGAAGGCTGCTAACGGTGCTGGCTATGCTGTCACCGCTACCGGCAAGGGCTTTGGCGGCGATGTGCCTGTACTGGTCGTGATGGATGGCGAAGGCGTGATTCGCAAGGTCGCTTTCCTGGAGAACGGTGAGACTGCCGGTTACGGCGCTCGCCTGTGGGACGGCACCGATGCGGAGCCTTTCGCAGCATCTCTGGAAGGTAAGTCCGGTTCTGTCACCCTGCATAAGGATGGCGTGGACGGTCTGTCTGGCGCTACCCTGTCCAGCACCGCAGCTGTCGAGGCTGTCAACCATGCGCTGGAGTGCTTCGATGAGCTGAATGCAAAGGAGGCTGCATAAACCATGGCTGCTAAAACTGAAAATAAGAGCAAAATGAGCATTGTCACAAACGGTCTGGTGAAAGAAAACCCGACGCTGCGTCTGGTTCTGGGCACCTGCCCCACGCTGGCTGTTACAACTGCTGTTTCTAACGCATTGGGCATGGGTATTGCTGCTGCGCTGGTTCTGATTTGTTCCAACATGGCAATCTCTGCAATGCGTAAAGTGATCCCCAACAAGGTTCACCTGCCGTGCTACATTGTTATCATCGCTGGTTTCGTCAGCGTGGTGCAGATGCTGGTTAAGGCATATGCAGAGGATCTGGATACCGCTCTGGGTGTTTACCTGCCTCTGATCGTTGTTAACTGCATCATTCTGGGCCGTGCCGAGATGTTCGCTTGCAAGAATACCGTTCTGGATTCTGCACTGGACGGTCTGGGCATGGGCGCAGGCTTTACCCTGGCTCTGGTTGCCATGGCTACAGTTCGTGAAATCCTGGGCGCAGGCACTTGGCTGGGCTTTACCGTAATTCCTGAGAGCATCCCCCGCTTCAGCCTGATGACCAGCGCTCCCGGCGGTTTTATGACCTTTGGTCTGCTGATGGCTCTGGTAGTCTGGGTCGAAAATCGTACCAACAACAAGATCGAACGCAAAATCGGCTGTGCTGTGGAGAAAGGGGAGTAATTGTAAATGAATCTGGGTATTAAACTCGCCTCGATCGTTTTCAGCATGATCCTGGTCAACAACTACGTTCTGGTGAAGTTTTTGGGCATTTGCCCCTTCCTGGGCGTTTCCAAAAAGCTGAACTCTGCTGTAGGTATGTCTCTGGCAGTTATCTTTGTCATGAGCATCGCCACTGCTGTTACCTTCCCCATCCAGATCTATGTTCTGAATGCTTACGGTCTGGAGTACCTGCAGACCATCGTTTTCATCCTGATCATCGCAGTGCTGGTTCAGCTGATCGAGATCGTGATGAAGAAGTATATGCCCCCGCTGTACAAGAGCCTGGGCGTTTACCTGCCCCTGATCACCACCAACTGTGCTGTTCTGGGTGTTACGGTTCTGAACGTGGATAACTACGCAGCTGACGTAGCTACCTATGGTTTTGGCGTTGCTTTTGCTGAGGCTATGGCTTGTGCAGTAGGTGCAGGTCTGGGCTTCCTGCTGGCTATGACTCTGTTCAGCGGCGTGCGTAAGCGCGTTGAGTTGGCAAATCCCCCGGTTTGCTTCCAGGGTCTGCCCATTACGCTGGTAGCTGCTGCAATCACCAGCATGAGCTTCATGGGCTTCGGCGGTCTGGTCGAAAACCTGTTTGGTGTTGTTTAAGGGAGGGTCTGAGACTATGAATGGTATTGTTTTTGCAATTATTCTCGTGACCCTGATTGGCATTTTGGGTGCTGTGATTCTGGTTGTAGCGGCTAAGTATATGTCCGTGTATGAGGATCCCCGCATTGCTGAAGTTACCGATGTTCTGGCTGGTGCAAACTGCGGCGGCTGCGGTTATGCAGGCTGTGCAGACTACGCAAAGGCTGTCGTTGAGGAAGGCATCCCTTGCGATAAGTGCGCACCCGGTGGTGCAGAATGTGCAAAGGCTGTTGCTGCAATCATGGGCGTCGATGGCGGCGATGTAAAGGCAAAGCGCGCTTACGTTGGCTGCCAAGGCACCAGCGAAAACTGCAAGACCAAGTTCGACTACGCTGGCGTGCAGACCTGTGCTGCTGCAAGCAAGCTGTACGGCGGCCCCAAGGCTTGCCAGTATGCTTGCCTGGGCTTGGGCGACTGTGTGAAGGCTTGCCAGTTCGGCGCAATTTCCGTTAAGGATGGCGTTGCATCTGTGGATCCCGACAAGTGCACCGGTTGTGGTGCCTGCAAGGACGCTTGCCCCAAGAGCGTGATTTTCCTGTCCACCATGTTGAATCAGCCGATGGTCAGCTGCTCCAACCACGAGAAGGGCGCTGTCGCTATGAAGGAGTGCAATACCGCTTGCATCGCTTGTGGTATTTGTGAGCGCTCCTGCCCCGAAGAGGCAATCAAGGTTGTCGACATGGTCGCACGCATCGATTACGATAAGTGCACCGGCTGTGGTATCTGTGTGGCAAAGTGCCCCAAGAAGATCATCGACTTCCCCGTTGCTACCGAGCGCTGATTTGCTCCGCAGCATAAAATAGGATAAGAACGGCTCCCGCAATTTTGCGGGGGCCGTTTTGTTGCTTATCCAGGTGGCTTTTTGGAAAAAGGGACTTGCAATCCTTTGTGTGCGGTGGTATAATATTTCTGTTCCCAAATGGAGGATTAGCTCAGCTGGTTAGAGCATTTGCATCACACGCAAGGGGTCTGGGGTTCGAATCCCTAATTCTCCACCATAAAAGAAAAGCCGAACGAATTCTGTTTTGGAATTTGTCCGGCTTTTTTGTTGTGTAACATGCAGAGCAGACCATCGGAGGGGCCCGGTGGTTTTTTGCTTGCGGTCGTGGCCTGTTTCAGCTTTGCGGCAGAAAAGCAGGCAAGAAAAATCAATCGGGGTAAATGGGTAGGATGTCTATGGCGGTGGAACGATTAAAAGAGAATTGGGATCTGAAACGGATTGTGAAAGCGGCTGCTGTTTGTGTTTCCGTATTGGGTTACCTATTTATTACTTTTGTAAGCGGTGCAAATATGCTTTCGATGGCGGTATTCTTTTTGGCTGCACTTTTCTATGTTGTCATACCTGGCATGGCATTTGCAGACTGGAGCGGAATACGGGATACCCGGCTGCATGATTCGCTGGTGCTGTTGTATGGTACGGGATTTCTTACGCTGATCCATTGCCTGTCAGTGCGGCTGCATATTGTTTGGCTGCTGCGTATCGTTCCACTTGCTGTTTCGCTGGTGTATCTGGTTCTGTGCGTCAGAAAAAAAGAAAAGCCAAGATTGGAAGTGTGGGAAAATGGCGTCGTGCTGTGGGCGCTGCTGTGTCTGTTTTTTGCACTGACCATGAGCGCACCCAATCCACACCCGATGACGGCTGGAGCAGCAGATTTGAGCCGCGATATGCTTTGGAATGTGGGAAATTCCAGTGCGTTGAGTACAGCATTTCCCGCAGAGGATATCCGCTTTGAAAACGTGCGGTTCTCCTATCATTATTTTACCGAGCTTTTAACAGCGGCACTGCATCTGATCAGCGGTGCTAGCACTTATGATATTACAGTATTCTTTTCCGGTCCGCTCTTTTTGGCAGCGGAATTGGTAGCGCTGTGCAGCTTAGGCAGGTGTTATTACGGAGAGAAAAAAGAAAAAATGACCCATGCGATGGTTTGTGTGCTGTTTTTGTGCCAGTGCGCATCCATGTGGGCGGTTGCGAATGAAGGCAACAGCATCTTTTCCAATACGATGTTGAAACATCTTGTAACCAATATCAATGCACAGGCAACGGCACTCATTTATATCTGCGTGTTTTTGAGCTTGTTTACGGTGATTGCTCGGAAAAAGTTTGCGGTCAACGGAATGTATCTTTTGTCGCTGCTTGCCGCATTTTTTGTGCTGACCTTCAGCAAAGGTCCACAGGCGGCCATTATTTTGTGCGCCTTTGTGATTACCATGCTGCTGGTGCTGTTGTTCCAGAAACCGAACTACGGCAAAGCGATTTTTACACTGGTAGGCGTAGTAGCCATTTTTATCGGAATCTATCAGTTCCTGTTTGCGGCAGGTGCCAATAACAGTATGCAGTTTACCATTTTTGCTGTGCAGAACAGCGTGACTTACCGAGTCTTGAGCCCGTTTACCGATAAGCTGTGCGTCATGCTGCCGATTTCCGGTTATGTGTGGCTGGCTTTGATTGCAGTAGTGAATGCATTCTGTATGGTACCCTTCCAGTTTTCTCTTTGGATTACTTCGCTGCCACACTCGATCCGACATCTGTTCCAGCTGGACCCCACGCGCATCCTCTGCAACGGTGTTGTAGTGGGCGGTTTTATGGCGTATCACTTGTTCTACCACAGCAGCTCCAGTCAGGTGTATTTTGCGCTGTTGAGTATCATTGTCATCACCTTGCTGGCAGTGGAACAGCTGCCCATTCTGAAAAAGAAACTGTACTTTACCTGGCCGATTTGGATTTGTCTGGGTATTTCTGTAATTACAGCCTGTTATATGATTGCGGTTTATTCCACTGAGGGAATTTTTGTATTGCAGCAGACTATGAACTTAATGGAAAATACGGCTTCCACAGGCTGTGTGACAGCCAGTGATGAAGAAGCAATGCTGTACCTGAAAGAACACGCATCGGCGGAAACTGTTTTTGCAACCAATCGCACAGGCGGAGATCCATATGGAAATGACGGCATCAGCAACTGTTACAGTGGGCTATCCGGTGTACAGGCGTATATGGAAGGCTGGACATATGCGGTAACCAATATGGGCGTGGACCAAAAGGTGGTTGACCATAAATGTGAAGTAAATAAAACCTTTTTTGATGCAGACGCAAGCGAAGACGCCATTCGCAGTCTTGCACAGCAGGAAGGCGTGACCTGTCTGGTGTATGCCAAAGCATGGCCGGGCAATCCGCCCAGCGGATTGACTGCCGATTATGAAAATGAGGACGTTGCGATTTATTTCTTGTCTTGATACACTGAGGGAGTTCCCCCCAATAAAATAGCATAGTTTGAAAAACCTGGTGTTTTATAATGCCAGGTTTTTTGTATTTTCGGAAGCGCTGCGTTTTTTGTCAGAAAAAGGAAAATCGTAAAGGAAAAGAGTTGACAATTTATGATAAATTTGAAACAATAAATGTTGTCTTCGAGTCGGCACACCTACGACATTTGGTTATGGCTGCCGAACGTTGCTGGGTTTTGCCGGAAACAGCAAAGCCTTCCATTATGAAAAGAAGACGGAAAAGGATACGGCTGCAGATTCGTTCTGCAATGTGATTGTATTGTCCGTCTTGCACAAGGCGGGCTTTTCTTTTTGGCAAAGTTGCAGTTGCCAATTCCGGATTGCCACAGCCTGCAACAGATGCGGAAGAAGTGAGGTCTTCCATTTTGTGAGGAAAGAAGGGTTGGCGTTTGGATTGGTATCCCCTGTGGAACTCGCTGCGCATTGCGGGAATCAGCACCATCATTGTGTTTTTTGTGGGGATTTTCGCCGCATATACCATTGCGAAAGCGCCCCGGCTGGTAAAGGGCAGCCTGGATGTGATTCTGACTATGCCGCTGGTTTTGCCGCCTACGGTTGTGGGTTATCTGCTGCTGCGCATTTTAGGCCCTAAACGAATCGTGGGTGCCTGGATGCTGGCGCATTTCGACTTGCGCCTGACTATGACCTGGTGGTCTGCAATTTTTGCAACTGTAGTGGTCATTTTCCCTTTGATGTACCGTACGGCGCGGGGGGCTTTTGAAGCCTTTGACGAAACGCTGGCATATTCCGGGCAGACACTGGGTCTGTCCAATACTTACATCTTTTGGCGGATTCGGATGCCTGCCTGCAAGCAGGGTATCATTGCGGGTACAGTACTGGCATTCGCCCGTGCGCTTGGCGAGTATGGTGCAACCAGCATGATTGCCGGTTATACGCCGGGACGTACCGCAACCATTTCCACTACCGTGTATCAGCTGTGGCGTACCAATAATGATGCACTGGCGTTCCGCTGGGTCATGATTAACATGGTAATCTCGGCAGTTGTGCTGCTGGCTGTGAATATGCTGGAGAAAAAGAAAACGACGCAAGGGAGGTCTGCCTGATGTCCCTTACGGTAGACATTCAAAAAGATCTGGGCGATTTTCATCTAAAGGTTGCTTTTGAAAGTGACGGCGGAGTACTGGCGTTACTGGGTGCTTCTGGCTGCGGAAAAAGCATGACCCTGAAATGTATTGCCGGTATCTGTAAGCCGGACCGGGGGCGCATCATGCTGGACGGTGTAACCTTATTCGACTCGGAAAAGCACATCAATCTGCCGCCCCAAAAGCGGCGGGTTGGATATTTATTCCAGCAATATGCGCTGTTTCCCAATATGACAGTGGAACAGAACATTGCGGCAGGCGTTCGGTGCAAGGCACAAGCCAAACCGATTGCGGCAGAGATGATTCGCAGGATGCGTCTGGATGGCTTAGAAAAGCTGCATCCACATCAGCTATCCGGCGGTCAGCAGCAGCGTACAGCATTGGCACGCATTTTGGTCAATGAGCCAGAAGTGCTTTTACTGGATGAGCCGTTTTCTGCACTGGACAGCCACCTACGCTTTCAGATGGAAGATGAGGTGCGCAATATCGTGCAGGGCTTTGGCAAACCCGTTGTGATGGTTTCTCATAGTCAGGATGAAGTGTACCGCCTTTCTCAGCGCGTAGCTGTGATGGCGGCAGGCCATGTGGAATCCATCGGCACGAAAAAAGAAATCTTTACCCAGCCCCAGACCCGCAACGGTGCCCTTCTGACGGGCTGCCGGAATATTTCCCGGGTGCAGCCTTTGGGTGAAAATCGGATTCGGGCGCAGGATTGGGGCTTGGAACTGACAGTAGATGCGGCGAACTGCGCATTTGTCGGCATTCGGGCGCAAGATATTGTATCCGGTGATGGCGACAATAGTTTTCTGTGTCAGGTAACAGAAGAAATTGAGAATCCCTTCTCGGTGACATTGATGCTGCGCCCTTGCGGTGTAGAAAATACTGCCCCCCTGATTTGGGAAGTAGATAAAGACGAGTGGAGCAAGCTGCGTGGCGAAAACCAGCGGATTTGTTTGCCGGCGGCACGGCTCCAGTGGTTAAAGGAGTGAGAAGTATGAGTCATCTGGATTTTAAGGCGGCGCAAACGCTGCTAATGGACCGGGTTTCGGTAGTGAACACAGAACTGGTTGCGATTGACCAGTGCGGCGGACGCATTTTGGCGAACGATTTGACGGCAGCAGAAAATATTCCCCCATTCGACCGTTCCCCTTATGATGGATATGCTTTCCGTGCGGAGGATTCGGTACAGGCTTCGGCAGAAAATCCGGTCACGCTGACGATTTTAGAGGAAGTACCCGCAGGTGCGGTTCCCACCAAAACAGTTACAGCGGGTACTGCGGCAAAGATTCTGACGGGGGCGCCGATTCCGCAGGGGGCGGATGTAGTATGTAAATATGAAGACACACGCTTTGATGCCCAGCAGGTCACACTGCTGCGTACCTATAAATCCGGTGCGAATATCGTCCGCACGGGAGAAGATGTACAAATCGGTAAAGTGCTGGCACAAAGGGGCGATGTGATTGATGCAGGTACGGCGGGTACTTTGGCTTCGCAGGGCGTAACCCAGCCTTTGGTGTATCGCACCTTGCGGGTGGGGATTCTTTCCACTGGTAACGAAGTGATTGAAGCAGAGGAAGCACTGCGGCCCGGTAAGATTCGCAACTCCAACCGCCATACCTTAGAAACTGCATTGCGTCATGCTGGTTTTGAACCGGTTTATCTGGGCCTGGCAGGCGACGATGTGGAGAAAATCGCAGCACGTTTCCGTCAGGGATTGGAATGTTGTGATGCGGTGATTTCTACTGGCGGCGTTTCGGTGGGCGATTATGATTTGACGCCGGACGCAATGGAGCGCGCAGGTATTGAAATTTTGTTCCGAGGTGTGGCGCTCAAGCCCGGTATGGCTTGCGCTTACGGTGTAAAGGATGGCAAAGCGGTTTGCGGCTTGTCCGGTAATCCCGCTTCCTCCATGACCAATTTCTATGCGGTGGCATTGCCCGCTTTGCGCAAGATGGCTGGCTATCGCCGGCCCGGCTATCGGGAAATCAATGTGACCCTGAACGAGGATTTCCGCAAAAAGAGCCCCCAGACCCGCCTGCTGCGCGGTCGGCTGGATTTGTCGGATGGCACTGTGCGGATGCATCTGCCGCAGGATCAGGGCAACGTGATTTTGAGCAGTACAATTAACTGCAATGTAATGGCAATCGTCCCGGCGGGCAGTGGCCCCGTCCCAAAAGATACAACGCTGAAAGGATTTCTGTTATGAAAAAAGTCAAGGTAGAAGATGCTGTGGGCATGGAACTGTGCCACGATATCACAGCGATGTATGATGGGTTTAAGGGGGCAGCTTTTAAGCGCGGTCATGTGATTCAAAAAGAAGACATTCCCAAGCTGCTGGACATCGGCAAACGCACGGTGTTTGTCTGGGAAGAAAATGCCGGCGAAATCCACGAGGAGGATTGCGCGCGCCGTATGGCTGCGATGGCTCCTGTGGAAGGCGCACACTACAACGGTCCCGCAGAGGGCAAGGTTCTGCTGATGGCAGATACCCGCGGTATGTTCCGTGTGAATACTGCCCTTTTGCACCAGATCAACTCCATTGGTGATATTACCATTTGTACCCTGCCGGATCATTTCCCGGTAGAAGCAGGCGACCGGCTGGCATCCATGCGCATTGTCCCGCTGGTGACCCAAGAAGAGCAGATCATTCAGGCAGAAGCTCTGTGCAAGGATCAGAAGCTGCTGGATCTGCGCCCCTACCAGCACAAAAAGGTGGGTGTGGTCGTGACCGGTTCGGAAGTTTACACCGGACGCATTCAGGATAAGTTCGAGCCTGTAGTGCGCCACAAGATGAAGCAGTACCCCAGCGAAATTTTGGGTGTGACCATCTGTGACGACGATTTGGATATGATTACCGCTGCAGGTCAGAAATATCTGGACGAGGGCGCAGATATTCTGATTTTCACCGGCGGTATGTCGGTAGACCCGGACGACTTGACCCCTACCGCAATCCGCAATCTGGGCGCAGATATTATAACCCACGGCGTGCCCGCACAGCCGGGCAATATGACGCTGGTGGCATATAAGGATGACGTGGCAATCCTGGGCGTACCGGGTGCAGCAATCAGCCTGCCCACCACAATTTTTGACGTGCTGCTGCCGCAGATTTTTACCGGCGATAAGCTGACCAAACAGGATTTGATTCGTCTGGAGGAGGGCGGACTTTGCCGGATGTGCAAGGTGTGCCACTTCCCGACCTGTACATTTGGGAGATACTAAAATGATTGATACATTTGGACGGCGTGTAACCTATCTGCGTTTGTCGGTAACGGAGCTGTGCAACCTGCGCTGCCGCTATTGTATGCCGGAAGACGGCATCTGCAAAAAAGACCACGCGGAAATGCTCACCGAAGATGAAATGATTGCAGCGGTAGAAACCGCAGCATCTCTGGGCGTAACGAAAGTGCGTATCACAGGCGGAGAACCGCTGGTAAAAAAGAATATCGTTTCCATTTGCCGTCGTGCCGCTGCGGTGCCCGGTATTGAAGATGTGGGTATTACCACCAACGGCATTGCCCTGCCCGCATTGGCAAAGCCTTTGAAGGAAGCGGGCGTAAACCGCATCAATATCAGCCTGGATACCCTAAATCCGGAAAAATACCATCGCATTACCCGCATTGGTCATCTGGATCAGGCGTTGGCGGGGATTCATGCTGCGCTGGATGCAGGCTTTGAACATGTGAAAATCAACGCCATCCTGATTGGCGGCTTTAACGATGACGAAATCATTGCGCTGACCGATCTGACCAAGAAATACCCGGTGGATGTGCGTTTCATCGAGCTGATGCCTATGTATGATGGCGGCGATTTCGGCCCGGAGGCTTATCTGCCCAACACGGTAGTATTGGATCATCTGCCGGACGCTGTTCCACAGGATGCGGATGGCAGTGTAGCAAAACTGTATCGTCTGCCCGGTGCGCAGGGTAATGTAGGTCTGATCAGCCCGGTGAGCAACAAGTTCTGCTCCCAGTGCAACCGCATTCGCCTGACAGCAGACGGCAAGCTGAAGCCCTGTCTGCATTCGGCAGAGGAATTTAATATCAAGGGTTTGGATCGGGAGCAGATGCTGCGCCAGTTCCAGCGTGCAATCGGTGCAAAACCGGAAGAACATGATGAACTTTCCGTAGATCACCGCAGTCAGGCAGGACGTAATATGAACCAGATCGGCGGCTGATTTGCGCCGACACTGCAAGAAAATAGGAGTGGTACGATATGGTACAGAATATGGACGATTTTACGCATTTTAACGACCAGGGCCGTGCAAAGATGGTGGATGTGGGCGAAAAAGATCCTTCCCGCCGCGAGGCAACTGCTGGCGCACGCGTGCTGGTCAGCGCAGAAACCTTTGAGCGTATCCGCACCGGCGGCATGAAAAAGGGCGATGTGCTGACAGTTGCACAGGTAGCTGGCATTATGGGTGCCAAGCGTACCCCGGATTTGATCCCCATGTGCCACCCGGTTCAGGTGGATGGTATCGATATGAAGCTGTGGCTGGACGAAAGCCGTTACAGCGTGGAAATCGAAGCAACGGTTTCCTGCGCAGGCCGTACCGGTGTGGAAATGGAAGCGCTGACCGCTGTATCTACGGCAGCACTGACTGTTTACGATATGTGCAAGGCAATCCAGAAGGATATTGTCATTTCTGACATTCGTCTGCTGCGTAAGACCGGCGGCGTTCATGGCGATTTTAAGCGGGAGGAAGCATAATATGGCATACACAGCAGCAGTGATTACCGTCAGCGATAAAGGCTCTCGCGGTGAGCGTGTGGACACCAGCGGCCCCGCAGTAGCAGCGATTCTCAAAGAAAACGGCTATGACGTACAGTACACCAGCATCATCCCGGACGAAAAGGCAGAAATCGAAAACGAACTGATTGCCTGCTGTGATGAGCGAAAAATCACTTTGATTGTCACCACGGGTGGTACGGGATTTTCTCCCCGCGATATTACGCCGGAAGCTACTTTGGCTGTGGTAGAGCGGGAAACCCGTGGCATCCCCGAAGCAATGCGTGCAGCAAGTATGCAGGTTACCCCACGTGGCTGCCTGTCCCGCAGCGCAGCAGGTATTCGCGGACGCAGTTTGATTGTCAACCTGCCGGGCAGCGAAAAGGCTGCTAAGGAAAATATCTTGTCTGTGATTGGTGCGATTGGTCACGGCTTGGATATGCTCTGCTCGGAGGGGTCGGCAGACTGCGCCGCTCCGGTGAAATAAAGGAGAACGTCATGAGCAAGAAGATTTCCCCTTCGATGGATCAGTGGATCAAAGAAGCAAAAGCCGAGCCGAATGCCGGCAAGGTCGGTATGTATCTGTTCCATAACGGTACTGTGCGTGAAACTGCAAAAGCGATGGTGCGCAATGGTGCATCTGACACCAAGCCTGTTGTGGGTATGCACTTTTCCTACGATGCCGCCAAGCTGAATGCTGCGGTGGAACAGGCACGTGCCCTGGATGGTATTTATTATGTAAGAGTTTGGCTGAACGAAGGTCAGCTGGATGCGGGTGATGACATCATGTATGTGTTGATTGGCGGCGACATCCGCCCACGCGTGATTGATGCGCTCCAGTTCCTGGTAGGAAAAATCAAGAAGGAATGTGTCGTGGAAACCGAGCTGAACTGACAGCTGGCCAGATACAGGAAAGGCATACCATGGATACTCCCAGAATTATCGGATTTGCCGCATTTTCCGGCACGGGTAAAACCACCTTGGTGGAAAAGCTGGTACGGAAGCTGAAGGCGCAGGGCTTGCGGGTTGCGGTCATCAAGCACGATGCACACGATTTTGAAATCGACCATGAGGGCAAAGACTCCTGGCGGTTTGCCCATGCGGGTGCCGACATGACCGTTGTTTCCTCTCCGAAAAAAACAGCTGTTATCGAACAGCGTCCCCGCACACTCTATGACAATATTGCCATGGTGCATGACGTGGATTTGATTTTGGTAGAAGGCTACAAGCAGGAAAAGCTTCCCCAGATCGGTATTTGCCGCAAGGCAACCGGTAAGGGACTGCCCTATCCACCGGAACATTACCTTGCTGTGGTGACAGATGACGAAACCTTGCAGGGGGTGCCGATGTTTGGTTTGGACGATATTGACGGTATTTGTCAGTTTGTACTGGACCAGGCACAGCCGCTTGCAAATCTGAAATAAGGAAAAAGAAAACCGTTCCTCTTTGTCGAAAGACAGAGAAGGACGGTTCTTTTGTGTCTAGGAATATGAGTCAGCGGATGACCAGGGAGAAAATCAGGTTCATTGCGCCGGCGGAGAGCATAATCACAATGGGATTCATCTTGTACTTTTCTAATAGGAATAAGCAGATCGCAAAAATGATTACCAGATGCCAGTGTGTGTTTGCCAGTGCAATGGCAGCGGTGCCGCCCCAGAATGCGGAAATCAAAATGGAAACGCCAGCCGAAGCAATCATTGCCACAACGGCGGGACGTAATGCACTCAGAATGCCCTGTAAAAGGGACAAATCGCGATATTTTAAGTAGAGCTTGGCAATCAGCATCACGATGATGCAGGATGGTAGAACACAGCCCAATGTAGCGGCTAAGGCACCCGGCAGTCCGGCTATTTTAAGGCCCACAAAGGTAGCAGAGTTGATGGCGACCGGACCGGGAGTCATTTCGGAAATGGTGACCAGGTCAGTAAATTCCGCCATGGACATCCAGCTGTGGGTATCGACCACCTGATTTTGAATCAAGGGAATTGCGGCGTATCCGCCGCCGAAGCTGAGCGCGCCGATTTGGAGAAAGCTGAAAAACAGCTGCAGATAAATGCTCATAGATGATTTCTCCTTTGCGTCAGAATGGTGTAAACGGCACCAAGCACCGCACAGGACAGAATGACGTATACCACGTTTACTTTATAAATGCAAACAGCCACAAAGGCGGCAAGCAGGATACCCATGGAAAAGAGATTCTTACTGGACACAATACCGGATGCCATGCGAAACACCACAGATGCAATCACAGCACCCACACCAGCCTGCATCCCTTCCAGCATTTTACTCACGATAAAGCTATTTCGGAAGAGTGTGTAAAATGCGGAAACCAGCGAGATGATAACAAACGGCGGAATAACGGTGGAAACAATCGCCGTCAGTGCGCCCACTACACCTGCTAGTTTATAGCCGACCACGATGGCACCGTTTACAGCAATCGGTCCGGGTGAGGATTGGGCAATGGCGATCAGATCCAGCATTTCGCGCTCTTCAATCCAGTGATATTCATCCACAAATTTTTTCTGCATCAGGCTGACGATGACATAACCTCCGCCAAAGGTAAATGCACTGAGGTACAGTGTGGACACAAATAGTTTTCGTAAAAGCTCACTTCGCTTCACTGTGTGAACCTCCGTTTTTTCTTTCTATTATAGCACGGTATTCGCGACCAAAAGCAAAATGCCCGTCAGGAAATGTTGCAAATTTTTGTTTATTGGATGGAAAACAGAAAAGAATCGGCACAAAAAGAGGACGATATTTTGCTTTTTTGGCTTTTCGCGTCGCATTTTCGATATAGACTAATGAAGCATGACCCAAGCGAAGAAAAGAGGGGGGCAGGCTCCTTGCAATAGAGGATGCGGGGTGAGAGCTGGATACAGGGGGGATTCAAAATGACAAAAAACTGCACAAAAGAAAATGATAATATGAAATAAAACTATGAACTGTTGTGGTGTATTATGGATAAATGATGCAAAAAAAGGATTGTAGTTGTACAATGCGCTGAAAGAAATCCGGAAATGTTGGCTATTTGTTCGATTGCAACCTACCCCGGAAAAGACTATACTATGACTAGTGAATCGCGCAGCATTCCGCGCGAAAAGTGAATATCGACTCATCCAATTTATAAGACTGAAGGAAGGTACTTATTATGGAAAAGATTTCTCGTCGTAGTTTTCTGAAGGCTTCTGCTATCGTTGCAAGTGCAGTGGCACTGACCGCTTGTGGTGACAACAGCGATTCTCCCGCAAACAACCCCGCTGGCGGCGAAAACAGCGCAGCTGGTGCAACCGGCATTAAGGCTGGCGTTTTCTACTACAACTTTGCGGATGCTTACATCACCACCGTTCGTACCGCTCTGGATAAGGAGCTGAAGGACGCAGGCATTGCATACGATAACTTCGATGCGCAGACCAATCAGGGCCAGCAGATGGACCAGATCAATACCGCTATTACCAACGGTGTGAACCTGCTGATCGTTAATATCGTTGAGACCTCTTCTCCCGATGCTGCAAAGCAGGTTGTCAAGGCGGCTCAGGATGCTGGCGTCCCCGTTATTTTCTTCAACCGTGCAGTTGAGGACAGCATCATCCAGAGCTATGACAGATGCGCATTCGTTGGCACCGACGCTCCCGAAGCAGGCCATATGCAGGGCGAGATGATCGGTGATTTCCTGGTCAAGAACTTTGAGAAGACCGACCTGAACGGCGACGGCAAGATTTCTTACGTCATGTTCAAGGGCCAGGAAGGTAACGACGAGGCTGAGTTCCGTACGAAGTTCTCCGTCGAAGATGCAAACGAGAAGTTGGTCGCAGCCGGTCTGCCCAAGCTGGTGTTCTACGATGAAAAGAATGCTGACAAGTTCCTGGTTGACCCCACCGGTGCTTGGTCCGCACAGGCAGCTACCGACTACATGAATACCATTTTGGCTTCTTACACTGAAGCAAACAAGAACATGGTCGAGCTGATCATTGCGAACAATGACGGTATGGCTGAGGGCGCAATCGCAGCACTGCAGGCACTGGGCTACAACACCGGCAAGGAAGGTTCCATCACCATCCCTGTTTACGGCGTTGACGCAATGGACTCCGCTCTGGACAAGATTGCTAAGAACCAGATGACCGGTACTGTTAAGCAGGACGGCGAGGCTATGGCTGCAACCATTGCAACCTTGGTCAAGAACGTAAACGAAGGTGCAGATCTGCTGGCGAACACAGAGAAGTACAACTTCAAGAAAGGTGTCAACAAGATTAACGTTCCTTACGCAAAGATGAGCTAATCAATCTATATTGCGGAATTTGCGTTTGAAACATCCTTTTTCCAAGCACTGGCTTATGGAGCGGGGCTGCCGGAAGGGTAGCCCCGCTTTTTTTCTTGAATCGCAACCCCAGATTTCTGGCACGCACATGGCGGTGACAGAAAGGACACCATATAAAGGAGGAGAAAACTATGGAGCAGCCGGCATTGCTAGAGATGCGCGGTATCTGTAAGGAGTTCCCGGGCGTAAAAGCTCTGGATGATGTAAATCTTACGGTTCGACCGGGTACGGTCCATGCTCTGATGGGTGAGAACGGAGCGGGCAAGTCCACATTGATGAAGTGCCTGTTTGGTATTTATTCCAAAGACAGCGGCACCATCCTGCTGGACGGCAAAGAGGTAAACTTCAAGAGTTCCAAAGAGGCACTGGAAAACGGCGTCGCAATGGTACACCAGGAGTTGAACCAGGCGTTGACCCGCACGGTTACCGATAACCTGTGGCTGGGCCGTTACCCCACGGTTGGACATTTGGTGGTCAATGAGAAAATGATGCGCAAGCGCACCCAGGAAATCTTTGATGACCTGCAGGTTTCTGTTGATCCCAAGGCGGTTATGAGCACTCTGCCTGTTTCTCAGCGGCAGATGGTGGAAATCGCAAAGGCAGTCAGCTACAATTCCAAGATTATCGTTTTCGACGAACCCACATCTTCTCTGAATGAGACGGAAGTGGAGCACCTGTTCCGTATCATCAATATGCTGCGTGATAGAGGCTGCGGCATTATTTACATCAGCCATAAGATGGATGAAATCAAGCGGATTTCAGATGAAATCACTATCATGCGTGATGGCCAGTATGTCACGACTCGTGAAACGGCTTCCATTAGCATGGATGAAATCATCAAGCTGATGGTCGGCCGTGAGCTGACCAACCGCTTCCCGCCCAAGGATAATGTGGTGGGTGATGTCATTCTGGATGTTCAAGGGATTTCCGGTAAATACACGCAGCTGAAGGATGCAAGCCTGCAGTTACATAAGGGCGAAATTCTGGGTCTGGCAGGTTTGGACGGCGCAGGCCGTACCGAAATGCTGGAGAATATCTTTGGCGCAATGACCCGTGAGGGCGGCACAATGAAGCTGCACGGCAAGGAAATACAGAATAAGAACCCCAAAGAAGCGATTCAGAACGGTTTTGCTCTGTTGACGGAGGAGCGCCGCGCTACTGGTATTTTCGGTATCCGCAGCATCCTGGACAACACCGTGGTTTCCAGCATGAAGGATTATCTGGTTGGCGGCTTCTGGCTGAGCGACAAGAAGATGATCGAAAAGACCCAGTGGGCCATTGATGCAATGCACATCAAGACTCCCAGCTATCGGACTCAGATCCGCAGCCTGTCCGGCGGTAACCAGCAAAAGGTCATCATTGGCCGCTGGCTGCTGACCAATCCGGAAGTTCTGCTGCTGGATGAGCCGACGCGTGGTATCGATGTTGGTGCAAAATACGAAATTTACCAGCTGATCATTGATCTGGCAAAGGCAGGTAAGGGCGTTATCATGGTATCGTCCGAAATGCCTGAGCTGCTGGGTGTCTGCGACCGTATCATTGTTATGTCCGGCGGCAGAGTTGCTGGTGAAGTCGATGCAAAGAATACTAGCCAGGAAGAGATCCTTACTCTGGCGGCTAAGTATGTGTAAGGGGAGGAACCACGAAAATGAGTATCGAGAGCAAAACGCTTGAAAAAAAGATGAAGGCTGCCCAGGCAGAAAAGAAGCCTTGGACTGCTCAGCGAGTAAAGGATACTCTGCTGAATAACGCCTTGCTGATCCTGATGGCAATCGCAATCGTTGTCATTGCAATTAAGAACCCGCTGTTCATTCAGCCGTCTTCTATTATCAACATTCTGTCTCAGACCTGCGTGTACCTGCCCATCGCACTGGGTATCGGCGGCTGTATTGTTCTGACCGGTACGGACCTGTCCGCAGGCCGCATCGTTGGTCTGACCGCATGTATCTCTGCTTCTTTGCTGCAGGCTGTGGACGCAGCCAGCAAGATGTGGCCCAACCTGACGCCTCCTCCGGTGCTGCTGGTTCTGGTGGCTGTTATGGTGATCGGCGCTCTGATTGGCTGCTTCAACGGTTTCTTCGTAGCAAAGTTCAAGCTGCATCCCTTTATCGTTACCCTGGGTACCCAGCTGATTGTCTTTACCATGCTGCTGCTGTACGTTAAGGCTGGCAACAATGCAGGTATGGCAATTTCTGGTCTGGATGCATCCTACTCTGAATTCATCACCGGCAGCTTCCTGAAGATTGCTGGTACGCCTATTCCCAACTATGTTTGGATGTCCCTGCTGCTGACCGCTATTATGTGGATTATCTGGAACAAGACCACCTTTGGTAAGAATATGTTCGCTCTGGGCGCTAACGAAGAAGCAGCCCGTGTTTCCGGTGTTAATGTGTTCAAGACCACCGTTATGGTCTTCGCTCTGGCAGGTGCAATGTACGGCGTTACCGGCTTCATCGAGGGCGCTCGCGTTGCTTCTAACACGGCAAACACTGGACTGAACTACGAGCTGGATGCTATTGCAGCATGTGTCATCGGTGGCGTCAGCTTCGTAGGTGGTATCGGTAAGATCAGCGGCGTTGTCATCGGTGTTTTGATGCTGCGTTTGATCTTCGTCGGCCTGAACATGATGCATATCAGCCAGGACCTGATCTACGTCATCAAGGGTGGTATCATCCTGTTTGCATGCGCACTGGATATGCGCAAGTACCTGGTCAAGAAGTGATTCCTGACTTGGGGTGCAATTCCCATACCTATAAAAGCTCCGCTCACATTTGTGGGCGGAGCTTTTTCTTGTTGCAATTAACTTACAGAGCGATTGAAGCAGTTGTGATATAGGATGCTTATGGTTGCATGATACCGATGCCGTGTGTTATGATAAAATGCAGAACAGTGCCCGCAAAAGCGTGCCAGGCACGAAAGGAGCCCTTATGTCCCAAGAAACATTTGTAATGGAACCGGTAGCTCATATCCGGTCGGATTTTTCGGAGAAGTTTGGAATCCCACGTCAGAGCGGTTTGATTGAAAGCTTGACCGCTCGTATTGTGCTGGCACCGGAATGTCGCGACCCGGAAATTTTGCGCGGCATAGAGGATTATGATTATTTGTGGCTGGTGTGGCGTTTTTCCGCGAACAAACACACCGCATGGCACCCGACCGTACGTCCACCGCGTTTGGGCGGCAATACCCGCATGGGCGTGTTTGCAACGCGTTCCCCCTTCCGCCCGAATCCATTGGGGCTTTCCTGTGTAAAGCTGATTGGCGTGGATTGGGATACACCGGAAGGCCCTGTACTGAAGGTAGCGGGTGCCGACCTGCTGGACGGTACCCCCATCTATGATATCAAGCCTTATCTGCCGTATGTGGACAGCCACCCGGATGCCCGCGGTGGTTTCGGCGCACAAAAGCTGGATTACGCGCTGACCGTGGAATGCCCGGATACGCTTTTGGAAAGGTTGCCTGCGGAAAAGCGGCAGTCTGCATTGGATGTACTGGCGCAGGATCCCCGCCCCGCCTATCAGGACGATCCGCAGCGAGTGTACGGCTTGAGCTTTGCCGGATATGACATTAAGTTTACCGTAGCGGAAAAAGTGCTGACGGTAACTGATATTAGGACACAACAATAAAAGAAGAGCGGCTGACCGATTGGTCAGCCGCTCTTGTGTTTCAGAGAATAGAATGTTTAGCCCAGAGCAGGAACAATCTTGTTTGCAGGCATCTTGCTCATAGCGCCGGTATCCAGATTGCTTTCCAGCGTTGCGCCATACTCAATCAGAGCATCCTGCAGGTGTTCGCCGTAAACGGTGTACAGAGCCGTTTCGCGCAGGTTTTCCCATTCGCCGGTAGCGACGGGATCAACACGCTGGTACAACTCAATAGCAAAACCGGAATCGGTAATCATGACAGCTTCACCGTTCTTCAGGTCGCGAATCTTCTGCGCGGACTCAGCAGAGAAGTACTGGTTCAGAGAAGCTTCATTCAGTAGCTGGCTGGACAGAGCAGCTTCGGGAACGTAGGTGTTGCCCAGAGCTTCGTATGCAGCAGGCAGACCGGAGGTCATTTTGTTGCGGAACAGCTGGTACACGTCATCGGTGGTTTCCTTTTCCGCATTGAAGTTGTCCAATGCGCTCTGGCAAATCTCGGTGACCTTTGCGGTGTTTTCGTCAGTAATCTGGAAGTTCTGGGTGTTGTACACAGGCACAGCAGAGTAGTATACAAACCACAGGTCTTCATCCAAATGCGCCTTCAGTTCATCGTCGGAAACGGCCTCGGTGCCATTTTCACCGTAAACCAGCTCCATCAGGGCGTCAGCCTTGCTCAGGGTGTACTGATACTGCTGTACGGTAGCCAGGCTGAAGCCGTTCTTCTTGTACAACGCCTCGTTTGCGCTCCAGATGCTCTGCGCATTGGAATCTGCGGCTGCGATGTCCTCTTCAGACAATTCGCCGTTCAGAGCGGTGAAAGCGGCATCCACAGCAGCAAAGTACTGGATGTTCTTCATAGTCTGTGCGGCAACGTAATCGGAAACCAGAGTTTTCTCATCGTTGATGGTGATGGTTTCCTTCAGAAAATCCTTTACCGGCATCTGTGCATAAGCGGGCAGGGTTTCGCCTTCAGCGGGGGTCTGTGCGTTGGCAGCTTCCAGCGCAGAGAAGTAACCCTGATACTGGCTCAGCAGATACATACCGGAGGTGATTTCGGTTTCACCGATGGTACCAACGGTGCTGGGGGTGGAGGAAATGGTGCAGCCAGCCAGGCTTAAAGCCATGATAGCAGCACACAGCAAAGCAATGATACGTTTTTTCATGTTAACTCCTTCTTGCCGCCCCGGCGGGTCGGCAGCATGATACTGCATACCAGTTTAGCACGAAATGCGCGCAGATGCCATAGAAAATACATGAAATCTGTATTATGCTTCGTTTGGCTGGTCGATGGGCTGGGTCATGCTTTCCAATACTGCCTTTAACAACGCCAAGGGTTGTTCGTCATTATGCAGCGTAATGGACAGATACGGTTTTGCACCGGCACCGGGAATCACACGACCCTCCCATGCAAGCAGAAGCTTGCGGATCATTTCCACACTCAGCTCGTTCAGCCACAAGGTCAGCACGTCCTTCTTCTGGGTGACCTCGTATACGCCCAAGCTGGCAGCCAGCACGCGCACCAGAGAAACGCTGACCAGGCTGCTGACAGAGGGCGGCGGGTCGCCGTAACGGTCGATCAGTTCGTCCAATACGTCGGCGGCATCTTCCGGGGTTTGGATGGCAGCAATGCGCTTGTAAGCTTCGATGCGGCCCTCGCTGTCCGGGATATATTTTTCCGGGATATACGCGTCCACGCGAATGTCGATGAGGCTTTCGCTCTTGTCATGTTGGATAGGCTCGCCCTTTGCCTGGGCAATCGCCTGATTCAACATCTTAATATACAAATCGTAACCGACAGATTCCATGTGGCCATGCTGACTATGACCCAGCAGACTGCCTGCGCCGCGAATCTGCAAGTCACGCATGGCAATGCGGAAACCGGAACCAAACGAAGTAAATTCGCGGATGGCGTTCAAACGCTTGCGGGCAATATCGTTCAGAACTTTGTCCCGGCGGAAAGTAAAGTAAGCATAGGCTTTGCGTCCGCTGCGGCCCACACGACCGCGAATCTGATATAGCTGTGACAGACCCATGCGGTCGGCGTCTTCAATAATCAGGGTGTTGCAGTTGCGCACGTCGATACCGGTTTCGATCAAGGTCGTGCAGACCAGTACGTCAATTTCGCCGTCAATCAGGTGCTGCCAAACGCTGCCCAATTCGTCTTCGCTCATTTTACCATGTGCCAGGCCCATGCGTGCGCCCGGTACCATTTTGGAAATCCGTGCAGCAGTTTCCTCCAGCGTGTCTACGCGGTTATGCAGATAATACACCTGACCACCGCGTGCCAGTTCTTTTTTAATTGCCTGTGCAACAATGGGCGCGTTGTATTCCATGACGTAGGTCTCCACAGGCTGACGCTCAAAAGGAGGCTGCTCAATGGTGGACATATCACGGATACCGCTCATTGCCATATTCAATGTGCGGGGAATCGGTGTGGCAGATAAGGTCAGCATATCCACACCGATAAAGTTGGTTTTCAGGGCTTCTTTATGCTTGACACCAAAGCGTTGCTCTTCGTCAATGACGACAAGCCCCAAATCCTTAAATTGTACATCTTTGGAAAGCAGTCGATGGGTGCCGACTACAATGTCCAGCACACCAGAGCGCAAATCTGCAAGCGTCTGTTTCTGCTGCTTGGTACTGCGCATACGGTTCAGCAGGCCGATTTTTACAGGGAAGGCCTCCATGCGGCTTACGATGGTGTTGTAATGCTGCCAAGCCAACAGCGTAGTGGGTGCTAAGATGGCAACCTGTTTGCCGCCCATGATTGCCTTGAATGCGGCACGCAGTGCCACTTCGGTTTTACCAAAGCCCACGTCGCCGCATAGCAGTCGGTCCATGGGGTGCGGCTGCTCCATATCCCGTTTGATTTCGGCAGTGGCATTCAGCTGGTCGTCGGTTTCGTCATAAGCAAAGCGGGTTTCGAAATCCCGCTGCCAGTCGCCATCTGGCGGGAATGCAAAACCCTCTGCTTTTTGTCGGCGGGCATATAGAGCAATCAGCTCTTTCGCCATGTCCTCAGTGGCTTTTTTGACACGGCTGCGGGTTTTTTGCCAAGCGTCGCCGCCCAACTTTGCCAGTTTGACTTTTTCTTCATCGCCGGGGGCGGTGTAACGGCTCAACAAGTCCAGCTGGGTGACGGGAACATACAACACGTCCGCACCGGAATACTGCACTTTCAGATAATCTTTAATGGCACCCTGCACTTCCAAACGCTGGATGCCGGAATAGATGCCAATACCGTGATTCTGATGCACCACATAGTCGCCCGGCTTCACATCACTCAGGCTGGAAAGCGCATCTTTGTTTTTGCGGCGTTTCTTTTCGCTGCCTTCCGCTGCGGCAGCCCGTCGGCTGGTAATCAGCGCATACCGGGCGAACGGTAAATCACAGCCGCCGGATAAATGCCCGGGCAATACCTGGACCACGCCGGGGCGGGGCAGAACATCTCGGCTCATAGAAACCGAATAGCCCCGGTCTATCAAGTCGCGGCATAGTGCAGAGGCACCTTTTGGCGTGCCTGCCAGCAATGTGACCGCATAGCTCTGCGCCAGCAGTGGGTCCAAATCCTCTACCAGTAAAGCCAGTTCGCCGCTCCAGTTGGGCAGAGCGTGGGCAGGGGTATCAATCAAATCCTTCAGGCGGTAGCCGTGCAGACTGCGCATGAAATTTTCGCACAAGAGTGTGGGGTACTGGTCCACAAAACGGTCCAAGTCGGTCTGGTCCAGATAGAGTTGATCCAATCCGGGACAGATCACGCCATCTTCCAGCAGCGCTTCCATTTCGCCGTCCCGGCGCATCTGGGTTGCTTTTTGGGCATCCCGGATGGAACATGGCTCTTCTAAAATCAGGATCGGGTCGTCCAAATGGTTCAGAATGGTTGCGGGTTTTGGGTAGCGCACACCCAGGTATTTGTCCATCGCCTCCGGCATGGAGCCACTGTCCAGCAGAGCTAAATCCCCGGCCATGACCGTTTCCAACGTAGCTTTCTTTTTGCCTTTATGTCCCGCCAGCCAACTGCGCAAGGATTCGGCGGTCTGTGCGGTATCACCGAACAGCACCTCACGCGCAGGAGAAAGATAAATCTTTTCCAGTGGGTCTTCACGGCGTTGGGTCAGCATATCAAAGCTGGAGATGGAGTCGATTTCATCGCCCCAGTATTCAATACGCACGGGCTGTTTCATGTCAGGTGCGTACAAGTCTACGATGTCGCCGCGCACCGAGAACTGCCCCGGCCCGTCTACCTGCGCGCGGCGGATATAGCCGGCAGCATAAAAGCGGCGTATCAAAGTATTCTGGTCATATTCCATGCCGGGTTTCAGCGTCAGGGTGTTGGCACAGAAATCTGCTTTCGGCATGGTGTATTGCAGCAGCGCTTCGGCAGGTACACAAACCGCCTGCAAGCGTCCGCCTGCTAAATCACCAAGCACAGCCAGACGGCGGTATTCATATTCACGGCCGGTGCCCTCAATGGGGCGAAGCACAAAGTCACGGGGCGGAAAAACTGCTGCGGGTGCACCTAATGTGGACAGGTCAGCGGCAAAGCGTGTCGCTTCGGCCTCGCCCGGTGTAACGATGCATAGAGGACGTCCGGTTTCTTTCGCAATCGCAGCGTACAACAAGGCACGCCCGGCGGCTGGAATGCCGAAAAGCGCCGCAGCACCTGGAGAGTGCAGCGACGCCGTGATCTTTTCGTATTCCGTTGTTTGTTTGAGTAATGTTTTGTACATGAAAGATCACCTCAAAAGCGGCATCATCGATTGTACTTGTTCTGTGCCTGACCCAGATTGTTCTCCATAATCAGCAGCGCAGCAGCGGCAATATCGGCAAAACGATCTTCCAACGCCTTTTTGTCTTCGGGCGGGAACTTGCCCAACACCCAGTCGGCCAGATCGTAATCCGGATGCGGCTTGGTGCCTACGCCCATGCGAATGCGGGCAAACTGATCGCTGCCCAGGCTGGCGATAATGCTCTTCAAGCCGTTGTGTCCGCCGGCAGAACCGGAAGGCCGAATGCGCAGCTTACCGGGCGCCTGCGTCACATCGTCGCACAGTACGATCACATGGTTCGCCGGAATCTTGTAGAAAGTCGCCAGCGGTGCAATGCTCTGACCAGATAGGTTCATGTAGGTCAGCGGTTTGAGCAGAAACACCTTGTGCCCATCGACTTCGCCTTGCCCGTACAAGCCCTGGAACTTGGTTTTGTTGACTGGGATGCTCCACTTGTCAGCCAAGTAGTCAATGCCGGCAAAGCCTGCATTGTGGCGGGTGCCGTCATATTTCTTTTCGGGGTTGCCCAGACCGGCAACCAGCCAGATATCATTTTCCATTTTGTGCGTATCCTTTGCTGTTATTCAAATGTGGTAAGAAAGTTGGCTCAGCCCTTGGATTTTTGCTCTTCTTCCAGCTTGGTTTTCTTCGCGATGTATGCTTCTAAGCGGGGCTTTGCCCAGCCTTCCAGATTGGTCTGGCGCTGACGTGCAATGCCCAGATCTCCGGCAGGAACATTGTTAGTAATGGTGCTGCCTGCTGCGGTATACGCACCGTCGCCCACGCGTACCGGTGCAATCAGGTTGGTGTTGCAGCCGATGAAGCAGTAGTCGCCGATGGTGGTACGGTGCTTGTCCTTACCATCATAGTTGCTGGTGACGGTGCCGCAGCCAAAGTTGCAGTACTTGCCCACGTCGCTGTCGCCGATGTAGGTCAGGTGGCTGACCGTGTTGCCCCGTGCCAGATTGGAATTTTTGGTTTCCACATAAGCACCTAAATGTACGCCGTAGTCGGTAACGGTGTTGACGCGTACATGGGTGAAAGGACCGATGTTATTCTTTTCGCCGATGCAGCTGCCGTAAATCTGGCTGGCGTTGACCGTAGTGCCTGCACCGATGGTACTGTCCTCAATCAGTGTGTTGGGACCTATGACGCAACCTGCACCGATGACGGTGCTGCCACGCAGGATGGTTCCGGGCAAAATGGTTGCGCCCGGCTCAATCACGACCGTGTCTTCAATGACGATGTTAGACGATGCGATTGCAACACCGGCTGCAATGTGATGTAGCAAAATACGGCGCGCAGCGGTTTCGGATTCCATGAGTTTTTGCTCTGCCTGCTGTAAAGCACGATTGTCGGTATCGAACATGGTGTAACACCTCCAACTAGTATACTAGTATAAACTTCTTTGATTCTATCCCATAATAGTTTACCTTAAAAACATCAAAATTTCAAGTGAAATGCACAAAAAACAGGCCAAAATCGCCCTGAATATTGACCGAAAATTCACAATATAAGTCTGGCGCAATTTTGTGCAATTTGTTATAATTGATGACGCAAGCACAAAAAGTTTTGTTGTGCCCGGCGCGGCGCGCCGAAGCAAATATATTGGAGGTAAATGTATGAGCAAGAAGTACTTGTACTACTTCACCGAGGGCAATGACGCTTTCAAGGGCGACAAGGTCACGATGAAGAACATTTTGGGTGGTAAAGGCGCAGGCCTGGCAGAGATGACTGCTGCAGGTATGCCGGTTCCTCAGGGCTTTACGATCAGCACCGAGGCTTGCACCCAGTACTATGCAGATGACCGTCAGATCAATGCGGAGATCGAGGCCGACATCTTTGAGCATGTGAAGGGTCTGGAAGAGATCACCGGCAAGAAGTTTGGCGATATCGACAACCCCCTGCTGGTTTCTGTTCGCTCCGGTGCGCGTATGTCCATGCCTGGCATGATGGATACCATCCTGAACCTGGGCCTGAACGACCAGGCCGTTGAAGGTCTGGCAAAGAAGACCAACAACCCCCGTTTCGCTTACGACTGCTACCGCCGTTTCATCCAGATGTACTCCGACGTTGTTATGGAGCTGGGCAAGAGCTTCTTTGAAGAGAAGATCGACGAAATGAAGGAAGCTAAGGGCATCAAGCTGGACGTTGATCTGACTGCTGATGACCTGAAGGAGCTGGTTGTTCAGTTCAAGCAGATTTACCGTGAGCGCCAGGGCTCCGAGTTCCCTCAGGATCCTCGTGAGCAGCTGATTGGTGCTGTCAAGGCTGTTTTCCGCAGCTGGGACAACCCCCGCGCAAACGTTTACCGCAAGATGAATGAAATCCCCTATGAGTGGGGTACTGCTGTTAACGTTCAGCAGATGGCTTTCGGTAACTCCGGCATGAACTCCGGCACGGGCGTTGCATTTACCCGTGATCCCGCTACCGGCGCTAAGAAGCTGATGGGTGAGTACCTGATCAATGCGCAGGGCGAAGACGTTGTCGCTGGCATCCGTACTCCTTCTCCCATCTCTCACCTGCAGGAGCAGATGCCTGAGGTTTACAACCAGTTTGTTGAGATCGCTACCCGTTTGGAGAACTACTTCCGCGATATGCAGGATATGGAGTTCACCATTGAGGATGGCCACCTGTTCATGCTGCAGACCCGTAACGGTAAGCGTACCGCTCAGGCTGCACTGCAGATTGCTTGCGACCTGGTTGACGAAGGCATGATCACCGAGCAGGAAGCTGTCCTGCGCGTTGAGCCTAAGCAGCTGGACACCCTGCTGCATCCCCAGTTCGATGCAGCTGCTCTGAAGGCAGCTGAGGTTGTCGGCAAGGGTCTGGCAGCTTCTCCCGGTTCCGCTTGCGGCCAGCTGGTCTTCTCTGCTGAAGAGGCAGAAGAGATGGTTAAGTCCGGCAAGATGGACAAGGTTGTCCTGGTTCGCCTGGAGACCACGCCCGAAGACATCGTCGGTATGCAGGTATCTCAGGGTATCCTGACCATGCGCGGCGGTATGACCAGCCACGCAGCTGTTGTTGCACGTGGCATGGGTACCTGCTGTGTTTCCGGCTGTGCAAATGATAACGAAATCAAGATTGACGAGGCTAACAAGACCTTCGAAATCAATGGCCATAAGTTTGTTGGCGGCGACTGGATTTCTCTGGACGGCTCCACTGGTAACGTCTATGGTGAGAAGGTTGCTACCGTTGCTGCTACCGGCAACAAGAACTTCAACCGCTTCATGCAGTGGGCTGATGCAGCTCGCCAGCTGAAGGTTATGACCAACGCTGATAACCCGCGTGATGCGCAGCAGGGTGTTGACATGGGCGCTGAAGGCATCGGCCTGTGCCGTACCGAGCACATGTTCTTTGCAGAGGACCGCATCAAGGCTGTCCGTGAGATGATCTGCGCACGCACCGTTGAGGCTCGCGAGGCTGCTCTGGCTAAGGTTGAGCCCTATCAGCAGGGCGACTTCGAGGCGATGTACCGCATCCTGGGCGATCGTCCTATGACCATCCGTTACCTGGATCCGCCTCTGCACGAGTTCCTGCCCACCAAGGCTGAGGACATCGCAGAGCTGGCTGCAGATATGGGCCTGACCGCTGAAGAGCTGACCAACATCGTTGAGGGTCTGCATGAGTTCAACCCCATGATGGGTCACCGTGGCTGCCGTCTGGCTGTTACTTATCCCGAGATTGCTGCAATGCAGACACGCGCTGTCATCAAGGCAGCTTTGAATGTCAGCGCAGAAACCGGTAAGATGATCACTCCTCACATCATGATTCCGCTGGTTGGCGAGGTCAAGGAGCTGAAGTACGTCAAGAACGTTGTTGTCGAGACTGCTGACAAGCTGATCGCTGAGGCTGGCGTTGATATGAAGTACGAAGTTGGCACCATGATCGAGATTCCCCGTGCAGCTCTGACTGCTGGTGATATCGCTAAGGAAGCAGACTTCTTCTCCTTCGGTACCAATGACCTGACTCAGATGACCTTTGGTTTCAGCCGTGATGACGCAGCTAAGTTCCTGACTGCTTACTACGACACCAAGATCTACGAGAGCGATCCGTTCCAGCACCTGGATCAGAACGGTGTTGGCAAGCTGGTCAAGATGGCAGCAGCTGCTGGCCGTGAGACCAACCCCAACCTGGGTCTGGGCATCTGCGGCGAGCACGGTGGTGACCCCACGTCTGTTGAGTTCTGCCACGGCGTTGGTCTGGACTATGTGTCCTGCTCTCCCTACCGTGTGCCTATCGCACGTCTGGCTGCTGCACAGGCTGCGATCAAGAACCCCCGCAAGTAATTGCCAAAGGGCTTCTTACATAACCCACTGCAACTAAGGCTATGCTAGCCTGAGGATATATATTCGAACGATTGAATGCGCCCCCAGCCGAAAGGTTGGGGGCGCATTTTTGTCTGGAAGTGACGTTGTCCGTTTTTCCACAAGATGACAATTTCCAGTGGAAAACCGCGGCATCTTAAATCAGCCAAAGTTTCCGTGGGATTGCAAAGCGTTTGGCAGAAAGCTATACTGTAGGAGAATGAAATCATCTTGCAGGAAGGGGCAGCTACCATCGCCGATGTGGCGAACATTGGCGTACAGGTGGCAGTCAACGATCCAATGCTGAAAGTTGTCATTATGAAAAAGTGATAGCAGGGGCGCGGATGACAGTTTCTTTTTTTATATTCGGAACTACGACACAATAGCTCTGCCATTTTAGTATGCAGCCAAGGGGAGTGGTAGGATATTTTTAGAAATGAGGAGGAAACAACAGTGACAAAGGTACAGGTTCTTTTGCGCAGAATCTTTTCGGTTGTGTTCTGCATGACCTTTTGCTTACTGAGCTATCTGTGCCTGACACAGGGAAGTCATATCATTCGTTTGCGGCCAATATCTATTCTCAAGGTTTTCACAGCCGCGGGATTTGGCAGCGTGCTTTTCCTTTTGATTGGGCAGTGGATCGGGCAAAAGTTGGCGGGTCACCAGATAGCTAAGTGGGCAAAGCGTTTTGGTGTGATTGCGTTCTTTTTGCTTTTTTTAACACTGCAACTGGTATTTGCCCGTAGTTTTTATCCAACGGACTATGTGGGCACCTGGGATTTTACCAACATTGCCTATATCACAAAAAATGTGGTAAACGCTGAAAGGGCAGGATATCCGGTTGGTCCTTATTTGGAGCAATGCGGCGTGCAGTATTTCCAGATATATCCGAATAACATCCCATACTTTTTGCTGCTGCATACGGCATTTCGGTTGTTTGGATGGCTGGTTGCCGATATGCATACAATCGGAATCGGTCTGAATATTGTGATGATTGATCTTGCGCTTGTACTGGGCTTTTTTGTGGTGAAAAAGCTGACCCAGCGATACATGGCAGGCTTGTTGTATGTATCTCTCTGTGTGTTGACGCTGCCGCTGCTTTCCTATACAGCGGTGTATTACACGGATACGTTAACGCTGCCGTTTCCGATTGGGGCATATCTGCTGTGGCTGTACGCGAAGGAGCGCTTCGCACAAGGAAAAACGCGTCAGGCAATGGCTTTTTGTGCAGGGACGGCAGTTGTTGCAGCGCTTGGCATGATGCTGAAGATTTCGGCAGGATTCATCTTGATTGCCATTGCAATCGATGCGCTGGTCACCCTTTCGGGGCGCAGACTGTTGCAGGCGTGTGCGATGCTTGCTTGCATGTTTGTGTTGGTGTACTTTCCGCTCGGTACGCTGTGCCGCAGCTCAGATTTGTTATTGCCGGAAAATCCGGAAATGCATATCCCCAAGCTGCACTGGGTCATGATGGGAATGAACGGCAATGGCGGTTACTGTAATGATGATTACCAAATGACGCTTTCGGTACCGGCAGAACAGCGGGACGCTTTTGTAAAGCAGGAAATTCTGCGCCGTGGAAAAGCGTATGGGCTTTCCGGCATGATCGAACATCTGCGAGAAAAGCTGACCTTTACCTGGGCTGACGGTACCTACTATTCTGCGATCAAACTGAACTGGGATCAGCGCAGTGCCTCATCACTGGATCAGTTTTTTGATTACAGAGGTGCAAAATTTGAATATGTAGCCATCATCTGTCAGGGAATGCTGCTTTTGAATTTGGTCTGTGCTGTGATTACCGGTATGCGGCTGTTGCAGAAAAATTCGAGCGCGCTGCCACTTTTACCTTGTGCGATTGCTGTGTTTGGTCTGTTTTTGTTTTTGTGCCTGTGGGAAACCAGGTCACGGTATTTGCTTAATTATGTGCCCATATTCCTTGTGATGACGGTACACAGTTTCGCATCTTTTTCAGCGGTGTTGCAAGAAAAAGCAAAGAAAATCTGTCTGCGGTGAATCAGGCAGATGCCAAACGTCGGCAACCTAGCTTGCCGACGTTTTTATTTTGGAAAGTCGGGAAAAGGCTTGGTTTTCCGGCCTGAATTTTTTACAATAAAAGAAAACACAGTGCGACCCCGATTTTACCGGGTTGGATACGGATTCTATAATAAGGAAAGGAGTGGGGGTATGCAGCAGGATACAGAAATCACCGCAGAAGTGTACGCTGCGAAAAAAGATGTTCAGAAAGCGGATGCGCTGATTCGTGCCTATCTTCCGTTTATCCGTGCGGAAGCATCCCGTACGATTTCCAAATTCTGCACCGAACAGGATGATGCGTTCAGTATTGCGATGATGGCATTCCATGAAGCAATTCTGGGTTATGCACAGGAGCGCGGCAGCTTTTTAGCCTATGCGGCAATGCGGATTCGCAGCCGTCTGTTGGATGAACAGCGGAAGCAGATGCATCGTGCCGATGCGGTTTCTTTGGAAGAACCCGCTGGAGGAGAGGATGACAGAACGCTGGCGGATACCTTGCAGGAAACCAGCAACCCCATCGAAGAAGCAGAAACGCAGCAAGCGACCCGAGAGGAAATTTTAGAGCTGGCGGCGGTGATGCAGACGTTTGGTGTCAGTTTTACGGATGTGGCAGACAACGCACCCAAACAGGAACGTACGTTGGAAGCCTGCAAGCGAGCTATTCGCTGGGCAGGAGAGAATCCGAAATTGCTGGAAGAGCTACTGCGCACCCAAAAGCTGCCGATGTCGAAACTGGTCAAAGGCAGTGGTGTGGAGCGTAAAACGCTGGAGCGGCATCGCAAGTACATTTTGGTGATGCTTCTGGTGCAGACCAACGGATATGAAATCATGCGTGGACATCTGAGACGGGTCTTGCGGGAAAGGAGGCCGCTGGCATGAAATATATGGTGATGGAATGTCATCCGGGATTTGCCGTAGTGATGAGTGAAGATGGTCGGTTCTTGAAAGTGGCAAACCTGAATTATCAGGTGGGGCAGATGGTGACCCATGTGGTCGAAATGCAGGTGCCCACCCCGGAAAAGAAGCGCAAGAGAGCACTTCCGCTGTTGTATTCAGCAGCTACGGTGGCGGCTTGTGCAATGCTGGCAGTAACGGTTTTTTTGTATCAGGGTCAGGTAGCGTATGCGTCGGTCTATTTGGATATTAACCCACAGGTGCGCATTGGTGTGAACCGTCAGGACAAGGTGGTTGAGCTGGAAGCGGGTGACGCCGATGGCAGCATTTTGCTGGAAGGTTACCAGTATAAACAGAAAAGCAGAGATCAGGTGGTGCAGGAGTTAGTAGAACGTGCGATAGCACTACACTATCTCAAATCCGGTGACAGCATTACCCTGCGTGTCGATGCAAAGGATGCAGATTGGGCAGCACAGTATGGTGAGGATGTGCGCGCAGAACTGGACGACTATCTGGCAGAACGCCTGGATGTGCTGGTGGATTTGGATGACTGGGATGATTTGCTGGATGAGGATAATTCAGACGATTTGGACGAGGATACAGGCGACGATGTGGATGAAGATCCGGATGATGCATTAGAGGATGACACCGAGAAATCGGACGATGCAGACGACGCTGACGAGGATGATGAATCCGAAGATTTGTCCGAAGAGGATGACGGCGGGAACGAATCGGAAGACGACCAGGAGGATGACTCTGACGAAGATGGGGACGATACCGACGAGTAACAAGACCGCATCTTATATCCCCAAGGGTGAGATGTTACGCGGAACAAAGATGTGATTCTGCTTGTATCGGTGTGGTAATATCTGCAACAGATGGATTTTCAGAAATGAAATGATTTGAATGAGAAAAGGCGTTTCCCACTTAAAAGGGAAACGCCTTTTCTTATTTTCTCAAGTATTATGATTGGGGTGAGTTCGTGCTTTTAAAGCTTTCATGCAAGCAAAATACTGAAAGAAAACAAAGATGATGCAAAAAAGTAACAGGATAGAATGAACACGGTAGCCGATCGACTTGTTTACAAAGCCCATTCTCTGTACAAAACAAATGAAAGAAAAATAGTACGTCGAGAACGCAAAGCAAGAAAAGATCATGTGTAGAATCATGCCGGATTCCGCAAGGACAATCTTCTTCATGCGTTCGGCAAGAAAATACAAAAGGCAAATTGCGATTGGCAGCCAAGACAGTGCGACCGCAAAGTATAAAAGGACGCCTGCATCAGATAAGCCGCTGCATACTACATAAATATAAGAGATGGGCATGAAAACAAAGGGAATAAAAGTAAGCGTTTTTTTCATCATAGGATCTTCCTTATGTGTTATATCAAATGCGCATCAGACAGAGACTCGTTGCAATCGGTGGGAACACTTGTATCAGCAGCAAAAGCAGAAACCGATAGGGACAGCACCACTGCAAGTGAAAGAATGCAGGCTAAGAATTGTTTTGTAACGGGTTCTGTCGTTATAGCTGGGGAGAAAAATAGACAGCGGTTTTTCTGACCCATTGGAATCACCTCTTTCTGTCGTCTTTTATATGTTAGATATTATAAATGAGTGTTAAATAAGAATCAATGTTGGTTTTTTAACGATGATGAATCATAAAAATTGTAGACTTCATTGGAATTTACCGAACAGATTTATCGCCCTCCCTGCGCGAAAATCGTGTGAATGGAAACTGTGGGCGGAATCAAAAGGGCTAATAAACGTCACTTATAGGTTCAAACAGCCGACAGGGAAGCGTCTCTGCCAGTTGTTTGACTTGTTACTGTCTTGCAAATACAGACATATGGATGTTTTTTGCAAAAAAAGAAAATATTTTTTGCGGCGACCCCACTTTTGGCGGCTGGGATACGGAATCTATATATGCAAGGCAAAGAAAGCCGAAAACACAAAATCAAATTTCTTCAAGGAGGAATTCAATATGAAAAAGATGAATTGGATGCGTAATATCGCAATGGGTCTTGCATTGACAATGGGTGTTTCCGCAATGGCGGGTTGTGGAGAAGTGGCGAGCGCAGACGGAATCAGCTATACGCCGGGCGGTGTGCTGACCCTCAGTGTGAACCCGGAAGTGGCGGTTTTCTATGATGGCAACGGTGACGTGGTGAGCGTTGAAGCACGCAACGATGACGGGCGGAAAATTTTGGATGGGTACGATGGTTACAAGGGGTTGGAAACCCAACAGGTCGTTAGTGATCTGGTCAATGAAATCGGTAAGGCCGGCTATTTTGTAACCGACATCGAAGACGGTACACAGGAGCGCAAGATTTCGATTGGAATTGAACCGGGCTCTACACTTCCCAGCGATACTTTTTTGGATGATGTAGTTGCAGAAACCCAAAAGCAGGTAGAACAGTCCCAGTGGAACAGCTCTGTCCAGGTGCTGGATTATGCGCCGGAAGATTATATCTACGGCGAAACGGTAGATTACATCGATGACGATGACATCGAAGTTTTCTACGAAAGCAACGGTAAAGTAACCATGGTTGTCAGCGGTGATGACAACAAGATTGAAAGAGTGTATGAAGGGTTTGTTGGCAGTGATGTAAGAGAAACCGTGTTAAAGCTGATCGACAAGGTGGAAGCTGCCAACTACTATGTGGAAGAGGTGGAGAACACAGGGCACCGTATCGAAATTGAAATCGAGTCTGCTGCAAATCTGCCGACAGGCATTTCTGCCAAGGCGCTGAACGAAACGGCAAGAAGTCAGGTTAAGCAAGCAAACTGGAATGGCGACCGCTTGGTGATTGATTACGACGCCGAGGATTATCTGGGAATGGATCTGGATAACAATGCGGATGACCTGGACGATCTGGATGATGACGACGATTTGGACGATGCTGACGATCTGCATGACAAGGGTGACCTTGACGATGATGATCTGGATGATGATGCAGATGATGTGGACGATCTGGATGATGACAAGGAACCGGACGACGACAAGGACGACTTGGATGACAAGGATGATGACGATACAGAGGATCTGGATGAGGATGATGACTGATTGGGGTTTTGCACCGTCAGTTGGTGCAGCATAAAAGGCATCAAACAGAATAAAATCTGATTTTTCACCGCACGAGCCAAAGGAAAACACACCACCCGAATGGCTTGTGCGGTGTTTTGTCAGTTTGCATAAGAAAAAGCTGGATTTGTTTCGCAGAAAGCAAAAAAGTCAGTTGACAGCGATAAAGGGGTATGATACAATATCTCGAAAGCAAAAAACAAGGATGAGAAAAGGAGTACACAATGGGCCGTTTTAACGTTTACTTTGCGTTTTATAACAGCTGTACTGCTTTTCCCTTTTTATATTGGACAACTTAACTTTTCCTATTTTATAGGAAAAGTTTTTTTTTGCCGTTTTTTAATTAGGTGAAATGTTTTATACTGGAAGCAATCTAAGGAAAAGGAGCTGTCAATTATGCTGATCCGCAATGCTGTCACCGCCGCAGGCCAGCCCACAGACCTGTTGCTGCGCGATGGAAAAATCGCTGCTGTGGGCACAGGGCTGGAGGGACTGCTCCGGCCGGACGAAACGGTGCTGGAGGCAGCAGGCAAAACGGTTCTGCCTGCGTTCATCGATTTGCACTGTCACTGGCGTACCCCTGGTTTTGAGTATAAGGAAGATCTGGCAACCGGAAGCGCTGCTGCTGCGGCAGGTGGTTACACCTTTGTGAACCTGATGCCCAATACCAAACCCGTTATGAGCGACCCAGGCATGGCTTGGCAGATTGAGCAGAAGGTAAAGGAAATCGGTTTGTGCGAAGCAAACCAGACGGTGTCCATCACCAGCAGCTTCGACGGTATGGATATCGACCACCTGAAGAGCCTGCCGGAGAACGTCAAGTTCATCTCGGAGGACGGCCACGGTGTGCAGAGCACGAACGTGATGGCAAAGGCTTTCGCCATCTGCCACCAGAAGGACATCACTGTGATGAGCCATGCAGAGGATATGGAAATCTCTCCCTGGGATTACCGTTTGGCAGAGGATATCGAAACGGTACGCAACCTGTATTTGTCCCAGTATTATCAGACCCGCCTGCATATGTGCCATGTGTCTACCCGTGGTTCCATCGAAGCGATTGCCCAGGCAAAGTGGCAGGGCGCTCCGGTCACCTGCGAAGTGACCCCCCATCACCTGTGGTACACAAAGGATACTTGTGATTACCGTGTAAACCCGCCCATTCGGGAAGCAGACGATGTACAGGCACTTGTGGATGGCATTCGCGCCGGCGTGGTAGATGCCATTGGTACAGATCACGCCCCCCACAGCGAGGAAGACAAGCTGAAGGGTGCAGCCGGTATGGTCGGTCTGGAAACCGCATTCGGCATTTGCTACACCAAGCTGTGTAAACAGGAAAACATCCCGCTGTCTGTGCTGAGCAGCCTGATGAGCGAAAATCCTGCCCGCATTATGGGTCTGGGCAGTAAGGGCGTTGTGGAGCCGGGCTATGACGCAGACCTGGTTCTGGTGGATCTGGACACTCCGTATGTGGTGAACAAGGAAACCTTCCATTCTAAGTCGAAAAACTGCCCCTTTGATGGCATGACCCTGTACGGCAAGGTCTGCACTACCATCAAGGGCGGCAAGATCACCTATCAGGTGTAATAGAAAACGCAGTACAAAACAGGAGGAATTGATTTATGATTACTTGCATGGACAAACTGTATGAGGGCGTTGCAGCCCGCGGCCCCGTTTGCGTAGGTCTGGATACCGATTTTTCCTACCTGCCCGAAGGCTTTGCTCAAGCTGGTGAAACGGTCGGTGAGAGCGTTCTGCGTTACAACAAGGCACTGATTGCAGCAACCGCTCCCGTGGCTGGCTGCTTCAAGGTTCAGATTGCTTACTATGAATCTATGGGTCTGGACGGTATGCGCTGCTATGCAGAAACCCTGAAGGCTGTGCGTGAAGCCGGCATTCCCGTCATCGCTGACATCAAGCGCGGCGACATTGCAAAGACTGCTGAAATGTATGCAAAGGCTCACTTTGAGGGCGACTTTGAGGCTGACATGATTACCCTGGCACCTTACATGGGTCTGGACAGCCTGTCCCCCTACCTGCCCTACGCAGAAAAGCAGGGCAAGGGTATGTTCGTTCTGTGCCGTACCTCGAACCAGGGCGCTAAGGACTTCGAGTATGAGAAGTTGGCAGACGGTCGTCACGTTTACGACCTGGTCGGCGACAAGGTGACTGAAGTTGGCAAGAACTACATGGGCGAACACGGTTACAGCAGCATTGGTTTGGTGATCGGTGGTACCCATGCAGAAGAAGCAAGCGAGATTCGCGCACGCTACAAGGATAGCTTCTTCCTGATTCCCGGCTACGGCGCACAAGGCGGCAAGGCTGAGGACATTGCTCTGTACCTGAACAACTCCAACGGCGGCGTGGTCAACTCCAGCCGTGGCATCCTGCTGGCTTGGAAGAAACAGCCCGGCGTTGCATTCGACGAAGCAGCTTACAACGAATGTGTTCGTATGAAGGAGGATATCGCTCATGCGTGCAGTATGCTGTGATGCGGCAGTCTTGGATCAGACCGTTGTAGAAGAAAATATCTGCCTGCTGAAGGTGCTGTGGACCGATATGGAACACGCACCCCGTGCAGGTCAGTTCTATACCCTGCGTGCTTGGGGACATGACGAGGAACCGTTTTTGTCCCGCCCCATCAGCGTACATAGCTGGGACCCGGAAAAGCACGAGCTGCAGTTCTTGTATCAGGTCAAGGGTCACGGTACCGAAAAGCTGGCAAAGCTGGCAGCTGGCGATCACTTTCAGGTGACAGGCCCCATGGGTAATGGTTTTGATACCGCAGCTCTGGCGAAGGAATATAATCGCATTCTGGTGGTTGGCGGCGGTATCGGCACCGCCCCCCTGTACCAGACCGTGCGCGAGCTGGCACAAGCCGGCAACGCACCGGATGTTTGCTTCGGTTTCACCGATGTGCCTTATGAAACGGAAAAATACGAAGGGCTAGCAAAGAGCCTGAAGATTGCTACCGACAGCGGCAAGGCTGGCGCAAAGGGCTTTGTTACCCAGCTGTATGACCCCAACGATTATGACTTAGTTCTGCTTTGCGGTCCGACTCCCATGATGAAGAATGCAGCAAGCGGTGCGGTTGCAGCAGGTGCAAAGTGCCTGTGCAGTCTGGAAGCCAAGATGGCTTGCGGTATCGGTGCCTGCCTGGGCTGCACCTGCAAGACCACACGGGAACAGGCGGTCAGCATCTGCAAGGATGGCCCTGTATTTGATGCAAAGGAGGTGCTGGTCCATGTCTGATCTGTCTACAAACCTATTTGGCTTTGCCATGCACAGCCCGGTCATCGGTGCATCCGGTACCGTAGGTTACGGCCCGGAGTATGAAGACCTGATCGATCTTTCCAAGATCGGCGGTATTTCCGGCAAGGGGCTGACCCTGCATGGTCAGTACGGCAACGAGGGTGTGCGCCTGCACGAAACGCCCTCCGGACTGATTAACTCCATCGGTTTGCAGAATCCCGGTGTGCAGCACTTCATTGATGTGGAGTTGCCCCAGATGCTGCGCCTGAAGGAACAGTACGGCATCGTAACGCTGGCAAACTTGGGCGGACATAACGAGGAAGAATACATCCAGGGCGCTGAAATGCTCAGCGAAACGGGTGTGGATATCATCGAGCTGAACATCAGCTGCCCCAATGTCAAGGTTGGCGGTATGGCATACGGCGTCAAGGCAGAAGCTGCGGGTACCATGGTTAAGATGGTACGCGATGTGTGCAAGAAGCCGCTTCTGGTCAAGCTCAGCCCTCAGGCGGAGAACATCCCCGATATGTGCAAGGCGGTGGAAGCTGCGGGCGCAGATGGTATCAGTCTGACTAATACTTTCCAGGCTTGTGCCATCGATTTGGAAAAGCGCAAGCCGGTATTCAACAATATCTTTGCAGGTCTGTCTGGCCCGGCGGTTCGCCCCATTGCACTGCGCATGGTATGGCAGGCAGTCGGTGCTGTGAATATCCCGGTGGTGGGTCTGGGCGGTATCGCTACCGGCCGTGACGCACTGGAGTTCATCATGGCAGGTGCTACTGCGGTACAGGTGGGTGCTGCAAATTTTGCAAATCCCCGTGCAATGCAGACGATCGGCGAAGAAATGGCAGAGTGGATGGATAAAAACGGCGTAAAGACACTGGATGAAATCCGTGGCTGTGCACGCTGAAAAAACAACGATGCCACATAAGTAATACTTCTGATTTCACCTCTGGGAAATTGCAATGCCTATTTCCCTGTGATAAAATAAAAGATAGTGAAAAGCCTGAGCCTTTTGGCTCAAAAGCAAAAGGAGAGTAAAGCATGAGCGACGTAATCGAGATTTTGAAGAGCTGTGACGCATTTCTGGAAGGTCACTTCCTGCTGTCCAGCGGCCGCCATTCCAGCGCATATTGCCAGATGGCATACCTGCAGCAGCATCCGGATAAGTGCGCTGCCGTTATGGAAAAAATCGCAGAGAAGGTCCGTGAAATGGATGTGGATGTGATTGTAGGACCTGCCATGGGCGGTATCGTTTACGCTTACGAGCTGGCTCGTCAGACCGGCAAACGCGCTATCTTCACCGAGCGTGTGGACAACCAGATGTGCCTGAAGCGCTTCTCCATCCAGCCGGGTGAAAAGTGCATCATTGCAGAGGACGTTGTTACCACTGGTATCTCCAGCCTGGAAACTAAGCGTGTCATCGAAGAGGCTGGCGGCGAGTGCCTGGGCATCTGCTGCGTGGTAGACCGCACCAAGGCTGACGCGCCTTCTCCCATTCCCATCATTGCAAGCGCTGCAAAGCTGGATCTGCCCAACTACGAGGCAGACGAATGCCCCATCTGCAAGGAAGGCAAGCTGCCCCTGGTTCATCTGGGCAGCCGCAAGATGAAGCAGGAGGCAAAGCAGAGCCTGTAATCTGCAAACCTGTATTGTAAACCCTTTAAGCTGATTGGATACACGAGGTAAAAACATGAACGCATATCTGCTTTTGGCAAATGGCATGGTGTTCGCAGGCGAGTCTTTGGGCTGCCCGGGCACTACGCTTGGTGAGGTTATTTTCTCCACCGGTGTTGTTGGCTTCCAGGAAGGCCTGACAGATCCCGCATCCTACGGCGCACTGGTTGCTCAGACCTATCCCATGGTGGGCAACTATGGCATGAACGATGAGGACAAGGAGTCCGATTCGGTTTGGGCAAACGGCATTATCGTCCGCGAAGCCTGCCACACGCCCTCCAACTTCCGCTGCCAGTACACCTTTGAGGATTTTTTGAAGGCAAACGGCACGGTTGGTATCTGTGGTGTGGATACCCGTCACCTGACCCGCATCCTGCGTGAGAGCGGTTCCATGAACGGCGCAATTACCACCGAGTTTGACCCGGCCGATCCGGCAAATGCCGACCGCCGTGCTGCGCTGATGGCTGACATTGAAGGCTTCAAGGCTGCTGACGGTGTTAAGACCGTTACCTGCAAGGAAGCTGCGGTTTACAATCCGGAAGGTGACACCCATGTAGTTCTGGTGGACTACGGCACCAAGCGCAACACCATCCGCTGCCTGACCAAGCGCGGCAGCAAGGTTACGGTTGTGCCCGCATACACCACCGCAGCAGATATTTCTGCTCTGAACCCGGACGGCATCCTGCTGAGCGCAGGCCCCGGTGATGCTTCGGATGTGCCGGAAATCGTGGCAAACGCAAAGGAAATTCTGGACCTGGGTAAGCCTGTTTTCGGTATCGGCTTGGGCCATCTGGTTGCAGCTGCAGCTGCTGGTGTGCCCACCGTTAAGATGAAGCACGGCCACCACGGCGCAAACCAGCCCGTCACCGACCTGGCTGGCGGCCGCACCTATATCACTGCACAGGGGCACGGCTACGCAGTTGACAGCGAAAAGCTGCCCGCTGAAGTAGGCACTGTTGCACAGATCAATGCCAACGACGGCAGCTGCGAAGGCATCCAGTATAAGTGCTGGAACTGCTTCACAGTACAGTTCAACCCGGAAGCTAACGGTGGCCCCAAGGAAACCGAGTTCTTGTTCGATCGCTTCCTGGATCAGGTAAAGAATGCAAAGGAGGCGCAGTAATATGCCTAGAGATATGAGCATCAAGAAGGTACTGGTCATTGGTTCCGGTCCTATCATCATTGGCCAGGCCGCTGAGTTCGACTATTCCGGTACCCAGGCTTGCCGCGCCCTGAAGGCAGAAGGCATCGAGACTGTTCTGCTGAACTCTAACCCCGCTACCATCATGACCGACCCGGAAATCGCCGATCATGTGTATATCGAGCCTATGACCCTGGAAGTGGTCAAGCGCATTCTGGACATCGAAAAGCCCGATTCCGTGCTGCCCAACCTGGGCGGCCAGACCGGTCTGAATATGTCTATGGAGCTGGCTCGCTCCGGCTATCTGGAGGAGCACGGCATCCGTCTGCTGGCTTGCAAGCCTGAGACCATCGACCGCGCTGAGGACCGTGAGCTGTTCAAGGAAACCATGGACAAGCTGAACCAGCCCAGCATCCCTTCTGAGGTTGTTGAGAACATGGAAGACGCACTGCGTGTTGCAGACGAAATCGGCTATCCCGTTATCGTTCGCCCTGCATTCACCATGGGTGGTACCGGCGGCGGTATCTGCGAGGACAAGGCTAAGCTGATTGAAATCGGCACCAACGGTCTGCGCCTGTCTCCTATTCACCAGATTCTGGTCGAGAAGTGCATTTCCGGCTGGAAGGAAATCGAATTCGAGGTCATGCGCGACAGCAAAGGCAACGCAATTACTATTTGCAGTATGGAAAACGTTGACCCTGTCGGTATCCATACCGGTGACTCCATCGTTGTGGCACCCAGCCAGACCCTGACCGATAAAGAGTTCCAGATGCTGCGCACCGCTGCGCTGGACATCATCAACGAGCTGGGCATCGAGGGCGGCTGCAACTGCCAGTTCGCGCTGAAGCCTGATAGCTTCGAGTACGCAGTGATCGAAGTCAACCCCCGTGTTTCTCGTTCTTCTGCACTGGCTTCTAAGGCTACCGGTTACCCCATCGCGAAGGTTGCAACCAAGATCGCAATCGGCTACACTCTGGACGAGATCCGCAATGACGTTACCGGCACTACCAGCGCTTGCTTCGAGCCGACCGTTGACTATATTGTTGTTAAGTACCCCAAGTGGCCCTTCGATAAGTTCGTTTACGCAGACAAGAGCCTGGGTACCCAGATGATGGCTACCGGCGAAGTCATGTCCATTGGTAACAGCTTTGAGCTGGCTATCATGAAAGCTGTCACTTCTATTGAGCTGGGCATGGAAACCCTGACCCTGAACACGCTGGAAGGGCTGGACAACGATGCTCTGGTACAGCAGCTGCATGTGCAGGACGCGGAGCGTATGTTCTGCGTATATGAAGCGCTGAAGCGCGGTATTTCTCACGAAGTGATCTACAACATCACCAAGATTGACTGGTGGTTCCTGGATAAGCTGCAGCACCTGGCAAATCTGGAGCTGGGTCTGGCTGCTTGCAACGGCAATCTGAGCGTTGCACAGTACAAGCAGGCTAAACAGTACGGCTTTATGGATAAGACTATCAAGCGTCTGGCTCAGGTGGAAGAACTGCCCTGCGAGCCGCTGCACGCTGGCTACAAGATGGTTGATACCTGCGCCGCTGAGTTTGCTGCGTCCACCCCGTATTTCTACTCTACTTACGACGAGGACAACGAAGCTGCAAACTTCCTGGCGAAGAAAGAAGCTGAGGAAGGCAAAAAGAAGAAGATTCTGGTCTTCGGTTCCGGCCCCATCCGTATCGGTCAGGGCATTGAGTTCGACTACTGCTCTGTGCACTGCGTATGGACGCTGAAGAAGCACGGCTGCGAGACGGTCATCATCAACAACAACCCCGAGACCGTTTCTACCGACTTTGATACCGGCGACCGCCTGTACTTCGATCCGCTGACCCCGGAAAGTGTTGATAACGTTATCGCTACCGAAAAGCCCGATGCTTGCGTGGTTCAGTTTGGCGGTCAGACCGCAATCAAGCTGGCAAAGCACATGGACGAAATCGGTATGCCCATCCTGGGCACTCCGGCTGACGCAATCGACGAAGCTGAGGACCGCGAGCGTTTTGACGAACTGCTGGAGCGCTGCCAGATTCCCCGCGCACCCGGCCGTACCGTTTATAACCTGGAAGAAGCGCTGGCTGCCGCTGAAGAAGTCGGTCTGCCTGTGCTGATGCGTCCCTCTTACGTTCTGGGCGGCCAGAACATGATCGTTGCTTATACCAAGGAAGACGTCATCGAATATATGGGTGTTATCACCGCTCATGTGGATATGGATCACCCTGTTCTGCTGGATAAGTATATTACCGGCCGTGAGTGCGAGGTCGATGCAATCTGCGACGGCACTGACTACTTAGTGCCTGGCGTTATGGAGCAGGTCGAGCGTACCGGCGTTCACTCTGGCGACTCCATCTGTGTCTACCCCACCCAGCATATCTCTCAGAAAGCAATCGACACTATGGTGGAATACACGGGTCGCTTTGCGCGTGAGCTGAAGGTTGTTGGTCTGGTTAACGTGCAGTACGCGGTTTCCGGTGATGATGTTTATGTCATCGAGGTCAATCCTCGTTCTTCTCGTACCGTGCCGTATATCTCTAAGGTTACCGGCGTGCCTATGGTCGACCTGGCTGTGCGCTGCTGCCTGGGCGAGAAGCTGGCTGATATGGGCTACGGCACTGGTCTGTACCCCACTGCTCCTTATGTGGCTGTTAAGGTTCCCGTCTTCAGCTTTGAAAAGCTGCACGGCGTTGATACCCAGTTTGGTCCTGAAATGAAGTCCACCGGTGAAGTTCTGGGCATTGCGCCCAACTACCACGATGCTCTGCTGAAGGGCATGGTCGGTTCCGGCTACGCCCTGAAGACTCCCTCCAGCCCGGATTCCTGCTGCGTATTCAGCGTGAAGGATACCGATAAGCCCGAGTTCCTGGAGATTGCATGGCAGATGCGTGATATGGGCTACAAACTGTACGGCACTGCCGGCACTTGCGCTTGGCTGAACAAGCATATGATTCCTTGCAACATGGTGCGCCCCATCTCTGACGAAGGCCCCAACATTCTGGACCTGCTGCAGAGCGGCAACGTGGATTATGTATTCTCTACCAGTGCCCGCGGCCGTGATCCGCAGCGCGATTCCGTCAAGCTGCGCCGCAAGACCGTTGAACTGAGTATCCCTTGCATTACTGCCGTAGATACGGCAAAATCTCTGGTACAGTGCCTGCGCAGCGACCACGAAATGAAGAAAGTTCCGCTGGTTGATATTGCCACGCTGCATCGCTAAAATAGGATAAATATTCGCGTGTAAAACAATACACTTTGCGTGTATTGTGTCGCAATAAGAGAAGCCTTCTGGTATACTTAGCAACGTTCGATTTCACCGCCGTGCGCGGTTTTTCGATAGAGTTGCTAAGATTCCAGGAGGTTTTTCAGTTTTATGACTCGTTCCCAAATGATCGTTACTGTGGCCGAGCGTACCGGCTATACCACCCAGCAGGTGGAGAACACCATGGATGCACTGTTTGACCAGATTGCAGATTGCCTGCGTGAAAATGAGAAGGTCACCATCGCAGGTTTCGGCCGCTTTGAGATGCGTCCCCGCAAGCCCAAGGCTTACACCAACCCCAAGACCAAGGTTTCCAGCCGTTTGGAATCCACTTCTATCCCTGGCTTTAAGGCCAGCGGTCGCTTTAAGCAGAAGCTGAGCGACGAAGTCGCAGAATAATCGCAAAATGAGAGTGTCGCAGACCCGATTGAGGTCAGCGGCATTTTTTTTTGCCGTTTACCCGGCGGCATGGCTGTGATACAATAAAAAACACAGGATTTTTTGTCTTGTATAATATGAGCAATAATGCCTGCCTCTATAGCAGTGCGCGAAAATAGAAGGAGCTTTCTTTATGCTGTACAGTGAATTGAATTGCAGCCCGCAGATCCGCCAAGCGGTGGAGCGCATGGGCTTTACCGAAATGACCGAGGTGCAGGAAAAAGCCATTCCATTGATGCTGGCAGGTCACGATGTGACCGCAAAAGCCCCCACCGGTACCGGCAAGACTTGCGCTTTCGGGATTCCCATTATTGAAAAGACCGACCCAACTGCAATGTTTCCCCAGAGCGTGATTATGGCACCTACCCGTGAGCTGGCACAGCAGATTGCCCAGGAAATGACCGAACTGTGCCATTTTCTGCCGGAAATTCGCGTGGTGTGTGTGTATGGCGGTTCCAATCTGGAGCGTCAGGCGGCAAAGCTGGCAAAAGGCTGCCAGATTGTGGTGGCAACACCGGGGCGCTTGATGGATTTGTATAAGCGCCATTCTGTTGATCTTTCTCATGTGGAGCAAGTTGTATTGGATGAAGCCGACGAAATGCTGAATATGGGCTTTTATAAGGATGTGCGCCACATTCTGGATCTGATGAAAACGCGCAAGCATCTGTACTTGTTCTCTGCAACCATCAGCCGTGAGGTTATGGATATTGGCTGGCTGTATCAGCAGGATGCAGAGGAAATCGTGGTGCAGCCCAAGGAAGAAAGCCAGCCGAAAATCACCCAGTATATGCTGGAAACCAGCGGTCGCAATAAGCTGGCAGACTTGGCACAGGTCATCGTGGGCGAGGGCTATCAGCGCGTGATGGTGTTCTGTGATACTAAGTTTCAGACGGCAACGCTGGCAAATCAGCTGGCACGACTGAACTTCTCGGTGGACTGCCTGCATGGCGATATGAGTCAGGCGGAGCGGAATCGCATTATGGATTTGTTCCGTTCCGGCAAACTGAGCGTTTTGGTAGCGACCGACGTGGCGGCACGCGGTATCGACGTGGATGATGTGGATGCGGTGGTGAACTACGATGTTCCCAGTGAAAATGAACACTACACCCACCGTATTGGTCGTACCGGCCGCGCAAAGCGTGAAGGTGTCAGTTATCTGTTCTATACGCCGGAAGAGAAAAAACGTGTGACCGAGCTGCTGCGGCTGACCCGCAATACGGATTTATGCAGCTCGGTAAAATTTGATTTCAATCACGAGCATATCGTGGTGGAAAAGAGGCAGGACAACAGCGATCGTTTCCAAGTCCGCTCCTACTTCTAAGCCTGTAAAACAAATAAAAAACGGTGGTGAATTGAAAATGCAAGAAGAACAAAAATCAATGAAAATCAGTAAAGATCTTGTGATGTATCTGGTGATGACCTTTGCCATCGGCTGGATCTGCCAGTTTGCGGCATCTTACTTTGTGATGAGCGGAAGAGCCGACCTGTTTACGCCGCTTTTGTCCTTTGCCATGGTTGCACCCATTGCGGCGGTATTCATCCGGTATCGTGGCTTGTCTGCAGCGAAAACGGGCATTCAGGGCTGGATGCCTCAGTTCAAAGGCCGTATGGGCCGCTGGTTCTTGGTATGGATTGCTCCCGTTGTGCTGACGGCTCTGGGCATGGTGGTGTACTATGGTGTATTCCCGGCTCGTTTTGACCCGACAGCATCTTCTTATTTGACGGCAGCAATCGGTCAGGAGATGTACGAGCAGATGTATGCGGGTGTTTCTGCATTCCAGCTGTGCGGCGTACAGGTCATCAACATTCTGTTTGCTGCATTTATCAATATGTTCCTGGCAATTGGTGAGGAAGCCGGCTGGCGTGGCTGGATGCAGCCACGTCTGGCAAAACAGATTGGTCGTGCGCGCGCCAATGTGGTAACAGGCTTGGTGTGGGGTGTATGGCATTGGCCGGTGATTCTACTGGCAGGCTATGAGTACCAAATGCCAATTTCCCAGTCGCCTTGGTACATGGTGCTGGCGGGTATGTTGCTGTTCTGCTTGGTTACGGTGGCACTGAGCTTTGTGCTGGACTGGTGCTATGAAAAGACCGGTTCCATCTGGGCTCCTGCATTGTTCCATGGTGGCTTTAATGCGGCAGCAGGTCTGGGTATTTTGTTCCTGCGTATGGAATATGCCAAGGATACCCTGATGGGCCCCATGCCGGTAGGCGTACTGGGTGCATTGCCGTTGTTCATCTGCGGTGCATTGCTGTACTGGAAAGAGCGCAAAGCAGACTAAGCAAACACAAATCAAACATAGAAAAAGCCCACCGGAGGGAAATCCCTCTCCGGTGGGCTTTTTGTTTTGAAGAAATACTTAGCCTACAAATGCCAGACGATTCAGGAACGGATCGGACTTGAAGCTGGCGAAGCTGTACAGAACCAAAACAGCATCGTAGTTGTTCTGTTCAATCAGTGCATCCAAACCAAAGCGGTAACCACGGAAGTCCACCACATCAATGGTGGCGTAGTTCTCGGTCAGGAAGGGAACCAGGCTGTTGGCGTAGCTGTCCTTTACAACCAGGATGCTGCCTTCGCCCTTGCCCTGAATGCGGGAGTAACCGTTGTTGCCGTGCAGGAAAGCGCTGTACTTGTCGTAAGTTTCGAACTTGTCCAGATCATACAGACCGGTGGTTTCCAGCTCCTGGAACTGTGCGTTGCCGGTAGCGTTATACAGCGTCAGCGGTGTGTCCAAATCGTAGTAAGTGATGGTGTCGGGCTTTGCAAAAGGTTGGCGGCACTTTGCCCAACTGGTGCCATAGAAATCTTCTACGTTCACAGCAGTGTGTGCGCTGCGGTCGAACGGTGTCAGACCCAACTGCTGGCACAATGCCTCATAGGCGTAATAAGCGCCGTCAGTGGTCCAGTGGTGGTCGGTGCGATAGAACAGCTGTTCGTCACTATGCGCGCGCAGAGCCTCGCGTACGTCCAGAACAGAAACGCTGCCGCCCAGTCGCGTAAAGACATCATCCAGCAGGGCATCTTCATCCAGCAGAGGAGCTCCTGTGGGGACCTTCTCCTTATAAATGGTGGCGGCGGAAGGCACAACCATCGCAGTAATCAGACCTGGATAGCGCTGGCCGATATTTTCTACAGAGGAAACGTTCTTTTCCAGCAGGGTGTTTTCTTCAGCAGTCAAACCGTAGGTGCGGGCGAACTCCATACCGTCCTTGCCCAGCAGCATATTGCCGTAATCCTTCTTCTGGAAAATCAGCTGCTCGCAGGCAGCGTGCAGATTGATCCAGCTATCACGACCGGCAATCTGCTGCTTGAAAAATTCGGAGTAATTGGTAAAGAATGTGTTGATTTTCTGGATGGGATCGCGCCCCGTCAGATCTTGTATAGTCAGGGTGGGGCGGGGCTGGAATTTGGTGTTTTCCAACTCGCTGTAATCCCGGTAAGGGGTGATGCAGTCCGCAACAAACATGATCAGCAAAAAACCAAAGAAAAGCAGCAGGACCGGGTACTGCTTCAACTGAGAAAAAATCTTGCCAGAAGACTTTTTATGGGAAACGTGCTTAGCCATAAGGTCATGCTCCTTTCATTAGAAATTGAAGTATAGGAAGGGACTGTTGGTGCTGCCGACGATATAAGCGACAGTGACCAGCAAAAGGGTACCCAGCGTCAAAAGGCGGGTCCAGGTGCGCTTTTTCAAAACGTTCCAAACCTTCTGAATGAGTGGTGTAGAGCAGATTACTGAAACAATCAGCAATACGCCATAGCTGCGCAGGAAATAAATGGGCGATACACCTGCACTGGGGACGAACAGCTTGCGGAACAGCAAACCAAACTGCACACCCGGTTCATTGCCCACAAACATTGCCCAGCCAATGACAACAAAGAACAAGGTGTAGATGTGGGGCCAGATTTTGCCCTTTTGCAGATAGCGCAGCAGGAATGCTTTTTCAATCATCAGCAGGACGAAGTAATACAGGCCCCAGCAGATGAAGTTCCAGTTGGCGCCGTGCCAAATGCCGGTGAGTGCCCAAACCACAAAGATGTTGAAAATCTGGCGGCGCAGGCCGTGGCGGTTGCCGCCCAGCGGAATGTACACATACTCACGGAACCAGCTGCCTAAGCTGATGTGCCAGCGGCGCCAGAACTCCGTGATGGAGCGGGAAATATATGGCAGGTTGAAGTTATCCGGGAAATTAAAGCCCAGCATCTTGCCCATGCCGATACCCATCATAGAGTAACCGGAGAAGTCAAAGTACAGCTGGAACGAGTAGGCGATAATACCCAGCCAGACCAGCGGCGTAGAAGCATTTGCCAGACCGATGCTAGTAATGGTCGGATCGCCGGCAACACCCACAATATCAGACCACAATTTGCCGACAGTATCTGCTAACAGAACCTTTTTCGCCATGCCGAAGATGAACAGAGTAACGCCCTCTTCGATTTGCGCCAAGTTGTAGCGGTTCTTGTAAACGTGCAGTTGGTCGGACACTTCGCGGTATTTCACGATAGGGCCGGCAATCAGCTGCGGGAACATGACCACATACGCACCAAAGTTAATCACGTTATGCTCGGCTTTTACCTCATTGCGATATACGTCAATGGAATAGCTCAAGGTCTGGAAAGTGTAGAAGCTGATACCCAGCGGCAACACTTCCACACCTTTAATCAGTTCAATGGAAAGACCAAATAGTGTATTTATACTGGTTAGGATGAAGTTGGTGTACTTGAAGAACACCAGCATACTCAAGCTGCCCACTACAGCGAACCAGAGCCAGAAGAGCCGCACACCCTTATGCTCTGAAAATTTTTCCATAGCAAGGCCGGAGATGTAGTTGATGGCAATCAATACCAGCATCACCGGGAAGAACTTGACCTCGCCCCAGCAGTAGAACACCAAGCTGCAAATAAACAGCACTGTGTTTTTCAGCTTATACGGTGCTACATAGTAAAGCAGCAGCGTAATGGGAAGAAATCGGAACAAAAAAGCAACCGTACTAAATACCAAAGCACATTCCTCCTGCAAAAAAGGCCGGTGCCGTATCGGCACCGGCCTCACATTTTTTATTCAAGGGGGTGATTTACTTGACGCAGCCTTCTGCGGCGGAAACCATTGCAGCAGTGTCAGTGCACTCGTTGCTTGCCACAGTCAGAATCGCCATGCCATTGCCGGAAACCAGAGCGTAGTTGCTCTTCAGATTGTTCTGTGCGTCTGCGAACTCAGGATAGTTGCCAAAGAAAGCAACCTGATTCTGGCGGTAGGTTTCCAGTGCATCCTTAACCGCCTTTTCCTGACCGTCTGCATACTGCACAACGATGACACGACCGGCATCGTCCTGATCGTTGCTCAGTGCGCCTGCGTAAGCAACGAAGCTGCCTTCCGGCAGTGCGATGTCCAACTTGACGGTATTGTCATCCAGAGCCAGCTGGTTGGAAATAGGGTTGGCAGCCAGAACAGCGTCTGCAGCGGCCTTTACGTCAACAGCGTTGTTCTCGCTGCTGCTCTGAGACTGGAAATCAGAGTTGGAGCCAGAGCCGCTGTTAGAAGGAGCGTCGTTACCGCCGCAGCCAACCAGAACACCAGCGCACAGGGTCAGGGAAACGACAACTGCAAAAATTTTAGTGAGTTTCATAATCAATACCTCGTATTTGTTTTCAATTTTAATCTGCCCCAAAACAGGCAGAAAATACATTGCTGTGTAGTATGTATTGTAACATACAGGGGGCTGGTTTGCAAATGGGGAAACCTGCGAAGAAATGGTGAAAAAAAGGAGAAATTCAGCAAAAAAATGCCCAATCTGTCCGTATAAAACCGATGAGCCGCGGGAAATACTATGCCCAAAAGGAGGAAGATACCATGGATATTACACCGGAGCAATACGGGCAGATGACCAAAAAGGCAAGCCCGAATTCACCCATTATCAAAGACTGCTTGTGGGCGTTTTGTGTAGGCGGCAGTATCTGCCTGTTGGGCGAGGTGCTGCGCCAAGTTTATCTTTGGCAAGGGGCAGAAGAAAAAGAAGCAGGACTTTTGGTCAGTGCAACGCTGATTGCTCTTTCGGCAATCACGACAGGTCTTGGCTGGTACTGCAAATTAGCAGCCCACGCGGGTGCCGGTACGCTGGTACCTATCACTGGTTTCGCAAATGCAGTGGTCAGCCCGGCGATTGAATTCAGCACAGAAGGATTTGTGCCGGGCGTTGCGGCGAAAATGTTTTTGATTGCCGGACCTGTAATTGTGTACGGCACACTGGCAAGTGTCATTTATGGTTTGATTCTGTTTTTTACTGGCGCAGCCGGCTGAACAGCAAAACACTTTCAAAGTCTATACGAATGAACCTGGGCGATTATTGCAGAAAAATCCCACCACAGCACTGCTGCGGCGGGATTTTTTGTGTTGGATTTTAGGGTTCGGGTGTTTCGGTGATGCGACGCAGCTGATACGGGGCAAATGCATTGGGACCACAATCGACAGCTTCCACTGGGCAGCCCAGCTGCTCGCTGGCATAAGCGGCTGCGTATTCAATTCCGTGATAACCCAAATAGACATTGGGGTTGTCCACAGCGTCTACAATTGGGCGTGTCACACCATACTGCGCCATTGCTTCTTTGCAGGTGGGCGCACCGCTGAGCCAACCGCCGTAATGTACTACATTGGAATAGAAGTTTTCCGGTCGGGGATTCGTCACATCCAGGCCGGCACATACGGTAATCGCTTCGGTGGACAGCAGGTATAAGTGATCTTTGTCTTCGTTCATAGCCTGAAAGTAAATTTCTTCCATAGCGCGGCGCTCTTTCTGGATTTTTGCTTCCGCACGCAGGGACTGGAAAACCGCGGGATACTGAATCAGCAGAAATACTAAAAAACCAGCTAAAAATTCAATACGAATCGGATTGCGGTGGTCGGCAAGATGCAGGCAGCAGATGCTGTACAAAATCAGTGCCAGCAAAAGCGGAGCCTCTACATAACTGGGGAAACGGTTCAGGTATTTCAAATAGAACAGCATCAGCCCAAACATACCGATGGTGCCCCACAGCGGCAGTGCTTTTTTGTTGAACTTTACGCAGAACAATGCGTACAGCGCCAGTCCGGCAACCAGCCAATGGTAGTAGGTGCCGTACAGCAGAGAAAGTCCAGTCTTGACTGTTTCTTTTACGGCATAGGTCAGCGGACGATGGGGGATGCTTGCAGCAGCAGCCTGCACTTTTTCCGGTGTGTAAATTGCGGGGTCGTAAAAGTCCCAGCGCATCATCATGGTAGATTCCAGCGGGCTGAAAATACCTTCGGCACAGAATGCATTGGTGTCGCCCTCAATGTGATACACAGCATAGTCGCTGAAAGCGGTGCGGGCATCGTTGTATTCGGTAAAGTATTTCCAGTCCGGGTCCTGCTGGTAATACCAGGTGTCAAAACCCTTTGCGCCAAAAATCAGGACAAACAACACCAGCATGGTGGCGACGGCTTTCTTTTTGCCTTCTCGGTCCAGCTGGAAAAAGTACCCCAGCAATAGTGCGGCAGAAAGTCCGCCCATAGCCAGAAAATTAGGCCAACGCAGCATACTGCCCACCAGAGCAAGCAGGACACCGCAAACGGTGCGGATATTCGGGCGCCCCAGCGTAACTGCAATCAAAATGAGACCTGCGCACAGCAAAAAGCCGCTGGTATGTACATATTGGAAACGCTGCAAAAGAATCGAAGAAAAGGGAAGTGCGATAATTGTAGTTAAAAGGGTACCTTTCACTGTGCCCAGCTTGTCCAGCGCAAGGTCAATCAGCAGTACAGCGGCGGCGAACATCAAAGCGATCTGCACCAAAACATACCAGTTTAATGCAGGAGCCAGCAGATGCAGTGGACGCAGCAAAAAGGCAAACAGAACGTTTACATAAACCATGTGAATCGAATCGCCGTAAGCGCCTGCTGCAATATTTGCCAGTGTGGCATCGTCGTTGGTGTAGTATCGAATTCCAAACAAGGCGTAAGTTGCAACAAAGATGAAAGCAGTCAGACCAAAAGCCAGTAAATGGCGGCGCATTGCGCAGCGGTCCGTCTTAGGGAATGATGTGTGCATAAGTTCCTCCGAACAAAAAATCTTCCACGAACCGGGTCCGTGGAAGATTTGGAATTGTAACGACAGTGCTTTAAGCCTGATGGGGCAGATCCAGAATGGCGTCGATGGAATTCAGCTCCACATCCGTAAAGTGATGATTCTGGCAGGCTGCCGCAGCATTTTCACGAATCTGCTCCGACGTGCTTGCGCCAACCAGAACGGTGGTGACCACTTTATTACGCAGCACCCAAGACAAAGCCATCTGTGCTAAAGTCTGACCGCGTTCTGCAGCCAGTGCATTCAGGCAGGACACCTGTGCCAGACGCTTATCGGTCAGGGTGCGGGCAAATTCCTTGTTGCGGGCTGCGTAGCTGCCCTCCGGAATGCCGTTGAAGTAACGGTCGGTCAGGAAACCGCGGGCCAGCGGACTGAATGCGACCATGCCCTTATCCTTTTTCAGCAGTGCGCTTTCCAGACCATTGGTCTCAATGGTACGGTCCAGCATATTATAGCGATTCTGGCACACAATAAAGGGGCAGTGACGCTTTTCCAGCATCTGGGCTGCACGCTCCATGTGGGGGCCGTCGTACTTGGACAGACCGATATACAGCGCCTTGCCCTGTTTAACGATGTCACACAGGGTGTTGATGGTTTCCTCCAGCGGGGTATTGGGGTCCATGCGGTGATGGTAGAAAATATCCACATAGTCCACGCCCAAGCGCATCAGGCTCTGGTCCAGGCTGGCAATCAAGTGCTTACGGCTGCCCCAGTTGCCATAGGGGCCAGGCCACATAGGGTGACCGGCCTTGGTAGAAATCACCAGCTCGTCACGATACGGTTTCAGGTCGGTACGCAGCAGTTCACCCAGGTTGCGTTCCGCAGCACCCGGTTCCGGACCGTAGTTGTTTGCCAGGTCAAAATAGGTGATACCGCAGTCCAGCGCGGTAAAGCACAGCTCTTTGATGGTAGTGGGATCGGTGTCGGTACCGAAGTTTTGCCAAAAGCCCATGGCAACGCGGGGCAACTGCAATCCGCTTTGGCCACAGCGGGCGTATTCCATATCATTATAACGATTCGGGTTAGCAGTATAAGCCATGAAGAATCACTCCTTTATCGAAAAAATTGAGATGCGTTTTATAGTAAGCTCATTATAGCACAGATGCAAAATAAAAAGAACGTGAAAAAATACAGAAATTGTCAAGATAGTCGATATGCATATCCGGCAGCCCGGCGGGAAACCTTTTTTTGAGAGGATGGTGAGATTTCTTGGCGATACGAAATGGAATTGTGTTACAGCTGCCCCATCCGCCAGTGATTGGGACATGGGCATCTGCGGGAGGTAAGAGAGAAAGCAATGGCCCGTTAGCGTCTGGGCTGGATTTATTATATGAAGACAACCGCCTGAATCAGAAAAGCTGGGAAAAAGCAGAGGCGCAAATGTTGGAAGAAACGGCGCGCACCTGTATCGAAAAGGCGGGCTTGCAGCTGGATCAGATTCATCTCGCGCTTGCGGGTGATTTACAGGCGCAATGTACCGCAAGCGGCTATGCGATGCGTCAGCTAAAAATTCCGTTTACAGGGCTGTATGGTGCGTGCAGCACTATGGCGGAAAGTCTGGCACTGGGGGCGTGCCTGGTCAGCGGCGGTGTAGGTGAGAATGTTCTTGCCATGACGGCAAGTCATTTCTGCGCGGCAGAACGCCAGTTCCGTATGCCGTTGGATTATGGTGGAATGCGCACCCCCACTTCCCAGTGGACCGCTACGGCAGCAGGCTGTGTGCTGCTGCACCCAGCGGGACCGGGCGTGCAGGTTCCGTCTGTGGCGTTTGGGCGTGTACAGGACTTACAAATCAAGGATATTACCAATATGGGTGCCGCCATGGCACCTGCGGCAGCCGATACTCTGCTGCGCTATTTTCAGGATACCAATAAAGCCCCCACGGATTACGATGTGATTTTCACCGGTGATTTGGGCAAGGTGGGCAGCGAATTGCTGCACGAGCTCATGCAACGAGAAGGCATAGCACTTACGAATCATCAGGATTGTGGCTGCCTGCTGTATGGAGATGATCCTTCCGTGGGGGCAGGCGGCAGTGGCTGTGGATGCAGTGCATTAGTATTGTGCAGCCATATTTTACCCAATTTAATGCAGGGGGGCTATCAAAAGGTGCTGTTTGTGGCAACGGGCGCTCTGATGAGTCAGCCGATTTTTTTACAGAAAGAATCCATCCCAGGGATTGCTCATCTAGTGGAATTGGTTGCACAAAAATAAAATACCTGCCGGAACTGTATGATCCAGCAGGAGAAAGGAAAACGAAATGCAGTTTGTATGGGCATTTTTGATTGGTGGCGCAATTTGCGCTGTAGGTCAGATATTTATTGACCTGACCAACTTGACCCCTGCCCGCATTTTGGCAGGCTATGTGGTGACAGGTGTAGTGCTTTCTGCACTGGGCTTGTATAAACCGCTGGTTGATTTGGCAGGCGCGGGTGCATCGGTGCCGTTGTTAGGATTTGGACATTTGCTGGCAACCGGCGTAGCCGAAGCCGTAGCAGAAAAAGGCCTGATCGGCTGTCTGACGGGCGGTTTGGGCGCAGCGGCAGGCGGTATTACAGCAAGTCTTGTGTGCGGCGTAGCAGCAGCGCTGATTTTCCGCAGCAAAGACCCCAACTGATTCAATTAAAAAGAGCAAAACAAAAGCCACTTACCCTTGCGGATAAGTGGCTTTGTTTAAGTCTATCAATCTGTAGGGAAAATCAAGCGTTCTTGTTTGCACGCTTAGCCATACGGCTGATCTTGCGAGAAGCGGTGCTCTTCTTGATGATACCCTTGGCGCGAGCCTTGTCGATCGCGGAAACAGCGGCCAGGACAGCAGCGTCCTTGTCAGCGGCTTTAGCATCGATGGCAGCGTCTGCCTCCTTGATGACTGTCTTCAGGTTGGTCTTAACGGACTTGTTGCGAGCCTGCTGCTTAGCGGACAGGACAACACGATCCATCTGGGATTTGATATTAGGCATTCGTTCCACCTCCTTAGCTACCCATAACAGTGCATCTTATGATAGCACAAGTCAGGACGATAACGCAATAGTTTTTCGCTTTTTTTTACGAAAAATAAGAAATTTTTTTGCGCAGACATAGTCTTTTGCGCTGCTGCATACCTATACGGCAGGACATTTCGTGGAAAAGGGGCGTGCAGGAATGCGAAAAACAAATCGAAACTGGCTTTATTTGCCGCTGGTAGGGGCGGCGTTGTCAATTTCCCTGGCGGCAAAGGCATCACAGATTCCGCTATGGACGTTGGGGGCGGGTAGTGCTTTGGCAGGTCCGGTTCCTGCGATGCGGGCGGCGATGTCGCAACAAGCCGCAGCGCAAGCAAAGGAAAGTCCGAATCCACCTGCTCAAGTACCAGACCAAATCCCGGAACCAACCCCAGAGCAAGTCGCACCAACAGAGTTGCCGGCCAATATCGCCCCCCAGATAAACGACTGGGTCGATTTGCCGGAAGGGGATCCGCCTGCCGGAGCGGGTAAAGTAACCGAGAAGCATTACAGCCAAGCGGCGGGGGGAGTGTTTGTACCGTGTGGACCGGCGACGATTCGGAATAACACAAAAAGCACCAGCCAGCAGGATATTGCAGTGGCGGTGCAGGCTGGGCTGCCGTTTTCCATAGAAAAAAATAGCGCAGAACCGCAGGTACTGATTTTGCATACCCACGCAACTGAGTGCTATCGAACCCATAATGGGTTGTGGTATGCGCCGGGGGATACGGCTCGCAGTACAGACAACAGCATCAGCGTTTGTGCGGTGGGGCAGGTGATGACAGATGTGCTCACTGCAGCGGGGGTCAATACCATACATGATACTACACTAAATGATTATCCCAGCTATAACGCCAGCTACGACAACAGCCGTGCGGTAGCACAAAGCTGGCTGGAAAAGTACCCCAGTATCAAAGTGATTTTGGATGTACATCGAGATGCCATCGAATCGGACGGTGTACGCATTGCCCCAGTGTCGGAAATTGATGGGCGCAAATCCGCACAGGTGATGATTATTTCCGGCGCAGATAACGGTGGTACCGTCAAGCTGCCCAACTGTATGCAGAATCTGGCGTTTGCGGCGGCGTGGCAGTCTGCTATGGAAACGGATTACCCGAGCCTGACGCGACCGGTATTGTACAGCCACCGCTTTTATAATCAGGATCTTTCTACCGGTGCATTGCTGCTGGAGGTGGGCGGACATGGTACAAATCTGAACGAAGCGCTATATGCCGGGCGGCTTGCGGCACAATCGCTGGCACGGGTACTACTGCAAGATTGACCGGGAAAAAGACCAGATGAATCGACTGTTTATGCCGATGCGGGACTTTACAAGGCGCAGAAATTCCTTTATAATAATTGAATGTATATGCGGCGAATCGCCGACAATTTTAGAAAAAAGAGTGGGAAGAATCATGGAACGAATTGAAATTGCATCCCTGTATACGTCTACTCCTGCCGACGGCAGCACCATTACGGTTTGCGGCTGGGCAAAGAATATCCGGGATTCCAAGAATATCGGCTTTGTAGCACTGTCGGACGGCGGCTGCTTCAAGACCTTGCAGATCGTCTTACAGGCAGATAAGGTTGCGAATTATGATGAAGTGATCCACTCTGGCCTGTACACCAGCATGAAAATTACCGGCAAGCTGGTTTTGACACCGGAAGCACGTCAGCCCTTTGAGCTGAATGCAGATACCGTTGAGATTCTGGGCACCTGCCCTACCGATGAGTACCCCCTGCAGAAAAAGCGTATGAGCATGGAGTACCTGCGTACCCTGCCTACCCTGCGCCCCCGTACCAATACCTTTGGTGCTGCTTTCCGTGTGCGCAGCGTGGCTGCTTTTGCAATCCACCGCTTCTTCCAGGAGAATGGCTTTGTGTACGCACACACCCCGCTGTTTACCGCATCGGACTGCGAAGGTGCAGGCGAGATGTTCCAGGTTACTACCATGGATCTGAACAACGTTCCCAAGACTGAGGACGGCGCCGTGGATTACAGCCAGGACTTCTTCGAAAAGCCTGTCAGCCTGACCGTTTCCGGCCAGCTGGAAGCGGAAGCTATGGCAATGGCATTTGGCAAGGTTTACACCTTTGGGCCGACCTTCCGTGCAGAAAAGTCCTTCACCACCCGTCATGCAGCGGAGTTCTGGATGATTGAGCCGGAAATGGCTTTCTGCGATCTGTCCGGCTACATGGACAACGCCGAAGCGCTGATTAAGTATGTTATTCGATATGTGCTGGAGAACTGCCCCGATGAGATGAACTTCTTCAACTCTTTCGTGGATAAGGGGCTGATCGAGCGTTTGGAGTTGGTTGCAAACAGCGACTTTGCACGCGTGACCTACACCGAGGCAATCGAGATTTTGGAAAAGAACAACAAGAAGTTCCAGTTCCCTGTCCAGTGGGGCACTGATATTCAGACCGAGCACGAGCGCTACCTGACCGAGGTTGTGTACAAAAAGCCTGTGTTCGTCACCGATTACCCCAAGGAAATCAAGAGCTTCTACATGAAGCAGAACGCCGACGGCAAGACTGTTGCAGCAGCTGATATGCTGGTACCCGGCATTGGTGAACTGATTGGCGGCAGCCAGCGCGAAGAGAACTACGATAAGCTGGTTGCTCGTATGAACGAGCTGGGTCTGAAGACCGAGGATTACGGTTGGTACCTGGATCTGCGTAAGTTTGGCGGTGTAGAGCACGCTGGTTACGGTGTGGGCTTCGAGCGTTTGGTCATGTACTTGACCGGTATCCAGAACATCCGTGATGTTCTGCCGTTCCCCCGTACGGCTTACGGCTTCTAATCAATAAAAATTGAATCAGGGAGGGCGAACAATGACTTTGCAGAAAAAGGCATATGGTCGCCCTCTTTTTTATGCATGGCACAAAGAGGTACTAAGGTAAAAAGATTTCAAAGTAGGCAAACCCCGCAATCAAAAAAGGAGGGCGTCCCATGGGTGAACGAATAAGTATCGCATACATGGCATTGTATGTGTGGGCAGGGATTGGGCTGGCGCGGCGGTGTTTACCGTCAGCGGGCGCTTTGCATACGATTCCGGTGGGATGTGGTATTGCCACGGCAATGCTGGCAATGCTGCCAGCCGCTGCGGCATTGGGAATCGGCTTCACAGCTCCAGCGGCATTCATCAGTGGTGTGTGTGTCGGTGCAAGCGGTGTGTGGGCTTGGTGCAAGCATGATAACAAGCTGCATGAAAATGCGGTACAGATCCAGTCAGACCACAAACAGGAGTGGCTCTGCATGCTGGTTGTCTGTCTGCCTGCTTTTTTGCTGACGGTGTACCTGTTGTATACCCATGTGCTGCGGTATGAGCCTGCCAATGGGGCATACTATACAGGTCAGAGCGGCTACGGCGATACTGCGATGCATCTTGCGTTTATCAAAAATATTGCGGTCAGCGGCAAAATGCCGCCCCATTATTCCCTTTTAGCGGGGCAGGAAGTGTTCGGCTATCCGTTTTTGTGCGAGAGCGTTTCCAGTGTGTTTCTGCTGTTTGGTGCAGGGTTGAAATTTGCGTATATTCTGCCGTGTATTCCGGCACTGGTCAGTATTTTTGGCGGTGTGTGGCTGCTGGCACGGCAGGTGTTGCAGCATCCGGGTAAAGCGACTCTGGCCAGTTTGCTGTTCATTTATGGTGCAGGCTTGGGTTTTTTGTATTTCCTGGGAAGCAAAGAACAGTTTGCTTCGATTTTTACCGGATATTATACTACACCCACAAACTTTGTAGAACGGAATCTCCGCTGGGTCAACTGTATCGCGGATTTGCTGGTTCCCCAGCGTGCGACACTGATGGGCTGGGCGCTGGCGATGCCGGCTTTGTACCTGCTGTATCGGTTTGCTTTTCAGGGCGAGAAACACCTGTGGCTTGCGCTGGGCCTTTTGGCAGGCAGTATGCCCTTGATGCAGACCCACAGCTTGCTGATGATGGTTATTGTCAGTGCGGTGTACTTGTGCCGTCCGGCGAAAGAGGCGATTCAAAACCGCAGCTGGGCAAGTTTGCGCCCTTGGATTGGCTATGCGGCAACAGCAGGTGCACTGTGTATTCCGCAGTTATGCGGCGTGATTTTTCGGCAGACATCTGGAGGTAATGGCTTTTTGCAGCCAGTATTCAACTGGGTCAACAACGGAACCGGAGAGAATTTTTTCTGGTTCTATATTAAGAATATCGGTATCGTGTATATCCTGATGATTCCTGCATTTTTGTGGGCGGATAAATCGATGCGCCGATTGTTTTTAGGCGGTTTTGTCGTAAAAGTCATCAGTGAGCTGGTAGTGTTCCAGCCCAACTATTACGATAACATCAAGCTGTTGTACTTCTGGTTTTTGCTCACCTGCATATTGGTGGCGGGTGCCGTGTGGGATTGGATTTCCCATATCCACAGCCGCCCGGCAAAAGCAATTTTGGCGGCTGCTGTGGTATCGACAGGTACCTTGTCCGGCATCTTAACGCTGGGGCGCGAAGCCATCAGCAACTATCAGGTGTTTAATGCAAGCGGTATTGCACTGGCAGAGTATGTGGATGAAAACACCGCGCCGGATGCGGTATTCTTAACAGGGCGCCAGCACTTGAACCCGGTGGCTTCGCTGGCGGGTCGGCAAATCATCTGCGGTTCGTCCCTGTATGTCTATTTCCACGGAATGCACTTTGAAGCGCAGGATGCAGCCGTGCGGGAGATGTATGAAACCCCCACGGAGGAGCTGCTGCATACATGGAATGTGGACTATGTAATGTATTCCAGCTACGAAAGAAACGACTATCAAAATCACGAAGATTGGTACGCCCAGCGGTATCCGGTGTGGTTCCGGCAGGGTGAATACACCATCTATCAAATTACGGAGTAAATCTATGGAGCAATGTGCATCCCTTTTGTTGGATTGGTTTTATGCCAATCGGCGTACCCTGCCTTTTCGGCAGGACCCAACCCCTTATCATATCTGGCTGAGCGAGATCATGCTGCAACAGACCAGAATGACAGCGGTTCTGCCCTATTATGAGCGCTTTTTGGCTGCGTGCCCAGATATTCCGGCACTTGCCGCTTGTGATGGCGAAAAGCTGCACAAACTATGGGAAGGGCTTGGTTATTACAGCCGCGTGCGTAATTTGCAGAAAGCGGCACAAATTGTGTGCGAACAGTATGGCGGTGAACTGCCCGCAGATTATGACGCACTGCTGAAACTGCCGGGGATCGGCGCATATACTGCCGGTGCGGTAGCGTCTATCAGCTTTGGTATTCCGGTGCCTGCGGTGGATGGAAACGTACTTCGCGTACTGTCTCGTTTGGATGATGACCGCCGCTGTGTGAGTGAGCCAGCGGTCAAAAAAGAGCTGACCGCGCGTGCGGCGGCATTACAGCCCAAAGAAGCACCGGGTGATTTCAATCAGGCACTTATGGAATTGGGGGCGTTGGTGTGTTTGCCCAATGGTGCGCCGCTATGCGAGCAATGCCCCTGGAAAGCGCTCTGCAAAGCACGTGCCGCCGGCACGGCATTACAGCTCCCGGTAAAGGCACGCCCCAAAGCAAGACGTGTCCTTCCGGTTGCGATTGCGTTAGTAGAAAGCCCGGCGGGTTGGCTTTTGCATCAGCGCCCGAAAACAGGTTTGCTGGCGGGTTTGTGGGAGCCGCCCCTGTGGGAGGATACTTCTTTTGTCAGCGCAGCAGAAATGCAAAAGGCACTGGCAGAAATCGGCATTGATACCGCCGCGGCATTTACCGCTTTGCCTTTGTGCGATCCGCTGCCAAAGGCGAAGCATATCTTTACCCATCTGGAATGGCATATGTCAGGCTGGAAATTTTACGCACCTAAGGAGGATTTGCCGGATGGCTATGTTTGGGCAAGCCGAGAACAGTTGGAGCAAGAGTATACCTTACCGGGTGCGTTTAAGGCGTACCGCAAGCAGATGCTGGAACCGCCAAAAATGAAAATCTTGTAATTTACCTAAAATATCGCTATAATAAAGGCGATTCAAAATATCACCTCACAGATTTTTGTGGGGCTTAGGAAAAGGAGCTTTACCATGAAAAAGACTGGTTTTGTCGCTGCGATTGCTGCTTTGTCTGCTGCTGCCGGTGCGCTGGCAGTTGGTGCAGTGTACCTGCGCCGCCGCGAAAAGGAGCTGGACGAGTACGAGGAACTGCTGTTCGGTGATGATGAGACGGCTCCGGAAGAAGAGCAGAAAGTAGAAATCGAAATTGACCCGGAACAGGTTTGTAAGGCAGAAGCTGTCGAAGCACCCGCTGAGGAAGTACCGGTGGAAGAACCCGCAGAAGAAACTGCTGAGTAATTTCGAAGTTTGCCGCAGACTGTCCGGCTTACTCTGTATGGGTAGGTCTTGGAGAGGTCTGCGGCTTTTTTGTATGCAGGGGAGGGAAACGCGTATGAAGCGCTTTTTGTTATGGCTCTTGGGCGTGGTGCTGGGTGTGGTGCTGTTTTTGGGCATCGTGGTTGGGATCAGCTGGTATTCTGTCGGTGAGGATGACTTGCCCAGTAGTGAAGGTGTAAGTTTTGCTGGGGTTGCGCTGGAAAAGAATGGTTATTGCTGGCAGGTTCCGTTGATTGGTGCGCTGGCAGACAGGGTATTTGCACAGAGTAATACATTGACCGTGCAAAAGCTGGGGGATATTTCGGAAGCACGCCCGGAACTGACCATTCCGGAATGGGCGGACCCTGCGCAGGTATTCCTGAAGATTCACCACAAGGAAAGCGGTCAGACGGTATTTACCGGCAGCCTGAACGAGTATGCAGACTTTCATTTCCAGGAAAACGGCACTTATGATATAGAGATGCAGCTGTGGCGCTTGCCCAGCGGACTAACACAGGAAATGCTGGCGCAGCCTACCGCAAAGGTAGCAAAAAATCCCCGTGCAGAGCAGCCTGCCCGCCCAATGGGCTGGTATGGATACCGTTTCAGCTTCACAATGCTGGCAACCCCGCGTGTGACCCTCTCGGCAGATGAGATCCGTCAAGGTGATGCAGTGGCGGTTCATGTAACAGGGCTATTGGGTGATACACCACCTGTTTTAAAAAGCGAACTGGGTGAGGTGCAGTTTCAGCCGGAAGGCTCCGGCTGGGTCGGCTATCTGGGTGCAGCATATAATGCGGATGTGAAAAAGCACACCATTACGGTTTCCATGGGTGATGTGGAAACACAGGTGGAGCTGCGCGTCAAAGAGCGGGCATTTGGTACAGCAGATGCGTTGCCCGAAACGGAGCCATTAGAAGGTGCAGCGCAGGAGTTCCGTGATATTATCTGGCGCTTGTATGGCGCGCCCAGCGGTCCTCGTCAGTGGGTTGTAGCTTGGGATAAGCCCGTGCAGTATCAAAGCATCTTGATTGGTTACGGAATGCAGAAAGTGCATGACGGTCAGGTAGGTGGCAAGTCCAACTCCACCGTGTTTGCGACGGAGCCGGGTACTGAGGTCATTACCCCCACAGCGGGTACGGTAGTGTATGCAGGTGAATTGAAACTGACCGGAAACACGGTGGTCATTGACCACGGCTGTGGCGTACGCAGCTACATATATGGACTGCAAGACATTTGGGTCAGCGAAGGCAACCAGTTGGCAATGAATAACCCGATTGGTGCAGCAGCAGAAACGCTGACACTGGATGTAAAAATCGGCAAAAAGAGCATCGACCCGTTTGAACTGTTCAACGGAAACGGCGGTCTGTTTGCAAAAGACTAAAGGATTTGCCGCAGAAAGGTGAATTTCGCTTTGAAAACCACATAAAAAATCCCCCTGCCAAACTGAATTGGCGGGGGATTTTTGTTATGAGATTATTGTGCGCTCTCGCCCAGAGAAAAATCGCTGGGGAGCAATGTTTCCAGCGAAGCGTTCAGATCACTGGCAATGCGGCGGCTCTGATTCAAAATTGCCTTTTCCAGCGTGTTTCGTGCCAGGCGTCCGTTGCCCGCAGTATCGGCATTTTCTGCCTGCTGGGCGGTGTAGTAATCCAGCAAAGCGGGTTCGGCGGCGGGGTCAATCGTATAGCCCTTCGCCTTGGCTTGAATCTTGGTGATTGCCAGAAGCTCTTCGCCAGAGTAATCCGGGAATTCCAGCTGGTTGGGAAAGCGGCTGGCAAGACCGCTGTTTGCCGTCAAAAATTCGTTCATTTCATGGGTGTAGCCAGCCAGAACCACCACCAAATCGTTGCGGTGATCTTCCATGCCTTTGACCAGTGTATCGATGGCTTCCAGACCAAAGCTGTCCTGTTCGCCACGATATAGGCTGTATGCTTCGTCAATGAACAGCACACCGCCCAGTGCACTTTGAATCACACTGTTGGTCAGTGGAGCAGTATGGCCACTGTATCGGCCAACTAAATCAGCGCGGCTGACTTCTACCAGCTGACCGCCGTCCAGTGCGCCGATGGCTTTCAGATAACGGGCCAGCAGGCGGGCAATGGTGGTTTTACCAGTACCCGGATTTCCGGAGAAAATCATGTGCATGGTGATGTCGCTGGTAGGAAGACCAGCTTCGGCACGGCGCTGTTGTACACGCACGTTGTCTGCCAGATCCATCACATATTGTTTCAGTTCGGTCAGGCCTACAATACGGTCCATTTCCTGCTGAACTGCATCCAGTGCGCCGGTATATTCTGTCGGTAAAAGCTCCAGCAGGGGACGTGCAGGGTTGTTTTCAATGGAAAAGTAGGGGGTGTTGTCCTGAATGGTCAGCGTGACCTGCCCGGTCAGAGCAGTATCCTGATCCAGACAATATTCACTCAGCGCACGGAACATCTGGTCACATATGCTTGCCAGGGCACCCGCACCCTCAGATTTATTATGCCGCGCAGCGACCCAGTCCCGTACGTCTGCACCTGCACGCAGTTTCAGATTCAGGCGGGTACTTACCTTTTGCGCCAGTTTATTCAGGCTTTGTGCTGCCAACTTTTGCAGGTTTTCGGGTGTGTAAGCACCAGTCTGGCATACATCGCCCACAGCAGCAACCATGCCGGCACCAAATTTGTCTGCCAGCTTTTCCCGCCCATTGGGAGAAAAGAAAATCATATATTTTCCGCGGGGGGTCAAATTGCCCACAGTACCGGGAGCCAGCGCGGTGCCCGCATCTACGAGAATACCATCTTTCACCAGATAGCGGCTGTTCAGCTGTGCGGTGCCGTGGATTGCCAAATCCGCCAGCAAATTCAAAAAACCAGGGTGGCACTGTTCGTAATGCTCAAATAACAGCATCTCGCCGGGCGCGTGCAAAGCAGCATACAAATCTTGCAAAAACAGCTTTTCGTCGCCGGGGTCGTTGTATAGTGCCAAATCCATCATGGCGGGCGCATCGCTGCGAATCAGCCCCCGCGCCGCCATTTCCTGCGCAACGCAGCACAGCGCATAGTGACGGCCGGTACCCTCGTTGCCGCAAATCAAAATTACATTTTTTGCAGTTTCCCCCTCTGTACCCAGTACAAAGGGGCGGCGCATAGCACGCACCAGACTGTCCACGAAGGCATCCTGACCCAGAACTTTTTCTTTAATGGCATCTGCAAGCCCCAGAAAACTGCCCTGATGCTCCGGTGAAACTTGGCTGGTTCCCTTTGCCAGAAGACCGTCGTTTTCCATCTGTTTGAGCATTTGGCGGCTTTCGTGCAGTGCGCGCTGGGTGGCATCGTCACTTTCTTTTATGGCGCGGGTCTGAGCCTGAATCCGGGCATCCAACTCCTTTTGTTGGTCCTGCAAGGCGCGGGTCATTGCATCCAGCGAGGCAGATAACCCATCATCGGCGTCTGTGCCAAAGTTGGGGCGTCCGCCCTTTCCGAATGCGTGGTTCATGATATTTTCCCAGTCGGTTGTATATCCCATGAAAAACCCCTCCATTATTATAAAATAAAGATGGTGATGACGCTATTGTAGCACAAACGGGGCAATGGGGAAAGCACTGCTTGCGTATCGGGAAGTTGCTTGCAAAAATGCCGCAAAAAAGCTATTATTAAAACGTATGAGTCTGGAACGATTTGCCTGAAGGAGTACGAGAATTCATGAATAAGATTTCGCCGCTGCGCTGGAAAGAATGGCTGGAAAGCCGGGAATTTGCGGAGCAATATGATTATGATGGCCCGCTGGGGCCGGAATACACCCCTCAGGCTACCACACTGCGGTTGTGGGCACCTACGGCAGAAAAAGTATCGGTGCTTTTGTACCGCAACGGGCAGGGGGCTTTGGCGGAAGAAGAAGTTGCGCTCAAACGCGGCGAAAAAGGTGTTTGGAGCTGCGTGCTGGAAGGCGATCAGGACGGGCGATATTATACATTTTCCGTTACAGTAGACGGTATTGACCGGGAAACCGTGGACCCTTATGCTCGTACTGCTGGCATCAATGGTTTACGCGGTATGATTATCAGCCCTAAATCCGCAAATCCGGATGGATGGGAAAAGGACAACCGACCCAATATTCCACCGAAGAACCGCTGGATTTGGGAAATCAGTGTACGCGATTTTTCTTCGGATTTGTCCAGTGGCGTTCCGTTGGCACATCAGGGGAAATATCTGGCATTTACCGATGCAGATACCACCCTGCGGGGTGAGGGCAAGTTCCCGACCTGCCTGAACTACTTGAAACAGCAGGGCGTTTCTTATGTGCAGCTGATGCCTATTTATGATTTCGGCAGTGTGAACGAAGAACGTACCACACCCCGCCGCTACAACTGGGGATATGACCCGGTTAACTATAATGTGCCGGAAGGCAGTTATGCGACTGACCCATACCGCGGCGAGGTGCGGGTGCAGGAGCTGAAACAGATGATTCAGGCGCTGCACAGAGCGGGAATCGGTGTCATCATGGACGTGGTGTATAACCATATGTACCACTGGGAAAATCCGCTGAACGATACGGTGCCGTATTATTTCTTTCGCCAGAATCCAGACGGAACGCCCTCTAACGGCAGCGGATGCGGCAATGAACTTGCCAGCGAACGCACGATGTGCCGCCGTTATATTTTGGATTCGCTGGTGTACTGGGCGAGCGAGTACCATCTGGATGGCTTCCGCTTTGACCTGATGGGTCTGATTGATGTGGATACTATGAATGCAGCCCGGGCTGCTTTGGATGCACTGCCCAGAGGGGAAAGCATTCTGATGTATGGGGAACCGTGGCAGGGCGGTGCCAGTGCGATGCACGCCATGGCAAGTGATAAAGGGAATGTGTATCTCCTGGATGACCGCATTGGTGTGTTCTCGGATGGCACACGAGACGCCATCAAAGGCAGCTGCTTTGATGCACGCGAACCGGGTTATGTGAGCGGTCAGTGGCAAAGTCGTTTCGGTGTGGGTGATAGTGTAACGGCATGGTGCCGCAGTAAGGATTTCTGCCCCAAAACGCCGGGGCAGGTCATTAGCTATGTATCGGCGCATGACAATTATACGCTGTGGGATAAATTGCAGCGAGTGGCACATCAGGTTCCCGATTACGAAAGCCATGAGGAAAGTGTACTGGCACAAAACCGGATGTGCGCCGGCATTTACCTGACTTGTCTGGGTATTCCCTTTATGCTGGCTGGTGAGGAGTTTGCCCGTACCAAATGGGGCGAACACAATAGCTACAACAGCGACCAGACAATCAATCAGCTGGACTGGACCCGCACAGAAAAGTACAGCGACCTGGTTGCCTACTATAAAGGTTTGCTGGGGCTGCGTGCACAGTTCCCCCGCTTGAGCGCATGGGATGCGCACACACCCAACGCCGTTCAGTTTATGCATATGGCGGAGCCGATGGTAGCATGGACCCTTGCGGCAGACTTGGAAGATGATACCCCTTGGCGGAAGATTGCGGTGTATTATAATCCGCTGCCGAAGGATTGCAGAGTACAGCTGCCAGAAGGCAAATGGAACCTTTTGTGCAATGGCACGGATTCAACGCTGTGGCAGTATAGCACACCCTCCATCGAAGGGGAAACCACAGTGATGCCGGTAAGTGTAACTGTATTTGGAATGAGATAAGAAAAAAGCCCCTTTGTGTTTTCCACACAAAGGGGCTTTTTGGTGCAAAATCTTAGTAGTCGGTGCTGAAGTCCACGTTGCCGAACTCGCTCAGCTGCAAGTTTTCGTTGTGGCTCTCGGCCCAGTTGATAGACCAAGGACTGGTGAACAGCAGCAAACGGTTGCCGCGCATATCCTCGACGGGCTTGGTATCGCTGGTCAGGTCCAGATCACGCAGGTTGTAGCTGTCCGGATCGTTCTGGATCCAGCGCAGATGCTCGAAAGGCAGCTGCTGCATACGGATTTCTACGTTGTACTCGGTGTTCAGGCGGTACTCAAGCACTTCTAACTGCAGAACGCCCACAACGCCAACGTAAACTTCTTCCATACCGCCGCCTACTTCGCGGAAGATCTGGATTGCACCTTCCTGGGCAATCTGCTCCATACCCTTCACGAACTGTTTGCGCTTCATAGTATCCTTCTGTTCCACACGAGCGAAGTGTTCCGGTGCAAAGGTGGGAATACCGGCAAACTGAACCTTCTTCTTGCCGGTGCACAGGGTGTCGCCGATGGAGAAGATACCCGGATCAAACAGACCGATGATATCGCCTGCGTAGGCAGTATCCACAATCGCACGGTCCTGCGCCATCAGCTGCGTGCCAGTGGCCAGCTTGATGTTCTTGCCCTGCTGGACGTGATAAGCGTCCATACCGCGCTCGAACTTGCCGGAGCAGATACGCATGAATGCGATACGGTCACGGTGTGCCTTGTTCATGTTTGCCTGAATCTTAAACACGAAAGCAGAGAAGTCGTCTTGTGCCGGGTCAACAGGCGCATTGGTGTTGATGTCCACACGAGCCAGCGGTGCGCTGGTCAGACGCAAGAAGTTTTCCAGGAAAGGCTGTACGCCGAAGTTGGTCAGTGCGGAGCCAAAGAATACCGGGCTCAGCTCACCAGCCAGAACCTTTTCCAAATCAAATTCTTCCGCAGCACCATCCAGCAGCTCGATTTCATCGTTCAGCTGGCTATGCAGCTCCGGGGTCAGCAGTTCATCCAGTTCGGCACTGCCCAGCTCTGCCTGAATCTCGTTGACCTTCTTGACGCCGTTGGCACGGCCGTCGCTCTCGAAGGCCAGAACCTTGCGCTCGTTGCGGTCGAACACGCCCTTAAACTGCTTGCCGCAGCCGATGGGCCAGTTCATGGGGTAGGTCTTGATGCCCAGAATCTCCTCGATGTTTTCCATTAGTTCAAAGGGATCGCGTGCTTCACGGTCCATCTTGTTGACAAAGGTGAAAATGGGAATGTGGCGCAGGGTACAAACTTTGAACAGCTTGATGGTCTGTGCCTCAACGCCCTTAGCAGCGTCGATGACCATGACGGCGCTGTCCGCCGCCATTAGGGTACGGTAGGTATCCTCAGAGAAATCCTGGTGGCCAGGGGTGTCCAGAATGTTCACACATTTGCCGTTATATTCAAACTGCAAAACGGAACTGGTAACCGAAATGCCACGCTGCTTTTCAATGTCCATCCAGTCAGACACAGCATGGCGTGCGCTCTGCTTGCCCTTAACGGAACCGGCTTGGTTGATGGCTCCACCGTACAAAAGCAACTTTTCGGTCAGTGTTGTTTTACCCGCGTCGGGGTGGCTGATGATCGCGAACGTTCTGCGGCGTTCGATCTCTTCACGATTGGTCATAAATGATTTCCTTTTCTAGTTTCTACTTAAAAGCGGACGGACATGAAATATCGGTTTACATGGGGGATACCTCTTTCCGCATTTGCATAAACCTGTAATAGCACATACATACTCTATTGTACGATATCCTGCGCCATTTCGCAAGATATAATTGATGCCTGCCGTTATTTTTTCAGCACAAAGCAGGGCAGCGGGGCGGTGTCTGCCCAGTTGGCAAAATCACAAACCAGCACGGTGTATTGGGTCAAAGGCAAACTATGCAGCCAATTCAGCACCGCTTGCTTTTCGTCAGAACCAATCACTTTGCCGCTGTACAGAATCGCGCTCAAAATGCCGCCGGTGCGCAGCGCATCCAAAGCAGACTGCAAAGCGGGGATGCTGCTTTCGGCAGTAGAGAAGGTATTGTGGTCTGCACCGGGCAGCCAGCCAAAGTTGAACATGATAATGTCCGCTGTGCCGGCCTGCACATAGTTGCGCAGGTTGGCGTGGCTGTCACAAATCACCTGCCAGCGGGTTTCGTCGGCATCCATACTCCGCAGCCGAGCCGAAGTGCTTTCACAGGCGGCGGACTGCACGTCCATTGCCAGCACATGACCGCCTAACCCATATAAAAAGGCGGTATCGCCGCCATTGCCGCAGGTAGCATCTACGCACAGATTGGGTTGTGGGCAGTGTGTAGCAAGAAACTGCTGGGCAAGCTGTACAGCGGTCAAATCGGGCTTGCGCTGCCGTACCCAAAAACCATCATTGCCAGGGGCAAAACTAAATTTTTGCAGGAAAGCTGCTCCTGCTGCATCGGCCGGGGCGGGTGTGGTATAGCAGCTGGCAGTGTCCCGGGAAAAACCACCAGTCTGCGCCAGCAGATATTTCATTAAATAGCTGCCGTAGCCACGGCGACGCCATTCTGGCGCAATTACAAGCATCGGAATATGTCCGCCATCTTCGGTGGGGCGTAGTTTCGCCAGTCCGATTTCCTCATTTTCCTTTTCTAAAATCCAGTTATCATCTCTGCGGTAAATTTCCATGGTATGCTCCTTATAAAGAATGGAAATGCTGCTTGCAATGCAGCGGGTTTCCCTGTATGATAAATATAACAGTCTGCTTGTATGATAGCGTAGCAAAGACGTAACAGCAAGCCCCAAAAGGCGGGTGTTTCACATAATCTTCACCCCGCTTCATAATTATTTTCATAAACATCTTTTATACTTTGATACAGAAATCAAGGCAGCTCTGAATGGCGGCTCTGTGCCGCTAAGAAGCCTGAAAGGCAGGAATTACTATGACAGATGAAAACAAGTGGGAATATGATTATTCTTCCCTGTACCGCCAGAACGGCGGCGCACCGCAGGAGGACACCGGTTATGTGAACGTGGGCTCCAGCGGCAATAATGCTGCGAATCAGGAAGGACAAACTGTGCAGCCGAACCCGGCAGATTTTGCACAGGCTCCGGCAGGCGGTGTGCATTTTGAGCAGTCGTATACACAGCCCGGCGGTACCGTACCGCCGCAGACTCCACCGGCATCCGGCAATGCGGCTCCGCACAATAAGCGCCCCCGTAAGCATCACGATGCGCGTGGCATCGCATCCCGCGTGCTGACCATTGCACTGGCAGGTGTAGTGGGCTTTGGTGGTGGTGTAGCGGGTTCCATGTATGCCTCCCGCAATGGCGGCAATGGCCATGTGGTAATGCACACGGTTCAGCGTCCGGACGGCGGCACGGCCATTACTTCTACTGGCGGCAAGAATCTGTCCATGACAGAGGTTGCCAAGATTGTCAGCCCCAGCGTGGCAGTGATTACTACCGAAAAGATGGTGGCAAGCCGTGGTGGCTGGTATGACCAGAACCGTGTCATCAGCGGTGCTGGCAGCGGTGTGGTTATGACCGAAGACGGCTATATTATGACCAATGCGCACGTGGTAGCAGGTGCATCCTATATCACGGTTACGCTGGGGGATAAGGATTATCCCGCAACCCTGATTGGCGAAGATACGGAAAGTGACATTGCTGTGGTTAAGATTGAAGCAAACGATCTGGTTCCCGCGGTGATGGGTGACAGCGATACACTGGCTGTTGGTGAAATCGTAGTGGCGGTGGGTAACCCTCTGGGTGAACTGGGCGGCACGGTGACCGACGGTATTGTGAGCGCACTGAACCGTAGCGTGATGGTTGAGGGCAATGAAATGAGCCTGATCCAGACCAGCGCAAGCGTATCTCCCGGTAACTCCGGCGGCGGTCTGTTCAATATGCAGGGCGAGTTGATTGGTGTCGTAAATGCAAAATCCAGTGGTGACAATGCTGAGGGCTTGGGCTTTGCAATTCCCGTAAATACGGCGCGTGATGTGGCAGCATCTCTGATTGAAAACGGATATGTCAACGGACGCCCTGCAATGGGGGTTACCATCGTTGAAGTGAATAGTCCGGAAAGCGCAGAGTACTACGGCGTTAACAGCTACGGTGTGTATATTTACGCGATAGAGGACGGTTCTGCCGCAGCGCAGGCAGGTCTGAAACCCGGTGATCGTATCCTGAGTGTTGGCGATGTGGAAGTAACAGATTCTAACACGCTGACCAATTATATCAAGGGTTATAATGTGGGCGACACCATCAATTTGACGGTGGCGCGCAAGGGCAAGGCATTCCAGGTTGAACTGGTTTTGGGCGAAAGAAGTGCGCCCGCGGCAGAGACACCGGAACAGCAGACACCCCCGACACAGAACTAAACAGAAAAAATAAAAAAGCGGTGCGATTTAAAGTCGCACCGCTTTTTTGT
>JARHYC010000010.1 GCA_029264955.1 Faecalibacterium sp. | reverse complement strand
CCTTTTCGGTGTCGAACTTGAAGTAGCGGAAACCGTAAGTGGTTTCGTAAGTATCCAGAACCTTCTCACCCTGCTTGATTTCGGTGCGCACGGTGTACAGGTTCGGGCTTTCGGTGCTCCACAGCTTAGGTGCGCCGCTGGTATTCAGCACAGCATCCACTTTCTGGGAGCCCTTTGCAGCAATGCTGCCATTTACGGTAACAGTGCCCTTTTCCACGTCCTTGCCCTTTTCGAACAGGGTATGGGTGATAGAAACATCTGCAGCTGCGTCGCTGTCATTGACAACGGTAGTGCCAATGTTCATAGCGACAGAACCGCCCTTTTCGGTTTCCAGGTTCGGGGTAGTGATCTGGGTACCGCCCAAATCCACATGAACCGGGTTTGTGATGGTCAGATTCACATCACGATAGATACCGCTGCCGGAATACCAGCGGCTGGAAGGGGTCTGGTGATTGACCTTGACGGCAATCAGGTTTTCTTCGCCGAATTTAACCTGATCGGTAATGTCAACGGAGAAAGGCGAGTAGCCATACGGGTGGGTACCCAGCTTTACGCCGTTTACCCATACGGTGGCGTCCATGTAAACACCGTCAAAGTCTACGCGGATTCGGTTGCCCTGCTGGGATGGGTCAATGGTAAAGTTCTTGCGATACCAGCCAACGCCACCGGGCAGGTAACCACTTTCTGCTTCCATTGATTGTGAGAACTCCTGCTCGATGCTGTAATCATGTGGCAGGTTCAGCTGACGCCAAGATGCATCGCTGTATGTAGTCTTTTCTGCGCCGGAAGCATCGCCCAGATAGAATTTCCAGTTGTCGACAAAGCTCTCAGTGCGCTGTTTGCTCTGACCGTAGCGGCTCACATATACCACTTCGGGTTGGGAGTTCATCTGTGACGAGCTTTCGGCAAATGTGGAAACCAGCGGTCTCGCAGCATAAGCCGGGGGCAGAATTGCAGCTCCCTGCATCGCAAACACAAGTGCTGCGACGGCCGCAATCGTGCGTTTACATTTCTTCTTCACAAAAATCCATACCTTCCTTTCGAAGTTCCACCGAAGCGGTGGGTGCGATTTTGGCGGGATTGTTCTTTGGCTTGGACACAAATCCACGCAATACCTATACTTTAAAGCAAAAAGCGTAGCACGTCAAGATTTCTGTTGTCTATTTGCATATTTTTAGAAAACAAAGCAAGAAATCTTTTGTGTTTAATGTGGACGGCTCAAATGTTGTGAAAAATTGGTATATTCTTATGTAAAAAGGCTGTCGCAGCAGAAAAAACCAAATTCATCGGCCGTAGCATTCAGTAATTGCTTATATTAAAAATTTAATGTAGGGGTGCAGTACGGGAGCATCAGCGAAGCAACTCGATGGGAAGGAGAAAAAACGTTTGAGTGAAAGATACACAAAAATATGAGAATTTTTTTGTCGCGAAAAAAATTGCAAAACCATAGCCCAAATGCTATCCTTGATGTATGCGTAACTGTGGGCATCGTTGATAAACTTCGTTTTATAACAGTTGTCTGCGGAGGGAAAGCCCCTTTGGGGCGAAAAAAGATGTTTTGCCTGCGATTCGTGGTGCAAAACAAAACGAAAGGGGTATTGTATCGCAATGAAACGAGCCATAAGTTTGTTGCTGGCAGTATGCATGGTGGCAACCATGGCGGCACCGGCATTTGCTGTAACGCAGGAGCCGATTGCAGAAGAGCCGATGATTCAGCAAACGGAACAGCCGCAGGAGGAAGAACTTCCGGTGGAAGTTCCCGTGGAGAAGCCTGCTGAAAAATCAACAGAAGAAGCTGCGGAAGAACCCACAGCAGAGCTGCCTGCAGAGGTTCCCGCAGAGGAACCGCAGGCGGAAGAAAAGACTGTCAGCTACGAATATGAGCTGCTGAAAAACGGCATTTCCGGTGCGACGGCTGATTCTGAAAAGAATCCGCCCAGCGGAAATGATGGTCCTGCAACATATGCCTTTGACGGAAATCTGAGCAGTATGTGGCACACCAACTATGGTGGTCAGACCACTCCGTTCCCGCACCATATTCAGTGGTCTGTGGGCGAAGCAAAGCGCATTGGCAAAATCGTGTATTACCGCCGCCAGGACGGCAACGTCAACGGCAGATGGAAAAATGTTTCTGTCTACGGCAAAAATGGCGAAAATGCCGACTGGTCTGCGCTGAAAGAAAATGTGGAGATTCCCAGAGAGGATGCGAACTTTACCATTTCCTTTACACCTACCGAAGTCACCCATCTGAAAGTGGTCATCAACCATACCCATGATAATGACCAGTTTGCTACTGCTTCTGAAATCAAGACCTATCAGGCAGTAGAGGCACAGGCAAATGGTGTCAGCAAGCAGGCTTTGCGTGATCAGTACGCAAGCGCCAGCGAGATGAACACCACCAACTATCTGCCGGCAAGCGTCCAGAAATTGACCGAAGCACTGAACGCAGCAAAGGCAGTTCTGGATCAGACCGACGCAACGCAGGAAACTGTAAAGAATGCAGAAAAGCAGCTGCAAACCGCAGTTGACGGCCTGCAGATTGATAAAAATCATCTGGCAGATGGCGCACCCGCAAGCCAGACTACACAGGGCCAGCCCTTTGCGGTCAACACCGCAGGCAGCAAAAACTTCCGTATTCCGTCCATCATCACGCTGAAGCATGGCGCACACGCAGGCAGACTGGTTGCTGCCATTGATGCACGCTGGAACCATACTGCCGATGCCTGCGCGCTGGATACCATTCTGAGCGTGTCGGATGATAACGGCGAAACCTGGAAGTACAGCTTCCCCAATTTCTTTAATGACAGTGTCAATGCCTATACTGCGGATGCCACCGCTTTCATCGATCCAGTCATGGTCGAAGCAGAAAACGGCGATATTTACATGATGGTTGACCTGTTCCCCGGCGGTGTAGCAATCAACACTGCACCCCGCCGCCCGGATAATGCCAGCGGCTATCGCGAAATCGAAGGCAAACAGCGCATGGTTTTGTACACGGGCGTGGGTGACACGCAGACGGATGACAGCTATGAATTCTATGTAGCCGAGTTCGCCGAGCCGGAAAACGGCAAGCGCTTAGCACCCGTTCTGGACAAGAACGATAAGAGTGTTGCTTACTATGTGGACGACCACTACTACCTGTATACCGCAGACAAACAGCCCATGTACTGCCGTCAGCTGGGCAGCGATAAGTTTGTGCATCAAAATGTATTTTTCTACAATGCAAAGCTGCATGTGCGGGATGCAACGTATCTGTGGGTCATCAAATCCACCGACGGCGGCGAAAGCTGGGGCGCACCGATGCTTATGAACCCGCAGGTTCGTAAGACGGAAAACGCAGACCAGTTCTATGGGGTTGGCCCCGGCGCAGGTCTGAGCTTTGTGGATGCAAACGGCACCAATGTTGTTTTGCTGCAGGCTTATACCTTCAGCAATCAGAGAACAAGCTTTATCTATTCCGCAGATAACGGTGCAACTTGGCACCGCGCACCGGATGCAACCACCGGCAATCACTGGTCCAGCGAAAGTGCATTGGTTCAGGTAGATGCGGAAACGGTACGTCAGTTCTACCGTGACGGCTCGAATGCCCTGAATTATACTGATTACAGCTGGGACGCTGCAAAGAAAGCGTTTACCCGTGTGGGTGACCCGGTAGCAGTTCCCGGTGCAAGCAAGACCAGCAATAACCAGCTGTCTGCAATCCGCTATTCACAGCTGGTCAACGGCAAGCCTGCGTTTGTGGTGTCCACCGCAAACGGCGGTGGTGGAAGCCGCAGCCATGGTCATATTTATACCCTGAGCCTGGAAGCGGACAAGACCATGCAGGTCATCAACACCTACCAGGTGCCGAACACAGAAAGCAAGTACGGCTACTCCAGCCTGACCGAAATGGCAGATGGCAGCATTGCACTGCTGTACGAGGGGACTGTACGCGCAGCCAATAATGGCAGCAGCGGCGAAGATATTTACTTCGAGGTGCTGACCAAGGAAAAATTCCTGCCCGCAGGCGCAGAGCTGGGCGGCAATCGCACCATCGAAGTGCCGCTGTATGGCACAGTGGAAGATGCAACTCTGCCTTTGCTGACCGCCGAGCAGCTCGCAGCACTGAACGCAAAGGGCTTTGTAAAAGCAGAGATTCACAGCGGCAAAGTCGTGTATACTGGTCTGAAAGCGGGTACAGATACCATTCCGCTGGACGAAAATGCAGTCTTGACCCTGAACGTGGTTAAGCGTTACAGCGAAGAGAATGTGACCCTGAACAAGCAGCAGAGCAAGACCTTTCCTGCAAACGGTGCAATCTCTTACCAGAGCGATGCCGCAGTCGTAAAGGCTGAGGCAACCGAGCAGACCAAGAACAGCGTGTACGGTTTTACCGGCACCAATGCCAGCTACAACGGCAAGCAGGAGCTGCTGTCCAGCGCACTGCACACCTTCAAGAAGTCTGGCGACAAGTACGAGATTTCCGCCCCGGCAGCCAATGGCGAAACAGTCTGGCTGAATCCGGACGGAAACCCTGGTTTCCCCACATCGAACAACGCCGTTGCAATCACGCTGCAAGAAAAGGCAAACAACGAGTTTGCAATCAAGGGCGCTACCCGTTATTTGTACTTCCATCGTGGAAACGATAACCGATTTGACCGCAACAGCAGTGATGCACCCCAGTGCAGCTTCCTGCTGTACCGCCCCGCAAAGGACGACGATACCGCAAGCACGGAACTCCCCGGCTATGTGCGTGTGAACAAGCTGACGGATATTCAGGATGGCGGTCAGTATCTGGTCGCTGCCAAGGCAGACAACGGCACCTACTTTGTGCTGCGTCCTTCTTTGGATGGCGGCAACAAGTACGCACATGCACTCAAGGTCGATCCGGTTGCAAAGCCGGAAGTTGTAGGCTACACCCTGACCCTGACGGGTCTGAAGGCTGGCAAGGCTGTAGTCGTGGCTGGCGATACCGCTTATCTGGTAACCGTCCCGGCAGAGAACTTCACCGTGACCTACACCGACGGTGTAGCAGATGCCGAAATCTTTGCAGACCAGAGCTATCAGGTTGAGGAAGGCAAGGCAACTCCCGCATTCAACGGCACCCCGACCCGTAAGGGTTATGTGTTTGCAGGCTGGACCCCTGCGGTTGCAGAAACCGTGACAGCAAATGCAACCTACACCGCAAGCTGGACTCCGGAAGAGGTCAAGCCCGAGCCCAAGCCGGAGCCCACTCCTGAACCTACCCCAGAAGTGAAGCCCGAACCTACCCCCAAGCCTACGCCCAAACCCACTCCTGAACCTACACCAGAAGTGAAGCCCGAACCTACCCCCAAGCCGACCCCGGAAGTGAAGCCTGAACCCAAACCAGAGCCTGCCCCGACTGCAAAGCCGGAAACCGACCATACAAATACCAATACCCCTGCTCCGACCCGGAAGCCCAGCAATGGCGCGGCGACGGGTGACACCACCAACATGACCCTGTGGATCGTGCTGCTGATTGTCAGCGGCGGACTGGCTGGCGGTATTTACTTCCTCAGCAAAAAGAATAAGCATCAGGATAATCTGAAGGATCAGAAAAAAGAATAAGCCGTAACTGGCTTTGACCCAAAAAATCGGTCAAATTGTATGAGAAAAGCCCCTGCACCGAAAAACGCACGTCTATCTGTGACGAAGCGTGGGTGCAGGGGCTTTTTATGTTTTTTATTGAATCTGGGCGACCCAGTCGCGCAATACAGCGGAATCTTCATTGGGCAGACCGTTTTGCAGGTGGACAGAATAAGCATAGCCACCATCCTGCCAAGTTGCCAAAAAGGTTTTTTCCTCGTCACCATGAATACTCACTGAAATCCCGTTGATTTCCTCATCGGAAATGATAGGATAATCGTTTATTATACCACTGTTGTTCGTTTCAGTTGCAGAACTCTTGCGGATACGCAGCTGGTTTTCGGCACCGTCACCAACCACTTCCAATAGATCCGTACCCATCGAGCGGTACACGATTTGGTTCACCCATTCCGGCATCGGGTTGGGCAGTGTCAGTGTAAAACCGGCACGCAGCTGGGCATCTTCCAGCGTATCGTGGTCGATAAAAGGGTTGGCAAGTTGTACATTGCCACCCAGCGCACCACTGTCGGGCTGATTTGTGTTAGAGCCAGTCGTGCTGTCAGTGGCACCGCAGGCAACCAGAGAAAGCCCCAGTGCGGCAGTTACTGTAAAAAGCATCCATCGTTTCATAAGACGACCTCCCAAATGATTGGTTCTATCAAAAACACGAGTCAGTCAATGAGAAAATTGCAGCAATGAAAAAATCAGTGCCATTACAACAGATGCCGAATCGGCATTTCAATCAGGCACAGCACATGGTAAATCAGCTTTTTCCAGAAACCAAACGGCGGCGGGTCAAAGTTTGCCCCATCGGTGGTTGTGCCGTCCGGTATTACATGGCGGCTCTGCGCCATGTTTTGGTCCATACGGCTGCGCAGATGCGCATTCAGTGCGGGGCTGTCCACACAGAGCATCAGTTCGGTATCAATATAGGTGCTGCGCATATCCAGATTAAACGAGCCAACCAGACTGATGTGGTCATCCACCAGGATGGTTTTGGCGTGGAGGGAATCACCACCCGCAAATTCATACACCTGTGCGCCGGTAGCCAGAACATGGTCCTTGTTTTGCAGATAATCGGCGCATCCCCAGGGATTTGCGCCGTTCTCGATCGCGTTGGTCAGAATTTTCAGCGTGCGTCCCTGCGCCAGCTGGGTCAGATCCTGGTACATCTTTTGATTGCAGATGATATAAGGGGTCTGGATCGTAATGTCGCTGCCACTTGCCAGAATAGGCTGTAAGCTATTCCACAAAAACGGCTCTTTGCGGGTTGCATCGTGGGGATTGCGCAGCAGTTGAATGTGGTGGGCGGGCTGCGTTTCGGTCCGGAAATCTGTGGGCGTGAACGCCTCCGGGTAACGCTGATGTAGGTCTTTGTAATGGGCATCCAGTGCCTGTGCGCCTTCGGTTATGTGGCGGTTGTGTTTTTTTGCTACAGTATGGTTGGTGGGGTCGTCCCAAACATGGGTGAAATATTGCCGCACCTGATCCTGTGAGGTGTTCTGCTCCGGGAAAGCCGTGTAGACCAGCAGGTCGCGGTCTATATTCTGTGCATCGGTGTAGTTGCCCAAAAAGCGGTTCTCTGCATTGCGGCCGCCCAGAATATATACGTTATCATCTGCCAGCAGGTACTTGTCATGCAGGCGGTAATTCAGCCGCCAAGGCAGCAGCGGATTCATGGGATTGTAAAAGCGGATCTCCACATTGTCTGTCGAAGCCAAAGCACGGAAACTATCACAGCCCATCAGAGAAAGCATGCAAGGTCCGCCGTCAATAATCAGCTGTACCTGTACGTCCCGATCCGCCGCAGCTTTCAAGGCTGCCATCAAATCCAGGCTGCTTTCGTCCACACCCATCTCAAAGGTGGACATGGCGATGCGTTCCCGGGCGGATTCAATGACCCGCAGCCGCCACAAAAGGGCGTCGCCATTGTCGTCGATGCAAAGCAGCTGTTCGGTGTCAGGTTGGCTTTCCACCAGCACGGCATCTCCCGGCTGGCTGATGGTACCAAAAAGCGGGTGCAGCACACCAATGAGAATATCAACTGCCAGCAATGCGCAAAGTGACCGCCCAACGATCCGTAAAACGGGGCGCTTTGGTTTTCTTGTTTCGTTTGGCATGGGAGCCTCCTAGTTTTATCATCACAAACCGTTTCCCCTAGTATAGCAGGAATGCGCACCAAGAAAAACCCGTTTTTTGCTGTATTTTCACGCAAAAACGCACAAAATTCGGTTTGCAAGTGTGAGGGGTGTACCGAACGAGAAAAAACAAGAAAGGAAAACCCACCTTGTTTTTTGTTTCGCTGGAATTATCACTCACAATGAAATGATAAATCGAAAGGTTCCTGACAGATGGAATAAAACAAAAAGAATTCTTGAAACAAGACCCGAATGGAGATTTATTGTGATTTACAAATTGAAAAATTCGATTTTATCGGGCAGTCCTATAACAAAAATGGAGTGTATCCAATCGATACACTCCATTTTTTGCCTTTTATGCGATTTTAACGGGGGATCTGATTCGATAGCAGTAGGCAATGCGCTCATTTTATTTTTAGAGAATCATTTCTGCGCCACAGCAGTCTGTGCGGTACGCTGCTGTACATAATCTGCAATCAGTGCGGCGACTTGTTCTTTGCCGATAGAGGTATCAATGCACAGGTCATAGTTGCGCACATCGCTCCATTCTTTGCCGGAAACGCCGCGGTAATAGCTGGCGCGGGCGTCGTCAGCACGCTGCATATGCGCACGGGCATCCTCGTGGTTGTCGCCGTACATTGCCATAATGTTCTGAATACGAGTTTCTTCCGGTGCATACAGGAACACCCGCACTACGTTATCGCAGCTGCGCAGCACATGGTCCGCAGCACGACCTACAATCACACAAGCACCCTGGTCCGCAATCTGCTGAATGATTTGCTCCTGTGCAATCACAGCCTGCTGAATCACATTGGTGCTCAGATACAGCTGACGGAACACAGCAGGGGAGTTTTGATTCATATCAGAAATAAACTGACCGGCAAGACCGCTTTCCTGCGCAGCCAACGCAGCCATCTCTTTATAGTAGAAGGGAACACCCAGCTTTTCCGCAACCAGCTTGCCGATTTGCTTACCGCAGGAGCCGTGCTGGCGTGCGATGGTAACTACCGTACCCGGATGGGACGGCTGTAAAACCGGCTGAGCAGCGGGGGCTTCGGTTTCATTTTTCAGAGAGCGGAAGAACGAAACGGTCAGAGCTACAACGACCATGCCGGCAACAATGTCAGACAGCGGCGCAGCAAGCAGAATACCGAAAATGCCAGAGCCGGGCTTTTGTGCTTCCAAGACGCGGCACAGCACCAGTGTCAGGGACACAAAGCAGACAATATCTCGAATAATCGAGGTGATCATCGCCTGTACCGACTTGCCGATTGCCTGGAAGAACACCGAGGTCAGCTTGGTCAGGCAGGTAATGACGCTCATAGAAAGATAAATGCGGAACGTTTTGACGGCAAAATCCATGTACAGTGCGTTGCCGCTGCCGAAAATATGAATCAGCAGCTCCGGGCACAACTCAAAAACCAGCGTAGCAATTACACCAACGGACAAACAAGAAATCAGAATCAGGCGGTACGCTTCCCGTACACGGTCCATTTTCTTCGCACCGTAATTATAGCCCAGAATCGGTTGGCCGCCCAGTGCAATACCGACCACAATGTTGTTGACGATGGTGTACACCTTGGTCTGGATGCTGAATACCGAGATGGGAATATCGCTGCCATAGACAGACAGCGCACCGTAGCGGAACAGCGTCATATTGCTCATCAGGGACATGACCACAATAGAAATCTGGGTGATGAAAGTAGAACCGCCCATCTGAATCAGAGTCCACAGAACGTCCCAGTCAATACGGAAACTTTCTTTCGTCAAATGGAAGCTTTTTGGCTTGCGGAAGTACACTACACATACCACAAACGAAGCCGTCTGGCCAATTACCGTTGCGATTGCGGCACCCTGAATGCCCCAGTTCAGCCAGAAAATAAAAATCGGGTCCAGAATGATATTCAGCACAGCGCCTACGCTCATGGCAATCATAGCATAATTGGGGCTGCCATCTGCACGGATCATACTGTTCATCACATTGATCATCAGATATATTGGGAAGAACAGCGCAATGATACGGAAATAATCCACAGCCAGCGACAAGGTGGCGTCCGAAGCGCCGAACAAGGTCATCAGCGGGCGCTGAAATGCCAGGCAAATGCCAGACAATACCACGCTGATGATAATGGTTGCGCTCAAACCGGTACCAACGCACTTGTGTGCGCTGTCGCTGTCCTTGCGTCCGGAACAGATGCTCAAAAAGGCAGCTGCGCCGTCACCAACGCACCAGGCAAAGGCATTTGCAATGCAGATGATAGGAAAAGAAATACCTGTTGCCGCATTGCCCAGATAACCCAGCGTACTGTTGCCGATAAAAATCTGGTCTACGATGTTGTAGAATGCACTGATCAAAAGTCCTGTTACACAGGGCAGTGAAAAGCGGAACAGCAGTTTGGAAATTTTTTCTTCGCCAAGAATCTTGTTTTCTGTCATGGGTCCTCCTTCGAAAAAGCCAAAAGAAAACCGCAATCGTTTTCCTAGTCCGAGCGTACGCATCGGCTTATAGCAAAACTATTGCGGTAGTTTGTAGAAACGTCCACCCAATCGTGAACTTATATAAGCGTGAGTTATTGCATTTTAGCACGAAACCAGAGAAAAGGCAAGCGGATTTTTCACGTTCCCACAATGACGTATAGCCAGCAGGAGTAAAACCGGAAGAGTTCATAAAAAGATTACAAATTTACATAAAATTTGTTTCCATTTGCCAAAACGAAATGTTATAATAATAACGTAGTAAAAACAGGGCGGCTTTCAGGCTACCTTTTCAAATGTCAAAAAACGGAATGGGAAGAAAGGAATGTTACCATGAACAGATTGAAAGATAAGGTCGTTATTATCACTGGCGGAAACTCCGGCATAGGCGCTTGCGCTGCAAAGATGTTTGCGGCTGAGGGCGCAAAGGTCGTGATTTCTGCACGCCGTGTAGAGCCGCTGGAAGAAGTGGCAGCTGAGATTCGTGCAGCAGGCGGTGAAGTGCTGGCTGTGCCCTGCGATATTTCGGATTCCAAACAGTGCGCAGCGGCTGTTGCAAAGACGGTGGAAACCTTCGGTACGGTAGATGCACTGGTCAACAACGCAGGTGTTCTGGACAGCGGTCTGGAAGGCATCGACATTGTTTCGGACGAAACCATCGACCGTCTGATCGACATCAACACCAAGGGCACCATTTACATGACGCGTGAAGTTGCTAAGGTTCTGTTGGCAAAGAAGAGCGGTTCTATCGTGAACGTGGCTAGCGTTGCAGGTCACTGCGGAAACGGTGGTGCGGCGTATGCTTCCAGCAAGGCTGCTGTCATCGGTCTGACCAAGAACATCGCAATGCGCTGCGCAAGCGAGAGCGTCCGCTGCAATGTTGTCTGCCCCGGCAACGTGGTTACGCCCATGACCACCACCTTGGACCCCAGCAAGCTGGATGCCAAGATGATGGGCGCAATGCGTCCCCATGCAGATCTGTCTCTGCCGTTCTCCCAACCGGAAGAAGTAGCAAACCTGCTGCTGTTCCTGGCTTCGGATGAATCTTCCGCCATTACCGGTCAGGAAATCGTGATCGACCACGGCGCAAACTTGTAATCCGAGCAAACAAGATAAACAAAGAGAAAGATAAGCAGCATCGAGAAAACGGCTTGGTGCTGCTTATTTTATTTCTATCCAGAGGATAGATTTCTGTCGGCAGCTGAGGTACAATGTGTACAAAGAAAAAGGCGTAATGCGCCGAAAACGATTCTGTTCAAACAGGCTTTTGCCGGGAGGATTGCCCATGCATCCAGTCGCATATATTCTGACCCAGAAAATCACCAAAAAGATAAACGGAGCGGTAGCGGAGCAAGCGGAGAAATCCCGCGCCAACCAAATGGATGATGGTATAGTTTGCCCTATGGCCATTTATGGCCGGATTTTTTGGGTGGGGCTTATTTTTGGCCTGCTTTTGGGTGGCGCAGCCTGCTTTGCCGGTCAGCCCACAATAGGCCTCGTGCTGTTTGGTTTGTTTGCACTGCTTTCTATTCCGGGGCTTTGTATTCAGTATAATTGTCGTATCGTGTATGATGCACAAGGCTTCACGTGGCGCAATGTGCTGCGAATCAGCCGCCACTATTCCTATGAGGAGATAACCGGACTATGTGATGCGCCGCTTCATGTAGTAGTGGAGCTGAATCACAAAAAGCGTCTGGACTTAGACTACGGCTGGGTGAACCAGCACAGCTTTGCCGATGCCATCGTTAAATACCGCAGCAAAAAGCCGCCCAAGCTGCCGCTGCCGGTGCTGGGTATGTCGGAGTCGGAAATCGAAGCATCGTATAATGGCGGTGTGCTTTCGCGTGCACTGCTGGTAAAGGCGCAGGATTTGCCAAAGTTTGGTTGGTTTAAGTGTGTGCATTATGGGATCTGCACCATTGCGGTGTTTTTTGCGCTTTTCGCCATGCTGAGTTTCCCGGTCTTTCAGGATATGAATATGCGCTCCGGTTTGCTTTTCCTTGCACTGCCGGGAATTCTTTGCCACATTGCAGCACTTTTGCTGTATTTCCGGTTTCCGCAATATTTCACCGCACGGGAAAAACCATCGGATTTGGAGCTATCCAAGCAAAAGAAAATCAGTCATAAACGCTGTACCCTTGCAATCACCAGTACATTTGGCGCGTTAGGAGGTATCGTTTTCTTTCTGGCCCAGATGGACCGATACAGCGGCCCGCTCCCGATTGTGCTGGCGGCGGCCGCAACGGTACTGCTGTTGTTTGCGCTTTTGGCCATGTTCCGCCGCTTTTCGTGGGAATACCGCAACTTTGGGGTGGGATATATCACCTTTGGGGTTTGGCAGGCATTTTTCTGCTTCTCGATTTTCTTCACATTGGCCGGAGCGTTTCTCGCCTAGTTAGTCACCGAACGGAAAACAGCGGGGTAGTTTGCCGCAAACACGAATGCACTTTTCATGGGGATGCTTGTGTGTAAACGGTATTCTTCCGCCCATACTGAATCCAGAGTAGGATTCGGATAGAAAGGGTGGATGCCATGGTGCGGTATCGGTTTTGGCATGGTGGACGCCTTTTCATGAAACACACCGATCTTTGTGCAGGCGTTGAATATTCCTGCAAAGTGTAACGTAAGAAAACGCTCTCCTTTAGCCGATTTGGCAAGGAGAGCGTTTTTTCTTATTTTTGATGCTGTGCGGCTAAGGTGCGCAGGTCGTCCATCAGTTCATTTTGCTCGGTAATCAGGTTGAAAACCCCATCCTCCGAGAGAACGCCACGGGGCAAATCCTTCGGGATGTTTCCGGCTGCATCATCGGCATAATCCTGTCGCCATTGGGGACTGAAATAATATTCCTTCAATGCGTTGAGCTGGGGGAGTACCGCGCGATATTGTTCCAGTGCCTCGCCCAGTGCGGTAAGCGCTTGCTCGGAGGCTGTCATAGCCTGTTCCATTGTCTGAATCCGCTCAATTTGCTGCATCATAAATAACTCCTTCCCAAATTGATATGGTAGGCTCATTGTAATACGAAGGTCGAAAAAACACAAGAATCCCATAGCGTAAGCTGGAATTTGGCAGGTGTGGAACATTTGTACAGAATGCAGCGAATGTATCCTGCGTAAATTCGTTTTTTATTGGGTGAGATATGAAGTCGGTTTGGATGTGTTCTTCTCTGTGCTGTGCGGCATGGCAGCGTGATGCGGTAAAAAGCACATTTGCTGCATTGTATAAAATTGAACAAAATGAAGAAATCTGAATATGCAGAACGGAAAAAAATAGCACCAAATATGACAAAATTATGTACGGTTTTGAGAAAATTGCAAAATGGTTAGCGATTGCTAACTTTTGTCATTGACAGCAATATAACGGGAGTGTACACTGAAGACACTTCGCCATTCGATGACCGTTTGTGCTCCGCTGTGGTAGATTGTATGCTATCTGCCTGCGCTGCGGTTTCGAATAAAATATACATAGAAAAGAGGAAAAATGCGATGAAACAGCACTTACTAAAACGCGTTGTTTCGATGCTTCTGGCGGTTGCGCTTGTGGCGGGATTGATCTCTCCCGCTTATGCGGCCGGTGAAAGCAAGAGCTCCATCCAAATCCAACAAGTGGATAATGATGAAGTTTCTGTTTCCCTTTTACAGGGTGGTGAGCCCATTGAAGTGGAAACGGATGACGACAGAACCTTAGCCGCGGAAACACCTGTTCGCGTATCTATTATGCTTGCAGAGAAATCCACGCTGGAGGCTGGCTTCGATACCGAAGATATTGCGGAAAATGATGCAGCTATGACCTATCGTGCCAATCTGCAAAATGAGCAGGATGCTTTGGTAAAACGAATCGAAAAAGCATTGGGCACCGAGCTGGATGTGGTCTGGAATCTGACATTGGCGGCCAACATCATTTCGGCTAATGTTCTGCCCAGCCAGATTTATGATATCGAGCAGGTACCCGGTGTGGAAAAGGTTGTGGTAGAGCAAACCTACAAGCCGATGGAATCCGTGTCCAGCGCGCAGGCAAAGCCCAATATGGTGATCTCTGCCGGCATGACAGGAACCAAAGAGGTTTGGGATATCGGCTCTTATGGTGCAGGTACCCGTGTGGCAATCATTGATACCGGCCTGGATACCGACCACCAGTCTTTTGACCCTGCTGCGCTGCAATATGCGTATGAGCAGACCGCAAAAAAAGAAGGCAAAACCTACGAAGAATATATTGCAGGCTTGAATCTGCTGGATCGGGAAGAAATTGCAGAAAAGCTGCCGCAGCTGAACCTGCACAGCTTGATGCCGGATATTACCGCAGATGATTTGTATGTCAACCTGAAGGCACCCTTCGGCATCAACTATATTGATCGTAACAAGAATATTACACATGATAAGGACTCTGCCAGTGAGCATGGCTCCCATGTATCCGGCATTTCTTCTGCCAACCGTTTCATCAAAAAGGACGGAGCATTTGTGCCGGCAGAGGATTCCGTTTATACCTTAGGCAATGCGCCGGACTCCCAAATCATCGTGATGAAGGTGTTTGGCGAAAGCAGCCCCACAGACGCTGACTATATGGCAGCGCTGGAGGATGCAATTATTCTGGGCTGTGACGTAGCAAACCTTTCCTTGGGCGGCTCCAACCCCGGCGGCACCATCAGCTTGGATTATCAGAATATCATGGATTCTCTGGTCAATACCAATACGGTGGTTGCCATTGCAGCGGGCAACGAAGGCCATTGGGCAGCCCATGCTACCGGCCCGGTGCCTTACCTGTATGTAGAAGATGTGGGGATGCAGACCGCCAGCGAGCCTGCCACCTATACCAACTCTCTGGCAGTTGGCTCGGTGGATAACGATGGTTCTGTTTCCAGCAGTCTGCTGTTCGATGGAAAGCGTTTGGCCTATGAGGACGGTAAGGGCGATTGGACCGACCCGATGGCAAAGCTGGACGAAAAAGCAGATGGAAACGGTACGGAGTATGAATATGTCATGCTCACCGGTACCGGTAAGCCGGAAGATTATGAAGGCATTGATGTAAAGGGCAAAATTGCTCTGGTTTCCCGCGGGGATATCAACTTTAGCGATAAAGCGGAGAATGCCGTTGCACAAGGCGCAATTGCTACTTTAGTGTACAACAACGAGATGGATGTTGTACACATGGTTCTGGAGGGTTATCTGAAAAAAGAACCCTGCGCCATCATCAGTAAGGCAGACGGTGAAGTGATTCGTAATGGCTCCACCCAAAAGACTACCGAAAAAGGCGTTGTATACTACGTTGGCAAAATCCGTGTAGATGGTAAGCTGACCCCTGTTGCCGGCAACCACGAATACCGCACGATGAGTGCGTTCTCCAGCTGGGGTGTACCCGGCGACTTGAGCATGAAACCCGAGATTTCTGCGCCCGGCGGAAACATCTACTCGGTAAACGGCGCAGTGCCGGAAACCGATCAATACGAGATGATGTCCGGTACCTCCATGGCAACGCCGCAGGTTGCAGGTATGGCAGCTTTGCTGATGGAGCATATCCACAACAACAAGCTGTCGCAGAAGGGGATTACAGACCGTGCTTTGGCACAGAGCCTGCTGATGTCTACGGCTGATCCCATGCGGGACGTTACCGGCAATTATATTTCCATTTTGCAGCAGGGCGCCGGCTTGGCGAATATCCGTGATGCAGTGGATACCGATTCTTTTGTGATGGTAGATGGCCAGCCGGACGGCAAGGTCAAGGTAGAGCTGGGCGATGACCCCAACCGTACCGGCACCTATACGGCAACTTTCACCATTCACAATCTGGAAAACGAGGAGCAGCACTATGAGCTGAGTGCAGACTTGTTTACACAGGATACCTTTGAAGGCTATGCCAATAGAAAAGCGCAGGAAGCCCAAGACAAGACCCAGATGGCAACCTATATGGCTCCCACGACCGTTGGCTTGGACACTTCTGCGCAGTGGATGGCAAACGGTGTTGACCTGACAAAGGCAAACAGCAAACTGGAAAAGTGCGATTTTGACGGCAGCGGCAATATTGATCGTGCCGACGCACAGGCACTACTGGATTACGTTACCGGCGTGCGCGACAGCATCGAACACAAGGATTTGGCGGATCTGTCCGGCGATGAAACGATCAACACGTACGACGTACACCTTTTCCTGACGCAGCTGTATGGCGGTACGGTTACCGTTCCGGCCAACGGCAGCACTACGGTTACGGCAACGATCAGCCTGACGGATACGGCAAAGCAGTTTATCCACGATACCTACCCCAACGGTGCTTATGTTGAGGGTTACCTCTTTGCAAAGGGCTTTGCGGATGCAGAAGGTGTGGCAGGTACCGTGCACAACATCCCCTTGTTGGGCTTCTACGGCAACTGGACAGACCCATCTATGTTTGAGTTGGGCAACACCCGCGCAAAGCTGTCCGGCCAGGAGATTCGCACCACCTACACAGGTGTGGGCGATATGGGCGAGAATGGCGAAGAGGTTACCGGCTACAACACGATGGAGGTAGAGTACTACCGCAATCCCGGTTACACCTATCTCTTGGGCGGAAATCCGGTTGACCCTAAGGAAATCCCCAATCCGGAACGCACCGCCATCAATAATGAGAATGGCGACCGTATCCATAGTTATAAGTTCAGCCCGATCCGAAACGCAGTTTCCAGCCGCTTACAGATGCTGGATGAAAAGGGCAACGTGCTGTTTGAGCGTTACCCCGGCAGATATCCCGGCGCTTACTACGGCATGATGATGGCGTTCCCCATGTGGATCAATTCCAGCAACGATGCACAAATTGATTTCGTTCCCGGTGATTTGGAAGAAGGCGAAAGCTTTACCACTTCTATCACACTGGCGCCGGAGTACAATACCGATATGCCTGTGGAGAAGGCCGATTGGAACAGCTTGGGCCATGGCGCAACTTTGTCCACCACAGTTCGGATCGATAACACTGCACCTGAAATCAAGAGCGTAAAAGTGGGTGAGGGCGAGCGCCCCACGATCACCGTAACCGCAACGGATAATCAGTATATTGCAGGTGTCGCCTTGTTTGACCGCGGCGGCCGCAAGGTACTGTCCAGCACTGGCTCGATCCCCGATGCAAAGCCCGGCGATACCAATGATTTTGTGCTGAATACAGAAGAAGTAAATGGCAAAAAGTTCTTGGTACAGGTCTTTGATTATGCTTACAATGTGTCTACCTATGAGTTAAGCGTAGAAATCGGCGATCCTGTTCCCATGCCTTATCTGATGGCACACGATCAGGACTATGTGGACTATGACCCCAGTTATTGGGTAGGCTTTCATCTGAACGCTACCTACCGTGATTTGTCCCTCTATGCAAAGAACGGTGTGACGCTGAATGCCGCAACGATGGCAAATTCCTACATTTATGCTGTGGCGGCAGACGGTGCCCTGTATGTACAGCACAAAGAGGATCTGCTGAATCCCATTCGTGTGGGTAAGCTGACCCAGCCGCTGACGGATATGGCATACAACCCCACCAATGATACGATCTATGGTGTGTATCAAAACAAAGATGGTACGGCTACCCTGTGTACGATGGATAAGCTTACCGGTGCCCTGACCGATTTGGGTACCGTGGGGATTCACACCAACACGCTGGCAGTCACGCCGGATGGAACATTCTACTCCAACGAACTGGGAACCAGCAAGGTTTATAAGTACACCCAGGAAACCATGGCAAAGCCCGAGTTGGTGGGCGAGTGCATGGGTGACGGCAAAAAGCCTTTTGAAAGCAAGGGTATCCAGAGCATGGAGTATGATCCAAATACCGGCAATGTGGTTTGGATCAGCTATACCTTTGCACCGTCCAGTTGGGGCGGTATCAAGGATAGCGCCTATCTGTATGAGATTAAGCCGGATAAGAGCATTGTCCGCCACGAGGACTTGATGCATCATCTGACCGCGCTGGTCATCCCCGACCCGAAGGCAAACAATGCCGATCAGGAGCTGACCAACAAGGTGGAGTCTTTGACCTTGACCGAAGATGAAGTCTTTATGATGAAGAGCCAGAAGCATCAGCTGACTGCCGATGTACGGCCTTGGAATGTTACCGATCGTTTGGTTCACTGGGAATCCAGCAATCCGGATGTAGTTACGGTGGATGGCAAGGGTCTGCTCAACGCGGTTGGTGTTGGTACGGCTACCATTACAGCAACCTCTCGCCTGAATTCTGCGATTGCTGATACCGTGACAGTAACGGTCAACGATATTAAGGTGACCGTCGAGGGTATTTTGTCGGATAAGGCCGGCAAAACCAGCACGTTCAGCTGGAATTTTGAGAAGGAAAACAACTGGACAGCCAACACCGATTTGGATACGGACGTAATCGCAGCAACTGCTAAGGATGACAGTACCTTCTTTGTCAGCAGCGGTAACGGCCGCAACATGAAAAAAGTAGAATCCGGCACATCTAAGATGCTGTCCACTTGGCCCCGCAAGATGAGCGACTTGGCATACAGTACTGTATTCTCCGACAAGGCTGATCTGGTGCATATGATTTATATGACCTTGTGGCTTCCTGCAAAGGATTTGACCGGCAAGCCGAATGGCGACGCATGGGATCTGAGCAGCGCAATTCAGGAGCATAACCCCAAGGCAAACGAATTTGTGGGAATCGCTTCCGGCGGGCCTGTTCAGTATACAGAAACGGACGGCACCCAGTATGATGCAGAACTGCTTTACCTGTTGGATAATCAGGGTGGTGTGCTGAAATTGTTTGCCTACAAGGTAAATCCCGATTCGGCAGACTATGACCCCAAGTATCCGTATAATGCAGGCGCCGAATATTATTCTAGCGACCTGCTGGAACAGGGTTACGAGATCACTTACTATGATGATAACCCCATCTCTTCTTTGGTTGTAGGCAGTGACGGCAACCTGTATTTCGCTGGTTACAGCGGAGCTTCCAGCAAGCTGTATCAGCTGACCTTCGATCAGCAGAGCAATAGCTATCAGGCAAAGCTCTTTGGCGATTTGGGCGATGGCGTATGGCCGGTTGCACTGACAAAAGTTACCGCAAATGAGCCCGCAAACACCACAAACAAAGCAGTGACCGCACAGTCGGAACCCATCGGTGCATCGGTCAAGAAAATTGATATGACCACCGGTGAGGAAATCAAGGCGGATGCGCCACTGGTTTCTGAAGAAAACAATCTGCAAGCCCCTGTGCAGCCCGAACAGCCGGTGCAGGCTGAAACTCCCATGTTGAAGGAAGAGGAAACCGCAGCCCAGCCCGAGCAGCCGGACACTGTCGTACAGGAACCGGAAACGGCAGACAACATCCCAACCACAGAAGAACCTGCCGTCGACGCAAGCCCTGTGGAAAGCGGTACGTTGAAGAGCGCTGGAAATACAGTTGTCAACACAGATATGCGCGGCGCAGTGCAGGACATTGAGGTTGTTGTAACCTCTGATGAAGTAGTTCCTACCAATGGTCTGGTAAAGGTTCAGTACGATTCCAAGCTGTTGACCTTAAAAACCATCCGCAGCGAAGCGCCTTATATGACCAGTGCGTTGCGCGCTGATGGCGAAGTAACGGTTGGCTATGCAGCAGGTGTGGAAAAATTGCCGGAAGGCGGAAAAGTAACGACCTTGGTTTTTGTTCCGGCCAAAACGGAAGGCACCACCACAGTGAATATCACCACTTTGGAGGCCAACGATAAGACCTGCAACGATACCAAGACGGTGACTGTGGATCTGGGCGAAAAGCCGACGCCGAACCCGGCACCAAACCCCAATCCGCAGCCGAATGAAAACGAATCGACCGCACCGCAGACCCCCACGCCGGTTACCCCCGAGCAGATTTGGGGCAATGCAAACGGTGCTATCGCCAATGCAATCGCTTCCGGCAAAAAGGTTGTCGTGGTGGATGCAGGCCGCCAGTTGGTAGTGCCAGCTTCGGTATGGCAAAGCTTTGTGGGCAAGGATATCACAGTTGTGATCCGCCGCGGTGCCGACCAGTTTGTCTTTAATGGCAAGACATTGGCAGCCAACGGCTTCAACCCCAATATAGACCATAATCTGATGGATTTGACGGCATATCTGAACAACAGCTACCGGCCTTCTCCCGCTACCGGCGATCATTCTAATCTTGGTATGTGGGTCGTTTTGGCAGCGGTCAGCGGTGGGGCAGTTATTATCCTGAAGAAACGCAAGAAGCTGTCTGAATAATACGCAACCCGTTGCGAAAATTGCAATCGCAGCATTTTGGGAGGTGACCAAACGGTCACCTCCCTTTTTGTTGTAAAATCCACAGAAATCAGTACGAAGCGGCGGTGCAATCGCTGGGGCGGGTTATCATACAAGCCGACTCTTTTGATGAAAGGAAGCCGAGGACAATTTTGTCAAAAAAGGGAGAGGAAACGTGAAAAAAGGAAAAATACGGCAGGTAGATTCTTTGAGATATAGGGGCTGTTTCGTTGTAAAAATCAACTATGTGTGTTAAAATATTACCATCATTATAATTTTACCAGAAAGAGGATTTGCTATGAAAACAACGCAATTTACCTTCCCTTCAAAGGACGGAAAAACCATCGTACACGCAGTGCGCTGGTCGCCCGATGACGGCAAATATACTGCGGTGCTGCAAATCACACACGGTATGGTGGAGTATGTCGAGCGCTACGCGGATTTTGCCAAATACTTGACAGAACGCGGCTTTTTGGTGGTTGGTCATGATCATCTAGGACATGGGTATTCCGTATCCGGTGCAGCAGAGTATGGTTTTTTTGCCGAGAAGAATCCCAGTGATGTGTTGGTAGCGGATATGCACCAGCTGCGCAAGCACGTCCAGAAAGAAAATGGCAATCTTCCGTACTTTATGCTCGGACATAGTATGGGTTCGTTTATGCTGCGCAAGTATTTGGCTTTGCACGGCGAAGGCCTTGCCGGTGCAATCATTATGGGCACAGGCTACACCAATCCGGCAAAAAATGCATTCGGTCTTGCAGTGGTGAATGCTATGCGTGCTGTGCTGGGCAGCCATCACCGCAGCCCGATGGTGCAAAAAATGATTTACGGGCGGTCTTATCGGGGCTTTGATACTACTGGGGAGCAGCCGGAGCGAAGCTGGCTCAGCCGTGATGTGGAGATGGTCAAGAAGTACTATGCGGAGCCGCGCTGTACCTTTACCTTTACGCTGAACGGTTTTAAGGGATTGCTTGAAGCGGTTCAGTTTGCCTGTAAGAAAGAAAATATCGACAAAATCCCAAAGAAATTGCCGATTTTGTTGACATCCGGCGGCAGCGACCCTGTGGGAGATTTGGGCAAAGGCGTGGAAAAGGTTCATCAGCTGTACCGCCAAACAGGCATAGAGGATTTGGACTGCATCATCTATAAGGGTGGCCGCCACGAAATTTTGAACGAAGTCAACCGAGAGCAGATCTATTCGGATTTGTTCGTCTGGCTGGCGACCCATGTAGAACAACTGGAAGGTCTGCGCCATTTTCCGCCGGTAGAAGAACTGTAAGAAAAATATCTGAAAGAAATATTCGGAAAACGATACAGCAAACCAGTTTTTCTTTTGTGCTTAGTTCTACGATTAGAGGGTAGAAAGCAGGGTGCGGAAAATGAGGAATCGGGAAATCGAAAAGCAAATGTATGAAATTGCAACAGAGTTGATTCAAAAAAGGTACCCAACGGGTTGGGGTGGAGCTGCTGTGATTCATACTGCTAAGGATAGTTATTTTTCCAGTGTGGCGATTGAAACCTGCAACAGTTCTGCGGCATTGTGTATCGAAGTTGGAGCCATGTGTGAAGCCCACAAATATAATGAAAAGGTTACCCATTGTTTATGTGTCGTTAGGGACGATGAAAATTCTCCCTTCAAGGTATTATCCCCGTGTGGTATTTGTCAGGAACGATTAAGATATTGGGGAGAAGATGTGCAGGTTGGTGTTACGACAGATAACGGGGAAGTTTTGTTTGTGGAACTAAAAGAGTTGCAGCCGTATCATTGGACAAGAGCCTACAATGCGGAAGAGTTGGAAACCTACACGGAAGACGTGTAACAAAAATCCTGACAGAAGTTGTACATACCCATATAGCAATTGTTTCTAAAATATCCCGGACAAAAGAAAGAAGTGAAAAGCGAATTCGAGGTGAGATAAGAAATGATGCAGTACATATCAAAAGAAATCATCGAAAAAGGCTGGTCAAAGGATAAGAAGTATTGTGTGACAGACGAAAATCTTCAAAAATACCTGCTTCGTGTGTCATCCATAGAAGAATATGACCGTAAAAAGCAGGAGTATGACCTTGCGGTTCAGGTAGCTGCTACGGGCATCCCCATGTGCAGACCGATTGCATTCGGGATTTGTGAAGAAGGGGTTTATTCCGTCCAGTCATGGATTGATGGTGTGGATGCAGAGGAAACAATCCCGCAGCTGTCCGAGCAAGCGCAATACGCGTATGGCTTTGAAGCGGGGCAGATCCTTAAAAAAATCCATACCATCCCTGCGCCTGAAGATATGGAACCTTGGGAGGTTTACTTTAATCGCAAGGCAGATTATAAGATAAATCAATACAAAGCGTGTCCCATCCAGTATAAAGGCGGAGATCATTTCATCGAATATATCAATTCGCACCGAGAATTATTAAAAGGTCGCCCCAGAACCTATCAGCACGGGGATTATCATATCGGAAATATGATGATCGGAACCGACGGGCAGCTTTATATCATTGATTTTGACCGGAATGACTTTGGTGATCCCTGGGAAGAATTTAACCGCATTGTTTGGGGAGCACAGGCTTCGCCGGCGTTTGCAACAGGGATGGTAAATGGATATTTTGATAATCAGGTACCCCATCTGTTCTGGGAGCTGTTGGCGCTTTATATCAGCAGTAATACGCTGGGCTCCGTCCCGTGGGCAATTCCATTTGGGGAAGAACAAATAAATGTGATGCTGCGTCAGGCGGAAGAAGTGCTGAGCTGGTATGATAATATGCAGAATGTGGTACCGACTTGGTATCAGGGCATCAAACAGTCCCATACGCTGCCCTAAAAGTTTGTAACAAAAAAGCGTGTAGGCAATTCGGGGATACCCTGTAAGGAAGTATTTTCCCAAAAGGTTTTATGAAATGGTTCCTAACGATGATGCGGAGCCCAGTAACGCTGAAAGAAAGCTTTTGATGCCTATTGCTTGGGAGAAAATAAAATGATCACACAGAAACCAACTCCAGAAATCCTGACTGAATGGAAAAATATATTTGAGCAGTATAAAGATTTCCTTCAACCTAACAGGAAAAGCGGTACTGACCTTTTGGAGTACTTGCAAAGAAACTACTCTCTTACAGAGATAACGGATGAAGAAGTGTTGACAGTTATTTCTGAAAATGTTTCCCGGAGTGCGTTTTTTGCAGAAAAGCTACCGGATGGTCAACTACCATTACCGAAAGCTTTTTACCTTGAAAATGTTGGAAACGGGCATAAATTTTATCGTTCCGAAAATAAGGACCCTTTAGATTTATGGGGCGGTGAAATAACGCAAATCTTTGTCGGTGTGGATTTGTCCAGTGGTTTCTATATGGTAGAGGGCAGTACAATGCTTTGGGATGAGCTTTGTGCATTTCAAGGCGTTGATGAAAAAGATTTGGAAAGCTATGTTGTCGTTGCAGAGTATATCAGTGCTTTACAACGCTTTGGCAAACTCGATAGCGTAATCACATGTACGGAATAGCTGGGGGTTAAATGCCAATAAATCAAACAGTGCATAAAGAAAATGGCGTGTATCTAAATCAGATACACGCCATTTTCTGTTTTTTATATTTCCTAAATTAGTTTATTGGACAGTAGCAGTCTCACGCTTTTTCAAAATCTTGGGTGTGATGAACAGATGTACCGGCATGGAAACCGCAAAAGCGATAATGTCAGAAATCGGCTCTGCAAAGAAAATCAAAGAAGCACCACCAAACAGCGGCAGCAGGAACAGCGCAATAAAGTAAACCGATTTACGCCAGGTGGAAAGAGTCAAAGCCCATTTAACCTGACCCATACCGGTAAAGCCGTCCACGATAGCGTACTGTGCGCCCAGCGGGATTGCAAACAGCGTGCAGATACGAATTGCATGGCAGGTCTGCGCATTCAAAGCGGGGTCGCTGGTAAACAAGCTGACGAACAGCGGACCAGCCACGCGCGCCAGAATAAACAAAATTGCGGTATAGCCCATGCACATGCAAATGATGTATTTCTGTGCACTGCGCACACGGTCGGTGCGTCGTGCGCCGAAGTTATAGCTCAAAATGCACTGGGTGCCGGCGCTGATACCGCCCAAAGGCATGGTCATCACCAGCATAAAGCTTTGCACAATGGTGTTAATAGTAACCAGCGTATCGCCCTGTGCGCCGCCGTAATTTTGCAGCAGTGCGTTCATGGCGATAATCATAATATTGTCGACAGCGATGATGATAAAGGGCGAAAAACCCATCATCAGTACACGCAGCATGGTGGAGCGGGAATAGCCGCCAAAGGTGATTTTAATATCCGCTTTGCGCAGCAGGAAAATCAGAACAAAGGTTGCGCTGCCAGCCTGGCTGAGCACGGTAGCGATTGCGGCACCCTGTACCCCCAGATGGAAGCCATAGATAAACACCGGGTCCAGAATGATGTTCAGGATCGCGCCAAGCATAACCGAACACATACCGGTTTTGGCATAGCCCTGCGCTACAACAAATTGATACAAACCATTGGACAGCAGCGCAAAGAATGTGCCGCTGACATAAATGGTAAAGTAAGCGTTCGCATAGGGATAAATGGTTTCACTTGCACCGAACAGACGCAGCATGGGCTGTTTCAAAGTCAGCGCAGCTGCGGTAACCAGAACGGAAACACCGCACAGCATGACAAAGCAATTTGCAAGGATTTTTTCCGCTTTTTCCCGGTTGCCTTCGCCCAAAGCGATACCCAAAAGGGGAGAACCACCCACGCCGATCAAGAATGCAAATGCACCGATCATGGTAACGATGGGGCCGCAAACACCCACGCCTGCCAGAGAAAGATCGCCTACGTTGGGGATGTTGCCTACATACATACGGTCGACAATGCTATACAGTACGCTGACAAACTGCGCCAGCATACTGGGGATTGCAATTTTGAATACCAGACGGGAGATTTTTTCGCTGCCCAGTTGATTTGTTGAACCCATACCTTACACCTCAATTTAATATCAGTAAATGCCCAGCGAGAATCTATTATACGCTGAATCTAAGAAAATACAAGTAATTTTGACACTTCCCACAAAAAACGTGCCGCAGGCTGAATCGCCTGCGGCACAGGGGAATTATTTTTTACAGAGCATCCGTTTCAGACGCAAATGCACATTCCTTCAGGGGGGGCGGTTTGCATTGCCCAAACTGCATCCGGCAAGCGACGCAGTGTCCACAAAGAATCAGTGTTCAGTTTCGGCGGCGGATTCCGCAGGTTGAGAAAGATAGATGGGGTAAATATCCCGGCGGACACGCCAAATCGTTAGCCAGCCAAAGATAAGATCTGCAAATGCGCACAGCGAAATGCTGATACGGTAGGGGAATATCTCGCCCAGAAAACCAATGCACAAGGTTAGCACAAAGCAGATGACTCCGAAGAAAATATTCTGGAATGCATTCAAGCGGGCACGCATGGTATCCGGAATGTAACACTGAATGGCGGCTTCACGGGCGGTAGCACTGTTGATACCCAGAAATCCGCAGATAAAACGGTTTACCAGCATAAGCGGATAGCTGAGCCACAGCAGGCACAAATCCATAATTCCGTATGTTTGCTGAATCAGGAACACAAAGCCATACTGCTTTTCCTTGGGAATCTTGACCCGATAGTGAAACAGTCCACCCAAACTGCGGCCTAAAAATTCTGCTACAGAGAACAGTGCATACATGGACGCACTAAAACCCGGCGCAGTACGGAAAAACGCAATCAACAGGGGATAAGTACCCTGCATGATACCGCTTGTCACCGCATTATGCAGGAAAATGGTTGCAATGCCGTGCTCCTGCTTCAAATAAGCCAGACCGTCTTTCAAATCCTGCCACCAAAGGCGAAAGGAGAAGGTGTTGTTTTCCATGCGGTTTTCTTCTCGAATAGAAATGTTGCTTTCGATTGCGGCAGCAATCAAAGAAAGCCCACCTTGAATCAGCAGGATGCCGCCTACACCTAGCGTGTCCAGCATGATGGCCGCCAACGGCCCCATTACTACAGAAACAACCGGGTATAACATAGAAGAAACGGTGTAGCCTTTGTGCTCCATGCCGGCAGGAATCAAGTTGGGGAAAATGCTATTGTAGACCAGCGCATCAAAGCTGCCCAAACACGCCAGAATCAGCATAAAGCACAGGTATCCCATATAAGAAAACGGATACCGCAGCAAAAACAGACCAGCCAGCGCATATAAAATGCCGTTTGCGGCATCGCCCAGCACCAAGAAGGGCTTGCGGGGTAATCGGTCTAACCACGGCCCAGCAAGCAGTGGGATGAAAATATTTGGTATAAACTGAATTGCTAAAGCCAAAGCCGCAGCCAGTGTGCTTCCGGTTTCGTCAAACACTAGAAAGGAAAGTGCAAAATTTCCGGCTACCGCACCGGCTGCACCCAAAACAGTAGCAACGGTCAGTAAGGTGTAATTTTTGGTCCAAAGAGTTTGTTTGCTGCTTTTTTGCATATTTGTTTTACCTCTTAAAAGGCGAAACGCATACGTCGACGAAACAAGCAGCAGATCCGAATTAAAAGGAGCGCATCATTTCGTCGAGCGATTTGTTTCGCACAGGAAATGTTCTAAAATTGTATCGCGAACAGAGTTGTTGTAAAAAAGCATATTCATGATAATCGTCTCCTTTTATAAACGGATTGTTATGTGGCTAACATTTTGTAGTATGCCAGAGCAGAAAAAGAAATGCAAGGCTCTTTTTGTAAGTTTATCTAAGTTGGTTTTTTAATTAGTCTTCCACTGGCAGGTTGGGGCGGTCTTGGTCGCCGTCTGCCTTGAACATTACAAAATCTTCCGGTTTGTTGGTGAAATAATAGTAGTCCGTGTTTTCATACAGCGGCGGAGTCAGGTAGTTGGGGACGATGGTTTTGTCATCCTCGGTGCGCTCCGAGAAACCGGCTGCTGCAAAAATTCCGGCAGGAATACCGGCGCAGTAGCAGTCAGCGTATTCAGCACCGCTGGTCTGTAAAAGCTGGTCGATAGCGTTGCCCAAGCGGGGCAGCACTTCATCTTTACCGATGAAATCCACAATGCGCAGCACAGGGATTTCGCCCTGCTCGCCGCTTTCTACCACACGGGTAACCAGATAAGCCAGCAGATTTCCGCTTTCGTGGACACTCCACACATTGTACTCCAAATGCGGGAACGAGAAGTAGCGGCGTGCCAGATAGTGAATATCCTTGCGGGGAGTGTGATCCGTTTCCGGCATACCCAGACCCTGCAAACGCACCACAGAAGATACCGTATCCAGTACCAAATCGCCGCTTACCGGCAGGATTTCTGGTACAAAGGTGTTCGGGTCAGAACCTTCCGGTACAGCAGGACGGCACAGCCGATACGCTGCTGCATTGGCACGAGGAGCCAGGCGGTAATAGTGAGGGATACGCTCCGCCTCCCAGCCCAGAAAACGATATAAAACGCAGGTGTTTGCCCGAATGTTGTTGCAGGCAACCACGTTTGCACCCGTCAGGGCAGGGATGGCGTTCATCAATTCCAGGCCAATGCCGTTTTCTCCTTTTTTGGCGACCCATACGCTGACCCACAAATCGGGCGTTTCGCTGCGGTTTGCCAGGATGTAACCAGCGACAGCCAAAAGCTCGCCGTTCCGCTCTGCCAGAACAAATTGCAGTTGGGTGCCGCAGTAATAATACTCGAACCATTCCGGGCGGTTCACCAGCGGCAGTTTCCAGTCAAAATTGGCATTGATGAAATCCACAATGCGCTGCTGCTCGGCATACTGCGCCAAGCGGAATTGTATATCAGAAACGTCAGGCAATGGTACTACCTCCCGTAATCGGCAGCGTAACGCCAGTAATAAAACCGGCTTCGTCGCTCAGCAAAAATTCCATAGCGGGGACAACGTCGCTGACGCGGCAGTTACGCCCCATGGGGTTATCGGCAGCAGATGCCTGCACAATCAGATCCGGCGTATCAGCCAGGAACTTGGTTTCCATCATGCTGGGTGCTACGCTGTTTACCGTAACGCCAGCGGATGCGTACTCGATGGCAAGGCTCTTTGCCAAGCCACCCAGTGCACTTTTTGCCATGACATAAGCGGACATATTTTTCGGTGGGCAGCCGATGGTGTAGCTGGTCTGAATGAACAGCACACGGCCGAACTTTGCTTTTGCCATCTGGGGAACAAAAGCTTTGCACAGCTGAACAGCACTTTTGATCTGCACGTTCATATCCAGATCGAAGCGGGCTTCATCAAATTTCTTGAACTTGGTGTTGATGGCACGCAGCGCAGGCAGGTGTACAAAGTGCGTAGGAGCAGGGCACATGGTGCGGACTGCTTCCACAAAAGCAGAAATTGCTTCGGGATCACTCAAATCCACGCTGAAGGTTTTGATTTTGCCGGGGTGTGCCTCGCACAAATCGCGGATGCGTTCCAAATCGCTGGAACCCTGTGCAATGATGCAGTCGTCTTCGCCCATTTTGACGAGCAGACGCTCCATCAGAGCGTGCCCCACGTCGGAAGTTGCGCCGGTAATGAGATAAGTCTTTGCCATAAAGGTTCCTTTCTTATTTTGCCAGACCCGCTTTGTAGGTACCACGAGTCACTTTTTTGCCGTCCTGATTGGTGATGGTGAACTTGACCGTTACTTCGCGGAATGCCTCGCTGCGCTCGGTCACTTTGCCGGAAACCGTCAGTGTATCGCCGATGAAAACCGGCTTGGCAAACTTGGAATCCACCTGATGCAGCAGGCAATGCTCACCGGGCAGATACACACCTGCCAAAGTAGAAACCATGCTGGCACCCAGCATTCCGTATACCACACGACCCGGGTAACCACGGCCTGCGGCATATGCACTATCCATATGGATAGGGGAGCAGTCGCCGGTGATGGCGTAGAAATGCTCCATCATTTCCGGGGTGACAGTTACGGTAAACTGTTCGGTTAGGCCCTCGGCCATTTCGTCAAAGGTGTAGCTGTTATAGCTGCTCATAAAACCTCCTGATACGATAAAAACGCACATCACGCGTTGCGATGTGCGTTTTTGTTTGTTCAATTAACCGACCAGACGAGCAATCAGGTCCAGCAGGTCACCAACATTCTGCAGGCCGCGAACGTCCTCCAGCTTGAACTTCAGACCAAACTTCTTTTCGATAGCGGTCAGCAGATTGATCTGCTCCAGGCTGTCCCAATCCTCGATGTCGTCAGCGCAGGTGGAACGGTCGATGACCAGCTCTTCATCGTCAAAGTTGTCACGGAAAATTTCCTGAACGTCAGCCAGAATTTTCTGCATTTCCATAGCAGCAGTCTCCTTTATCTATAACAGTCTTAGTTTACTCGCAGGGTTTCCATTACGTCACACTGCGGCTGATAGTCGGCGGGAATCACAAATTCGTATTCCTTGTTGCCGGCTTCGTCTTCGCTCTTCAGCACAAAGCCGATTGTAGCATAAAAGTCCTTGACAAGCAAGTTCTTTGCGGTGGGATAGTAGTGGCCGCGAATCACTTTTACACCCTTTGCCTGTGCGTCTTCCACCAGCTTGTCGAACATTGCCTTTTCCAAATCACGCTTCAGCACACGGCAGCTCATAACCCACAGGTCAATGTCCATCACGTCGCCAGCTACATGACCGATCACGTTGGCAATGATGCCGTTATCGCCGAACTTATCCACCAAGCGTGCATACAGGGTCACATAGTTCGGGTCATCAATCAGTGTTTCGATTTCAGCAGCCGTGTAGCGGCGGGTGGTCAGATTGAACTGGTTGCTCTTGTTGATCAGCTGCGTGATGCGCTCGGCGTGTGCGTTGTCAAAATGACCGAACTCACCGCGCATTTCCAGGCTGCGCAGGTACTCGCTATAATCGCCGAAGGATGCCTGCATTTCTGCGCGGGCTGCATTCTGCTTGTACATCGCAACACGCTTCTGGTCGTCAGCAGACAGGTTGGTCACCTCAAAATAACCGCTGCGGTCAATGGAGTGGATGTACTCCTCCGGCGCACCCAAATCGGGTACCGCAACGCCGGGGACCTGCTGGCGAATGATTTCGCGTTCGGCAGGGTTGTCATCAATAAAGACAAAGCTGTCGGGGAAGATGTTGATTTCCTTTGCCATAGCAACCAGGTTGTGGCTCTTGGGCTCCCAGTTTGCCTTGAAGCAGACAAAGTCGTCTTTTTTCAGCACGCTGTCGGCACGCTCGAAACCGGCCACAGCGTTGGCTTCTTCATTTTTGCTGTCCACATTCAGCAGGACGCCCAGTGCGCTCAGCTCCTTCAAATACTGCTGGAACTCCGCGTATGCCATGCCGGCAGGGGTTTCCATGCCCATGGTGATACCTTCGGGGCCATCGTCGCCGATGATGCCGCCCCACAGGGTGTTATCCAAATCCAGTGCAAGGGCCTTCTTATTGCGACCCAGCAGGCTCTTGATAATATTGGCGACGCTTTGAGCCAGATAAGGGATCTGATCCAGTGCGCAGGGGTACTTGTAAGCATACCATGCAGTCTGGTCACTGAAAGCATCCATGCCGTGCTGTGCCTGCAAATAGCACAAGTCGTTCAGGTACAGGTTGGGGGTTTCGTCCGCAGCCTGTGCCAGAATCTCATTCACACGGCGCACAAAACGGACATGACCGCCCGGATTGGTTGCTTCTGCATTGCCCATCACACGGTAGGGGGGCAGCTCGAAGTTATTTAGAATGACGGGGCAGCCCAGTGCCAGACCGGCCTTTGCCGCCTGCAGGAAACGATTGGCTTCTGCCTGTGCCAGCTTTTCGGCTTCTTCTGCGGTATCGCCAGGAACCGGCATGGCTTTCAGGTTGCGCATACTGGTGTGGATATAAATCACGTCCGGTGCAAACTGCGCCAGACTGCCATCGTCAAAGCAAAGGTTTTCGTAGAACAGACCATATTGGCCCTGATAAAATTCCGGTGCGATGCCGTTTGCCAGCAGGTAGATTTCCAGAATGTCCTGCATGACACCAACGGTAACACCGCTCATGATAGCAATCTTCTTGGGTAAAAGATTTTCTTTTGCACGCAGTTCGCGTTTGATGGCCCGCTTTTTTTGCAGGATCAAATCGGCATCAAAGGGATAATCGAGAATGTTGACAGCCATGGTTGTGCCTCCTGTGGATGTTTTCGTTCCTTTATTAGTTATAGTTATAACAGAAAAGACCATCGGCCGCAAGCGAAATTCCCCTTTATAGGCCCAAATCCTCCAAAGTACGCTGCAAGGCAGTATCCCCCAAAACCCGCCACCCGGCTTTTAGCCGAAGCGCATCACATTCCGGAAGAAGATTCACATAAATGTCATGAATCGCCAGCGGAGTGGCTTCTGGGTCAGGGGAATCATACACCGCCACTTTTCCGCCGTGATCGCGCAGGTAGTATTCTGTACCGGGCTGGGATAGAATACGAAGTTCTTCTGGGGGAAGAAGTGGCGTAAGCATGACAAAAAGTGCCAGCAGAATACAGAACGTACAAAGGCCCATGATAATATAAAAACGTGCAGGACAATGCATGGCGCAAAACCTCCTTTTAGAAAAAAGTATGGGCAAACAGAGCGGTTTTCATCATCGAATTATAAAAAGGAAATATAGCTGGGGGTTTGTACAACGCCGGAATTTGTGGTATACTACAGAAATGGTTATCATGCCATTCTACGCATTGTGCCTGCAAAGCGTGCCGAAGAAATACACAGTGCGGTATATGAAATTGTAAAAACAGACTGATTACAGTCAGAAGTTAGGAGGCGGTCGCTATAGCTACTCAAGAACCGCGCCGGATCCATCGCAGCGGCGCAGAACCGCAGCCGGCGCCCAAAACCGGAAAAACAACAAAGAAAAAGGCAAGGAAGAAAAAGTCACATCCGTTTCTCAAGGGTCTGGGCCGCTTTATTGCGGTCTGTTTCTGTATAGGAATGATGGCTTGTTCTGCCGCAGCGGTGTGGGCGTGCAATTATGTCACTACGGCTACGGCAGAAGATAAGCTGCTTCTGAATTTGGACAATTTGGAACAGAGCCAGTCCAGTATCGTTTACAAACAGCACTATGATGCAGACGATCAGGGTATGGGCGATTGGTATGAATCTACCATCTTCAAATCGCCCAATAGCCACCGCTTGAAGGTGGAGCTGTCCCAGATCCCGGAAAATCTGCGGAATGCATTTATCTGCACCGAAGATAAGAGTTTCTGGAATCACCATGGTGTGAACTTTAAGCGTACTATCGCAGCAGCTATCAACGAGTATACCCCCATCAAGCTGTTCAGCAGTAAGCAGGGTGCTTCTACCCTGGAGCAGCAGCTGATCAAGAATATTCTGGATGATGATGATGCACATGGCTGGGACGGCGTCAAGCGTAAGATGCGCGAGATTTACCGTGCGTGGAATCTGGATAATATGTACTCCAAGGAAACCATCCTGGAAAATTATCTGAACACCATCAGCTTTACTGGTACCCTGCAGGGTGTGCAGACGGCTGCGAAGGAATACTTTAATAAGGACGTCAGCGAATTGACTCTGCCGGAGTGTGCGGTCATCGCTTCTATTACCAAAAATCCAACCAAGTATAACCCATATACCAATCCGGAGGAGCTGCTGGCACGCCGCAATCTAGTGCTGGATAATATGTACAATCAGGGCAAAATCAGCGAAACCGACTGGCAGCAGGCGAGAGCGGCAACGCTGATTCTGGCAGAAGAGCAAGGAGAAGAGCAAGTCGCAAGCACCTCCAACCAGTCTTACTACGAGGATGCAATTTTCCGCAGCCTGACCAAGCAGATCATGGCAAAGGAAGGCATCAGCGAGAAGGCAGCACAGAACTTGATTTACACGGGTGGTTTCCAGATTTATTCCTGTGAAAACCCGGATTTGCAGCATTCGATGGAATCTGTCATGGTGAATGATAGTGATAAGTATTTCCCTGCAGGCTGGCGGGAAGAGGAAGTTTCGGAGCTGCGTGACTACGATATCCCTGTTTATGCCGAGGATGGTGTGACCCCCAAGACAAAGACCAAGGAAGACGGTACTACGGTGTATTTCCGCAAGGTGCGTACACAGGCTGCCATGGTTTCGATGGACTTTGACGGCAATGTCCGCGGTGTTGTGGGTGGTATTGGTGAAAAAACAGCCGACTTGGGTCTGAACCGTGCAACCGATGCACCGCGTCAGTGTGGTTCTACTATGAAGCCGATTGGTCCGTACAGCTTGGCAATCGAGTATGGCCTGTACAACTGGTCCAGTATGCTGAACGACTCCCCCTTGTATGCCAAGGAAGATATGAAGATCCGTGATGAGGATTACTGCCGCAAGCATGGTCTGTCTGGTCTGTCAGATCAGGCCTTGAAGGCATATCCGGCAGCATGGCGTGATTGGCCGCGCAACTATGAAAACAACTATACCTATGAGAATATGCCGGTATTTCTGGGCTTGTACAAATCTAAAAATACCATTGCAGCCCGTGTAGGTGAAACCGTTGGTGCAGATAAGATTTTCAACTTTGCGAAGAATACGCTGAATATGTCTACGCTGGTCCCGGAGGATAACTCGCTGGCATCCATGATTATGGGCAGCCAGTCGCATGGTGTTACTACGTTGGATTTGTGTGCAGCATTCCAGATTTTCTACGATGGCACTTACAATACACCGCGCTTCTATACCGAGGTGTATGATGCAGAGGGCAACCTGTATCTGGAAGCAGATATGAGTGAATATCAGGCTTTGACACCGGCAACTGCCCGCATTATGAATCGTATGCTGCGCAATGTTATTACCGTGGGGACCGCAAGTAAAGTCGGTGGCCCCAAGGCTGGTAATATGGAATCTATCGGTAAGACCGGTACTGCCAGCGACTGGAAAGACTTTTCCTTTGTTGGTCTGACCCCGTACTACGTCACGGCTACTTGGTGGGGTTATGATGAACCTACCAAGATGAAAGATCTGGGTAGTACCAGAAACTGTGCTTCGGCATGGAAAGCACTGATGGAAGACGTGCAGGCTGATATGAATACAAAGCAATTCCCCGATGCAGAAGGCGTTGTAACGGCGGCTTTCTGCCAGGATACCGGTCTGTTGGCAAATCCCGGCTGCCCCAATCAGGGCGTGGGTTACTACAAAAAGGATGATTTGCCCGGTCACTGCGATATGCACTAAGTAAAAATCTTGCCCAAACTGGCTTGAAAATGGAAAAAAATAGCACCCGCCCTCTTGCAATGCAAGGGGGCGGGTGCTATTATATCTTTGTTATGAAGACAGTTGTACACGAGAGGGAAACAGAATGAGTAAAAGATTTTTGCTGGTAGACGCCGAGGCCTTGCCTGAAGTTTTTTTACAGGTGCTCCGTGCAAAGGAGCTTTTGGCAAGCGGTGAAGCAAAAAATATCAGTGCGGCGGCGCGTGCGGTTGGTATTTCACGCAGCGCATTTTATAAGTATAAGGACAGCATTTTCGAGTCGGGCACCAATCGTTCGGTGTTGACAGTCATCGCGACGCTTCTGGACGAAACCGGTGCTTTGCAGGCACTTTTGGCTGGAATCAGTAATGCGGGTGCTGGTATTGTGATGCTGAATCAGTCTCGCCCCGAAAATGGCACGGCGCAGATCGCCGTTACCATTCGTACCAGTGGAATGCGTATCAGCGTACAGGAAATGACGGACAAGCTGGCAATGCAGCCTACGGTTGTGGAGGTACACTGCGACGATTAAACACAGCACACAGCGGCGGCAAAACTGTTGAAAAGACAAATAACAAACGGTGCGATCCGGCATTTAGCTGGGTTGCGCCGCTTTTTTGTTTTGCTGAAAATACCCAATTCCATAATAGGGAACCCTTCCGCCATGGTTGGCATAGGATGGGCGTGCAGGGGCGGGGGATATTGCGTATCCGGCAAAAAGCTGGCGTACACAAGGATGCTTCTGCCGGAAACATCACATGGAGGAGTGATTGTATGGGATTGATTGTGCAAAAGTTTGGCGGAAGTTCTGTTAGGGACCGAGACCATCTGTTTCGGGTGGCGCATATCATTGCAAATACCCATAATGCAGGCAATACTGTGGTCGCTGTAGTATCTGCACAAGGGGATACCACCGATGATTTACTGGAAAAGGCGGCAGAAATTACGCAAAATCCGCCTGCTCGTGAACTGGATGTGCTGCTGTCCACCGGGGAACAGGCTTCCATTGCGCTGTTGACTATGGCGCTGAACGAGCTGGGCTGTGATGCTGTCAGTCTGACCGGGTGGCAGGCAGGATTTTGTACCGACCAAGCATACACCAAGGCACGCATACAGCATCTGGACGGAAAACGCATTTCTGAGGAATTGGCACAGGGAAAAGTTGTGGTAGTTGCAGGCTTTCAGGGGCTGAACCCGCAGGAGGATATTACAACCCTGGGGCGTGGCGGAAGCGACACCAGTGCAGTTGCGATTGCGGCAGCCCTGCACGCAGACCGATGTCAGATTTTTACGGATGTGGAAGGCATTTACACAGCGGACCCGCGGAAGGTTCCTTATGCTCGCAAGCTGAAAGCGGTGGCGTTCGATGAAATGCTGGAGCTTGCCTCCATGGGCAGTCAAGTGCTGAACAATCGCAGTGTGGAGCTGGCAAAAAAATATAACGTGAAGCTGGAGGTGCTCTCCAGCATGAACCCGGTTGAAGGGACTCTTGTGAAAGAACACGCAGAACCGATGGAGGGTACTTGTTTTACTGGCATTACAAAAGATACAGGCATTGTGATGATTTCAGTTTTGCAGCTACCCCATACAGCGGAGCAGACCAGCGTGCTGGAAAAGCTGGCACAAAACGGAATCCATGTGGATATGTTGTTGCAGTATGAAAATCCGGACCATAGTCGACAGCTGCATTTTTCCATTGCGGTGGCAGATCAATCAAAGGCAATGCTGCTGTTACAGAAGCAGTGTGCCCGCTTTGGCGGCGCGGTTCAAGCAGATGATACCTGCGCCAAGGTTTCGTTGGTGGGGATTGGGCTGCAAACCAATGGCAGCGTAACGGCAAAGCTGCTTGCAGCATTGGAAAACCACGGGATTCCGGTTTCTATGGTTACGACCAGCGAAATCAAAATTTCCGTCATTGTCCCCGAAGCAGACGCAGAACTGGCGGTGCGGGTCATCCATGACGCATTGGTGAATGAGAAAAAATAAGTGCTCGGGCAGCAGTTCGCAGAGATAAGCGGATTGCTGCCGTTCTTTTGGCTGTACACCGGGGGAGAAATGCGGTATAATAAGATATTATGGACACGGCTCCAGCCCATATAATATACGAGTAGTGAGGAAAAAGAATGGATACGACCCCGATTGAAACGTACACTCCGGAACAGCTGGCACAGCGCCGACAGGAGCGCACCGCGCGCCGCCGCAAAAAGCAATTGCTGCAAGGCGTGATTCTTTTGGTTGGCTTTGTGGTGCTGCTCCTCGTTTTGATGGGGGTGCGCACCATTTGGAAATGGACCGAAGGCGCTCGCGCGCGAGGCAAATACGGTGTCGGAACATATGATGTATCCGATTATGTTTTTCAGGCATCCGATCCGCGGCTGGTTTTGGTGAATCAGTATTGTTCCATCCCAACCGGTACATTGCCTGAATTGGAAGTGGCCGATGACGCTACTGGTCAGCAGCTGGCGCCCGAAGCAGCACAAGCATTTCGCAATATGGTGCAGGCGGCAGCAAAAGAGAAAGTTAAATTGTCGCTGGGCTCAGGCTATCGGGACGCTTTGACGCAGGATAACCTGTTCCAAAAGCTGGTGGAGCGCTACACGGTGCAGGGACATAGCCAGGAAGAAGCCGAAACGATTGCATGGACGGTTGCGGAAAAAGGCGGCTGCAGCGAGCATCATACCGGCTATGGTGCCGACATTGTAAATGAGGATACCCCCGTGCCGGATTCTAAATTTGCAAAAACAAAAGCATATGCCTGGCTGGTGCGCTACGCACCGGATTATGGATTTATCCTGCGTTACCCGGAAGAGCGCCAGGCAGCGACCGGACATATCGAACAGCCGTGGCACTGGCGCTATGTGGGCGTAGAAAATGCTCAGGCAATTACAGCCAGCGGCTTGTCTTTAGAGGAGTTTTTAGCACTGCACACAGCACAGGAAACCCCGGCGGAGTAAAGAACCGGATTTTCCGGCTCTGCGTGCAGAATCGTAGATATTAGGAGGACTGAACTTGGAACGAAAAGAACTTTTGCCCGGCGTGTATGTGACACGCATCGCAGCGGAAAAATTCAACCGCTGCCGCCTCAGTCTGCATTTTACTTTCCCGGCAAAGCGGGAGACTGCTACGGCGCACGCGCTGCTGCCGCTGGTGATGGAGCGCGGCTGCGCATCCTGCCCGGATATGACCGAAATGACCAAGAAGCTGGCGCGTCTGTATGGTGCAGACCTGACGGTGGACAGCCGTGCGGTTGGTGCAAACCATAATTTGTGTATCAGCGTCACCGGCATCAAGGATGCGTTCGCACTGGAAGGTGAAAAGCTGACCAGCGCCTATGCCCAGTTGGTGCTGGATGAAGCATTCCATCCATACTTTGTGGATGGCGCATTCGACCCGGGCGAAGTGGAAATCGAAAAGACCATGCTGCGCCGCAATCTGGAAAATGAAATCAACGAAAAGCGCATTTACTGCGCCCGTGCAGCACAGCGTGAATTCTACAAGGATACCCCGGCAGCCATCCGTCAGGGCGGCTATCTGGAAGAGGTGGACAGCCAGACCCCACAGACCTTGCTGGCGGCCTATCAGGAAATGCTGCAAACTGCGCAAATCGAGCTGATGCTGTTCGGCATTGACGACGAAAACGAAGCCGTCGTGCTGGATGCGCTGAAACAGGAGCTGGCAGCCATTGACCGTGCACCCCGGCCGCTGGCTCCCTTTGTGAATATCCCAGTACAGCCTGTCAAGCACTTTGCCGAGCATTTTGATATGGTGCAGGCAAAGCTGTGTATGATGTTCGCTATGGACCGCCCGGTAAATCTGGACGAGCTGCAGGCGTACCGCCTGGCAATGTCGCTGTTTGGCGGCAGTGTAACCAGCCGCTTATTCTTAAATGTGCGTGAGAAAATGCACATCTGCTACTATTGTTCTTCTTCTTTCCAGACCTTTACAGGCAGTATGTCCGTTAACAGCGGTGTAGAACCTGCCAATGCAGAAAAGGCAGAAGCGGCTATCCTGAAAGAGCTGTCGGATTTGTGCGATGGTCCTATCAGCGATGAAGAACTGGAGGACTGCCGCCGCGGTTTGCTGTCTGGTTTTGACAGCGTGGAAGATTCCATCAGCGGCATTGAATCCTGGTACGCCATGCAGATTTGGCGTGGTGCAGGCATCCATACACCTGCGCAGGAGCGGGAAAAGATGCTCCAAGTCACCAAAGACGATGTGCGGGATGTGCTGAAGCGGTTCCACCTTTCCGTCAGTTATCTGCTTACCAACAAGGAGGAGAACCATGGCTGATACCGTAAAAAATGCAGCCGCCGTGGCTGCCGCAAAGGATGAATGGAAGGTTTTGCCCTCCGGTTTGACGGTAATTGTGCGCCCCATGCCGGGCTATTCCTGCACCCACGCCGTTTATGCTACTAAGTTCGGCTCGATCGATTTGAAGTTCCGTCTAGGCGATAAAATCGTGGATTTGCCCGCAGGCGTAGCGCACTTTCTGGAACATAAAATGTTCGAGGATGAGGACGGCGATGCATTTGCCAAGTACGCAAAGACCGGCGCAAACGCAAACGCCTTCACCAGTTTTGACCGTACCTGTTATATTTTCACCGCAACGGATATGCTGGACGAAAGTCTGGACGTACTGCTGAACATGGTAGGTCATCCGTACTTTACCAAGGAAACCATCGACAAAGAGCAGGGCATCATTGGTCAGGAAATCAAGATGTACGATGATAGCCCGGACTGGCGTTTGATTACGGGTCTGTGCGAGCAGATGTATCACAAACACCCTATTCGCAGCGACATCGCAGGCACCTGCGAGAGCATTGCGGAAATTACGCCAGAAATGCTGTATGACTGCTGCAAGGCATTCTATGCGCCGAATAATATGGTGCTGGCGGTTGCCGGTAATACAAGTATGGAGCAGGTGCTGGCTGCCTGCGAGCGTGCGGGTCTGATGAAGCCCGCTGTTGTGCCGGAAAAGGTGCAGCGCTTGTGGGAAGAAGAACCCATGACTGTTGTGGAACCGCTGCGCACGGAAACGATGGCGATTGCAAAGCCAGCTTTTGGTATCGGTTTTAAGGAAAAGCCGTTGGCTCCTGATGATGAATCCACCGAAGTACTGTATGGCATTATCTGTGACGCGATCTGCGGCGGGATGTCGCCCTTGTATCGTCGCTTGTACGATGCAGGATTGGTCAATCCGGGTTTTGATGGCGAAGTGCTGCGTGTGGACGGCTGCTGCTGCACTATGTTCACAGGCGAAAGCAGCCAGCCGGAGCTGGTACAGAAAATGCTGCTGGAAGAAATCGAGCGTGTGCGCCGTGAAGGTGTAGACCCGGAAATCTTCACCCTGTGTAAGAACCAGAAGTACGGTACGCTCATTGAAAATCTGGAAAACGCCGAGGATTCCGCCAGCCAGATTGCTGACTTTGCCCTGACAGGCCGTTCGGTGGCACAGCAAATCGAAATGCTGGCCGGCTTGCGGGTAGAGGATGCCAACGCAGCCATGCAGGAGTTGTATTCCACCGACCGTATGGCGGTGCTGCACATTCTGCCCGACGGTTCGGCTGATTCTGAAGACGAAGAATAAGGGGGCGCAAGGAAAATGAACGAATATGTTGTTAGCTTTCCGGGGATGGGGCTGGCGTTCAATCTGAACCGTGTGGCTTTCTCCATCGGAAATCTGGATGTGTACTGGTATGGTCTTTTGATTGCCACAGGTCTTTTGCTGGCAGTCATGTGGTGTTTCTATCATGCAGTAGAGTTCGGTGTGGATTCTGATCGCCTGCTGGATGTAGTTTGCTTTGGCACAGTGATGGCGATTGTCTGTGCGCGTATTTACTACGTTGTGATGTCGCCCTATGGCTATGACAGCATTTGGGATATGATTGATATTCGGCAGGGCGGCATTGCCATTTACGGTGCTATCATCGGTGCATTCGTTTTTGGCGGTTTGGCCTGTAAGTGGCGCAAGATTCCCATTCTTGCCACCTGTGATTTGGCATCCATCGGCTTTTTGATTGGTCAGTGTCTGGGGCGTTGGGGTAACTTTGTCAATCAGGAAGCGTTCGGTTACAATACTACGCTGCCTTGGGGTATGTACAGCGAAAAAACGCGCCAGTATCTGGAGAGCAGCGTGGTTACGCTGCCCAGCGGCATGACAGTTGACCCCACTATGCCGGTGCATCCTACCTTCCTGTACGAGAGTCTGTGGTGTCTGGTTGGCTTTATCCTGCTGGCTCTGTACTTCAAGAAGCGTAAGTTCAACGGCGATATTGCGCTGCGCTACGCCATCTGGTACGGTCTGGGTCGTTTCTGGATCGAGGGCCTGCGTACCGACAGTCTGCTGCTGGTACCCAGCCTGAACCTGCGTGCTTCTCAGCTGTTTGCTGCGGTAACCGTGGTCGCTGCTCTGGCACTGGAAGTTTACCTGACCCGCAAGTATAAGGATACCCAGCCCATGCAGGTAGCGCTGGCAATCAACAGCGACAACTTATCTTATATGAAGAAGCACCCGCTGGATGGTCCGATTGCTTTTGTTGCAACTCTGCCTGTAGGTGCATCCCATAAGGAATATGTGGAAAAAACCCGAAAATTCAATGCGGAGGTTCGCACCCAGCTGGAAGAACAGGTAAAAGCCCAATCTGACGCACCGCAGGAGTAATCCATATGGATTCGCATAAAGACGCCTTGCGCAAAAACAGGGCGTCTTTTCTGTTGCATTTTATAGCTGTGTATGATAGATTTTGAAAAAGGAAAAGTAAAAAACGGAGGAAAACGCCTGTGAGCGCAAACATTATAGAGGGAAAAGTTCTGGCTGCAAAGGTTAAGGAAAACGTAAAGGCGCAGGTCGCTGCATTGCAGGAAAAAGGCATTCTGCCTTGTCTGGCGGTGGTTCTGGTGGGGGAAAACCCGGCTTCCGCAACTTATGTTCGCGGCAAAGAGCGGGATTGCAACGAGTGTGATATCGTAAATCGCACGGTTCGTCTGCCCGAAAACACTTCGGAAGCAGAACTTCTGGCTGTGATTCAGGATTTGGCAGAGGATAAGACGGTTCATGGTATTCTGGTTCAGCTGCCGCTGCCTGCCCAAATCGACGAGGATCGCATCATTGCGGCGATTCCGCCGGAAAAGGATGTGGACGGTTTTACCGCAGAAAGCGCAGGCCGTCTGCTGATTGGCGAGCCTTGTTTTGTGCCCTGCACACCGCAGGGTGTGGTTGAAATGCTGAAGAGTACCGGTGTTCCGCTGGCTGGCAAGCACGCTGTCGTGCTGGGGCGCAGCAATATCGTGGGCAAGCCCGCCGCATTGCTGCTTCTGGCAGAGGATTGTACTGTCACCATCTGCCACAGCAAAACCGAAAACCTGAAAGAAATCTGCGCACAGGCAGATATTCTGGTTGCCGCTGTAGGCAAGGCTGGCTTTGTGACAGCAGATATGATTAAACCTGGCGCACTGGTAGTGGACGTGGGTATTAACCGCAATGCGGAGGGCAAGCTGTGCGGTGATGTGGATTTTCTATCCGCGGCCGAAAAGGCTGGCTGGATCAGTCCTGTGCCCGGCGGCGCAGGGCTGATGACCCGTGCAATGCTGTTGGAAAATACCGTCACTGCGGCACGGCTGCAAAATGGTCTGCTGTAACAGATAGGAGCGATGAAAATGCAGGGTTTGGATTGTGGACAGCTTTTGCTGGTCAAGCAGATCAGCGGCGCGGAAGGTCAGCTGGTGTGCTGCGAAAAAGGTGTAGATGGTTTGTGGGCACAGGTGTTGACAGCGCCGGTTTACATTGGTAAAAACGGCGTGAGTGACCATCATGTGGAAGGTGACATGGCTTCGCCTTTGGGCTTGTACCCGTTAGGTACCGCATTTTCTACCGAAGAAACGGTGCCGTTTGCCTATCCCTGCCGCACGATTGGTCCCCGCAGCTGGTGGGTGGACGACGCAGAATCGCCGTTGTATAACCAGTGGGTCGAAGCGGACGGCAAGGACGGCTTTACCAGCGGCGAAAAAATGGACCAGATGCCCGTGCATTATCACTATGGTCTGGTAGTAGAGTACAATACAGACCCCATCACGCCGGGGCGGGGGAGTGCAATTTTCATCCATTGCAAGGGTGATTTGCCCTATACGCATGGCTGCGTAGCAATGGAAGAAGCGGTCATGCTGAAAGTTCTGGGCTGGCTGGATGCAAAACAGCATCCGCAGGTTCTGATCCACTAAAAAATATCAAAAATATTTCGAAAATGCGAAAAAACCCCTTGCATTCGCAGGTTTGCTTTGTTATAATATTTAAGCCGCATGGTGTGGGCAACAAAATGGCTTGCAACAACAGCCTGCCCTTACTGACCAGCGAGTACTATATAAAAGGAATGATACTATGTACGCAATCATCGTTACCGGCGGTAAGCAGTACCGCGTGGAGCAGGGCGACGTTCTCTACATCGAGAAGCTGGACGTCGAGGCTGACTCCGAAGTGAAGTTCGACAAGGTCCTGGCAGTTGGCGAGGAAGGCTCTGTCAAGGTTGGCACCCCCACTGTTGAGGGCGCAACCGTTTCTGCTAAGGTCATCAAGAATGGCAAGGGCAAGAAGCTGAACATCATCACCTATCGTGCAAAGAAGCATAGCGCACGCCGTATGGGCCACCGCCAGCCGTACACGAAGGTTGAGATCACCACTATCAACGCGTAAGGAGGGTATGCACAATGGCACATAAGAAAGGCGTAGGTTCTACTAAGAACGGTCGCGACTCCGCAGCTCAGCGTCTGGGCGTGAAGCGCGCTGATGGTCAGTTCGTTCTGGCCGGCAACATTCTGGTCCGCCAGCGTGGCACCCACATTCATCCGGGTGAGAACGTGGGCATCGGCAGCGACGACACTCTGTTCGCTCTGGTCGACGGCACTGTTCGTTTCAAGCGCGTCGGCAAGACCGGCAAGAAGTGCTGCGTTGAGCAGTAATTCTTGCGAGAAAACTGCAAAACCGCGGAGCCGGGCCGTTTGGTCCGGCTCTTTTTTGTGAATACTATGCGCGGAGGTATCCAAAATGGCAGTACAAACCAATTTTATCGACGTCGCAACCATTTGGCTCCACGCGGGCAAGGGTGGCGACGGTGCAGTCACGTTTCATCGTGAAAAATTCGTAGCAGCCGGCGGCCCCGATGGCGGCGATGGCGGCGATGGCGGCGATATCATCTTTGTGGCAGACCGTAACCTGTCTACCCTGATGGATTTCCGCTACAAGCGTAAATACACCGCAAAAGACGGCCAGAACGGCATGGGCCGTAAGATGCATGGTGCAGACGGCGATGATCTGATCATCAAGGTTCCTGTCGGCACTGTCATCAAAGATGCCGAAAGCGGCCTGGTCATTGCTGACCTGTCCGACGAAAAGCCTGTTGTCGTGGCCAAGGGCGGCCGCGGCGGTAAGGGCAACACCCATTTCGCAACGCCTACCCGCCAGATCCCGCGCTTTGCAAAGCCCGGTCTGCCCGGTGAGGATATGCGCGTTACCCTAGAGTTGAAGCTGATTGCAGACGTGGGTCTGATTGGCTTCCCCAATGTTGGCAAGTCCACCCTGATTTCTGTGATCAGTGCGGCAAAGCCCAAGATTGCAAACTATCACTTTACCACGCTGGTACCCACACTGGGCGTGGTGCGCTGCGATGAAGGCGCAAGCTTTGTCTGCGCTGACATCCCCGGCCTGATTGAAGGCGCAAGCGACGGTGTTGGTCTGGGCCACGATTTCCTGCGCCATGTTGAGCGCTGCCGTATGCTGCTGCATGTGGTGGACGTGTCCGGCTGCGAAGCTCGTGACCCCAAAGAAGATTTTGCGCGTATCAACGAGGAACTGGAAAAGTTCAGCCCTGAATTGGCCGAGCGCCCCCAGATCGTTGTGGGCAACAAATGTGATATTGCAACCCCCGAGCAGGTGGAGGATTTCCGCCGGTTTGTGGAAGAGCAGGGCCTGACCTTTGTGCCAATTTCTGCCGCAACCATGCAGGGTGTGCGTGAGCTGCCTGGCTTGGTCTACAACCGCCTGAAGGATATCCCGGTAATTCCTGTGTTTGAAGCACAGTATGTCAAGCCGGAGAATAACATGGGCGGCCGCAAATTTGAAATCACCAAAGTGGAGGACCATGTCTGGGACGTGCAGGCACCTTGGCTGGAGCGTATTCTGGCTGGCAGCAATGTGGACGACTACGAAAGCTTGCAGTATTTCCAGCGCCAGTTGAGCGAGAGCGGCATCTTCGACGAGTTGGTTAAGCTGGGCGTCGAAGAGAACGATACCGTCTTGATCGGCGAGTACCAGTTCGACTATGTGTTCTAAGGAGGCGACAGGCATGGAACAGGAATACCTGTTGTCTAAGCCGGAGATGAACGCTGTGGATTTGCGGGAGCTTTCACCGCTTTCGCTGGCTTTTGTGGGCGACGGCGTACTGGAACTGCTGGTGCGCCGCCGGCTGGTGGCACACAGCAAACTGCACCCCGGCGCACTGAACGCGGTCAAGGTCAAGTATGTATCTGCCCGCGCCCAGTATAAGGAAGAAAAGCTGTTGGAGCCCATGCTCACCGAAGATGAAGTGAGCTGGTTCAAGCGTGGCCGCAATGCCAACAAGGCCACTGTGGCAAAACACGCTACCGCAGCAGAATATCGCGCATCCACTGGCTTTGAATGTCTGCTGGGCTGGCTGTATCTGTCTGGTCAGAATCAGCGCATTCTGGAACTGTTTGATGCCATGTGGCAGATGTTTGACCCGGACGCGCCGGAAGCAAAACAAACCGAAAACTAACACAGAAAAGCCCGCTGCTTTTCGGCGTGCATCACGTCGAAGGGCAGCGGGCTTTTTGCGGTAAGCGTGATGGGCGTTTGCCCGTCAGCGTTTACTTGGAGTTCTTTGCGTTGGAGGATTTGGCGTTAGAAGCCTTGTCGCTGGCGCTCTTTACGTTGGAGCTGCTGTTCTTGGCAGAACTGCTGTTGGAAGAAGTATACTGGTTGGGGTGCTTGTTGGTGCTCTGGGTGGTACGCTTGTTCGATGCAGAATTCTTGTTCTTTTCCATGTTGTTTGCTCCTTTCTCAAAGCAGAGCGCTTTGCCCTGCGCATTCATATTGTTACCCCGTTGCGGGGGATTATGCACCAGACAGGAGGCTTTTTTATCATGGCTCTGGAATATTTTGAACAGCGGGAACGCGCCCTTCTGGGCGACCGCTTTGATACCCTGTACGCGCCCCCGGCAGAAAAAGCCGCCCGTGGTGTAACGGTTTCTGCCCTGCGCTGCACCCCGGAGCAGTTTGCCCAGCTGGTGGATTTTCCGGTGCAGCCGTCCCCGTTCTGCGCAGCGGGATTTTGCGTGGATGTGCCGGATTTCAAGCCGGGCAAGCATCCGTACCATGCAGCAGGCGTTTTCTATTCGCAGGAGCCCTCGGCATCTTCGGCAGCGCCGCTGCTTGGCGTGAAACCGGGTATGCGTGTTTTAGATACCTGTGCGGCACCGGGCGGTAAAACCAGTCAGTTGGCTGCTGCATTGCGGGGCCACGGTCTTTTGGTGGCAAATGAATTTGTTGCCAGCCGTGCCGCTATCCTGAAACAAAATCTAGAGCGCATGGGCGTGCGCAATGCGGTGGTGCTGAACGAAGACACCAGCCGGATTGCACAAGCGCTGCCTGAATTTTTTGACCGTGTTCTGGTGGATGCGCCTTGCTCCGGCGAGGGGATGTTCCGCAAGGAAGAAGAAGCCAGCCGTCAGCACAGCGAAGCGCTGGTGGAGCAGTGCGCAGAACTGGGCGCACAAATTCTGGATAACGCGGCTGCTGCGCTGGCGCCGGGTGGTGTGATGGTGTATTCTACCTGTACCTTTGCCCCGCAGGAGGACGAAGCCCAGGTGGCAGCATTTTTAGCACGTCATCCAGAGTTTACTTTGCTGCCTGCATTGGAAGAAAGCCTACTGTCTTTCGGCAGTGAAGGAGAACCCAATCGCTTGGGCGGACATTCCGCAGATGTGACCTTGATGCGCCGCATTTGGCCCTGTCAGGGCGGCGAAGGCCATTTTATCGCACGCCTACAAAAAGCAGGTGAACCGCGTAAGCTGCCGCCGCTGGGGGAATTGACCGAAGAAGAAACCGTATGGCTGAATCCGAAACCTGCTAAGGGTAAAGCCAAAAAGGGCAAACCTGCCCCCAAAGGCGGAAAAGGTCAGTCAGCTGGCGATGTACTGGGCAGCTGGCAGGCATTTGCGGCAGAGTATTTCCCCAGCCTGACCGAAAAGCCGGCGTTGGTGCGTGGTGAAAATATTTTGCTGCCGCCGGCATTCCCGAATTTGCCGTTGCATATTTTGCGTGCCGGTGTTCTGGCGGGCAGCGCCCAGAAGGGCCGTTTTGTGCCGGAGCATCATTTGTTTACCGCATATGGCGCAGACTGCACCAATCAGGAAAAGCTGACGCTTTCCGACCCACGCACCCTTGCCTATTTGAAAGGGGAGGAAATCGAAGCCAAGACCGCACAAAACGGCTGGTGCTGCGTCACAGTGGATGGTTTTGCGCTGGGCGGCGGGAAAGTATCCGGCGGACGGGTAAAAAATCACTACCCGAAAGCGCTTCGATTCGTGTAAAAGCGGGGAGAACCGCGGATATAGCCTTGAACACCGCGTGGCATCGTGGTATACTATTACAGTTAGAGAAACTGCGCCCAGAAGAGCGCTTGAATAAATGGAGGAAGTACCCATGTCTGGACATAGCAAATGGAATAACATTAAACGTAAGAAAGAAAAGACTGACGGCGCAAAGGCTAAGGTCTTTACCAAGGTTGGCCGCGAAATCAGCGTGGCTGTGCGCGAGGGCGGTCCCGACCCTGCGAACAACAGCAAGCTGGCTGACCTGATCAGCAAGGCTAAGCGCATGAACGTGCCGAACGATAACATTCAGCGTATCATCAAGAAGGCTGAGGGCGGCGATAAGGAAGAATTTGAAGCAGTTACTTACGAGGGCTACGGCGCAGGCGGCATCGCTGTCATGGTCGAGGCTCTGACCGATAACCGCAACCGTACCGCTGCAAATATGCGCCACTACTTCGATAAGTTCGGCGGCAACCTGGGCAGCATGGGCAGCGTTGGCTTTATGTTCACCCAGAAGGGCGTTATCGTCCTGGATCTGGAGGACAAGGACGCTGACGAGGCTATGATGGACGCTCTGGATGCAGGTGCTGAGGACTTCGACGCTGGCGAAGAAGCAGCAGAAGTTATCACCGATCCCGCAGCATTCTCCGAGGTTTGCCATGCTTTGGAGGCAAAGGGCTATGACTTCATCTCTGCTGATGTTGCTATGGTGCCTTCTACCACCACTACCATCACTGATCCTGAAATCCAGACCAAGCTGACCAAGCTGTTCGATGCGCTGGACGACGACGATGATGTGCAGAACTTCTGGCACACTCTGGAAAACGAAGACGATCTGGATCGCTGATTTTTCCCTGTAACAATGCAAAAGGCTGTACCACAGATTTTCTGTGGTACAGCCTTTTTTGTTTCAATAGAAAATCGTAAGGAAACTTAAACAATTCTTAAGGCTCTTGCATCTTTTTTGTTAAGAAAAAGACTGTTACAATAAAGACACAAAAGAAAGCGCGCTGGAAGTTGAGGTATGAGTATGGAATCTATTTTGATTTGCGATGACAATAAGGAGATTGTGGATGCCCTGAAAATCTATCTTGGCACGGTTGGCTATACCCTGTATACGGCGGCAAATGGTGCGGAAGCATTGGATGTTGTGGACAACCACCCAATCGACTTGATTTTGATGGATATTATGATGCCCGGCATGGACGGCTTGACTGCTACGGCACAGCTGCGGGAAAAGGGGAATATCCCCATTATCCTGCTTACCGCCAAAAGCGAAGAAGGCGACATGATTCTGGGCTTGGAAATGGGTGCAGACGACTATATTACAAAGCCGTTCCGCCCGATGGAACTGCTGGCTCGTGTAAAAAGTACCTTGCGCCGGTATAAACAGCTGGGCGGTGCCACAAAGGAAGTACCGGAAGGTGTCTTACAGGTGGGCGGTCTTGCTCTGAATGATGAGCAGAAAATCGTTACACTGGAGGGTGACCCCGTCAGCCTGACTCCGCTGGAGTTTAAGCTGCTGCACTTTTTGATGCAGCACCCCGGTCAGGTGTTTTCCGGGAAAAAGCTGTATCAGGAGGTCTGGGGCGAAGAAACCCTCTCCGGTGAAGGCGCAGTAGCAGTACATATTCGACACCTGCGGGAAAAGCTGGAAATCGACCCGGCGAACCCGCGTTTGATTCAGGTTGTTTGGGGGCAGGGCTATAAACTGGTCCAGCCCAAAGTGAGAAATGAGGGATAACCATGAAAAAAAGGGAAACAGGCACTACACGCTATGGCAGAACAGCACAAACAGAAAAGCTGTTGTATTTGGCGGGCGCACTGGCAGCGGTCAGCGGTGTATTTGCGCTGATTTCGCTGGCACAAAAACAAATGGGCAGGGGGCGTACACGATGAAGGAGCGACTGATTCAGATGACCAGAAGCCGCCCGGCAAAAATCCTTTGGTGGCTGGTGCTGACCGTCACAATGGCGGTCTTTAGCGGAATGACATATCTTTCTTTTCTGGGCGTAGGTATGCGTGCCTATGATCCAAGAACCAAATCTTACTGGGAAACCTCAAATGTAGATGGTTATCTGCGCGACATGGCGAGTGACACGGTTTCCGCATGGGCGCGGCGGGGCTTTGAAGGCACCGTAAACCCGGCAACACCCGGATTTTTTGAGGCAGAGGAAACCGAGCAGATGCCATATGAGCTGTATTATGTGGATGAATACGGCACCAAGCAGCAGGAGATTTACAAAAGCGACCGTTCCGAAGATACTAAACTGCTGGTGCGCACCTATTATCTGCTGTATCCGGAGCAAAAGAATTGCGCAACGTTGGGCAGAGTACATTACAGAGATGGTGAAATCGTTTCGGTAGAAAGCCTGAATAACTGGAACGTATTGAGCTGGGACCCCAAAACGAATGAGATTGAGTTGCATCCGGAGAATGTGGAATCCGTTACATTAAATCTGGCGCAGATGGAAGGAACCTCTGTGTGGATCCAGCAGGCAGATGTTGCGGGAGGAGCCGTCGAAATACACACGACGACACCGACAACGGAAGAACCTGCACAAGAACCGCCCCAAAAGGGCAGTGACGGTCGGCTGGCTGCATTTGACCAGTATGTGGATGAAGCAGCTTTTTTGAATGGGTCCATACAGTCGGGACCCTGGTATCTCAATACGATGCGGCAGGAGTTGGTTTCTTATCATGTCCTGCGTGCGATGCAAGGTAAGATTTTGATTGTGCAGATTCTTTGTCTGCTGATTGGCCTGGGCGCAGTGATTCTGATTGGTCTGGGTGCAGGCTGGAAATTGGGCAAAGAAAAGCCGCAGCTGTGCTGGTACGATAAAATCCCTATGGAAGTACAGATTGTGGTGTTTCTGGTTGCGGCGTTCTTTGCCTTTTTCTTTATTGTCAACTTGAATGACAGCCTTGTATGGTCTTATAGCAACGATCTGCTCCGTTTTCTGCTGCCCGGAGTAGATACCTACCCGCAACTGTTTGCAGCGGCAGTCGGTATCATTGTCGGCATTCTTTTGCTCATGGAGCTGTTTGCCTGGGCGATTGTTTTCAGCTTTGTACGCTGGGCAAAACAGGGGAATCTCTTTGGCGGTTTTTGGACATTCCGAGCGTTAAAGACCGTATGTTCTGCTGTTCCGCTCATTTGGCAGTGTACGCTGTTGATGGCAGCAGCAGGCATCATCCAATTTTTCCTGACGATTAACAGTTACTGGGATGGTCCGTTCTGGCCGTTGTTGTTCGGTGGATTTATCTGGTTGGTAACCTTTATCTGTATTGCACACGCCGCACTGTCCTTGCAGGATTTGCGCCAACAGGTCAAAGCGTGTTTGGCAGGCGATTATGCGGCAAAGCCAAAGATTTGTTCTAAGTATCCGATTGTACGGGAAATCAGCGAGGACGTCTGCCGAATCGGCGATGGTATGAATGTGGCGGTGGAGCAGCGCATCAAGTCCGAGCGCATGAAGACCGAACTGATTACCAATGTTTCCCATGACCTGAAAACCCCGTTGACCAGTATCATCAACTATACCGATTTGTTACAGCATGAAGCGCTGCCCCCGCAGGCAGCCGAATATGCGGAAATCATCGCCCGACAGGGGGAACGTCTGCATAAGCTGACGGTGGATTTGGTGGATGCCAGCAAGGCAGCCAGCGGCGTTATGAGCTGCACCAAAGCCCCCACCGATGTAAAAGAGTTGTGCGAGCAGGCAATGGGTGAATATACCGAACGGCTAAACGCCGTGGGGCTGATTCCGGTTCTCAGTATGCCGGAAGAAGATTTGGTGGTACAGCTGGACGGTCGGCTGACCTGGCGTATTTTGGATAACCTGCTTTCCAATGCGTGCAAGTATGCCCAGCCGGGTACCCGTGTGTATTTGGTGGTTGCCCAGCAGGACGGAAAGGTGTCTTTGACCTTGAAGAATATTTCCCGTGACCCGCTGAATGTTCCGGCAGAAGAATTGATGGAACGCTTTGTGCGTGGCGACAGCGCACGCAGCAGCGAAGGCAGTGGTTTGGGGCTTTCCATTGCACGCAGCTTGGCAGAGCTGCAGGGTGGCAGATTCCAGCTATATATCAATGGGGACTTGTTCCAGGCACAGGCAATCTTCCCGCTGGAGCAGGCAGAATAAATCCGAAAAAGGCGCCGGCAAGTGCTGAACTTGCCGGCGCCTTTTTGGTTGTTTTAAGCCACAGGAACAATCATCAATACCGCATGACCTGGTATGCAGACTGCCTGCTGATCCTCGACGGAAATCCAGCCGTAGTTTTCGCACACATGGTCGGGGCAGGTGCTGTTGATAAAGCGAGCCTGCCCGTCCTGCACCTGAATGGTAACGGTGAGATAACCAGTATCAACGGTATAGGTTTCGTCTTTATATAGCGGTATGTCCATGACAGTGTTTTCGTCGCCGTAGGTGAGCTGCGCCTGAACCGATTCGGCAGGGGTGCGGCTGCGCTGCCAAAGCAGCAAGCCCAGCGCAGCAACCAGAATCACTGCGGCGAAAATTATATTCAAAATCGTACTTTTTTTCATGTGAAAATCTCCTGTTATCATTGTACTCTTAGCATTGTACCATGGATGCAGGCGAAAGAAAAGCCTATCCGCAGAAAGTTCAGAAACCAGCCGATTGACACAGACCATAAAAATCGGTATGCTTGCACCAGAGGGCGCATTTGCCCGGAAAGGGAAAGAAAAATGAGTTTACTGAAACAGGATTTTGAATGGCTCCATGCACATCCGGAGCTTTCCTATGAAGAATATGAAACGACACAGTACGTCCGCAATCGCCTGGCTGAAGCTGGTGTGGAGATTTTGCCCTACCCGCTGGAAACCGGTCTGGTTGCACAAGTACAAGGCAAGGCGGATGGTCCTGTGGTGGCTCTGCGTGCGGATATGGATGCGTTATTGGTGCAGGAGGAATCCGGCGTAGCCTATGCGTCTTGCAACGCAGGTAAAATGCATGCTTGCGGCCATGACTTTCATACGGCGGTGCTGCTGGATACAGCGCGCAAATTGCAGGAAACAAAAGACACATTGGCAGGCACGGTGCGGTTGATTTTCCAACCGGGTGAGGAGCGCAGTGATGGTGCGCGCAAGATTCTGGCAACCCCTGCCATGCAGGATGTACAGGCGGTGTTTGCATTGCACACAGCACCGTGGTTCCCGGTTGGTACGATTGGTGTACGCAATGGTGCAGCCAGTGCTTCGGTGGACCGCTTTGAAATCACCGTTACGGGTCAGGGCTGTCATGCGGCATCGCCGGAAAAGGGAACTGACCCGATTGTGGCAGCAGCTGCGATTGTCAGTGCAGCACAAACCGTAGTAAGTCGCAATGTTTCTCCGGTGCATCCTGCATTGGTGAGCATCACGCACTTTGAGGCAGGTACAACGTGGAATGTCATTCCGGAAAGTGCGTATCTGGAAGGTACGGTGCGCACCCATTTCGCTGCCGATCGAGAAATGATTCCCCAGCGATTGGAAGCCATTGCAAAGGGCGTTGCAGCGGGCTATGGCGCAGCTGCAACATTTACATGGCACGCAGGCCCCCCGGCAACGGATAACGACCCGGAATGGACGGCTTTTGCAGCAGAAGTTGCCCGGCAGCAAGGTCTCACCGTAGAAGAGGACCCAGCCAATATGCTGGGCGAGGATTTCTCTTGGTTCCAGCAGAAAGCACCGGGAGTGTACATCCATGTTGGTGTAGGGTTGACCAAGCCTTTGCACAACCCTGGCTTTACGGTAGACGAAGCATCTTTGGAACCGGCAGCAGCATATTCCGTTGCTTTGGCACGGGCCGCACTGGAGAGAGTGACAAAATAAAAACAAACATTGGTGCGACGAATTTTTGCAAAAAATATAGAAAATGATAAAATGGTATAGATTTTGTTCAGATTATCCATTATAATGTAGCAAAATAGTATACATTATGGAGGGCGAACACGAATATACCAAAAGAAAAAAGCCCTTAGCATGATGGAAAGGAGTATACACATATGAAAAAAGCGGATGCATCTGATGGATTTGTCCTTTGTCTTCTCATGAATTTAGCGCTTCACTTTTGGTGGGGTGCTGCCGCGATGATTTTGGCTGTTTTGCACTTCTGGTTGGATATTCCTTGGATTTTTTCTTGGGCTGCGTCAATGATTTGGTCCGTACAGGCACTCATCTTGACGGCACTTGCCTATTGGGGAAATAAAAGCAGCCAACAGAAAGACCCTGTAAAACCCAATAAAAACCCTTATTCCGCAAAGCAAAAGGAGTTGTTCGCTGCTGGTGAGCAGACACATTCCGAAGAAAACCAGTAACCCTTTTTACCTTGCATCCGAAAGCATTGGGGCAAGGGTGTGATTTGCTTTTCGGCTGCTGCCATACAAAGCAGAAGCTGATTTTTCATCCATCAAATTTGTTCGATGACGAGAGGAGTACATACATATGGGACTGATCAAAGCTGCAATTCGTTCCGCCGGCGGTGTTATGGCGGATCAGTGGAAAGAGTATTTTTATTGTGATGCGCTGCCAGATAATGTACTGATGGCGAAAGGTCGCAAACGTGTCAGCGGTCGGTTTGCCAACACAAAGGGCAGTGATAACATTATTACGACCGGCTCTGTAATCGCAGTGGCCGACGGCCAGTGCATGATTATTGTGGAGCAGGGCAAGGTAGTTGAGGTTGTTGCCGAGCCTGGCGAGTTCGTTTTCGATGCATCTACCGAACCTACTATTTTTGCAGGTGATTTGGGAGACGGCATTGCAAAAACCTTCCAAAATATTGGCAAGCGTTTCACCTTTGGTGGTGAGCCGCCCAAGGACCAGCGTGTATACTACTTTAACATCCGTGAGATGATGAACAATAAGTACGGCACACCTTCGCCCGTGCCGTTCCGTGTGGTAGATGAGCGGGCAGGCATCGATATTGATATCGGTATCCGCTGCTTTGGTGAATACAGCTATCGTTTGACCAATCCGCTGCTTTTCTATACCAATGTAGCAGGAAACGAAACCAGTGAGTATACGCGAGATCGTATGGATAGTCAGCTGAAGACAGAACTGCTGACTGCGTTACAGCCCTGTTTTGCACGAATCAGTGAGATGGGTGTTCGCTATTCGGCACTGCCCGGCCATACTGCAGAGCTGGCACAGGTGTTGAACGAGGAACTTTCCAATAAGTGGAAAGATTTGCGTGGTATCGAAATCATTTCTTTCGGTGTTTCTTCGGTTAAAGCAGACGAAGAAGACGAAAAGATGATTAAGGAATTGCAGCGCAATGCAACCTTTATGGACCCGACCCGTGCCGCAGCGCATATGGTTGGTGCACAGGCCAATGCAATGCAGTCTGCCGCGAAGAATCAGGGTGCCGGCCCGGCAATGGCATTTATGGGTATGGGTATGGCTGGTCAGGCTGGCGGAATGAATATTCAGAACCTGTATCAGATGGGGCAGCAGCAACAGATGCAGCAACAGCAGCAAGCCGCAAAAGCAGCGCAGTCCGGCTGGACCTGTGCTTGTGGTCAGACCGGAAATTCCGGCAAGTTCTGCGCAGGCTGTGGTAAGCCCAAACCGGCCCCGGCAGAAAGCTGGACCTGTAGCTGCGGAGCTACTGTTACGGGTAAGTTCTGCCCGGAATGCGGCGCAGCAAAACCCACTGCTCCGGCGGCGGATGGTTGGACCTGCCCTACCTGCGGAAAGGTAAATACAGGAAAGTTCTGCGCAGAATGCGGCGCGAAAAAGCCTGCTGGCGCTCCCCAATATCGATGTGATAAATGCGGCTGGAAGCCTTCTGATCCGGCCCATCCGCCTAAGTTCTGCCCGGAGTGCGGTGATCCGTTTGACGATGGTGATATGCAGTAAGCCAGCCCCCCGGCGGAGTTTTGCTTCCGCTGGAGCAGGGGAATTTTGATACCCACCTGAAAGGAAAGCTGCTGCCGTTGGTGCGGTCTGCCTATACAAAGGCGGACCGATCCGACAGCAGGTTTGGTAATTTTTGCGTGATAAGGGAGGGAAATTATGCCGGAACAAATCACAAACTATAAATGTCCTGCCTGTACGGGGCCGCTTCACTTTGTGGGGGCTTCGGGTAAATTGGAATGTGACTATTGTGGCAGTACATATACCGTAGAGGAAATCGAAGCCCTGTATGCAGATAAGGATGCACAGGCTGCAGCTGCACAGCAGCAGGCAGAAGCGCGCAGCGAGGAAGAAAAAGAGTGGGATTTTGCTTCGGTTGGTGCGGATTGGGGCGAAGATGCAGAAAAAATGCGTGCTTACAGCTGTCCGTCCTGCGGCGCACAGCTGATTTGCGATGACACCACAGCAGCCAGCAGCTGCCCCTATTGCGGGAATCCAGCGATTGTTCCCGGCCAGTTTGGCGGGACGCTGCGGCCGGATTTCGTGCTGCCCTTTAAGCTGAGCCGTGAGGATGCAATCAAAGCATTGAAAAACCACTATAAAGGCAAGCTCTTGCTGCCAAAGGCGTTTACAGCAGATAATCATATCGAGGAAATCAAAGGAGTCTATGTACCGTTTTGGCTTTTCGATAGCTCTGCCAATGTGTATGCGACCTACCATGCAACCCAGGTAAGCACAAGTCGTCAGGGAGATTATCGAGTAACAAAAACCAAGCACTACCAAGTGTTACGCAAAGGTTTTATTGATTTTGAAAAAGTTCCGGTGGATGGTTCTACCAAAATGCCGGACGATTATATGGACTCGATCGAGCCGTATGATTATAAGGATTTGACCAAATTCTCCACGGCATATTTACCAGGCTTTTTAGCGGATAAGTATGATGTGGATGCACAGGCGGCATCGTCCCGTGCGGATCAGCGGTGCAAGCGTACTGCTATCGATAGTGCGCGGAATACGGTACAGGGCTATACGAGCGTTACCCCCGTTACCCAGCAGGCAACCTTAAAGCGCGGCGAGGTCAAATATGCATTGCTGCCAGTGTGGATGCTTTCTACCAAGTGGAATGGTAAGAACTATCTGTTTGCGATGAATGGCCAGACCGGAAAGATGGTGGGTGATCTACCGTTGGATATGGGGAAGGCCCGTAATTGGTTTTTGGGTACGGCTTTGGGCTCTTCGATTGTGCTGAGCTTACTTTTTGCACAAACTCTGGGCACTGTTATTGCAAATTGGTTCCGATAAAGGGGTGGGGCATATGACAAAAAAACTGACATCGCTGTTTTTGAGCATAGCGTTTATGTTATTGCTGTGTATTCCTGCCTTTGCGGAGGAACCGTTCCGTTATGTGATGGACGATGCAAAGCTGTTGACCGAAAAACAACAGCAAACGCTGGAGGATAATGCGAAAACGCTGGCAGAAAAGTACGGCTTTGGCGTATATATCGTTACAGTGCAGGATATTACCACATGGATGGATGCGCCCGATATGGAAACAGCTGCGGAGCAACTGTATCTGACGCGTGAGATGGGCGAAGGGGATGCACACAACGGAATCCTGCTGCTCATGTCCATGGAGGATCGGGATTGGGCACTGTTTGCCTTCGGTTATGGCAATACCGCTTTTACCGATTATGGAAAAAGCTATCTAAGCGGGGAATTCTTGGATGATTTCGGTAAGGATGTGTGGTACAACGGTTTCCGAGACTATCAAAAGGTTTGCGGTGAAATGTTGGATACCTCCTTGGCGGGTGAGCCGGTGGATGTGGATAACGTACCGCCGCCGCGAAATGCTTGGATTTACGGGACATTAGCCTGCATTGTAATTGGTATTTTGATTGCAGTTTGCGTTGTCATCATACTAAAAGCACAGCTGAAATCGGTTGCTCACGGTACACAGGCTGAAGCCTTTGTGACAAAAGGCGGACTGCATCTGACCGATCAGTATGACCGCTATACGAATACTACGGTTTCGCGCGTATATGATCCGCCTTCTAAGAGCAGTAGCAGTGGCAGCCATCACAGTAGTGGAGGAACATCTGTTCGCAGCAGCGGAGGCTCTAGCGCTAGCGGCAAGTTCTGATTGTTATTTCCAGTCATAAGCAAAATCCCCCGGCGGATTGCATTATGCAATCCGCCGGGGGATTTTTGACAGTGTGCAGCAAAGGAACAAGCCAATAAAAAGATATAAAAAAAGCAGATACTGCAAGGAGCAGTATCTGCTGATGCACACACATATGTGCAGTTTCTTTAGACGAATCAATTTAGAGCGAAGATGCCGCTCCTATGCAAGGGGAGGAGTAAGAAGCAATTACAGTTTCTTGAATTCCTTGTTGATGGTGTTGCCCATGATGTAGCCGTAGATCAGAGCTGCATCAAAGCCCATGCCGTACTGCTTTGCGTCCTTCTCTTCGATAGAGCCGCAGACGTCGCCAGCTGCGAACAGGCCGGGGATGATCTTCTTGTCCTCGGTCAGGACATGGCAGTCCAGGTCGATTGCCAGACCAGCAGTGGTCAGGTAGAAGGTGGGGTCAACACGGATTGCCCACAGACCGGTACGGGTCTCGATGTAGGGGCAGTTTACACGGCCGAACTCGTCGGGTTCGCCAGCCAGAGCAGCCTTGTTGTTAGCCTCGATAGAAGCAGCCAGATCGGGCAGCTTCAGCTCTTCCATAGCAGCCTCAACAGAGTCGTAGTGGACAGCCTCGCCCTTCTCGAACATAGCAACATAGCCATTGAAACCGTAAGACTCGCAGTCGCGAACCTTAGCAGCAGAAGCTTCGTCAAAGATGTAATAGAAAGTGTCGCCGTTTTCGGGGTTCAGCTTAGCCTTAGCCATGGTGTAGTGGTTATCGGAAATGATGTTGCCGATGTTGTCGCCATTGATGTTGACCATGATGCCAGGTGCAGAGTTGTGGATAAATGCCAGCTCAAACTTGCTCTTGTAGCTGGACAGGAATGCGGGCAGAGGACGGTTCTCGCACTCGACAACACCACCTGCTTCCAGACCCATGCGGATGCCGTCGCCTTCCATGGAAGAAGCGCAGTTGAAGAAGAAGTCAGCGTAGTCAGCGCAGTACTTCTGCAGCATTTCCTTATTGCGAGCGAAACCGCCGGAAGCCAGGCAGACAGCCTTGCCGGTCAGGGTGTACTTTGCACCGTTGTCGCCTGCAGCGTGGCAACCGATCACCTTGCCGCTCTCGTTCTTGATCAGATCAGTAGCGCTGGTGGAGTAGATGATTTTGCCCATGGGGTTGCCATCCTTGTCCTTGTACATACCGATACGGTTGACCAAGAACATCATAGCGTAGCCTGCGCCGCCTTCGTAGCAGCCGGGTGCCAGATACGGGGTAGCAGCGCCGTACTGGGTGCCGCCCTCGTAGTTGCCCAGGCAGTTGAAGCCAATGCCCATACCGTGCATCCAGTCAACTAGATCACCAGCGTAGGTGTACTGCTGGGTCATATAGGGCATTTCGCCGTTGTAGAAGTCAGCACGATGATACTTTTCGTTGCTCTTCCAGAAGTTCATCATGTTCTCCAGGTTGCCCATTGCAGAAGCGCGGTAGCTGCCGTCAACGTCGAAGTTGGTCTGCAGCTTGGAGCCTGCGGTAGCAACGCCGCCGTAGGTCATGGACATGGAACCGCCGGGAATGTCGCGCTTCTCCACCAGGATAACGGTCTTGCCTTCTTCCAGCAGACGAGCAGCAGCAACCAGACCGGAAGTACCTGCACCGATGATGATGACGTCAGCGCTGTCCTCGATCTCTTCGTTGGAGGTTTCGGGAGTAATCTCGGCAGAGAAATCGTCTACGTTGTAGCCGGACTGCTTGATTGCTTCCTTAACAGCGCTCTTGATTGCCATAGAAGTGACAGAGGTACCGCGCAGGTTGGGCACGTTGACGCTCTGGTACTTAACGATAGCGGCGGGGATACGGGTACAGGCGTAGTTGCCGATGCCCATGGTCTCCTCATGGCTCAGCACTTCGCAAGCTGCGATGGTGCCGTTCATCATGGTGGTGGCAACGTGGATCATACCTTCGTGGCCGACTGCGGAAGTAACGTACTTGCCGTCAACCGGTGAAGAGGGGATCTGTGCTTCCTGATTGTCATTAGAAGCAGTGCTGCTGGAAGCAACAGAAGAGCCGCCGTTGGTAGCAGCGCTGTCGGTGTTGCCGCAAGCGGTCAGCAGGCTGGCAGCAGCGATACCAGCGGTACCGACAGCAGCGCCCTTCATAAAATTACGACGAGAAATCTTACTCATAGGAAGTTCCTTCTTTCCATATAACGTGTATAAAAATCTAATTTGGATATCGGCATTGTCTTTTTTTCTACAAAGCCGTGTGCATCCATGATACACGAAATCAGTCGGTTTGTGAAATTGAAAAAAGTAGTTTACTTATAAAGTTATTTTATAAACGAAGTGTCTGTACTATATATATAGTTTTTGTTATAATGAAGAAAACGCAAGACCACAAAAGGAGGAATGATAAAAAAATGACGATTCATCAATTACGATGCTTTATCGCGGTCGCAGAAGAACTGAATTTCAGTGCAGCGGCGGTACGTCTGTTTACCACTCAGCCATCGATTACTTATCAAATCAGTGCATTAGAGAAAGAAACAGGCTTGCATTTGTTTGACCGCACCACCCGCCATACCAAGCTTACCCCGGCAGGAAATGCGTTTTATCACGATGTGAAACACATTCCGGATTATTATGACGAATCGGTGGAAAAAGCCAAAATTATCCAAACGACAGGTCATTCCCGCTTGGTGGTTGGTTTGCGTAAATTATTCGATTATGAATCCATGGCAAAAACAGTGATGCTATTTCAAAAACGATACCCCAATGTGGTAGTGGATATCATCCCACAGGATAATGTCCGCCCACTGGACGAACTGCGATCCGGTAAATTGGATGTTGGCTTTTTCTATAATATTGAGCACAGCAATGCGCCTGACATTGTGTTTTATCCTATTTTTACCATGCCATATCATGTGTGGATGCATCCGAATAACCCACTTGCTCAAAAGAAAGAACTGCAGTTGGCGGATTTGAAAGGTCAGCCGGTGGTCACATCGGATTCGTATGAGAGTTATCTGTACGCCTGCCGTGGTCCATCGGTCAAAGAGCTTCTGGATGCCGGCGCGGACGTAAGCTGTTCGGTACCCAGCATGGAAGGTGCGCTGGTGCGCATTCAGATGAACGCAGGGGTTGCCATCATTCCGTGTCTGGAAGATGCCGGTATTCCAGGGATTTGCCGGGTCAAGCTGATTGATTACGACCCTATGCAAGTGGAAATCGGTGTCCTGCGCAACAACGACCGTATGGATGTGCAGAGCTTTGTAGATATCACCAAAGCGTATTATGACAAGCTGCAAGGTGAAAAAAATATGTAAGAAGCTTTGCAAAGGGTTCAAAAGCCGATAAAAGTTTGTACATATATTCCCGGTATACTATAGCCATTGAAGATCCATTGCAAAAGACACTTGGAAACGGCACACGCCGTAGCTTCATACTTACTGACCGTACTTCCGTGACAGGCCATTCGGCAAGGAAGACGGCAGACAACCAACAATCTTCTGCATCGCAGGAGTTTCTATAAGGATGCCGGTTTTTATCCTCCTTTCTTTTCCGGCAGATTCCGAACAATGCAAAAAATCCCCTGCCGTATATGCGGCAGGGGATTTTTGCGTGGATATCTTGCGCACAGCGTGATATTATATATAAGGTGGGCGCAGGACTGCCGCATTCGATTGATTTTTCTTGGGTAGCATGTTACAATGCAGCCCAGAAGCGTCTATTCGAAATCTATCAGGAAGAGGAAAATAGTATGGTGAATTATCTGATGCAATTTATGGATGGGAGCCGCATCAATGTGTTGGCAGCCCTGGTCAGCTTTGGGCTGACATTTTTAGTAATTGAATTGTTCCGCAATAAGCTGCCACAGGACCACGGCCGTCAGTTTGCGGTCAATGGCGCGTTATCCAAGGGTAAGGCCCGCGGTGCGGGTCTGCTGTTTGTGTTGTGTATGGCATTGTGTGCGATGGCATTTAGCCCCTTCTCGGTGGAGCTTGCCATCTATATGCTGCTTCTGGTTGCTTCGATGCTCAGCGGCTATCTGGATGATGCAGCCGACACTCCGTGGAATGAATATAAAAAGGGCCTGATTGATTTCGTTATCGCTATCGTAGCAGGCACCACATATCTGTATTTCAACGGAACCAGTGTTCACTTCCTGGCATGGACCTTTGAGCTGCCTTACATGGTTTATCTGGTGCTGGCAATCATTCTGATCTGGGTTGCCATAAACGTAGTCAACTGCACCGATGGCGTAGATGGTCTGTCCGGTGTAATGTCCCTGATTACGATGGGTACCTTCCTGATGGCTTTCCATGAGGAGCTTGGCTCTTTTGTTACCGTTGTGTTGGTGGTTATGGCATCTGTCGCAGCGTATCTGTGGCGTAACGCATCCCCGTCCTCTGTAATGATGGGCGACGCGGGCAGTCGTGCGCTGGGCTTCTTTGTGGCTGTGCTGGCGATGAAGAGCGGCCATCCTTTCGCCTTTGTGCTGGCAGCGCTGGTGTTCATTCTGGATGGCGGCTTAGGCATTTTGAAAATCAGCCTGAAGCGCTTTTTGAAAATCTGGATTCTGAAGAATATTCGAACCCCGCTGCATGACCATGCCCGCAAGAACTGCGGTTGGTCGGATGCACAGGTTGTGATTCGTTTTGCACTGCTGCAGGTGCTGGTAAGTGCTGTCTTGCTGCTGTTGACTGGTTGCTGAGTGCAATAGAAAAAGCCGATGCTTGAGGTGGAAACACCAGAGCCGCGGGTATTTAGAAAAATCAAAAAGAAAGCGGAGGGTGTCTCGTTTGAGATACCCTCCGCTTTGCGTTACGATAGTGTGAGAGCGACTGACTTACTGGTTTTGTAAGATAGACTATGGGATCAAAGCTGTGTGACGGATTTGTTGCATTGCAGGAATTTTATCGTATCAAAGAAACCAATAAAAAAGAACTCACACAGCACAAACAAAATGCTGTGTCGAGTTCTTCTGCAAAAGCTTTGTAGGTTGTATCAAACCCCGGCGGAAGCGCGGATGTTACTTGTTGTTGCGGAAAAACCGGAACAGGGTAATCAGTGCGTTGCTTACCAGCATGACGATGATGTACAGCGTCAATACCTTATGCAGGGTAGGGGTTACATCTAACAAGCCGGATATGTTTTCCGTGCGAACAAAATCAAAGGTTGCGGCATGGCAGAAATATGCCGTCAGCGCAACAAACGAAGTAGACAGCATGGGCATAGATTGCGCCAGAGGGCTGTTTTCGTGTATCCAAGTAAAATTGCAAACCGTGCAAAGAACGCTTACGATGCCGAAACAGATAATCATCAAGAACATGATAGAACACTCCTTTTTGTAACTGTAGTGCAGATATCCGCTTTCTGTTACGGTGATTATAGCATAAGATGTATTCTAAATCAAGTGATAATTTCTGTTTAACAATAAAATTATGCTGATAGTAGGCAGCCTGTATTCGCCCAAATAAGAAAGACTGATGCGTCAGGAGACCGCATCAGTCTTTTTGTTCTGATATCAGAACGGATCGAAATGCTGTAAAACCATCTTGTACCACAAATGCTTTGCCAGATCCGTGTTTTCTCAAGTGACGCAGAGATGTATCGTTATTCTTCGTCCTTCTTGTCTTTTGAACGGGGCTTCAGGTGTCCCAGCAAGTAAAAGACAACCAGTCCGCCTACAATCAACAGCACGGAAAGGATTTTATCCATCCAAGCGGATACAGCGTCAGATGTAGCAATAGATGTGACAAATACAGCAGTAGGACCATCTGCTTCACCGATTACAGACGCGATACCCGTTTCTAACAGGTGCAAACGATACAGCAGTGCAAGACCGATTGCAGACAGCGCCAGCCCCGCAAAACGCCAAGGGCTTTTCCGGTAGGCGAAGTCTGCCATCTCGACATTCAAACTGTCTGCTACCTGCTTGGGGGTGCCCATATCTGCCATAATTGCTTCGTAGCTTTCACCCGCCTCATGGCGTGCGCAAACGCCGCTTACAAGGTCCAGCATGACCTGTGTTTTGACTTTGAACGGCAGATGCAAATGCCATTCGATACGGTTCATGTAACGTTTGATCGGCGGCAGAAAACGAACTTCCTGCCCTTTGTACTTAAATTTCATGGTCATCCTCCTGATTCAGAATGAAAGCGACATCGGATTGAAAGGTCTGCCAGATTTCTTTCTGGTGTTCCAGACGTTCCAGACCTGCGGGTGTAATGGTGTACACTTTTTTGGGTGCTGCACGTCCGGTTCCGGTTTGCCAGCCGGATTCCAATAGATTTTCTTCTTCCAAGCGGTACAAAATCGGGTAGAGTGTACCTTCTTTCACGCCCAATGTACCACCCGGCACGTTAGAAAGTCGGGTCAGCAGCTCATAACCATAATTGGGTTTCTGACTGAGCAGTTTCAGTACCAGCATTTCCATGACACCTTTTTTGATTTGCCGCGCGAAGCGGTCTTCCTGCATGGGCATAGACTTGCATTTCCTTTCCTATGTATTTAGTATTGCTAAATACATAGTATCACGTTGCAATATAGCTGTCAAGAGAAAAGAATGGTGCGGATTGGTTGGCTTGCATGAAAAAAAGGAGGGCTGCACCATCTATGCAGCCCTCTTTTCTGTGATAGAGAATATTTAATACTTTTTCATCAGGTGGCGGAAGATGATCTGTCCGCTGATGAGTTGCAGTATCATATACAAACCCAGATACAGAATCAACAGCTCTCCGCTCTGGATGATTTGCAAAGCGTCCAATACAGCAAAAAGTAAGATTGCTACGGAGGAGACGCAAAGACCAAGCACATATACATATTGTGCAGTCTTGCCGCGAACTTTTTCCATTAGTTCATCCTGCAGCTCGATGCGCTCCTGCTCCAGCTTTTCCTGATAGCGCTGCTGGTTCTTGGGAGAGGTCCAGTAGCAGTATTTTGCAATTATCAAAATTCCCGGACCAATGCCTGCTCCGGCAAAGCCGCAAAACAAGCCTTCCAAGGGTGTGTGTGTCAACAACGCGGCGATGAAAAATGCAATGCCGGCAAGCGTGTATAAGATGCCTACAACTAAATTACTCTTTTTCATTTTGGGGATTCCTTTCATGCAAAAATACTTCTTCGATTTGCTTGTCGAAAAAGTCGGCAATGGTGAATGCAAGCTCCAAAGAGGGATTGTACTTTCCATTTTCGATGGAGCTTACGGTCTGTCGGGATACCCGAATGGCTTTGGCAAATTCTTCTTGACTCAGGCCAAGGCTTTTTCGGAATGCTTCTACTTTGTTTTCCATGGAACATATCCTTTCGTGTAAAGGTTCCTTTACAATAAAAGTATAACACAAAATGGTTGGATGTCAAGCTTCCTTTACATAAGGCGAAATATCTGCTCTATGGCAAATAAAAATCCCCTGATCCGGCCCGTAAGGGTGGAACAGGGGAGAAAGGCGAATTCAAAAGAAAAATCGGATTACTTTTTGGGAGCATCCCAGAAAACCAGCACAAAGCCCACAAGCCCCAACAGCATCCAAATATGCTGCCAGTAGAAATCAAAATCAAAGCAGTATGTCCATCCTACGCTATTAAAACCGATGATGAGGATTAGGCTTAGCAGCATTAAAGCGATTCCTTCCAGTTTACGATTCATAGCAGAGTCATCCTTGATCCATTTATTTTCCTGAGTATAGCAAAAAAGAAAACGCAGAGCAATCACAAATAGAAAGAGACCCCCAACTATTCGGAATGGCCGAACAGCTGGGGGATTTTAGCTTATGGAAGGATAACGGAAAGAAAAAAGCAAAGTAAAATCAAAAAGAGCGAAGATTCTTTCGAATCTACGCTCTTAATTTGGCGGAAAGATGGGGATTCGAACCCCAGAACGCTTTTAACACGTTACACGATTTCCAGTCGTGCGCCTTAGACCAGCTCAGCCATCTTTCCATATTCTGTTGTTTTGTCTTGGGCGCCGTGCCCTCAACGTTGACTATTTTACCGCGTGGAGAAAGAAATGTCAAGCGTTTTTGGTAAAAAAATTCATTTTTTTTAGAAAAAGATGAGAAGTGATCGAAAAGTATCATAGGCAAGTAAATTGCGCAGAAAACTTTTCACAAACGGTTGCGAACAGCAGCGATAGGAACAACAGAAAAAACCGTTTCGCGCCAAAGCAACGAAACGGTTTGAAAAGCAGATTGAAAATTAGTAAGCGATAAAGCCGCCCAGTTCGTCCGGGACGGACAAATTCTGCGCAAAGGCCTTTTCTCGCATTGCAGCATAGAACTCGGCAAAGGTAGCACTCATATATGCAGAAAGCAAAGCACCGATTACAAAAGTGATGGGGAACACCAGAATCGACAAAAGTGCACCCAGGATAGCAATCAAAATTGAGCTAAGCAAAATCCAACCAAAGAAGGAAAACTCCAGAACAAACAAGTTCCATTTTTCACCACGCATGATATCGCGGCTCAGCTGCTGTGCACGCTGATAATTCATCTGGGGATTTTCAGCCAACAGGAAAGGAACCAAGAAATACTCATACCCCTTGATGATACCGGGAATCACCAGCAACAAGGAGAACAGAGCGATTTTCAGGTGGGTCAAGAACAGGCCCAGCGTGATATTGCCATAATCACCCTTGTGGAATGCACCGAACAGTGAGCCAAAGGGGGCATCACCCTGGCGGGCTTCCATAAAGTAACGGAACATGCCTACACGCAGCGGAGAGATTAGGAAAATGGTAACTAATACATTTACCAGTGCTGAGCCACTAAAAATGCTCCAGAAGTTGGGAGAAAGAGATGCGCTGCCTGCATTAAAATAGGTAAAAGTGAAGGTGATACCCTGACCGATCACCATATTGGCCGCAATAACCAAAAGGGATACTTTCCAAGTGCGGGAAAGGCATTGCTTTGCGTTGGACTTTAAAAGTTCGCGACTCCACATAATAAAACCTCCGTATAACATGTTCATTTTATTAAGAAGCAGAAAAAGCGGTCATGCTTTTGCCTGCTCTTGCCTTAGTTGCTGCGCAATGGCTTGCTGCAGGATGGGCAGCGCCATATTGAACTCCCATGCAGATACTTCCTCATACAGTTCTGTATCGGGTAGGATGGGAGGAATCATATCAGCAGTAAGGTGATCGTCCGGCGTAAGCGCAATATGCGGCAGGGTGACTTGGTATTGCGATAAAGTTAGAACGATAGATAACAGCTGATTGTACCAGTGCAGATTCGGCACAGATGGATTGCACACATGGCACGGCGCACATGGAACCAGATTCAACAGGTGGGTGGGATACTTTGCACCCGCACAATGGGAATCGATGGCGTGGAACACCTCACCAAAAGAGCTGTATCGCGCAGCGCAGATATCTTTTCCGTTTACCGCAATATGCGGCATACCATCGGTATCCAGATAACTCCCGGATGGTGCACCGGCTAACTGCATGAGGGTACAGTTTTGAATCACGGTGCGAAAAGCCTGTTGCGTCTGCTGTGCAGATTCCATGATGTTTCATCCTCGCTTTATAACTTTTCTTTATAATAACACGTTGGAATTTCGCAGGCAACATAAAATGTGCATAATCTATACATTTATAGTGAAAAACGTCCATTTTTGTTCACTTCTAAGGGAAAAGTCCTTGCGGGTAAAAGTATCATGCGTTATACTGAAAAAAATATGTATAATTTACCGCTTGTATGCAGCAAACTGTATACGAGAGACGGAGGGTTCAGCAATGGAACATAAAAATATGCCGACTGGCTTTTATGCACGCTTTGGTAAGCGCGCATTGGATATTCTGCTTTCGCTGGCTGGCATTGTGGTGCTTTCGCCGGTGTACTTGTTTTTGGCTGTAGCAATCAAGTTGGATTCGCCCGGCCCGATTTTTTTCAAGCAGAAGCGTGTAGGCGTTCACAAAAGTTATTTCCCAATCCTGAAATTCCGCACAATGCGCATTGACACCCCCCATGATGTGCCCACCCATCTTTTGGGAAACCCGGATCAGTGGATTACCCGTGTGGGTAAGTTTTTGAGAAAAACCAGTTTGGATGAGATCCCCCAGATCTTTAATATTTTTGTCGGACAAATGAGCGTGATCGGTCCGCGGCCTGCGCTGTGGAATCAGTATGATCTGATTGCAGAACGGGATAAATACGGCGCAAATGATGTGCGCCCCGGCCTGACCGGATGGGCGCAGATCAATGGTCGTGACGAACTGGAAATTGACGTAAAAGCGCGTTACGACGGAGAATATGTGCGAAAGATGAGCTTTCTGTTTGATGTGAAGTGTTTCTTTGGCACAATTTTTTCGGTACTGTGCAGCGATGGCGTTGTGGAAGGCGGAACCGGAAGCATGGATCAGCAGAAAAAGCCTGATTCTAAACAGGAATAACACATGGTAACTCCGGCAGGAAAAGCGAGAACTTCGGTGAGTTCTGGACTTTTTTGCCGGAGTTATGTTATACTGATTTAGTTGCACTGCTTTAATGCAATGCAAAAAGCAGAGAGATTTCATAAATATTAAAAATAGAATTCCATACGAAAATTCAATTACAGAAGGGGATTTGACGTGAATAACTTGTCAAAACAGTCCTGCACCCTGCTGCTGCGCCGCACATTGCTGGTGCTGCTGGATGTGGGGCTCGTGGCATTCAGTTTTTATCTGGGGCTTCAGCTGAGTTTGGACTCCGAAACCGATATGCTGAAAGTGCATACCGCGTTCCAGAATTTGTATCGCAATCTACCCTGGATGGTATCCATCTATGTTATCATGTTTTTGGTAGGTGGCTTGTATACGATTTTATGGAAGTATGCCGGTGTACGCGATTTGACCCGCCTGGGGGTACTGGTCGGCCTTTCCTCTGCCTTGGTTTTGGTAGGCAATGAAATGGTACACGGTGTATTGTACCGCTCCAGCATTGCGACAGGAACGCTTTTGATCGTTGCGCTGGTGGGTGGAATCCGTCTGGCGTGGCGTATGTTTCTAAATGTGCCAAGAGAACAGACACGAACACCCAATACGCCACTGTTGATTGTTGGCGCGGGCAGTGCCGGCGCATGGGCAATTACACTGTGTAAAAGTCAGGCGGCGTATGGCAACCCGGTCGCTGTGGTGGATGATGACCCGGCGAAGCGAAATTCCACCATTCAGGGTGTACCGGTGCGTGGTACGCTGGAGGAAATCCCGCAGGTATGCGAATCCTATGGTATTCGGGAAATCGTTATTGCCATTACCGGTTTGCGCGGCAGCCGTTTGGCACATGTCATTGATTTGTGCAACGCGACCCATTGTAAGGTGCGTATGCTGAGCGATCCACATTCGCTGCAGGATAATCCTGGTGTGAACAACAACGATGCGGCATCGGTCGGCAACAACGGTTTCCGTGAACTGAATACGGCTGACTTCTTATCCCGTAACGAGGTTACACTGGATGCAGAAAAGATTAGCGCGTATCTAAAAGATCAAGTTGTTATGGTTACAGGCGGCGGCGGCAGTATCGGCAGTGAAATCTGCCGTCAAATCATGCGTTTTGAGCCAAAGCAGCTTTTGATTTTTGACATTTACGAAAACTGCGCTTATGAGTTAGAAATGGAGCTGAAGCAGCGTTACGGCAGGAATGCACCTGTTTTGACGTTGGTTGGTTCGATTCGCGACCGTGTACGTCTGGACGAAGTGTTTGATACCTACCACCCAACGGTTGTGTTCCATGCGGCAGCGCATAAGCACGTCCCGCTGATGGAAACCAGCCCGGCGGAAGCTGTGAAAAATAACATCATGGGCACCAAGAACCTGCTGACCAGCGCAAGCCTGCATGGGGTAGAGCGTCTGGTGCAGTTGTCTACGGATAAGGCGGTCAATCCGTCCAGCGTGATGGGCTGCACCAAGCGTATTTGTGAAATGCTGATTCAGTCTTTTGCAGAAACTACCCAGATGCGCTGCATGGCAGTGCGTTTCGGTAACGTACTGGGCAGCCACGGCAGTGTAATTCCACTGTTTGAAAGCCAAATTAAAAAGGGCGGCCCGGTTACCGTTACAGATCCCAATATCGAGCGCTACTTCATGACCATTCCCGAAGCTGCCCAGCTGGTGCTGCAGGCGGGTGCGCTGGCACAGAGCGGCAGCATTTATGTTCTGGATATGGGCAAGCCGGTTCGTATTATGGATTTGGCACGCCAGCTGATTCGTTTCTATGGCTATGAGCCGGATGTGAATATGCCGATTCGTGTTGTGGGCCTTCGCCCCGGCGAAAAGCTCTACGAAGAACTAATGATGGATGAAGAACAGGACAAGATGCGCCGTACGGAGCATAATAAGATTTTTGTTGCGCCGCCTAAGAAGATCGACTTGGCACAGTTCTATGACCAGCTGGAGGAACTGGGCAAAGTTGCTGCGGCACATGACGATGCACAAGTCGTGCGTGGCTTGCAGAAAATCGTTCCTAACTTCCGCCCGAACCGTGATATGATGAAGAACAAGGAAAAAGCAGCTGCAGAAAAGCCGTAATTGCTTTCATTCAAAAATAAAAGAGGTCTGCTCCTATTGGAACGGACCTCTTTTTGTATTTATCGGATTTGAAGTATCAGATGCGGCGCAGAAATCCGCCGCCGACTACCATGTCATCCAGATAGAATACGGCGCTCTGGCCGGGCGCGGGTGCGCGTACCGGGGGATCAAATGTCAAAACACCCTCGCCGTTGTAATGGGCGGGTGCAGGCTTGGCTGCACTGCGGATTTTTACCATATAATCCCCGGCGGGAATATCCTTGCTGTCAGCGGAAACCATATTGGCAACGCCAATCTGGCTGACCAAATCATCGCCGGCGTCTGCCAGCAGGATGTTGCCGTTTTCACAGATTTCACGAATAAATACCGGGCGCCCCAGTGCAATGCCCAGACCCTTGCGCTGACCGACAGTGTAGTGCAGCACACCCTTGTGGGGTCCCAGATCTTTGCCTTCCGGGCTGATAAAATTGCCCTGCTTTGCGGTCATACCGCGCTTTTCAATAAAGGAAGCGTAGTCGCCGTCGGGGATAAAGCAGATTTCCATACTGTCGGGGGCGTCAGCGCAAGCCAAACCCATGTCGCGCGCCATTTCGCGGATGTCCTCTTTTTCAAACTCGCCTAACGGTAACAGCAGACGGGACAAAACATCCTGTTCCAGACGGTACAGCATATAACTCTGGTCGCGTGCAGTACTGATTGCCTTGCAAATGTGGCTGACACCGTCGTTGTCGATTTCTACGCGTGCATAGTGACCGGTAGCGATATACTGAATACCCAGCTTGTCCGCTGCGGTAAGCAGCGCAGCAAACTTTACGCTGGGGTTGCATAAGATACAGGGGTTCGGGGTTTCGCCCTTGCAGTAGCTTTCGCAGAAGGGCTGCACCACGTTTGCGTTAAACAAATCCTGCGTATCCAGTACGATACATTCCACACCCAGCTGCTTCGCGGCAGCCTTTGCCTGCTGAACGGCTGCATCATGGGAAGGGGAAAAGCGAATGACTGCGCCTGTAACGGCAAAACCCTGATCCTGCAAAATGCGAACGGTCACGCTGGAATCTACACCGCCGCTCATGCCAACCAAAACCTTGTCCTGCGCCTCGTATGTGTCAAACCCGTTTCCGGGCAAAAATTCACCTGCCATAGTTTTCTATACGGAGCCTTTGCTCCATTACCTCCTTATAACTGCTAGTGTTTGCTAGGGAATCGTATGTTATGCCTGACGCCCGCCGTGTTTTTTGCTCTGCTCCACCGCCATGCGGTCGCAGCGTTCGTTTTCCGGGTGCCCGGCATGACCTTTCAGCCAGTGGTAGTGGATTTGGTGCTTTTCCGCTTCTGCCAGTGCCACGGCCCACAAATCCGCATTCAAAGCAGGGGATTTGTCGGCTTTTTTCCAGCCACGGGCACGCCAGCCCTTTGCCCAGCCCTTTTCCAGCGCATTGATGACGTACTGGCTGTCGCTGTACAAATCAATTTCGCAGGGTTGATTCAGCTGTTGCAGACCGGATAGGAAGGCGGTCAGCTCCATACGGTTGTTGGTGGTTTCGTCTTCTCCGCCGGAAAGCTCTTTTTCATAAACTTTATCCGCAGTCCGAAAACGCAGGATCGCCCCCCAGCCGCCGGGGCCGGGATTGCCGCTGCACGCACCGTCTGTATATAATTCAACTCGTTTCATATCATTACTCCTGTGCTGAAAAGGATTACATAATTCTATTATAATGGACAGTTCGCTTTGTGCCAAGAGTATAATTTTAGAAACATGACCTATACTGAATTGACAAATAAAAAGGGACACACTATACTTAATATGTCATTTAACGTATAGGGGTGTGCTGCAGATGCACATTCAGACATTTTTTTCCGGATCGCGGTTGCATTGAACAGATGAACGGTTTGATCCACAAGGTTTTTCTAAAGGACTTGGGCGGTTTTTGAACGCCGCAGTAAAAAATCTATACGCATTCGCAGGAAAAGCCCGCTTGCTTTTCCCAGAACATGCACGGCCCGACTATATAGTCCGGGTCTGTTTTGGTTTTCCTTTTAGGAGGTATTATGGCAAATTTAGAGAACAAAACCACGCAAAATCAGGCGCCTGCACAGCGCAAGCCCAAACCGGCACAGAACGCAAAGCAGGGCGGCCGCGGCGGCCGCGGTTATTTCCGCCGCCCGCGCAAAAATGTGCCGAAGGCAGCTGCCGAAGATACACCTCCGCTGCACATCTACCCGTTGGGTGGCTTAGGTGAAGTGGGCAAAAACATGACCGTTTTTGAGTGCAATGGTGAAATGGTCATTGTGGACTGCGGTTGTGTGTTCCCGGACAGCGACATGTACGGTATCGATTTGGTCATTCCGGACTTTGCCTTCGTGGAACAGAATGTTGATAAGATTCGCGGCATCCTGATTACCCATGGCCACGAAGACCATATCGGCAGCCTGCCGTATCTTCTGCGCAAGGTCAAACTGCCTGTGTATGCAACCCGTCTGGCTTGCGGCCTGATTCGCAACAAGCTGGACGAGTTTAATCTGGCGGGCTCTACCAAGATGACGGAAATCACCGCCGGGCACAAGTTCAAGCTGGGCGGCTTTCAGATTGATCCTATCCATGTGAATCACTCTATTCCCGGTGCGGTTGCGTTTGCCATTACTTGCGCGGCAGGCACTGTGATTTGCACTGGTGACTTCAAAATTGATTATACTCCACTGTCCGGCCCGGTGACAGATTTGTCGGCTTTTGCCAGCTATGGCGCAAAGGGCGTTCTGGCACTGTTGAGCGATTCCACCAACGCAGAGCGTCCCGGTTTTACCGCTACCGAGCGCAAGGTTGTGGACAGTCTGCGTGATTTGTTCCATCGTGGCCGCAACAAGCGTATCATTATCGCAACCTTTGCCTCTAACCTGAACCGTGTGCAGCAAATTATTGATTTGGCTGTCGAGGATGGCCGTAAGGTGGCATTCTCCGGCCGAAGCATGGTAAAGAATACCGCTATGGCACAGGAACTGGGCTATATGTCGATCCCGGACGGTACGCTCATTAACATTGAGCAGTTGAACCAGTACCCGCCGGAAAAAGTAGTTCTGATTACCACCGGCAGCCAAGGTGAGCCGCTGAGCGCTTTGAGCCGTATGGCGCAGAGCAGCCACCGCAACGTAAAGGTTGGCCCTGGCGACTTTATCATCATTTCGGCAAATCCCATCCCCGGCAACGAAAAGAGCGTAACCAAGATCGTGAACGGTCTGCTGCTGTTGGGGGCGGAAGTCATTTACGAAAGTATGTATGATGTCCATGTTTCCGGACACGCCTGCCAGGAAGAGCAGAAACTACTTTTGACCCTGACCAAGCCCAAGTATTTCCTGCCGGTTCATGGTGAGTACAAGCAGCTGAAGCGCCATGCGCTAACCGCAGCAAGCTTGGGCATCCCGGAAACCAATATCGTTATTGCGGAGAATGGCTCTCATGTGATTCTGTCCCAGAACGAGCTGCGTTTGGGTAACCCAGTCACGGCAGGTGCTGTGATGGTAGACGGTCTGGGTGTTGGCGACGTGGGCAATGTGGTCCTGCGTGACCGCAAGCATCTGTCGGAAGATGGCTTGGTAATTGTAGTGGCAACTATCGACCGCACCAATGGCAATGTGATTGCAGGTCCTGACCTGGTCAGTCGCGGTTTTGTCTATGTGCGTGAAAACGAACAGTTGATGGAAGGCGCAAAAGAAGCCGTTGAAATGGCATTTGACCGTGCGCTGTCCGATGGCCGCTATGACTGGAACAATGTAAAGACACAGGTGCGTGAGACGCTGTCGGCTTATATTTATCGCCGCACCAAGCGCAGCCCTATGATCCTGCCGATTTTGATGGAAATTTAACCCGAGAATAAAAAAGTAATATCGTAGGAGGCCCCCCCATGAAACACAAACCCATTTTAACGCTGGAAGTGCTCGTGGCGGGGCTTCTTGTTTTGAATGTTATTTTAATGGTCTGGGCAGCGGTCCAGGCCCCTACATGGTGGCTGTTAGTACCGTTGGTTGTTTGGCTGGCTTTTCTGGGCATTTTGGTGTTTTGCGGCCGCTCATTGCGTGCAGCGTTGGCACGCTGGCTGACTGGCTCGGTGTTTGATGAATCCAAGCTGAAGTTCAGTCTGGGTAACATGTCAGCGCCTACTGTGCTGCTCAGCGGAAAAACCATACTCTGGTATAACGAAGCCTTTCAAAACGAGTTGGGCTGCGGAGAAAACTATCTGCTCCACTCTACAACCAAAGTTTTACCCGGCTTGACCTTGAGCGCAAGCGGCAGCCCGGCGGGTCAGCTTTTGCATCTGGGGGACCGAATTTGGCACGCCTATTCTTCTACGGTAGAGAGCCGCAGCGAAGCAATCAGTATTGTTTGCTTTACGGATGAAACCAATCTGCGTTTCATCGAAAAAGAGCATACGGCAAGCCGCCCCGGCTGTATTTTGTTTGCCGTGGATGGTTATAGCGATGTGTTCAATGATATGCTGGACAGCGAGCGTGCGGGTGTTTTGGAAAATCTGTATAAGGTGCTGGAAACCACCATCGGCGGCACCACAGGCTTTTTGCAGCGTCTTGGCAGCGGGAAGTATCTGGCTGTCGTGGAAGAACGTCATCTGAACAAGCTGGCGGAAGAACGCTATGCAGTGCTGGATGAAGTGCGAGCCATTGCGCCGGAAAAGAATCTGTCTTTGTCCATTGGTGTAGGCCGTGGCGCCGAAACGCTGGCGCAGGCGCGCCAGATGGCAGAACAGGCACTGGATATGGCGCAGGGGCGTGGTGGTGACCAGACCGCAGAAAAAACACCGGACGGTTTTACCTTCTATGGGGGTGTCAGTCACGGTGTAGAAAAGCGTAGCCGTGTTAAGAGCCGTTTGGTGGCGCGCGCATTGGTGGAGCTGATCAAGCAGTCTGAAAGTGTTGTGATCATGGGCCATCGGATGTCTGATTTGGACGCAATCGGCTCGGCAGAAGGCGTCCTGCGGATTTGTAAGATTTGTGATGTACCCGCAGTGATTGCCGTGCGCCGCAACGCTACTATGGCGGCTTCGCTGCTGGATACTTTTGAACAGGCGGGATACAGCAACGATTTTATGGAACCGGAAAAAGCGCTGGAAACCGTCAATAAAAAGACGCTTTGCATTGTGGTGGATACATATTTGCGCCATTTGGTGGAAAGCCAGGAGATTCTGGATAAAGCAGGCAGCGTGGTAGTAATCGACCATCACCGCAAGGGCGATAACTACATCAAAGATACCGTGCTTTTGTGCCACGAGCCTTACGCCAGCAGTGCCAGCGAGCTGGTAGCAGAGATGCTGACCTATGTGGGCGACAAAGATGATAAGCCCACCCGACTGGAAGCCGAAGGTATGTTGGCAGGCATTATGCTGGACACCCACGATTTCAGCCTGCATACCGGTGTGCGTACCTTTGAAGCTGCAGCAACCCTGCGCCGCTACGGGGCAGAAACCGAAAATGTCCGTGCTTTGTTCCATGTGAGCCGGGATGAATATGTGGCCAAGTGTGAGTTGGTCGAGGCGGCGCAGGTCTATAAAGGCTGTGCGATTTCTCTGCATGAAGCGTTCGATGCTTCAGTGCAGGTGGCAATTCCACAGGCTGCCAATGATTTGCTGACCATTTCCGGCGTGAGTGCAAGCTTTGTCGGTGTAGAAAACGCAAACGGCGTAAACATCAGTGCCCGCAGTATGGGTCAGGTCAATGTTCAGGTCATTATGGAAGCACTGGGCGGCGGCGGTCATCAAACGATGGCCGGCGCACAGCTGTGCGATATTTCGCTGGAACAGGCGGGCGCAAGAATCCGTGCGGCGATTGATTTGTACGAAGCGGCACGGGCACAAAATACGAAAACCTGACCGGCCCTTGTGTATGGCTGGGTTTTAGGATATACTAAAGCGAGAAAAAACTGCGGTGTGATCCATCGCAGAGGAGAGGGAGGACCCAACTATGAAAGTTATTTTGAAGAAAGACGTTAAGGAAATCGGCAAGAAGGACGAAATCCACGAAGTTTCGGACGGCTACGCACGCAACTTCCTTTTGCCCCGTGGTCTGGCTGCAGAGGCGGATGCTACCGCAATGAACATTGCACGCACCAAGGAAGCTGCTGCTGATTTCCACGAGGCAACCCAGTTGGCTGCTGCAAAGGAGCTGGCTGCGAAGATTCACGAAAAGACCGTGAATATGAAGGCTAAGGGCGGTGCATCCGGCCGCATGTTTGGTAAAATCACTACCAAGGAAGTTGCTGCAAGCCTGAGCGAAATGGTTGGTCAGACCATCGACAAGAAAAAAATCGAGCTGTCCAGCCGTGACATTAAGGATGCTGGCGTCTACGAGGCAAAGGCACGCCTGTATCCGGGTGTAACCGCATCCTTCAAGGTAGAGGTTGAAATCGTCGAGTAATCTTTCGGGATAAGCGACAATTATTTACATGGGTATTTTGGAGTAATTCAGCAGGAAAAACAGTCATTGGGGTAAAGAATGGATAAATATTCGAACGAATTGAATCTGGAGAGTATGGGCGTTCAGCTGCCGTACAGTATGCAGGCCGAGCAGAGTGTGCTGGGCGCTGTTTTGCTGCGTGCAGAAACGCTGACCGATTTGATTGAAATCGTCAAGCCGGAAATGTTCTACTCTCGCCAAAATGGGCAGATCTACAGTGAAATGATTCGCCTGTTCATGGCAGATCAGACCATTGACTTTGTTACGCTGCTGAATGCGGTGTCCACCGATGGTGTATTTGAAAGCAGCGATGCAGCGAAGGTTTATCTGACAGGATTGGCAGAAACCGTGCCCAGTATCTCGAACGTGACCTCGTATGCACATATCGTGCAGGAAAAATACCTGGTCCGTCAGCTGATGAACGTGGCAAAGGATATTCTGGAGGATTCCGGGCAGGAAGGCGACGCTGATCTGCTTTTGGAAAATGCCGAACAGAAAATCTATGAGATTCGTTCGGGTCGCGATACATCGGCGCTGACACCGCTGTCTTCCAGCATGGTGGAAACGCTGGGCACCCTGCAAAAATTATCCGGCCCGGATGCGGATAAGTACAAAGGCATCCCCACGGGTTTCCGCCTGTTGGATTCAGTGCTGACAGGTATGGGCCGCGGCGACCTGATTATCTTGGCAGCACGCCCCGGTATGGGTAAAACCAGTTTTGCGCTGAATATCGCCACCAATGTTGCCGAACAGCAGCATATCCCCGTGGCGGTGTTCAGCTTGGAAATGACCAAGGAACAGCTGACAAACCGTATTTTGTCCGCAAAGGCGGGTATTGACAGCCATGCGTTCCGTACCGGTGCGCTGACCCAGTCGGACTGGGAGGACTTGGCAATCGCATCTGAGCGTTTGCACGATGCACCCATTTTTATGGATGATACCTCTGGTTTGACCATTCCGGAAATGAAAGCCAAGATTCGCCGTGTCAATCAGGATCCAAGCCGCCCGAAAATCGGCTTGATCGTGATTGACTACTTGCAGTTGATGACCACCGGTAAGCGGACGGAAAACCGCGTGCAGGAAATCAGTGAAATCACACGAAATCTGAAAATCATGGCAAAGGAGCTGGAAGTGCCAATTATTGCACTGTCCCAGCTGTCCCGTGCTGTGGAAAAGCAGGGCGCGGGCTCCGGCCATCGTCCCCAGCTGTCTGACCTGCGTGACTCCGGCTCTATCGAACAGGATGCAGACTGCGTTTTGTTCTTGTACCGTGAGGCATACTATAACAGTCAGAAAGGCGACGATGCTCCGCAGGCAGATTCCAATATTGCAGAATGTATCGTAGCAAAGAACCGTCACGGCGAAACCAGCGCAGTGCCGCTGGGCTGGGATGGTGCACACACCAGATTCACCGACGTGGATTTTAATCATTGATTAGGACTTATGCGCAAAACAGAAATCCGCACTGCGGAAGAACTGAAAACACATACGGAAAAGTCCGTGCTTGCCTATTGCGCGCAGGCCGGGCTTTTTCCGCTTACAGAGGAAACGGCACGCACGGTATGTGTAGCTGTTTCCGGCGGGGCAGACAGTATGGCGCTTTTGCATATTCTGCTTGCTCTGGCACCAAAGCTAAGCCTTACCGTCTCTGCCTGTCATGTGAATCATGGAATGCGTGGTGCCGCGGCGGACAGGGATGAAGCATTTGTACGCCGGCAGTGTGCTTTGCTGAATGTTCCCCTTACTGTGTATAGCGCAGTGGCAGATGCAGTACCTGTGCCGGATAACGCAGGGGAAGACTGGGCAAGAAAGCTGCGTTACGGCTATTTTGAAAAGCTGTTGGAAAGCGGTGTACAATGGATCGCAACAGCCCATACTGGAAACGACCAAGCAGAAACTTTATTGTTTCGGTTGGCGCGCGGTACCGGCGCACATGGCGCGGCGGGGATTCGCCCCAAGCGTGGTGCGTTTGTTCGTCCACTGTTGTGCCTTTCCCGGCAGGACACTGAAGCATACTGCGCCACAGCAGGGCAGCCCTTTGTGACGGATGAAACCAATCTTTCGGTGGAGTACGCGCGCAATCGGATTCGCCATGAAGCTATCCCTGCACTGGAGCAGGTCAATACAGCGGCGGTGAAAAATCTGCGGGCATTCTGTGATAAGATGGACCGTATGGATGTATATTTTTCCGAAAAAGGGCAGGCGCTACTGGATAGTGCCGCAGCGCAAGCGGGCGGTAGCAGGCAGGATGGCCCATGGGATTTGAACACGCTGCGCAAGGCAGAACCTTTGATTCTGGAATCCGCGTTGCATCAGCTGGTCAGCCCGGTTCGGGATGCGGAACAAAAATATATTTGTCTGTTGGAGCAGTGCATCCGCATGCGGGGGGCAGTTCAGCTGCGGGACACGCTGCGTTTTGCGGTGCGTGGGAGTAGGCTATATCGGGAAATCGTGACACGGAATGCTTTGCCCTTGCAGAATATCCCGGAATATCCGATGCAGCCCGGTGAATATCATTTTCCGGGTGGGTATTGTGTGAAAATCAGTGTAATTTCTCGGCAGGAATGGGAAAATATACATTGCGTTCATAAAAAAGACTTAAAAAACCTAGCGGATTATGCTAGAATACCTATATTGATGCGTTTGCGAACACGCCGCCCTGGCGATCGTTTCCATCAAGCAGGACGGTGTGGCAGCAAAAGTTTGAAAAAGTTATATAACGAAGAACACATCCCACCGTTGCAGCGCTCTCAGCTGCCGCTTGCGGCACAGGGGGAGCAGGTGTTGTGGCTTTGGGGGCATGGCTTTTGCGAGGGACTTGCCCCGGATGAAAAAACAGAGGAGGTATTGTTCCTGCAGGAGCAGTACCAGGAGGAGGACAATCCATGAGTATGCACGACGATATCAAGAACATTCTGGTCAGTGAAGACCAGCTGAAGGCTCGCGTAAAAGAACTGGGCGCACAAATCAGCAAGGATTATGCAGGTAAGGATCTTTTGCTGGTTTCGATCCTGAAGGGCTCGGTCGTATTTATGGCAGACCTGATGCGTGCAATCGATATTCCCTGCGAGATTGATTTTATGGTGGTATCCAGCTATGGCGGTGCCAACACGACCTCTACGGGTCTGGTCAAGATCATCAAGGATCTGGATGCGGATCTGAGCGGCAAGGATGTTTTGATTGTGGAAGATATTCTGGATACCGGCGTCACGCTGTTTAATCTGGTGCCGATGCTGCAGATGCGTCATCCCAATAGTGTGAAGATTTGCACGATTTTGGATAAACCCAGCCGCCGCAAGGCAGACATCTGTGCAGATTATGCCGGTATTGCAGTACCTGATGAGTTTGTGGTTGGCTACGGTCTGGATTATGACGAAAAGTACCGTAACCTGCCCTATGTTGGTGTGCTGAAGCCGGAAGTCTATGCCAAGTAAGTAAGCGAAAAATAAGCTACAGGAGTCAGTATGTTGCAAAAAAAGAAACCACAATGGAACCCATTGATCATAGTTGGATTGCTGGTGGTGGTCTTGATGATTTGGACCTTCTTTACCAGTTCCCCTGCAATGGATTCCACCTTGCGCTATTCGCAGGTGCGCAGCTATTTCGAAAACCTGCAGGTCACGGCATTTGATTTGAACCTGAATACCGGCGTGATCAAGATGAGCCTGAAGGAAGGTAAGATCCCGCTGCCCAAAGAGGATCAGGCATCTGTCAGTAACGGTCTGGGCGGCTTTTTGTTAAAACCAAACCAAGAAAAAGAAGAATTGCCCGGCGGTGCTAAGATGCAGGTAACCTACCAGCTGCCGTATCAATCTTACTTCCTCCAGTACCAGATGGAAGATTATATCCAGGCATATAACGAGGCAAATCCTGATGCGCCCATGGATGATAACATGATTCCTTATAAGGAGTCCTTCCCCTGGGCTGATACCCTGATGATGGTTCTGATGCTGGGCAGCACAGGTATGCTGCTGTTGTTCATGCTCCGCGGCGGTAATGGCGGCGGCGTAATGAACGTGGGCAAGGCTAAAGTCAAGGATGAATCCGAGCGGCAGGTGGATGTCACCTTTGCTGACGTTGCCGGCGAAGATGAAGAAAAGGAAGAACTGCAGGAAGTCGTTGAGTTCCTGAAGAATCCCGCAAAGTTCAATCAGCTGGGTGCCCGCATCCCGCACGGCGTTCTACTGGTTGGCCCTCCGGGTACCGGTAAGACCCTGCTGGCACGCGCCTGTGCCGGTGAAGCAGGTGTTCCGTTCTTCGCACTGTCCGGTTCTGACTTTGTGGAAATGTATGTCGGTGTCGGTGCATCCCGTGTGCGCGACCTGTTCGATAAGGCAAAGAAGTCTATGCCTTGTATCATTTTCATCGACGAAATTGATGCCGTGGGTCGTCAGCGTGGTGCAGGTCTGGGCGGCGGACATGATGAACGTGAGCAGACTTTGAACCAGATGTTGGTTGAGATGGATGGTTTCGAGGCAAACGATGGTGTTATTGTCATTGCTGCTACCAACCGTGCCGATATCCTGGATAAGGCTTTGTTGCGTCCGGGCCGTTTCGATCGTCAGGTATATGTTGGTCTGCCCGACGTAAAGGGTCGTGAAGAAATCCTAAAGGTTCATACCCGTAAGAAGCCGCTGGCTCCGGATGTGTCCTTGTCTGTCATTGCACGCCGTACCGCTGGCTTTGCCGGTGCTGATCTGGAAAACCTGGTCAACGAAGCAGCTCTGCTGGCAGCACGCCGTGGCAAGAAGGCAATTACCATGGCTGAAATCGAAGAAGCTTCCATGAAGGTGATTGCTGGCCCCGAAAAGAAGAGCCGCATCGTGACTCCTGATGAAAAGAAGCTGACTGCTTACCATGAAGCTGGTCACGCAGTAGCAGGTTTCCACTGCAAGCATCATCCCAAGGTGCATGAAATCACCATCATTCCCCGCGGTCAGGCTGGTGGCTACACCATGTACCTGCCCGAAAAGGACCGCAGCTACGTCACCAAGGGCGAGATGTACGAGGATATTGTTTCCAGTTTGGGCGGTCGTGTTGCAGAGCAGATCATTTTGGAGGATATCTCTACAGGTGCTTCCAGTGACTTGGAATCTGCAACCAATACAGCCCGTGATATGGTCATGCGCTATGGCTTCTCCGAGCGTTTGGGGCCTGTTGTCTATGGCAACCGTCAGGAGGAAACCTTCCTGGGCCGTGACTTCAGCCAGGGTAAGGGCTACAGCGAAACGACCGCTGCTGAAATTGATGCAGAAGTGCGCGATATCATGGATGAGGCATACGAGAATTGCCGCCGCATCCTGACAGAACACATTGATCAGCTGCACGCACTGGCACAGGCTTTGATTGAGCGCGAGAAGCTCACGGAAGCGGAGTTCGATAAGGTGATGGCTGGCGAAAAGCTGCCTCCTCTTGAAACAGAGCAGCCTCAGCCTGCTGAAGAACAGACGCAGGAAGTTCCTGCTGCACAGGCAGAAGAGCCGGAAGCAGAACACCTGGTAGAAACTAACGAAAATACGCACAAACCTGATGCGGAGGATTCCCTGGAATAATTTGCAGGGATGGCATCGTGCTGAAGGAGAGAAATTATGGAAGAAAGCTTTAATCTGGTAGCACAGAGCCGTGTGAACTACTTTACACCGGGCAGCCCGGTGCAGGTAGTTCGTGTAGAGCTTTTGCAAGGCAGTGAAAGCAAGGAAAACGCCGTGTGCCTCACCTTTAAGAATATTCGTGATACGGTGCTTACCGCTTTGAAGGTGCATTTTAAGTGCAAGGGAACTAACGGCGAAATCCTGTACGAGGATGAATTTACCTACGAGGATTTGAATGCAGAAAACGGCGTGCTGTTTGGCATGGACGATGCTGTATTTGTAACGCAGGATGAAATTACAAGTATGGATGTTTCGCTGCTGCGTGCTTGGTACGGCCGTAAAAGCGAAGACCTGACGGTATATGAGCGTGTGCGTCTGCCTGCCCCCAAAAAGCTACCCAAGGATGTGGCGGCCAGCTTGCAGGCACAGAGCGGTCGCAAAGGCATGAAGTATATGCCGCAAATTTTGGAAAACGGCTGGTATTGCGCTTGTGGTGCATTCCATTCCAATGAAGAAAATACGGTGTATTGCAGTGAGTGCGGCAGCGACCGTATCCTGTTGCAAAATGCAATTTCCGGAATTCTGCGCCCGGAAGAACCCGCAGATGCAGTTGCTGCAAACGGGGAAGAGCCGACACAGGTTGTAGCAGATCGTCGCGGCTCTGTTGAGCAGAGTGACGAAGGTCGTACACGGGTAGTGGAGCAAACACCCAAACAGCGTGTACAGGAGTCTCGCTCTTATCGGGGGGCGGAACCGCTGATGGAAGAGGATGAAGAAACATATGAAGATCCCCGCGATGTATTGGCGGAAAAACTGATCCGATGGGTACCTGCAGTAACCGCAGTACTCTGTGCGGTGATTGCAGTAAGTGGTTTTGTGTACTGTAAGCTGTTTTTGTAAGAAAAAAGGGGCAATCTGAAAAGATTGCCCCTTTTTTTACAAAAAATGAAATATGTAGATAGCTGGACTCGTATATTAAATATGGAATTTTATAGGTCAGAAAAGAAAGGAGGCTGAGATATGGCTCCTATGATACAAACCAAAGGCTTACGGAAAGTATATCGTGTTGGTAAAGAACGCGTTGTAGCGCTGGGCCATATTGATATTGAAATTCAAAAAGGTGAAATCTGCTGTATTGTTGGCCAGTCTGGTAGCGGTAAATCTACTTTGCTGAATCAGCTGGCTGGTTTAGAGAAGCCTACCAAGGGTGAAGTTATTATTGCAGGACAAAATATTTCTGCTATGACAGAAAGCCAGTTGGCAAGGTTCCGTCAGGATCACTTGGGTTTTATTTTCCAAAGCTATAACTTGTTGCCGAATATGGACGCAGTAGAAAATGTAGCTTTGCCGCTGATGTTCAAAGGAATGGCGAAAGACCAGCGCGAAAAAATCGCAAAGTCTGCGCTATCTGCAATGGGGTTGAAAGGCCGTGAACATCATCGCCCCACAGAGATGTCCGGCGGCCAGCAGCAGCGCGTAGGTATCGCGCGTGCATTTGTAACACATCCAAATGTTATTTTTGCGGACGAACCTACGGGCAACCTTGATACCGCTACCACACGGCAGGTCTTGAAAAAGATGTTGGACCTAGCAGAAAAACATCAGATCACCTTTATTATGGTCACGCACGAGCCAGAGCTAGCTGGTGTAGCAGATCGAATCATTACTCTTTTGGATGGTAAGATCCAAAGCAATGTGACACAAACCGCCGAACAGAAAAATGCAGTACGCGCCGAGTTGTTTGCCGAACTGGAGGAACACACGGCCGCAGCGCAAGAGAAATAAGGAAAGGTACATACAGATGAAACTGAAAAAACGTATTGTTGTTTTGGCGGCAACCCTTGCCTTTGCAATGGTTTTGCCGCAGGCAGCGCTGGCTGCAGAAACGAAGGATGCACCTGAGCTGTTTGCTACTCCGGCACCTTCGGCAAAAGTTTTAGCAGAAACCCAGACACCGGAAGGTGGGGAGGGGACTGCAACGCCGACCCCGGAACCGACTCCGGAACCCACGCCATCTCCGCAGGATAAGTGGGATGGTACTTGGGGTACGTTGACGGCTCACTCTTTTCCGATTGGTGGTACTGCACTGGATACTTCGAATCTGACGGTAGATTTCTTCTTTAACTTTAGTAACAGCAATGTGCAGGCTGTTCCGGATATGGCAACTTGGCCGGATCTGTCCATTCGCCTGAAGGATAATGGCGCATTCAGCGCACAGGACCTTCATGTGGAAACCATTGGCAAGCATATTCTGCGCGTCAGCGGTTTGAAGTACACGAATACCAATAACACTCGCTTTGAAGCAACTATCAGCAGTTCTCAGGAAGGCTTCCCCGAACTGACCATCGGTGAAAATATTCGCGAGCTGTACCCAGCTGCTACGCCGGAACCCGAAGGCGGTGCAGGTGAAGGCGGCGAAGCATCGGCACCCGGCTTGATTGTAAAGTCCAGCTCTATCGGTGCAGATGTGGTGAATGCAGGCGATGAATTTACCCTGAGCTTGACGGTGTATGCAACCTCTTCCGGTAAAAAGAACGTGGATGACGTGGTAGTCAGCGTTGCTCCTGCTGAGGGTTTGGTGGTTAGCAGCGGCAGCAGCACTAACTACATCGGTACAATGAAGCCTGGCCAGTCTAAGTCAGTTTCTTTCCCCATGCGTGCATTGCCCGATTTTACCGGTGGTGTAAGCACGGTAGCTGTTACAGTAAGTGGCGCCGGCAATGCAGGTACCCCCACAACGGTTTCAGTTCCCGTACGCCAGCCTGACCGCTTTGAAGTCAGCCGTATTGAAAAGCCGGATACGATGTATGTTGGCGAAGATAACGTTGCTACGGTCTATTTTGTCAATAAGGGCAAAAACCCCATTAACAATGTAACTGTGCAGCTGACAGGTACCAATTTGCAGCAGTCTACCCAGAACAACTATGTGGGCAATGTGGCTCCCGGCTCGGAGGAGAGCGCAGACCTGGATTTGAGTGCTGTGGATGCTGGCAAGATTGAGGGCACCATTACCATTAGCTACGAAGCACCCTCCGGCGAAATTGTTACACGAACCGAACAGATTTCGATTCCGGTCGAAAATATGTCTGGGCCAATGGGTGGGATGGATGACCCCAGCATGATGGACCCGGATTTCCCTGTGGATGGAGAGCCCACGGGCAATGGCGGTCTGGCACCTTGGCAGATCGTTCTGATCGTTGTGGTTGCAGCAGGTGCTGTGGCAGCAGTCGTAGTAGTCCTGCGTAAGCGCGCTGCAAAGAAGAAGGCAGCCCAGGAGGAAAGCGATGAAGATTTCTGATCTGATCCGATTGTCTACGGACAATCTGCGCCGTCGTAAGGGCAGAACTGCCCTTACTGTCATTGGTGTCGTGGTAGGCACCTGCGCCATTGTGGTCATGATCAGTCTGGGTATTGCAATGAATAAGCAGACCGACGCAATGCTGGAAAGCTACGGCGATCTGACACAAATTCAAGTTTTTAACTATGGTGCCGGTCCAGAAGCACCTACAATGGACGAAACAATGCTACGGCAAATCCGTGGGTTGGACCATGTTTTGGCAGCGACCCCATATTATGATGCATACGAGTTACAGGCGCAATATGCCGCCGGTAAAAATGATCGGTATGGCGCAAATGCTTGGAGTATGATCGGTATTGAATCCGAAGCGATGGAGCCAATGGGGTTCCGGCTGCAAAGCGGCAGTTGGATTGATCCGAACACCAATTATGGTAAAAATACAATCCCTGTTTTGGTTGGCCCAAATTTCATTTATGAGTTCCATGATAACAAACGCAAGCCTGAAAGCCCTAAGTATCAGCGGTTTGAGGGGCAGACAGACGCCAACGGCAACCCAGTTGGTCCGTTCTTCGATATCGAAAATGAAGAAATCAGTCTATTCTTTAATAATGAAGAAGGCAAAGAAATCAAGCGATATAAGCTAAAGGTAGTCGGTATATTAGAGAAAGATTACTCCAAGGGCTATTTTACCGAAGCCGGCGTTATCATGAACCTGCAGGACGTGCAAAAGCTGATTGCAGAATATCGTAAGCTCAATAAAGTTAACGCAAATAATCAAAAGAACAAAGGCTACCCGGAAGTGTATGTTAAGGTTGATGATATTGACAATGTTGTCGCTGTAGAGGAGGCAATCCGAGGTCTAGGCTTTGAGGAAGTACATTCTATGCAGCAACAGCGTGAAGAAATGCAGGGCAGTGTGGCCAAGAGCCAGATGATTCTGGGCGGTTTGGCAGCAATCAGCCTACTGGTTGCTGCACTGAATATCATGAATACCATGACGATGGCGATTTATGAGCGCACCAGAGAAATCGGTATCATGAAAGTGCTGGGCTGCGAGCTGTGGCAGATTCATTCCATGTTCCTGCTGGAGAGCGGTTTCATTGGTTTCATTGGCGGCGTAGTAGGCGTAGTTGTTAGCTTGTGTATCAGCTTTGTGCTGAACCATTTGACCATAATTATGAACTTCTTCGGCCAGCAAGTGGATATGTCGTGGTTGAGCCAGATGATGGGCACTTGGGGTGAAGTCGGTGGCGAAATTTCTATCGTGCCCATGTGGTTGATTTTCGCGGCACTGGCGTTTGCAACGCTGGTTGGTGTGCTTTCCGGTATTGCGCCGGCAAGCCGCGCTGTAAAAATCAGTGCCCTGGAAGCAATCCGGCACGACTAAAGCAAAAAAAGGAAAGGGACAGAATGTTTCGGCATCGGCGGCGACTGTCTGCCGATGACAAGTGGTAGGATAAAGTGACAGAGACCCTGACGTGTGAAGAAATGACTTCGCTCGTGGAACAGTACGGCGATGAAATGCTGAAAGTAGCATTTCTGTATCTGGGCCAGAAAGAGCAGGCAGAAGACGCAGTGCAGGATTCCTTTATCAAGATTTATCGCGCAGCGGACAAGCAGCGCATTTGCAAAACATTTGTAATGCGTGTGCTGACCAACACCTGTAAAGACTATCTCAAGAGCGGGTGGACGCGCAATGTAAACCTGATAGAGGATTTGCCGGAAGGGGCTTTCTACGATGACACTTACAAGGAAAGTGGTGCATTGCGGGAGGCTGTATTTAGTCTACCCATAAAATACCGAGAAGTGATTCTTTTGCGGTATTATGAAGGATTGACGGTGGGCGAAATCGCCAAAGTATTGGGGATTCCGCAGCCCACAGTCAGTATTCGATTGAAGCGTTCGTATGCATATTTGGAGAAGCGATTGGAGGGAGTATCACGTGAACATTACTGAAAAAGCCGTTCACGCAGCACTAGATCCGGTTGTATCTAATATCTCTCTTTCTCAGTGGGAAAAACAGCGCATGGTACAGGTTGCAATGGCTTCGGGGCGCAATAAAAAACGGCATCGGATGTTCGTTTTTCGCCGGGTGCTGGCAGTTGCAGCGGCCGCTGCGTTTTGTTTTACTACGTCGATGGCAGTGTTGGCGTCGCCTGCGCTATCGGATAAGCTGAGTAAGCTCAGTAGACAGACGCTGCGCTATTTATCTCCTGTGAGCGTGCAGTCTGCAAATAATGGCATTTCGATGGAAGTGTTGGCTTCCATGCATGATGATAACACAATTATCAGTTACCTTTCGTTTACCGATACCACCGGCAAAAATCGTTTGGATCAAACGATGGAACTGAGCGATATCCTAATTGATGGCGAACCGTTTGTCATTACTGGGGAGCCGATGCCGCAGGAAGATGGCTCCGTAGTGGTTCGGGTGCAAGGTCTTCGTGACCCTGTACAGGCGGTTGGCGGTAAAGTAACTATTTCGGTTCGTACGATTCTGTCGGGTGCAGAGGTGCAGCCCTATACCGATACGGGAATCACAGTTGGCGCGATTCAGCGCTGGAACCCGCAGCCGAATATGTCGGGCACCATGCCGCTGCAAAGTTCTTCTTGTGAAATCGGCAGCGGGAAACTCAATGGCCTGATAAATTTGAATATGGTACAATGCCTAAAAGTATATGGAAGTTATGTGGACGATAATATCCCATTTATGAATTTCCAAAATGCTGGCATTGTGGATGGTGCATTGCACGTTTTGGCACGTCGTGACCCGGATCAGTGGTATGATGCCTTTTCGCTGGCTTTGTTTAACGAAAAGGGCGAGCAAATTCCAGAAGACGTTGCCCAGTTGAATGTGGGTACAGCACTGGAAAATCAAAATCCTGCCAGTAACTGCCCAACGGAAACGGTTGAGTACGTGATGTCTTTGCCCGAAGATGCGGATTTGGATGCGCTCTCGCTGTGGTATACGACTTCGACCTATCAACATTGCATTACCGGTAACTGGAATGTGACCTTTAACGTGCCGGATGAAAAGCAGGCGACAGTTTTTGCTTCCTGCAATGAAAGTATGAATGGCTGGACACTGCGTTCGGTAGCGATTTCGCCCTTTGGCGTAGAAGCTGTCGGCGATGGTGCTTTGCTGGAAAATTCCCTGATACCGGGTATTTGTCTGTATCTCAAAGATGGTACTGTGATCGAGCGCTTTAGCTCCGCAATTACTAGCGCTGCAATTACCAGCTCTGCAATTACTTCGGTACAGTCTGACATGGATGTGGAAGAGGATCAAATTTCCTGTAAATATTACTTCGATGAACCGTTGGATATTCGGGAACTGGATTCTGTTACCGTTCAAGGTAAGCTGATTTGGAAGCGGTGACCGCTCAGTTCGTGCAGATGCCGTGCGGCATAGAACAATCGTAAAAAGAAATCCCTCGATGTGATTTACTCGTCACATGGAGGGATTTTTATTTGTAAAAGCTGGTAAGGTGTAGACGAAATCAGTCTAAGCCAGGCAGCGTATCCAAAACCTGAATACCCATGCTGCGCAGTTCGCTGCGTACCGCAGTTTGTCGGGGTACACAGCACAGCTCAGTGGGATTATGTGCATCACAACCGACAATCGCACGAATCGGATATTCAGCAGCAATCTTCCAGAACCCGGGGTAGGTGTAGCCGCAAAGGCCGTTTTCTGCACGCTTTTCCTGGATGCGGCGGCTTTCGCCCAGCATATTATACTCCAACGGCATATTGTATTTTACCGCAGCTTCGCAAATCTGGCGCAACGCTTTTTCGGCTTTTTCGCTCATCTGGCTGGCGCGATTCAAAAACAAGTCAGGGTGCGCCATGTAGTTGTACAGACCGCTCTCCATTGCTTTGATTGCGTGTTCCACATAGGCATCAATCAGCGGTTCTGGGTCTTCCTTGCCAAAGTAAATGCCGCTTTCTTCGCTGTTGCAAAAGTGATTGCCGAAAATCAGATAATCCAGACCAAATTCTTTTTTTGCATCCCGTAGCCAATCCATGTAAGCGGGCGCATATTCCGCTTCCAGCCCCAGATAGATTTTAATGTCGCCGGCATATTTTTGCTGCAATTCCCGTACCGCAGCAACATATTCCGGCAGCTGATCCACTGTCATGCGGCAGTAGCTTTCGTATTCCGGAAAGGGCCAAGGTGTGTGATCCGAAAAGCCCAAAACCTGATACCCCTGTGCGATAGCGGTTTGCACATAGGTCTCCTCGCTGCCGGTTGCGTGCATACAACGGGGTGTGTGGGTGTGATAATTTGCTAAAACTGCCATATAGACCTCCTGTTATGGATGGGTGGATGATAAGAAAGTATAACATGAATCTTTTGAAAAGTAAAAGCGGCAGATTGCTTTTCAAATGTGCGGGTTCGCGGTATACTGTACAAAATAGATGGATTCGGAGGAAAAGCGTATGAACTGGAATGATACATTGCGGCATTTGGATACGCCGCTGCCGGAGGATATTGCACGGCTGAAAGCAGCAGGGTACTGCACGCAGGCGATTGCTGCAATCGACCGTCTGCTGGCAGAAGACTGGACCCAGACCCAGAATGGCGGTCAAAGCCCTGACAAAGCAAAAAATTGCATGGCCCAGCTGCCGGAAAGCTGGCGTGCAGGCTTGTTGGCACAGCGTGAGATTTTGGCACGCATTCCCGGCGAGTATCCTTGCAATGAAGCAGAAGCGCTGGCGCATATTCAAAGCCGTATTCCGGATATGACGCAGGAAGAATTCCGCGGGCTGGTGGCAGACAACCGCATTGACTGGCGCTTTGTGGACGGTGAACCCCACTTTGCCCGCCGTTTTGTGGAAACGCTGATTTATACCGACGACAACTTTGCTTTGCGTGCCGGTGTGCGCCCGGATTATGCTTCCCGCGCGCGCCGTGGCGAGCAGGCAGTGGCATTACAGCAAAAGGGAAGTCAGTCGGCAAAGATTCGCCTGAAGTTCTCCATGAAAGCCTCAGACGAAGCTTTTGCCCGTGCCATGGAGCAGGCAAAAAAGGAAGGTCGCACCAGTGTGCGCGCCAAGCTGTGGCTGCCTGCCCCGGCAGCTTGCCCGTCCCAAAGCGATATTCAGCTGGAAGCCTTTTGGAGAGAGCCAACTTCCATTGCGCCGGAAACTGCACCTCAGCGTACCATCTACTGGGAGACCGAGCTGACCGAAAATACCCCGGTAGAGGCGGTGGTTTCCTATGTGCGCACCGCGCAGTATGTGGATCCCTTGTCTTTACAGGATTTGCCCAACGTGACAGACGGCGGTTTTGCACCGGAAAATTATCTTGGCGAACAAATGCCTCATGTGCGTTTTACGCCTGCCATGCGTGCGCTGACGGCTGCTGTGGTTGGCGATGCAGAAGATAATGCAGAGAAAGCAAGCCGCATTTATGACTATGTGACTCAAAACGTGAAATATCGGTTCATGCCTCAGTATTTTATTCTGGAAAGTATTGCAGAAAACTGTGCACACAGCCGAAGAGGTGATTGCGGTGTGCAGGCATTGACCTTCATTACCATGTGCCGCATTGCCGGGATTCCTGCCATGTGGGAGAGCGGACTGTCGGTAGAACCGCAAGAGGCTGGCTGCCACGATTGGGCAATGTTCTGGCTGAAAGGCAAGGGCTGGCTGTATGCGGATTGCTCGTTTGGCGGCAGCGCAGCACGCCGTGGGGAAGAAGCATTGCGCCGCCACTATTTCGGCAGTCTGGATACGGGTCGCTTTGCAGCAAACCATGTTTTCCAGGCACCGCTGACCCCGCCGAAAGAATCTTGGCGTGCAGACCCATACGACAACCAGACCGGCGAAATGGAGCTGGAAGGTGTCGGCTTAAAGGGAAGAGAGTACCATACCGACGTGACCACACTGGAATATGAACTGTTGTAACTGGCATAGAAAAGGAGATTTATGGATACCCCCGTTTTGATTTTACTCATTATCGCAAATATATTGCTGGTGCTGATTCTGGTCAAGCTGCTGTTTACCCAAAAGCAGGGGATGACCCGTGAAATGCAGGACTGGATAGATGCCCGCTTTACGGCACAGTCGAAAGAGATAGAGCGTCGGCTTTCGATGCAATCTGAAGCCATGGATAACAAGCTCAGCCGAATGCGTACCGAGCTTTCCCAGACCAATTTGGAAGCAACCAAAGCACTTGGCGCAAACTTACAGCGTTCGGTGGGCTATATGGGGCATCAAATGACCGACAGCCAGACGCGACAGCTGCAGCTATTGGAGCAGCGGCTGAAAACACTGGAAAGTGGCAATGAGCAAAAATTGGATGCCATGCGTGTTGCGTTGAATGCCAACATGGAGGCAATTCGCACCGAGAACAACAAAAAGCTGGATGAAATCCGCCATACAGTGGATGAGCAGCTGCAAACCTCGCTGGAAAAGCGACTGCACGAGAGCTTTGAAACGGTTTCCAAACAGTTGGAGCAGGTCTATAAAGGTCTGGGTGAAATGCAGAATTTGGCTGCGGATGTGGGCGGTTTGAAGCAGGTACTGTCCGGCGTCAAAACCCGTGGTATTTTAGGAGAAATCCAGCTGGGCAGCATTTTGGAAGAAATCCTTGCTCCGGAACAGTATGCAACCAATATTGCTACTGTTCCCGGCAGCGCCCAGCGCGTAGAATATGCAGTACGGATGCCCGGTCAGGATGGCAGTACCGTTTGGCTGCCCATTGATGCAAAATTCCCTGGGGATACCTATGCACATTTGCAGGATGCTTATGCGTCCGGTGACATCGGCGAAATCGAAGCAGCGCGGCGTGCATTGACAACGGTGGTGTGCAACGAGGCAAAGGATATTCGAACCAAGTATGTAGCGCCCCCGGATACCACGAATTTTGGCATCATGTTCCTGCCGTTTGAGGGCTTGTATGCAGAAGTAGTCAATATGGGGCTGGTGGAGCGGTTGCAGCGAGACTATCAGGTGAACATCGCAGGTCCCAGCACTATGGCAGCGCTGCTCAACAGCTTGCAGATGGGCTTCCGCACATTGGCCATTCAGAAGCGATCCAATGAGGTCTGGCAGGTGCTGGCAGCCGTGAAAACCGAGTTTGACAAGTTCAGTGAGGGGCTTGCTAAAATGCAGCAGCGTTTGCGCCAGACGGATGACGAGTTGGATAAACTGATTGGTGTGCGCACCCGTGCCATCAACCGCAAGCTGCGTGGGGTGCAAAAGCTGGAATCGCCGTCTGATGTGGCGGACATTTTAGAACTGGATACCGGCGATTGGGACGAATAATTACGGCGCATTCATAAAATATGATAAAAAAAGACGCTGTCTGGTATAATGCTAGGCAGCGTCCTTTTGCATTTGTAAAATGAAATCGGGTTTGTGGGGGAAACGTAGCGATAGACGCGCATGACAACAACTTTCTTAAAACGATACACTTTGCAGCTATTTCCTACATAGTATAAAGGCGTAAGGGCGTAATCAATCGATAGTTTAGGGAGGGAGTGTCTTGCGCATTCGATTCAAAATATGTGTGTGCGTGTTTCTGAGCTTGCTAATGGGCGTGTTCTTGTTCAATACGGTATCCTTGGCAGATGGTAATAGACTTACCTGGGTGGGCGTTGATGAAATGGGCTACCAGGCATCGAGCGGAAATAGTCACAACGTACAAACGGCAACCTTGTCTTTGCAGGATGAAGACGGGAATGTTTATACAGCCTATTGTGTGGATGTAGAGGTGGATTTAGCCCAAAAGAGCAAATACACCATAGAACAGATGGATGTCTGTAAATACATCAGCAAAGAGAATGCAGAAAAAATTCGTGCGATTCTAACCAACAGTTATCCCTATATTACTTTGGAGGAGCTGCGGCAAAGATCCAACAAGAATATCTACAATAAAGAAGAGGCAATCACTGCTGCACAACTTGCCATCTGGCATTACTCGAATAAAAAAGACTATGAGCCGTACGTTTGGCCTGATTATGGGGATGTTAAGCGAACAGCGGATTTACGCGACTGGTATTTGACTTTGCCCGGCAGTACCCCCACAACGGAAGTTGCCAATATCATTATTGCATATACAGTAGACGGAGATACCATTGATATCACTTACAATGCGGATACTTTGAATGCAGATGGTACAGAAATTCAGTTAGACTATGGGATCAATCCGACTGTAACCGTTATTTCTGAAGGAAAGGACGCAGAGGGGCTTTCTCATGTGGTAATCCAAAATCCAGGCGTGCCGATTACCATTACCGTATCAGGAATACAGTCTTTAGGTGAAGACGTATACTGCTATTATCCCGAAGGGGGCAGACAGCGTTCTCAGAGCATGGCAGGTGTGACAGATGCAAGCAGTGAAATTACGGCAACTAAGGATATCTTTGTAGAATTGCCGACCTGCACGCCAACGGCAACGCCGACCTGCACGCCAACGGCAACGCCGACCTGCACGCCAACGGCAGCGCCGACCTGTAAACCCACGGTAAAACCAACCAGCAAGCCAATTCATACGCCGACGCCAAAACCAACCTGTATGCCAAAGCCAACACAAACCCCGAATTCTCCTAAAACAGGGGATCATACCGGTATCGGCTTCTGGGGTGTGCTAGCTATGATTAGCGCCTGCTTTGGTGTGGCCATATTTATTCGGATTAAGCTGAGAAAGTGAATGCTGTCATTCAGATAGACTTTTTGCGCTGACAGATAGAATGTGTTTCATCAAAAAGTAACACACTCTTATGAATCAGAAAAGAGGCGCCTGCTGTGATAGCAGGTACCTCTTTTTAATATGCGTAAATCACAAAAACGTAAGATTCATCCGTCAGATATTTCTAATTGATGCGCGTGGGACTCCTATCTGTGAAACAGAATAACGTCAATTTACGGAATCCAACGTGAGGGGAAAAACATTGGTTATCCGGAAAAAGTGTTTTAGGGCATTTTCATAAATCCGCAGCACCCAATCTTGCTCATTTGTGCAAAGCCTTGGGATTCATAAAAGGCGATTGTTTTGGGGGTGTTATCGGTAGCCAGCTCGATCTGGCGCACATTTTGGAATCGTGCAAGAATAGCTTGTATCAGTACAGAACCAATTCCTTTGCGTTGATGTGCGGGGAAAACCAGAATGTCCTGAATAAATACGACAGTATATCCATCGCCGACAGTTCGGATAATTCCCAACAGTTCATCCTTGTCGTAAGCTGCCAAGGTCAGCAGAGAGTTTGCAAAGCCCTTTTGCAGCGCTGTGGGATTTTCAGTATAGGCAGTCCAGCCCACGCTGGCATACAAATGCAGGATTTCTTCTTCGTGATAGGTGGTGTATTCTCGGATTTCCATATTCGTAACCTCCGTTTGATAAAAGCAGAATGTTACTTTTCCTTGCGTAATCGCATAATCGCTTCCTCCATAGAATGCGTTTCACGATAAATGGATTCATATATCTGAAATGGATTTGCAGAAATACACGATGGTTCGTCTGGCTGTTCAATCAGCGGTATGCGTCCAAGCCTTTCAGTAGGCATCCGTGCAGGTAGGGCAGATGGTTTTCGTCCAGATATGCCAGCAGTTCCGGGCTCTCCGCGCCGGGTTGAATCACGATGCAGCGAAAAGACTTTTTGCATTCCTGCATCAGCTTCAGGCCTTTGACCGGATGGATACACAGGTCAATCACATCAATTTCATCGGGTACGTCATTCAGGGAAGGCAGTTCCTTACCGACAGCGTGTACTGTATAGCCAGCACCCTGCATCCGATTTTTAATGGTGCAAGCATATTTTTCCGGGTTCAGGGTGTCGCCGACTACGGCAAAGACCTGCTGCTGCATGATATCTTTCATTTCCATGGGGTGCCCTCCTTGTAATAAAGGTGATAAAAAGCCGCCGAACAGAGTTTTACTCTGCCCGGCGGCTCATTCATTTATGGTGTGCCGGACAGTAAAAAATTACAGTTCGTCTGCAACGATCTTTTCCAACTCGTCCACCAGTTCGCCAAACAGTGCCAGTGCAGAGTTGACGGGTTCGGGACTGCTCATATCTACACCAGCCAGCTTCAGCAGAGAAATGGGGTCGGTACTGCCGCCGCCGGACAGGAACTTCTTGTAGTCCTTGACAGCAGGCTCGCCCTCGTTCAGGATGCGGTTTGCGATTGCAACCGCAGCGGAGAAACCGGTTGCGTACTGGAATACATAGTAGTTGTAGTAGAAGTGGGGGATGCGTGCCCACTCCATAGCAATACCGTCGTCGGAAACCATGTCAGGTCCAAAGTACAGCTTGTTCAGCTCCAGATACTTCTGGCACAGAGCCTCAGCAGTCAGGGTCTGACCCTGCTCGGACATACGGCCCATCTCCAGCTCGAACTCAGCGAACATAGCCTGGCGATAAATGGTGCCCTTGAACTTATCCAGGAAGTGGTTGATCAGATAAGCGCGCTCTTTCTTGTCGGTGGTCTTGCCCAGCAGGTAGCGCATCAGCAGCACTTCGTTGCAGGTAGAAGCAACTTCTGCAACAAAGATGACATATTCGCTCTGGCTGATAGGCTGATATTTGCAGCTGTGATAGCTGTGCATTGCATGACCCATTTCGTGCGCCAGCGTGAACATACTGTCCAGGGTGTCCTTCTGATTCAGCAGAACATACGGATGGGGATAACCACTGCCGGAGCAGTAAGCACCGCCACGCTTACCCTCGTTGGGGTAAACGTCGATCCAGCGGTTGTTAAAACCTTCTTTCAGTACGTCGGTGTAGTCCTTACCCAGAACGGCAAGTGCGTCCAGAACGGTGTTCTTTGCTTCCTCAAAGGGAATATCAGAAGCAGCATCTGCTACGATGGGGGTATATACATCGTACATATGTAGTTCGTCAACGTGCATCATCTTCTTGCGCAGTGCAACGTAACGGTACATCTTGTCCAGATTGTTGTGGACAGCTTCCAGCAGGTTGGTGTAAACCTCTGTGGGTACTTCGGTTGCATCCAGTGCAGCTTCCAGCGTGCTGTTATACTTACGAGCATTTGCAAAGAAGCGCAGCTGCTTGAACTGTGCATCCAATGCGGCAGCAGCAGTGTTACGGAACTGCCCCAGCGTTTTGTAATAGGTGTTAAAGGCATTGCAGCGCAGCACACGGTCCGTGCTTTCCAGCGTGGGAACAAAAGAAACATCGGTCAGCGGATGCACTTCACCTGTTCCGTCCATTACATCGGGGAATTTCAAATCTGCATTGGAGAAAATGCTGGAGATATTGCCGGGGGCATCTGCCATTTCACCAGCAGATGCCAGCAGAGCCTCTTCCGCAGGGGAGAGGATATGCTCTTTACGGCGGCGAATCTGGTAAATGCTGCGGCGATATTCTTCCAGAGCGGGCTGCTGTGCATAGAAACTGTTCAGCTTGTCCTCCTGGATTGCCATGATTTCAGAAGATGCAAAAGCGGTTGCGCTGGAAATAGCAACCATAGTGCCCATAGCCTTGCCGCGCATATCCTGATAGAAGCTGTTACCAGTGTCCTGGTCGCTCTTGCAGCTTGCATAGCCGTGCAGCTTGGACAGACGCAGAGAGGCTTCATCCTCCAGCTGAAAGAAAGCCAGCAGGGTTTCTGCACTTTCACCCAGTTTACCCTGATAGACGGCAAACTTTTCAGGCATGGACTTCAGGGCTTCATTTTCTGAGGTCCAAGCTTCGTCGCTGGGGAAAATATCAGTCAAGTCCCAAGTATTTTCTACGGGCACCTGATCGCGTTTCAAAAGATTCGTGTTCTGCATAAGCGGTCCTCCTGTAAAATTGTATAGTTTTGTTTATTATACTACATTTTTTTGATTTTGGAATCAATTCCTAGAAAAATGTATGATTTACACGCAGAAAATAGCAGCAGAACCTAAAATACAGAGAATATAACAGGGGCAATATGCTTCTGCAAAAGAAAGAATATTCGTAATGTTGAAATTTATTGAATGAAAGAATACGGGTTTCACTTTTTTGCTGGGAAAGGGGAGAAAAATAAAAGAAAATATTTTTCAGAATTCTTTTCCCGAAGGTCGCAGTAACTGCAAACGAGAGAAAGCATCTGCTTTTGCTTGCAATACAATTTCGCCAATGATACAATTATTGCATATGCTTTTCCCACAAATGAAAAGCCTTTTGATCAAGGAGAACAGATATGAGTTTTTTCACGCTGTCATTTGCGGCTTTTTTTTCTTGTGTATTCTTTCTTTGGTGGTTTGCGCCGATAAAATATCGCTCACTGGTTCTGGCGCTGGTGAACCTTGGTTTTGCTTTTGCGCTGGGGGCGCGCGTGGCAGTTCTTCTGTTGGTAATCACAGCCATCGGCTGGCTGGTAGGAAAGTTCCTCGCGAAAAAACCTACGCGTGTAGGTGTCTGGATCGGCGCGATTTTATTGTTGCTTCCATTGGCAGGATATAAATATCTACCGCTTTTATCGCCGCATTTCACTTGGGCGGGAATGTTTGCAAAATTATTGGCACCGCTGGGCTTGAGCTTTTACACTTTTAAGTCGCTGAGTTATGTCATCGACGTGTACAAAGGAAAACAGCAGCCGATCCAGAACGTGGCAGCTTACTTTGCGTATATTGGTTTTTTCCCACAGCTGGCAATGGGCCCGATTCAGCGGCCGCAGCCTTTCTTTGCTGCGCTGGAGCAGATTTCCAAAAAACTGAACGAAAAGCTGGCATACTCTGGATGTACCCGCATTTGTTGGGCACTGTTTATGAAGAAATGTCTGGCAGATCCGCTGGCAGGCTATCAAGGCGCTTTGGTTTCGCCGGAACGCTATTATCCGTTGAGTATGTTGTGGAGTCTGATCACATACAGCCTGTACCTGTATTTTGATTTTGCGGCGTATTCTCAGCTGGCGATCGGTTTGGGCGAGCTTTTAGGCTTGCCCTGCGCAGAAAATTTCCGTAGCCCATATTATGCTGCTTCGCTGGGCGATTTCTGGCATCGCTGGCATATCAGTTTGTCCAACTTTTTGCGGGAATATGTGTATTTTTCACTGGGTGGAAGCCGCAATGGGATACTCTTACTGATTGTGTCCACAATGGGAACCTTTTTGCTGTCCGGCATTTGGCATGGCGCAACCAGCGGCTTTTTGGTTTGGGGTGCTCTGCATGGTGTATGTCTGCTGATTGGGCGCGCAACATATAAAAGCAGAGAATGGTTCTGGTCTAAAACGCCACGTTTGGCCGCCGGACCGGTTCGGCATGTGTTGGGCTGGGCATTTACCATGCTGCTGGTGGTGACGGGCTGGTTTTTCTTCTATGCAGGAACCGTATCCCATGCGGCAGAACTTGCACGGCAGATGTTTGTGCCAATGCCGCTGTCGATACAGTATATTAAAGAAAGTATCATTTTACTGGGCTTTACGCCAAAAATTTTGCTGTTGCGCGGCAGTGCATTTGTCATTGCGGCACTGGTGGATTGGCTCTGCCGCAAGGAAGGCTTTGGCGCATGGGCAGCAGGTCTGCGTCCCTGGGTGCGGGTGGTATTCTGTTACCTGTGTGTGTTCAGTGTACTGTTCTGGGGCGAAGGCGCAAGCCTGCCCGGCGTGTACTTTGCGTTTTAATCAAAAGGGGACCGTATGAAAAAATTTGTAGCGAGTATATTGCTTTTTTTGGCGCCGGTGCTGTTGGTGATGGGAACATTCGGCTTTGTAGTCTATCAAAGTGGCGAATGGCGCACTGAAGAAGAAATTGCACAGCGTGTCATTGCCGGTGAACCGGCGTTTTTGGGTCTTGCTTATCGGGATAACCGTCAGTACTATAAACATCTGGTGGCGGATGGTAAGGCAGCAGATTTGCTGGTTTTGGGCAGCAGCCGCAGTATGCAGTTTTCTTCCCGGTTCTTTACCCAGCCTAGTTTTTATAATGCGGGGGGCGGTGCAAACTTTGCGCATGAGTACCGTTTCTTTTTAGAGAATATTTCGCCGGAATCCCTGCCGGATACGCTGATTCTGGTGTTGGACCAGTATTATTTCCAAGATGGCTGGTCACCCAAAGAAGCCTGGCCCACGTTAGGCTATGAACACTATGAATTTAATGGGTCGGATGCACTGCTGCGCGTCATCAAAGACTGGGCAATCGGAAAATACAGCTTGCGGGATGCTTTTTTCCCGCAGCCGAACACCTACGGAATCGCAGCGGTTGGTCGTGGCAGCGGCTTCTATGCCGACGGCAGCTATTGCTATGGGAATTTGATGGATCATCCCGAGCGGGGAACCGATGTGGGATTCCACGACAGCTTTGATCGAATTATCCGTGGTACGGAGCGCTTTGAGTGGGCAGACGAAGTATATGAACCGGCGGTGGAGGAAATCAAAAATCTGTTAGATTTCTGCAAAGAACATGAAATTCAGGTAGTAGGGGTGCTTCCTCCTTATGCGCCCAGCGTATATAATCGTATGATGGAAAGCGGCAAATACGGCTATCTAAACAAGCTGCCGGATGTATTGGGAGAGCTGATGCAGTCTTACGGATTTGAGCTGTTTGACTTTACGAATATGTCGCAGACTCGTGATGATGAATATGTGGACGGTTATCATGGCGGTGACCGCGTGTATGCACGCTTGACCCTGGAGCTGGCGGAAAAGAGCCGCATCTTGGCGGGACGAATCAATGTGGATTACCTGACGCGCGCGCTGGAAACGGAAACGAATCCACTGCGCTTGAGCGCCTGAATATTTAGAGAAAAACTCCCCGGCGGCGTTATTGCTGTCGGGGAGTTTTTGTGAAAAAAGGGAGTTACGGTTGGGCAGCCAGCATATCTTCAACGGTGCAGAAACGATACCCTTCGCTTTGAAACCAGTCGATGATATCTGGTAGCGCTTCAATGGTAGTGTTTGTTGCGGCAGTGTCATGCATCAATACTACACAGACGGACTGGCCGCTTGCTTCGCGGATAACATTGTTATAAAGCTTGTTCGCAGAAGGATGACCGCCAACAGCATCGCCTGCGCAAACATTCCAATCAATCCAATGATATCCTTTTTCTTCTGCTTGTTTCTTTAAGATTTTCATAATGTCGCTTCCACCGTATTTGTGGCTGACTGTGTTAGTGCTGCCACCGGGAAAACGCAGGCAGGTAAGCTGGTCCGCATTTACATAAGGACTGATTTTTTCTTTTAACAAGTCGATATCTTTCCAAAAAGCAGTAGGACTTTGATAGATTTCTTTGTACTCGTGAGATGCGGAATGAAGTGCGATCTGGTGTCCGGCGGCAACTTCGTCTGCGATTATAGGCAGAAATTTCTCGTTGTTTTCCGCGGCGATAACAAAAAAAGTGGCAGGTACTTTTTTTTCGGCAAGGATATCCAAGACTTTGGGCGTGTTTTTGCTTGGACCATCGTCAAACGTCAGACATACCAGTTTTTCAGGGTCTCCTTGCTGCGCCGCGGCAACTGCCTGTGGAACAAATTCTGCATCTGGGATAGTTGTTAGCTCAGATTGATTGCAGCCAATGGCAGCAGGTTTGGTAACGGACCAGCCAAACACCATCACAGCGGAAAGGGCAGCCAGCCAAAGGCAAAAGCTGCGTTTGGATTTTGTGTTTTCTTGCGTTTGCATATTTGGTTTCCCTCCTGCAATATTCAATGATTTTGTAGAAAGTCTATGCTCCAGGCAGAGAATATATGAAAAATGCTTGACCTGACTGTGCTAACATGGTATTATACTAAGGTAGCTTTACAAAGGTCCGCTTTGTCAATATGCGAAGGTGGCGGAATCGGCAGACGCGCACGTTTGAGGTGCGTGTGGGTAACCTTGGGGGTTCAAATCCCCTCCTTCGCACCA
>JARHYC010000030.1 GCA_029264955.1 Faecalibacterium sp. | reverse complement strand
TCGTCTGCGCTGTCCAGCTTCAGAACGGCAGTGAAAGCCTCGCTGGGGAGCTGCACACTGCCCAGCTGACGCATCTTCTTCTTACCTTCCTTCTGCTTTTCCAGCAGCTTCTTCTTACGGGAAATATCGCCGCCATAGCACTTGGCCAGAACGTCCTTGCGCATTGCTTTGACGGTTTCACGGGCAATGATCTTACCACCGACCGCTGCCTGAACCGGAACTTCGAACAGCATACGGGGGATGTTATCACGCAGACGCTCGCAGATGCGGCGGCCCTTGGCGTAAGCGTTGTCCTTAAAAACGATCATGGACAGTGCGTCCACGGGATCGCCATTCAAGAGGAAGTCCAGCTTGACCAGCTCACTGGGGCGGAACTCCTTGAACTCGTAGTCGTAGCTTGCGTATCCACGGCTACGGCTCTTGATGGCATCAAAGAAGTCATACACGATTTCGCCCAGCGGCATTTCATAGTGCAGATCTACACGGGTCTGGTCCATGTACTTCATGTCGACCAGTACGCCGCGCTTGTTCTGGCACAACTCCATCAGACTGCCCACATAGTCGTTGGGGGTGTAAACGTGTACGTCAACAAAAGGCTCTTCCTGCAAAGCGATTTCGGTGGGGTCCGGGTAGCCGGAAGGGTTGGAAATCATTTCAACCGTGCCATCGGTCAGGGTCAGACGATACTCAACGCCGGGGGTGGTGGTGATCAAATCCAGATCGAACTCACGTTCCAGACGTTCGGTAATGATTTCCATGTGCAGAAGCCCCAGGAAACCACAGCGGAAACCAAAGCCCAGAGCAGTACTGGTTTCCTTTTCAAAAGTCAGAGAGGCGTCGTTCAGCTGCAGCTTTTCCAATGCGTCCTTCAAATCGGGATAGTCGGCACCGTTGGCGGGATAAATACCACAGAACACCATGGGCTTTACTTGACGGTAACCGGGCATTGCTTCCGCAGTGGGGCGGCTTGCCAGCGTGACGGTATCACCAACACGGGTATCCTGAACAGTCTTGATGGATGCGGTCAGGTAACCAACTTCGCCGGCTTCCAGCTTATCGCAAGGTGCCAGAGCGGTAGCACCCATGTGACCGACTTCGACCAATGTGAACTCGGCACCGGTGCTCATCAGGCGGATTGTGTCGCCAGCCTTAACGGTACCTTCGAATACACGGATGTAAACGATAACGCCCTTGTAGCTGTCATAGATGCTGTCGAAAATCAAAGCCTTCAGCGGAGCATCCGGATCGCCGGTAGGGGCGGGGATATCCTCAACGACACGCTCCAGGACAGCTTCGATGTTGATGCCGTTCTTCGCGGAAACGCGGGGGGCGTCCATACAGGGCAGACCGATCACGTCTTCCACTTCCTGCGCTACTTCGTCCGGATGTGCGCTGGGCAGGTCGATTTTATTCAGAATGGGTACCAGCTCCAAGTCATGCTCCAGAGCCATATAGGTGTTCGCCAGTGTCTGTGCTTCTACGCCTTGGCTGGCGTCAACAACCAGAATTGCGCCTTCGCAGGCAGCCAAGCTGCGGCTGACTTCGTAAGCAAAGTCAACGTGGCCAGGAGTGTCGATTAGGTTGAAGTCATATTCCTTGCCATTTTGGGCTTTGTAGCGCATGGTAACAGCACGCGCTTTGATGGTAATGCCGCGCTCTTTTTCCAGCTCCATATCATCCAGAATCTGGTCCTGCATGGTGCGCTCATCCACACTCTGCGTCAACTGCAAAATGCGGTCAGACAGGGTGGATTTACCATGGTCGATGTGGGCAATGATGCAGAAATTGCGAATGTTATCTCTTGCCATAGGGTCCTCCGATTTTAACAAATTCGATCTTTTATAAGTACGCTTATGTTTTTCAAAATCAATCGTTCAAATAATTAGCCACTTCAATCAGCTGCTCGCCCTGACGATACAGGCGTGGGACACGGCGGCTGGGCATACAAAGCACTTCATAGGGGATTGTGCCGATTTTGTCTGCAATGGTCTGTGCGGTGTCGGAAGCCTTACCGCCCCAGAGGATGGCTTCATCTCCAGCTTTGACCTGCGGAATATGGCTCACATCTACCAGCATCTGGTCCATACAGACACGACCGATGACTGGTGCAGCGATTCCATGGATTTCCGCAACACCCTTGCCGCAGCTTAGGCTGCGGGGGTAGCCGTCGGCGTAGCCCACGCAAAGCGTTGCAATACGGGTAGCTTCACTGGCAGTAAAAGCACGACCATATCCGGCAGACTGACCGGGCTGTAAAGTCTTAACCTGGCTGACCAGTGTTTTCAACTGCATGACCGGGTGCAAATTCTGTTCCAAATGGGTGCCGTCAGGGGCAAAACCATATAAGACAATGCCAGGGCGTGCCATGCAGCGATGGACAGGTAGACCAGACGGCCAATCTGGATGCAGCAGCGTAGCGGCAGAGTTGTCGCAGTGCAAAAGCCCCGGTGCGTGTCCTGCTTGTTTCAATGCTTGATAAGCACGGCAGAACAAGGCGTACTGCTCGTTGGTATAAGCAATATCGTCTGGGGCTTCGCTGTCCGCAACAGAGAAATGCTGGAACATTCCGGTGACCTGTAAGCCAGGCAGAGCATAGACCGCCAGCATTTGTGCAATGGCTGCATCAAAATCAGTGCGTAGGTCAAAACCAATGCGCCCCATGCCGGTGTCGGCTTTCAGATGGACCGATACGATTACACCGGCAGACTGTGCCTCCTGACTGAGCAGTGCTGCATATTCAGGAGAAAAACAGGTCTGTGTTAGGTTTTGCTGTGCCAGCATGGGTGCAAAGCTCGGCTGGGTATAGCCCAGGATCAAAATGGGCAGTGTAAGCCCTGCACGGCGCAGTTGGGTTGCTTCTGCCAGACAGCTGACGGCCAGCCATGCGGCACCTGCTTGCGCAAATGCGCGCGCACAAGGCACAGCACCATGCCCATAGGCATCTGCTTTCACTACGGCGCACAGAGGCAGATCACCAGCACGCTGCTGTACTACATCCCAGTTGTGCAGCAGGGCGTTCAGGTCAATTTCTACCCAGGTGTGACGTTCAAAATCCAAAGGCATAAAAAGGTTCTCCTTTTTGGGTTAGGGCTTCATGCGGCCAGTGTGCTTGGGTGACCAGCCGTCGATGCCGCTTTCCTGCAATGCATGCAGGGTTTTCTGACGGAAAGCGGGGTCTTTCTTACACATTTCGGCAACGAATTCTTTGGTTTCCTGCCGGACAGTGGTACCATCGATGGGACAGTGACTTTTTACGATGGGCAGCTGCTGCTCCCGTACAGCACGAATGACTTCGTGCTCGGTGGCAAGCAGCATAGGGCGAATCATAGTCAGATCCCGGCGGGACAGATAAGTGACCGGCGAGAAACAGCCAATACGACCCTCTCGCCACAGATTCATATAGAAGGTTTCAATGGCGTCATCCAAGTGATGTCCCAGTGCAACCTTATTGCAGCCCAGTTCCTGCGCAGCAGTATGCAAGGCACCACGGCGCAGCTTTGCGCACAAGGAACAGGGGTTCTTTTCTTTGCGGTAATCAAACACTACCGGACCAATATCGGTGGTACGGACATGATATTCCGCACCATAGCGATCGAACAACTCTTGCAAAGGTGCAGTGTCCATGGGCACATGACCAAACTGCGGGTCCAATGTGACGGGAACAACGGTAAAATCAAAGCCGATGTATTCTTTCAGCATCAAAAGTCCCACAGAGAGAGCCATGCTGTCTTTTCCGCCGGATACACCTACAAGGATACGGTCGCCGGGGGCGATCATTTCATAATCCTGCACAGCTTTGCGCATTAGACCGCAGAGTCGCTGCATATTTGTGTTTGCCATATACACTCCTACTTTACATTATATAAGAATCCCACATAGTATACCACAAAAAGGACGGTAAAAAAATGACTTTCCGCGGATTTTTCGGCATTTTGTATGCGGAAAAGCTGCACTTTTGGTGAAAGAATCAAAACTTTTTGAAATTGCTATTTTAGAAAACGGAAGAAAATGAGAGAAAATAGAAGTAAATGAAAGCTATCTGGATCTGCACTGAAAAAATCCGGGAAAACCTATTGACGAAAAAACAGCGATGCTGTATACTATTCCTCGCGCTGATATGATGAGCGTGTATGAATTCAAAAACCTCAGCTGCATTTGTCGCTGTTTGGTTGATTTTATGATAGTCCCCTTTGTGGGACACTTTCAAATGGAGGAAAAGATATGAGCACTACTCTGGTAAAGCCCGCTGAAGTCGAGCGCAAGTGGTACCTGCTCGACGCTGCCGGCAAGACTCTGGGCCACGTCGCTGCAGAGGCTGCTGTGCTGCTGCGCGGCAAGAACAAGGTTAACTTCACCCCCAATGTGGACTGCGGTGACTTCGTTGTTATCGTAAACTGCGACAAGGCAGTTCTGACCGGCAAGAAGCTGGAGCAGAAGTTCCACTACAGCCACAGCCTGTACGTCGGCAGCCTGAAGAAGGTTCAGTACGGCAAGCTGATGGCTGAGAACAGCGACCTGGCTATGACCTACGCTGTTAAGGGCATGGTTCCCAGCAACACTCTGGGCGCTAAGGCTATGACTCGTCTGCACTGCTACAAGGGCGCTGAGCACATGCACGCTGCTCAGAAGCCCGAGACCGTTGAGTTCTAAGGAGGCAACCGAATATGTACGAAACCAAAGAATATTTCTACGGCACCGGCCGTCGTAAGCATTCCGTTGCCCGCGTTCGCGTTTACAAGGGCACCGGCAAGGTCACCATCAACGATCGTGACATCGACAACTACTTCGGTCTGGAGACCCTGAAGCTGATCGTTCGCAGCCCGCTGGTTCTGCTGGGCGTTGAGAACGAGTACGACGTTGTTGTCCGCGTTGCAGGCGGCGGCGTTTCCGGCCAGGCTGGCGCTATCCGCCACGGCCTGTCTCGCGCTCTGCTGCAGAGCGGCGACGTTCGCACTACCCTGAAGAAGGCTGGCTTCCTGACTCGCGATCCTCGTATGAAGGAACGTAAGAAGTACGGCTTGAAGGGCGCTCGTCGTGCACCCCAGTTCAGCAAGCGCTGATTTACCGAGCTTTTTGCTTATCGAGAGAGCTTCCCGTATGGGAGGCTCTCTTTTTTATTGTGAACTGTGGTGGTCCTCGCAGCAGAAAACGCGCCGCAGGCGCGTTTTCGGACCGCACGACAGTTCACGGAGCGCTGATTTTTCCGTATCGTATTTTTGGTGGCTCTGCTTTTGCAGAGCCACTTTTTTGTTGCCTTTTTGTCATCAAATTGCGATCGAAAAATTCAGCATTCGTATAAAATTCCAGAAAGAAATATGGTAAAATGCACAATAAAAGTCTGCTTTTGTAGATAATTTGACGATAGAGAATTTGACAAATATGCGCTGCTGTGTTAAACTGCCTAAGCTTTTGCAAAAGGAGATGGTGATGATCTGCGTGCTGCATATACATGAAAAATCGAAAGGGGGCAGAAACCTGTGCTGGAAAAGTTGTACCTGAAATACAAGGAACTTGTGCGCCGACGCGTGCAGGCAATCCCGCATCGACTGTATGCGTTTGGGCTTCTGCTGCTCTGCATGATAGGCACGCAGCTTTGGCTGCACGACGCAATGCACATTGTGTATATCACAGACTCAGACGGTGCGTGCAGCCTGATTACCACCGATCAAACGGATCCCAAAACATTGCTGGAAATTGCAAACATGAAGGTGGAAAGCTGGGATCGGGTGTCCTATGTGAGTTATGCAGACAATCAGTCTAATCTGGATATTCAGCGTGCCTTTCCAGTACAGGTAGAAGCAGATGGTGCAATGTACCAGGCGATGATGATTGAAGGCGCGGTCGAGGATGCGCTGGCGGATGCGGGCGTGGTATTGAATGAGCATGACTACACTGTCCCCAGTCTGCACGCGCAGGTAAAAGCAAATGATGTGATCCAGGTCAATCGTGTGACCTATGTGGATACTGTGAAGTATGAGGACATTCCGTATCAAACGGTTTATTCGTACACCAGCGAGTTTTACAAAAAACGAAAGAAAACCATCGTGCGCCAAGAAGGACGTGACGGTCAGCTGTCCATCACACACCGAGAGCGCTGGGTCAATGGCGAACTGGAGTCCAGCCAGGAAATGGGTCGAGAGATTACCAAACAGCCTTACGATGAAATCATTCGTGCGTATAAGCCGGGCGCACCGGTATCTCCGTTGCTTGGCCCGGACGGAACGACAAATCCGCCTTCCAGCTATAAGACGGTTTACCAGGGCCGTGCCACTGGTTACCATTCGGCATCCGGCGGCAGAGGTGCATCCAGGTTGGGTCTGCGGTATGGTACAGTTGCGGTGGACCCTGCAAAAATTCCGTATGGCAGTTTATTATATATCGCCAGCCCAGATGGAAAATTTGTTTATGGCTATGCGATTGCAACGGATACCGGTACTGCTTTGCAGGAGGGGCATGCGCTGGTGGACTTGTATTATGAAACCAGCGAGGAAGCTTACCTCAACGGTGTACAAAATGTAAATGTATATGTCGTAAAATAAAAAGTATTGCTGTAAAAAATAAGAAATTGTAAAAGCCTCATTTTCTGACAAAGAAAATGAGGCTTTTGTGTTATATTGTGAGAAAGGTTGCAAGACTTTGTGTATATTTTACAAAAGTCGAAAAAAGCAATAAGAATAAATAGAATCTTTTGACGGAAATATCTTGAAAACTGAGAGAAAACTATTTAATATATAAAGTAAGCAATAAGCAGTTGTGCTGCGGATGCAGCGGCACGAGGGAGGAAGGCTTATGTTACAAACCAAGGATCAAGAATACGAAGTCCCGGTATACCTGTTCCGCCAGGGTACCAACTATTCGGCACAGAAGTATTTTGGTGCGCATTTGATGGAGCGCAATGGGAAGGACGGTGTCATGTTCCGTGTATGGGCACCCCACGCACAAGCGGTTAGTGTCGTTGGAGATTTCAACGACTGGATTCCTGGCAGTCATCCCATGACCAAGGTGGATGGAGCATCCGTATGGGAGGTTTTTATCCCCGGTGTGAAGCAGTACGACGTTTATAAGTACTGCATTACTACGGCAGCAGATCAGCTATTGTTTAAGGCGGATCCGTTTGCATTCCATACAGAGACGCGCCCCTCTAACGCAAGCAAGGTTTTTGATGTGGAAGGCTATCCCTGGCAGGATGATGCTTGGGTGCGGACACAAAAGAAAAAAGATCCGATTCACAGCGCGATGAACATCTATGAGATGCACATGGGCGCATGGAAAAAGAAAGACGAAGACACCCCATATAACTATGCAGAGTTGGCGGATGAACTTGCACCGTATCTGCAAAAGATGGGTTACACCCATGTAGAGTTGATGCCCATTACGGAATATCCCTTTGATGGCAGCTGGGGCTACCAGGTAACCGGATATTTTGCACCTACCAGCCGATACGGTACGCCGTATGACTTTATGAGTTTTGTAAACAAGATGCACAAAGCGGGCATTGGTGTCATTCTGGATTGGGTACCGGCACACTTCCCCAAGGATGGCTATGGTTTGTATCTGTTTGACGGTGAACCTTGCTACGAGGACCCGAACCCAAAGCGCGGTGAGCATAAGGGCTGGGGTACCGTCGTATTTGACTATGGCAAACCGGAAGTGCAATCGTTCTTGATTTCCAGCGCGATGTTCTGGCTGGAACAGTACCATGTGGATGGCTTGCGTGTAGACGCAGTGGCATCCATGCTGTATCTGGATTATGACCGCAAAGACGGTGAATGGGAAGCAAACTGCTTTGGGGAAAATAAGAACCTGGAAGCAATTTCTTTCCTGCATAAGCTGAACAGCACTGTGCTGGGCAAGCACAGCCACAAGTACATGATTGCCGAAGAATCCACTGCATGGCCGATGGTAACAAAACCCGTAGACCAGGGCGGTTTGGGATTTAACTTTAAGTGGAACATGGGGTGGATGAACGATATGCTCAGCTATATGAGCACTGATCCACTGTTCCGCAAGGGTAATCACAATAAGGTCACCTTTAGTATGTTCTATGCGTTCAGCGAGAACTTCGTACTGCCCATCAGCCACGACGAAGTAGTGCATGGCAAGTGCAGTCTGATCAATAAAATGCCCGGCGACTATGATGCCAAGTTTGCCGATTTGCGCGCTTTCTATGGTTACATGATGGCACACCCCGGCAAGAAGCTGTTGTTTATGGGTCAGGAATTTGCCCAGTTTGTGGAATTCAATGAGGAAAAACAGCTGGATTGGATGCTGCTGCAATATGACAAGCATCGTCAGATGCAGGACTATGTGGCAGATTTGAACCATCTGTACAAGGAAACCCCTGCTATGTGGCAGATTGACGACAGCTGGGATGGTTTCCAGTGGATTGTTGCCGATGATGCAGATCAGAGCGTGGTTGCATTCCTGCGCCGGGATCAGGCGGGCAAGCAGGTGATGGTCATTTGCAACTTTAACCCGGTAGAGCGTAAGGGATATACCTTGGGTGTGCCAGCATCTGGTACCTATAAAGAGATTTTCAATTCGGACGCTGTCCGTTACGGCGGAACCGGCAAGGAAAACGCGGCAAAGCGCAGCAAAAAGAACTCCATGCATGGATTTGATTATTCGATTTCTATTGATTTGCCGGCAGCGAGTACCGTGTATTTTTCGGTCCCGACACCGCGCAAGAAAAAGTTAAGTACAGAGCAGAAGGTGGAGAAACCAACGGCAAAAAAAGCGGCAGCAAAGAAATCCACCAAGACGCCCAAGACTGTGGAAAAAAACAAAGCTACAAAGACAGCCGAAAAGACTGCAAAGGTCAAAAAATCGGCGGCCAAACCCAAAGCGGTGCGTAAAACCGCAAAATAATATCGGTTCACATTCTATAAGAACAAAATATAGAAGGTAGAGATAGCCCCGATCAGGGCTAAAAAGGGGAGACAACTATGGCAAAAGAAATCGTAGCAATGATTCTTGCAGGCGGACGTGGCTCGCGTCTGTATGCGCTGACACAGAAAACAGCAAAACCTGCTGTTTCCTTTGGCGGAAAGTATAGCATCGTAGACTTTCCATTGTCCAACTGTGTGAACTCTAATATCGACACCGTCGGTATTGCAACGCAGTATCAGCCGCAGAAGTTGAATGAATATATCGGCAACGGTCAGCCGTGGGATTTGGACCGCCTGTACGGTGGCGTACATACGCTGCCGCCTTACGAGCAGGCAGATGGCTCTGACTGGTATAAAGGCACTGCAAACGCCATTTACCAGAACATCAGTTTTATTGATGCATACGATCCCAAGTATGTGATCATCCTGTCCGGTGACCAGATTTGCAAACAGGACTATGCAGACTTCCTGCGTTTCCACAAAGAGAAAAACGCAGAGTTCTCGGTTGCGGTTATGGAGGTTCCTTGGGAGGATGCTTCTCGCTTCGGCTTGATGGTTGCAGATGAGGATGATAAAATCACCGAATTCCAGGAAAAACCGCCGGTACCAAAGAGCAATCTGGCTTCCATGGGTATTTACATCTTTAACTGGGACGTACTGAAGAAGTACCTGGAAGAGGACGAGGCAGATCCGGAATCTTCCAACGACTTTGGTAACAATGTGATCCCGGCGCTGTTGCGTGACGGTCGCAGAATGTATGCTTACCACTTTTCCGGTTATTGGCGTGACGTGGGTACCATCGACAGCCTGTGGGCAGCCAATATGGAAGTTCTGGACCCGGAAAATTCCGGCATTGACCTGTTTGATGAAAGCTGGAAGATTTACAGCCGAAACCCGGTTTTGCCCTGCCAGAAGATTGGTCCGCGTGCATTAGTCAGCGATTCGATGATTACGGAAGGCTGCAAAATTCATGGTATCGTAAAGCATTCTGTACTGTCCGCCGGTGTTGTGGTGGAAGAAGGTGCTACCGTTGAGGATGCCGTTATCATGCAGGATACGGTGATTAAGGCAGGCGCAGTAGTACGCCGCGCCATTATTGCCGATAAATGCGTGGTTGGTGCAGGTGCCGTGGTTGGCGGCGATGGTGCGATTGCCCATACTGCCGCCTCGATTACCATCGGAGCCGGCGCAGTCATCAAGCCGGGGGCCAAAGTTTATGAGTCTGTCAAGGAGGGCGAAGAAGTATGCTGAGTCAGAACACCAATGCGTTGGGCATTCTTTTTCCCAACAACTACGATAATACTATCCCTGAAATGGTCACCGACCGTGCGATGGCTTCTATCCCCTTTGGCGGCCGTTACCGCATGATCGACTTTGCTTTGTCCAGCATGACCAATAGCGGCATCAATAATGTTTCGGTCATCGTCCGCAAGAACTATCACTCTCTGATGGACCATCTGGGCGCAGGCCGTGAGTGGGATTTGGCACGCCGCCGCGGCGGCCTGAACATTTGGCCTCCTTTTGCAGACAAAGGTATCAAGCTGTATAACAGCCGTGTAGAGGCAATCGTTTCCATCATTCACTTTCTGGAGTATCAGAAGGAAAGCTATGTGGTGCTGAGCGATACAAACTTGGCTGTGAATGTGGATTATAAAGAGATTCTGGCAGAGCATCAGAAGTCCGGTGCAGACATTACCATGCTGTACTATAAGACTGAGATTCCTTCCGGTCGCCGTAATGATAACTGCACCCTGACGATGGATGAGAACGGCCGTGTAAAGCAGTTCTATTTCAATGATTATCGTCCGGGTATCCAGAACCTGAATATGAATATCTATGTCATGGAGCGCACCACCCTGATTCGTCTGATTAAGGACGCTGCCAGCCGTGGTCTGATTAACTTTGAGCGCGAAGTGCTGGGTATGCATGTGGATGAGTTGGATATCCGTGCACTGGAGTTCAAGGGCTATGTGGCACATATCTGCAGCATGAAGAGCTACTTCGATGAAAATATGAAGCTCATCGACGAGAAGAATCTGGATGCACTGTTCCCTAAGAACAACCCTATTTACACCAAGCTGCGTGATGATAACCCCACCCGCTATTTGCCTGGCTCCAAGGTGGTTAACTCACTGATTGCAGATGGCTGCCGCATCGAAGGTACCGTTGAAAATTGTGTGCTGTTCCGCGGCGTTGTAGTCGAAAAGGGTGCAGTGGTTAAGAATTGTGTTTTGATGCAGGATACCGTCGTTCAGGCAGACGCAAATCTATCCTGTGTAGTAACGGATAAAAATGTTACAGTGACTGCGAACAAGAGCCTGTCCGGTACAGACAGCTACCCGGTCTATGTAGCTAAGAGACATGTGGTCTAACTGGATTTGTGCAAAAGGGCGCCACCTCCCCGGCGGCCATTTTACCTCTGACACGGTATGCCGTTTGGGTATACCGTGTCGCTGAGGTAAATCTTTTGCGAAGACCCAGCACCCTGTAAAACGGAGGAATGTTTATGAATATTCTATATGCCGCTTCTGAAGCAAACCCGTTTGCAAAATCCGGTGGACTGGCTGACGTTGCGGGCTCGCTGCCCAAAGCATTGGTCAAAGATGGCGTGGACTGCCGCGTGGTAATGCCGCTGTACGGCGATTTGAAAATGCGCGACAAGCTGACGTATGTCACCAACTTTACGGTGCCGGTGGGCTGGCGCAGCCAGTACTGCGGTCTGTTTACTGCAGAAGTAGATGGCGTGACCTATTACTTCCTGGATAACGAGTACTATTTTAAGCGCAGCGGCTTGTATGGCTTTTATGATGATGGCGAGCGTTTTGCATTCTTCAGCCGTGCAGTTCTGGAATTGCTGTTCTATCTGGATTATACTCCCGATATCATCAACTGCAATGATTGGCAGACCGCATTGACACCTGTTTATCTGAATCTGTATTACCGCCATCTGGATAAATTCAGCCGGATCAAGACGGTGTTTACCATTCACAATATCGCATATCAGGGCAAGTACGGCCTGGAGATTCTGGAGGATACCTGCGGTATCGGTCGCCGTGACCAGCATATTCTGGAGTATGATGGCTGTGCAAACTTTATGAAGGGCGCAATCGAGTGTGCCGATAAGGTCACTACCGTCAGCCCCACCTATGCAGGCGAAATTTTGGACCCCTGGTTCAGCTATGGTCTGGATCGGCTGCTGCGTGAAAAGCAGTATAAACTGTGCGGTATCCTGAACGGTATCGATATGGAGCGCAATGACCCAGAAACCGATCCGGCTCTGGCGGCACATTACAATGCCAAGAACTTCGATAAGAAGGATAGCGGCAAGGTAAAGTGTAAGAAGGCGTTGCAGGCGCATTTTGGCTTGCAGCAGGATGGAAGCCCCATATTTGCCGTGGTCAGTCGACTGGTTGGTATGAAGGGCTTGGATCTGCTGCAGAGCATCTCTGACAAGCTGGTCTGCGACGAAGGGGTTGAGCTGGTGGTTCTGGGTACCGGCGAGTACGGCTACGAGAATTTCTTCTCTGAGCTGGCTGCACGTCACCCCGGTCGTGTCGGCGTACATATCGGTTTTGATCCCAAGCTGGCACAGCAGATTTACGCTGGTGCAGATGTTTTCCTCATGCCCAGTAAGAGCGAGCCTTGCGGTCTGGCACAGATGGTAGCTTGCCGCTATGGTACTGCACCCATCGTGCGAGAAACCGGCGGTTTGCGGGATTCCATTCAGGATTGCACAGGCGGGAAGGGCAACGGCTTTACCTTTGCTGAGTACTCGGCTCACGCACTGTACGACGCTTGTTGGCGCGCAAAGGAGCTGTACTGGAAGAAGGATGACTGGAAGAATCTGGTGCAGTACGCTATGAGCTGCGATTTTAGCTGGGACATCTCTGCAAAGAGTTACGAGGGCTTGTATAATGAAACCGTAAACCTGTGGTGATGATGCATCTGCGAATTTGAAAGTAAATAAAACCCCGGCACCATTTACAGGTGTCGGGGATTCTTTGTTAGATGGTTTGCGTTTCCAGACCAAGAAATTCTGCGCTGGTATTGGTATTAAAGAGCAAAGTACATTCTCGCGCATCGATTTCACCCAGACTGTAATAGCCTTTTCCGGTACTGTTGACCTGTTCATAAGTGACCAGACGATTGTAACGATAGGGGTGGTCTTCTACCATGCGGATGCTCTTCTTGCGAATGGGAACTTCGATATGATACGGGTCCCACATTTGAACCCAGCCGTCCGCAGCACCGGTCACCAGAACATAGTGCGGTACACCTAGGCGGCAGCGAATGATGGCGACTCCACCATTTTCCAATGCGCGTGTCAAGCGGTTTCCCGCTTCAAAATGAATCTCGGAAGCAGGCAGAGATTCACATCGAATGGGAAAGTTGCAGCTGCGGGAATAATCGTTCAGCCAGGAACTCAGAAAACGAATTGCGCAGGCGCTTGTACCGCGTTTGCCCAGACGACCCTGATTGTCCACACAGTCCAAACTGTATTGGTAAATGGCTTTGATGAGGCAAGGGGGCAGCAGCTTACGGTCGAATAAAACATTCAATGCATTCAGCAGACAAACAGGTCCGCAATCATACTCAGAAATTTGATAACTCAGCGGGATAGGCAAGGCACCAAGTCTCCTTTGTCGAAAATATGAAAATCATGCGAAAACGCATAGATGAAAGTATAAGCAGAGACTCCCCTAAAGTCAAGAAATTCCAACGCATTACGTCGAAAAAATTTTTCCTGTCGGAAAAACACATCATGGGGCAAAAAGCATTGACAGAGCCGCAGTTTTTTTCTATACTTACATCGTTTTTAGCAGGAGTTTACCTGCGGGGGCATTTTGCCGAAAACCTGGGTGAGCAGAGTCTCGCACCCATTTTTGGATTTTGAAAGGAACCACGAAAAAGCATGAAAAAAGTATCCCGCCGTAATTTCCTTCGCGCACTGGGTCTGACAACCGCAGCAGCGGCTACGACCTGTCTGCTGAGCAGCTGTGGCGGCTCGAATGCAGATAACACAGGCATGGACGGAACATCGAACGCAAAGCCCGGTGTTGTCAATGTTGGCAGTACTGGTAGCTTGACCACGCTGAATCCCCTGTTGGTGGATGCCACATGGATCAATATGTACGCTTGTATGCTGCAGTTCCGTCCGCTGGTTTCCATGCAGGATGGAGCAGGTTATGTGGGGGCATTGGCCGATTCTATTACCACAGAAGATAACCTGAACTATACCATTCATTTGGATGATAAGGCAACCTGGAGCGATGGTACTCCCGTTTCCGCAGATGATCTGATTTATACGCTGTGGGCTTTGTCCAGCGCAAAGGTTGGTAACCTGACCATGTCGCTGGCTGCCGTAGAAGGCGTGGACGATACCATCGGTTACCGTGCCGAAGGTGTGGACACCCTGTCTGGCGTACAGAAAATAGATGACAAGACGGTTTCGATCAAGTTTAAGTGGGCAATGAGCCCCAACGTGTTCAAGACCGGCTATGCACAATATATCTATGTAGTGCCCAGCCATAAACTGAGCCAGATCCCCGAGGATCAGCTGGCTACCACCGATTGGTTCAACGCACCGGAAGTTGTGTCTGGCCCGTATATTTGCACCGGCAAAGACAATGACCACTATGTGACTTATAAGGCAAACGAAGCGTACTGGCTGGGTGCGCCGCAGATTCCGCTTTTGAATATCAAGATCGTGGACAGCGCACAGCTGCTCAGTGGCCTGCAAAGCGGTGAAATTGATGTTGTCCCGCCGCTGCTGGGTGTCATCAGCCAGGAGGACTACAACACGGTATTGTCGCTGTCCAATGTGGACGCAGAATACGGCGAGCGCTATGCAGCGGAGAGCCTGTTCATCAACTGCAAGAATATTCCCGAAAAGGAAATCCGTCAGGCGCTGTTGTGTGGTCTGGACCGCACCGCAATTGTGGACGGCCTTTTGAACGGGGAGGGCGATTTGTACGATGGCTTTGCGGTTCCGGCTGGTCCGTACAACCGTGGTATGCAGCCTACCGCATTTGATGCTGCACGTGCAGCGGAGCTGGTAGAAACCGCAAAGGCAAACGGCTGGGATTCCAGCAAGGTTTACAAGCTGTATCTGAATAGCGGTGACAGTCTGCTGCTGCAGGCTGTTACGGTGGCACAGCAGTTCTGGAGCGCAGTTGGCATCCAGGTAGAACTGAATACCGTAGACCTAAGCACGCTGATGAATACCTGCATCGAGGGTGGCGGCGATCTGTATGGTGTGCAGTACACCTACCCACCCGCAGATCCTTCTTGGGACATCAACTGGGTTCTGCCCGCATGGTGCTTCTATGAAGACCCGATGATTGCAGAAAACGTGAATGCGATGTGGAATGCAGCCGATGATGCAGCCTATGCGGATGCACTGGCTGCCATCGACGAAAACATGAAGGAGAATGTACCTTTCATCAACCTGTACATCAACGGACCGCTGGGTGCGGTATCCAAACGTGTACAGGGTGCACAGGTGCTGATGTATGGCTGCCTGAATAACGTGGAAACCTGGACGCTGGCTGACTAAGCCAGCCCCCCGGAACCATTTGCCGCAGAAGACTGAACTTCCTGCAAAGGGGGTTCGGTCTTCTTGTATGACAGTAACAAGATAGAAAGGAAGACGAGCTACGAATAGAAGCTCAATAGGTGATTCTTTGGAGCATTTACTGGAAGTAAAAGATCTGGAAACGACTTTTACCGGGCACCGCAGTGCAGGTGCTGCGGTGGATCATATCAGCTTTTATGTGGATGCCGGTGAAACCGTGTGCATTGTGGGCGAATCCGGCTGCGGAAAAAGCGTTAGCAGCCTTTCGCTGATGGGTTTGCTGGGGCGTAACGGAAAGGTGACCGATGGTCAGGCATTGTTTGATGGGCAGGACCTGATTTCCATGACAGAAAAGCAGCGAGACAAGGTGCGTGGTGCTGGCATTTCTATGATTTTTCAGGATGCGCTTTCGGCACTGAACCCGGTGTTTACCATCGGCAATCAGATGGTGGAGAGCATCCGTACACATTTGTCGCTGGACAAAGCAGCAGCTCGTGCGCGCGCACTGGAGCTGCTGCAAAAAGTGGGTTTGCCTGACCCTGCGGCTATCATGAAAAAATATCCCCATACGCTGTCCGGCGGTCAGCGTCAGCGTGTCATGATTGCTATGGCGCTGGCTTGTGACCCAAAGCTATTGATTGCGGACGAGCCGACTACAGCGCTGGATGTGACCATTCAGGCACAGATCATGGCGCTTTTGCGCCAGCTGCAAAAGGAAACCGGCATGAGTATTCTGCTGATTACCCACGATTTGGGTGTAGTGGCGCAGATGGCAGACCGTGTGCTGGTGATGTATGCGGGTCAGATTGTGGAAGAGGGCAGCGTTATGCAGCTGTTCGACAATCCCAAACACCCGTATACCTGTGCGCTGATGAACAGCGTACCCACTTTAGACGATCCGGACCGCCGTCTGGATTCGATTCAGGGTACGGTCCCCGAACGATATCAGCAGATTCAGGGCTGCCGCTTTGCTTCGCGCTGCCCCTATGCGGCGATTGCCTGCGAACAGCCGCAGACCATGTGTGAAATCGAACCGGGGCATCTGGTGCGCTGCAATTTGGTGTGCCCCTGCAAGAAAGAGGAGGACGGCAATGTGTAAAGAAAAAGAGCCGCTCCTGCGGGTGGAGAATCTGGTCAAGTATTATCCCATCAAGGGTGGTCTGTTGGGCCGTACCGTATCGCAGGTACACGCTGTGGATGATGTATCGTTTACCATTGGCGCAGGTGAAACGTTGGGTCTGGTGGGCGAGTCCGGCTGCGGAAAAAGTACCATCGGCCGCCAGTTGGCAGGTTTGGAAAAGCCTACCAGTGGTAAGGTGTTTTATCAGGGGCAGGAGCTTTCCAAGCTGTCCGGCAAGGAAATGCGTTCCATTCGTACCCAGATTCAGATGGTATTTCAGGACAACTACTCGGCGCTGAATCCACGCAAAACCATTTTTAATATTTTGTCGGAACCCATGTTGTATCACAAGCTGGTCACCCGCGCCACCGCAGAAAAGCGTGTGGATCAGCTGCTGGATATGGTGGGCTTGCCCAAGAGTGCAAAAGCCCGCTATCCCCACGAGTTTTCCGGCGGACAGCGTCAGCGTATCGGCATTGCCCGTGCGCTGAGTTTGGAGCCGCAGCTCATCATTTGTGATGAGCCCGTATCCGCTTTGGACGTTTCGGTACAGGCGCAGATTTTGAATCTGTTCCGGGATTTGCAGAAAGAGCTGGACTTGTCCTATCTGTTTATCGGGCACGGTCTGGCTGCGGTGAACTATGTATCTGACCGTATTGCTGTTATGTATTTGGGTCAGATCATGGAAATTGCTCCGGCAAAAGAGCTATTCGAACGTCCGCTGCATCCGTATACAAAGGCACTGTGCGAAGCGATTCCTCAGCCCAATCCGCACCTGCGCAGTGATGAAACCCAGCTGCTGACCGGTGAAATCGGTTCTGCAATCGACCCGGGTCCGGGGTGCCGTTTTGCGGCACGCTGCCCCTTTGCAAAAGAAAGCTGCCGCATGGTGCGTCCTGTGCTGCACACAGTAGAAGGCGATGCGCAGCATTTGGTGGCTTGCCCGGTAGTGCTGGATACACTGAATCACAAGGAGGGCCAGGAATGACCAAATATATCCTGAAACGTATCATGGTGGCAATCCCGGTTCTGCTGGGTATTACCGTTATTGATTATATCCTGTGCAGTGCAGCAGGCAGCCCGTTGACCATGATGATGTCGGCGCGTACAACTGCTGAAGCACTGGCACAGAAAGAGTTGGAACTGGGCTTGAACCAGCCGGTATATATTCAATATTTTATCTGGCTGGGTCAGGTGTTGAAGGGCAATCTGGGCGTCAGCTTCAAGACTTACGAAACGGTTACTTCCATGATTGCCAGCCGAATCGGCCCCACGCTGCTGCTGATGGGGGTCAGCATGGTAGTCAGCCTGCTCATCAGTCTGCCCGCTGGTATTTACAGTGCTGTGCGCCAGTATTCCAAGGGCGATTACGCTGTGGTAGGTACATCGTTTTTGTTTTCCAGCATCCCTAACTTTTTCCTGGCACTGATTCTCATTTTCCTGTTCACAGTTGTGCTGGGCTGGCTGCCCAGCTCCGGTATGACCACGTTGGGTACAGGCGGTGGCGTGTGGGATGTAATCAAACATATGATTATGCCGGTTTTGGTGTTGTCGGTAAGTCTGGCGGGTACCAATATTCGCTACTTCCGCAGTGCTATGCTGGAAATTTTGCAGAAAGACTATCTGCGCACTGCACGCGCTAAGGGAATTGGACGCTTCAAGGTTATCAACAAGCACGCCCTGCGTAATGCGCTGCTGACGGTGATTACCGTTATTGGTACTGAGATTCCTATGCTGTTTGGCGGTTCTATTATCGTAGAGCAGGTGTTCAGCTGGCCGGGCCTGGGTCTGATGACGATGAACGCCATTTCCAGCCGAGATTATCCGGTAATTATGGGCGTGTGCTTGTTCTCGGCGGTTGTTGTACTGCTGGGCAACCTGTTGACCGATATTCTCTATGCGGTGGCTGACCCCACCATCCATTTGCAGTAAGGGGGAAAACGAATGATTTGGAATTTGAATCGCTTTGCCCGCACCGAGGAGCAAAAAGCCGCCCAGCGCGCCATGGAGGATTCTACCATACCGCCCAGCGAAACTTATGTGCAGACAGTGTGGCGTCGTTTCCGACGCCACAAGCTGGCAATTGCCAGCATGATTGTTCTGGCAGTAATCACGCTGCTGGCTTTGCTGGCTCCTGTGATCACCCCCTATGACCCTACGGCGATTACGCCACAATTTTCTGCACCACCCAGTGCACAGCACTGGCTTGGTACAGACCAAGTCGGTCGTGATGTTTTGTCCCGATTGCTGTATGCAACACGGATTAGCTTGTTGGTTGGCGTGGTAACAGCAGTAGCGTCTACTACCTTGGGTGTGGTATTGGGCTTGATTTCCGGCTATTTCGGCGGCTTTGTGGATATGCTGGTCATGCGCGTTACAGATATGGTAATGAGTTTTCCATATATCTTGCTGGTTCTGGTAGCTGCTACCGTGTTTGAACCGGGTCTGGGTACGATCATCGGTATTTTGGTATTTGTGGACTGGCCCAGTGCAGCACGTCTGGTGCGTGGCAATGTGCTCAGCTTGCGGGAAACCAACTTTGTAAAGAGCAATGTGGTAGCCGGTATGCCCAAACGCCATATCCTGCTGTCGGAAATTCTGCCCAACACGCTGGCCCCCGTTTTGGTGTACGCTACCAACGTGACAGCGCTTTCTATTCTGGACGAAGCCGCCCTTTCCTTTTTGGGTCAGGGCATTCGTGCGCCGCAGCCCAGCCTGGGCAATATGTTGAACGGCGCCCAGAGCCTGAGCATTTTGACAGGCAAGCCTTGGCTGTGGATTCCGCCCGGACTGGTGCTGATTCTGATTGTCATCTCCATCAACTTCATTGGCGATGCATTGCGTGATGCAATGGACCCCACAAGCAACGACTAAATAAAAAGTGCCCCGCTGTGTCTACAGTGGGGCACTTTTTATTTAGTGCGGCATTCGTTCGAGTTTCGCGTTAAAAATGCATCAGGCGTTGTTACGCAGGTGGTTTTCGATGTAGCGTACCAGCATTTCCAGCGCAGCAGCATTTTTGCCGCCTTCCGGTACAATCAGATTTGCCTTGCGCTTTGAAGGTTCTACAAAAGCCTCGTGCATGGGCTTTACGGTGGTCAGATACTGGGTAATGACACTGTCCAAAGTACGACCGCGCTCGTTTACATCACGCAGGATGCGACGCAGAATACGAACGTCGGCATCTGTGTCTACAAAGATGCGGAAGTCAAACATATCTGCCAGACGGGGGTCTACAAACAAAAGAAAACCTTCTACGATGATGACAGGGGCAGGCTCACAATGGACAGTTGCCTCAGAGCGATTATGTACGGTATAATCATAAGTAGGGCATTCCACAGCGATACCGTTGCGCAGGTCGGTCAGCTGCTGGATCATCAGATCCGTATCGAAAGCATCGGGATGATCATAGTTTAGCTGCGTGCGTTCCTCATAGGTCAGATCATCGTGCTGCTTGTAGTAGCTGTCATGGGAAATCAGCAGGGTTTCGTTGGGGGCAAACTGTTCTTTCAGCCGATTTGCAAGTGTCGTTTTGCCGCTGCCGCTTCCACCGGCGATGCCAATGATAATCCTTTTCATATTGAGTCTCCTTTCGGCTGGGAAAATAATCTTTGTTGCAAAAAGTATACCACAGGTGGGCGGCCTTTACCATGAAAGGAGTCGAAAAGATGCCACATATTTTGCAAGTTCCGTATATCGACCAAACAGAGCAATGGGTTTATGGATGTGAGAGTGTTTCTACGGTAATGCTGCTCCAATATTTGGGTATCGAAATGGACCCGGATACCTTTATTGATGAGCATTTACCCCGTGGCTGGTCTAAGGGAGAGGGTACTACTATGATAGCGCCCAACCCGGCGAATTATTACATCAATGAACCGCGTGATCGCACAGGCTGGGGCTGTTATGCGCCCTGTATTGTAAATGCCATCCAAAGTGTATTGGCAGCATACGGTAAGCAGGACGATTACACGGTGGTGAATGAGACCGGAAAAACAGCCCAACAACTGTGTGAGGAATACATCGATCAGGGGATGCCTGTGATATTTTGGGCTACCCTGAATTTTGAGCCGAGTGAAACGGTCAGCCGCTGGATCTTGCCGGATGGCACACCTTTTGTGTGGAAAGACCACGAGCATTGTCTTTTGTTAGTGGGCTATGACGAGGAAAATTACTGGTTCAATGACCCATGGGAAAATCATGGCTGCTGCCCTTATCCGAAAGATTTGGTGGAACAGAGGCACAGAGAACAGGATATGTACGCGGTCGCACTGCAGAAAAAGAAATAAAAAAGGAGGACGAATCCGTATTCGTTCTCCTTTTTTGTATTGATGTGAAAATACAATTACTGCAGTTTCAGATCGTCTTCCTTAATCCAGCCCAGCTTGCGCTCGATTTGGCAAAAAATGATGCTCAGAACAGCAGGCAGGACAAAGCAAATCAGAAGCATACCCAGCCAGTCTAGGCCGGTGATTGCTGCCTTGGTGCCGGCAGCGATGTCATTCAGCCAGCCAGTGTAAACGCCAATCTGACCAACCAGACCGCAGGTACCCATGCCGGAAGCAATAGCAGCGCCGTTCATCTGCATACGGAATACACAGGTGGCCAGAGGACCGGTGATGGCACTGGCCAGTGTCGGTGCAATCCAGATGCGGGGGTTCTTAATGATGTTGCCCATCTGCAGCATACTGGTTCCCAGACCTTGGCTGACCAGGCCGCCAACGCCGTTTTCCTTATAGCTCATAGCGGCAAAACCAATCATCTGCGCACAACAACCGGCAACCGCAGCACCGCCAGCCAGACCGGTCAGACCCAGTGCGTGACAAATTGCAGCAGAAGAAATGGGCAGCGTCAGTGCCATACCCATAACAACAGCAATCACAACGCCCATCAGGAAGGGGGCTTGCTCGGTAGCCCAGCAAATCAAAGTACCGACGCTATCTGCTGCAGAACCGATGGGAGCAGCAATCAGATAGGAAAGACCAACGCCGCAGATGATGGTGACCAGCGGGGTGACCAGAATGTCAACCTTGGTTTCCTTGCTGACGATCTTGCCCAGCTCCGCTGCGACAATCGCAATCAGTAAAACTGCCAGGGGGCCACCAGTTCCACCTAGCGCATTAGCAGTGTGCCCAACCGTAATCAGGCTGAACAGTACCAGCGGGGGAGCGGACAGTGCATAACCGATTGCGCAAGCCATAGCAGGGCCGCTCATGCTCTGTGCATACTTGCCGATTTCAACGAGCATGGCAAGATCAAACTGTTCACCGGCGGTTTTGATAATGGTACCAATCAGCAGGCTGGCGAAAAGCCCCTGTGCCATGGCACTCATTGCATCAATAAAGTAGCGCTGTGCAGAAATGACAACGTTTTTACGATGCAGAAATTGTTTCAATTTTTCCATGATGTACTCCTCTCAATGAAAACTCCAAACGATATGATAACACGGAGGTGTCAAGACAGCAAGAGGGAGGAGGGACAAAATTGCAGAAAATGAACTGTTCAGACACGATTCGACACGAATCAACAGCTTTTCAGGAAGTATGAAACTTTTGAGAAAAACAAGAAACATCTGGATTTTACACCGTAGGATTGTTATAATTTTTATAGTGCATAATAGGGCGTAATGTACCCTTTCAAGATGCGGATAGAGAATTTGGAGGATATCGTGAAAAAAAATTTAGCACAATATTTTTCGACAGGGCGCTTTGCGCGCTGGCCGATTTGGAAAGTAGGCGTTTCGGCACTTTTGGCGGTCACCATTACAGGTACTGTACTAACAACGACTGCGGGTGCAGCAGTGCAGGCACTGGCACCAAAGGCAACCGCAACGCCTACGCCTACCGCAACGCCAGTTCAGATGCAGGAGCATTTGGATGAGGGTTGGCTGAAGTTGAACTGGACGGATAGCGGGATTAGCCCCGTGCAGAAAAAGGCCAGCTATAAAGTGGCTATCGATTTGAGTGCACGGCAGCAAAACCTGTACATAGAAGTGTATGCTACCAATACAGTAACGCGCAAAACCGAACTGCTGAAGGATGTTCCGATTCAGGTTGTGCTGACCTGTGCAGAGTTGACTGAAATCAAGCAGAAGGAAAATAAGCATGATAATCCTGCCAGCGAGCTGAACGCGAACACTTCGTATGATGTGGACCCAAAGACTGGCAAGCTGAAAATCGAAAATCTAAATCCGGGTAAGTATGCGATTTCGCTGAAGTGTTCGGACGGTCAGTATACAATGCCCAAAACCCAGTATGTCACCGTGAAAGAGCACGTTGATTATAAGAAAGACAATACGACCGCAAAGCAGGAGACTGCAGCTGACGCAAAAGAAGATCAGGCTGTCCAGAACCCTGCAGGTGAGGAAGTTGTTGTGGCTCCCCCACAAAAGACAGAATCCGGCTGGGGCTATTTACTAAGTGAAACCCAATGTTGGAGTATGCCTGGCGGCGATGCAAAATATTTGTATGCAGCCGATGGCACCACAAAGATGCCTTACCGTATCGAAACGAGAAAAGTAACCGGTGCAGACCCCAAGGCAGACGGCAAACAGGTTCAGGTCTTGGATAGGGCTGTTTTTGATAAAAATGCAGATCAGTATCTGCAGAGCGAAGCTGCAGCCGGCGTTGCGGCAGAAGCTACCGGTTTAAGTGCGGCTAAGGTTCGCACAAGGATCAATCCGTTGCGTGCAACCCCCAAGCCAATGGGAATAATGATGTTGGCAGCAGAAGGCGTAGATGAAACAGAAAATGGTACGGAAGGAGAAGGCGGCGAAACCACTCCGCCAGCTCCAGAAACGCCTCCGGTAGAGCCGGAAACACCGCCGGTTGAACCCGAAACGCCTCCGGTAGAGCAGCCGGAAGTTCCGGAAACGGAAGAGCCTGTGGAAACGCCGACGGCCTCCCCTACCGCTACCCCTACTGCAACCCCGACCGCTACACCCACGGCAACACCCACAGCTACGCCAGAGCCGACTCCGGTTCCAGTAGAATCTTATGCATTGTTCGATGCGTCGGGCAGCAAGGTGGAAGGTGTGCCGTTCCTGTTGCCGGGAGCCATTCAAATCGTGCTGAGTACCAGCGATACAAGCGGCAATAAGGTACTAGGTATCGATGTTTCCAAATATCAGCCCAATATCAACTGGAAAGAAGTCAAGGAGTCCGGCGTTGAATTTGTTATCATCCGCATGGGCTACCGTGGTTAC